>NZ_CP033069.1:3177851-3800526 GCF_003669015.1 Acidovorax sp. 1608163
CGAGCCCTTCGGCGCGCTGGACGCCTTCACGCGCGAGGAGCTGTGGTGCATCCTGCGCGACCTGCAGGCCGAGCAGAAGTTCAACGTCATCCTGGTCACGCACGACCTGCGCGAAAGTGCCTTTCTGGCCGACACGGTGTACGTGATGAGCAAGAGCCCCGGCCGCTTTGTGGTCAAGCGTGAGATTGACCTGCCCCGCCCCCGGGACCTGGAAGTGACCTACACCAAAGAGTTCACCGACATCGTGCACGAGCTGCGCGGCCACATTGGCGCCATGCGAAAAGCTGGCGCGCCCATCCAGCAATAAGGCCAGACCCCATGCACAAAAAAACCGTAGAACGCTGGTCCCCCTGGCTGCTGCTCGCGGCCACCATCTTGCTGTGGCAAATCATCTGCTCGGCCTTCAATGTGTCCGAGTTCATCTTCCCCAGCCCCTGGGCCATTGGCACGCAGCTGGTGGAGTTTGGTGGCGTCATCGCAGGCCATGCCTGGCGCACCTTTTGGGTCACCATGGCGGGGTTTGGTATCGCCATCGTCGTGGGGGTGCTGCTGGGCTTTGTGATTGGCAGCTCGCGCCTGGCCTATGCCGCCGTGTACCCGCTGATGACGGCCTTCAACGCCCTGCCCAAAGCGGCCTTCGTTCCCATCCTCGTGGTGTGGTTCGGCATTGGGGTGGGTCCCGCCATCCTCACGGCCTTTCTCATCAGCTTCTTCCCCATCATGGTCAACATCGCCACGGGCCTGGCCACGCTGGAGCCCGAGCTCGAAGACGTGCTGCGCGTGCTGGGCGCCAAGCGCTGGGATGTACTGACCAAGGTGGGCCTGCCCCGCTCACTGCCTTACTTCTATGGCTCACTCAAGGTCGCCATCACCCTGGCCTTTGTGGGCACCACGGTGAGCGAGATGACGGCCGCCAACGAAGGCATCGGCTACCTGCTCATCAGCGCGGGCTCGTCCATGCAAATGGGCCTGGCCTTTGCCGGGCTGATGGTGGTGGGCGCGATGGCGATGGCCATGTACGAGCTGTTCAGCTGGGTCGAGAAGCGCACCACAGGGTGGGCGCACCGAGGTTCCCAGGGCGAATGAGCCAGGCGCGGGGGGGCCGTCCGGTCGGCACTTCCCCGCATGCCCCCGCTCAGGGAAAAGACCGGCGCGAAGGAAAGTCTCCGTCCGACTCCCACAGCCCAGGCTGCGTGCGCGCACGCACGGCCCAGCCCTGCTTTGTTTGCATGTAGCGGCGGTAGCGGGTCGTGAAGTGCCCCTCCTGCGGCTCGCTGCGGACCGACAGCAATTGCTCCGCAGCGCCCACCCGCACCCTCTTCCATGCGGCCTTGCCGGTGTGGGCCAGCACGATGGGCTGCCACTGCCCCCTTGCAGCGCGGGCCTGTGCAGGCGCCAGTCGGTTGCCCATGACCTGGATTGGCCGGGTCAGCAAGCCGCTATAGCTGCCTGCAGGCGCCGTCAAGTCCACAGTGACCAGCACCGTGGGGACATGTGCACCGCGCAGCAAAGCGTGGTCTAGCCGGGCCAGAGGGGCCTCCAGCGTGACGCTGTCCACCAAGGCTCCGTCGCAACCCCGAAGCTGCAAAACGGCGGGGGCGCCAGGGGCTGGGTCGCCACTGGCCCACAGGCGGTCCAGCGCATAGGGTGTCAGCCTGTCATCAAGCATCAGCGCCACCGTCTGGCAGCCCACAGCCAGCCGATCCCCGGCAGACGCCAAAGAATGGGCGGCGACCAGCACAAGCGCCAGCCAAGGGGACTTCAACGTCATGATCAGGGCACCTCGATACCGGAAGAAACAACACCCTGGATGGCCGCGAACGCAGGCAGGTGCAAATCAAAATGAAGCGGCATTGTAGGCAGCCGCACCGCACCAGAAGCTGGGACACAGGCGCCAGGGCTGCCAAACAAGAAAGACTTTGGCGTCTGCCCGCGAACGCGAACCCACCCATCGCGCACGCCATGGCCCGCCACACTCCCCCATGCGCTTGACATAGCCAACACCTGGGCCAAACCCCAGCCGCTACACTCCCCGCCTCGAATGACAACAGGATCCTGCACATGCGGTTGGACGTTTTCTTGCGCCCACTGGCGCTGCTGATTTGCGCGGGCCTTGCTGCATGCGGCGGCACACAGCCCACCCAGCCTGTGGCGGCCGCACCGGCCACAGCCACCACGGCAGCGCCCACAGTGCCCCCCATCAAGGTCGGCATCGCTTTGGGTGGCGGCGCAGCCAAAGGCTTTGCACACATCGGCGTGATCAAGATGCTGGAGGCCAACGGCTTCGCGCCCGCTGTGGTCTCTGGCACCAGCGCAGGCAGCGTGGTCGGTGCGCTGTATGCCAGCGGCATGAACGCTTTTGAGATGCAGGAAAAAGCCGTGGCACTGGACGAGGCCAAAATCCGCGACCTGCAGTGGTCGTCCGGCGGCCTGCTGCAAGGCCAGAAGCTGGAAGACTATGTGAACGAACAAGTGCGCCGCAAACCTCTGGAGCAAATGACCAAGCCCTTCGTGGCCGTGGCCACGCGGCTCGAAGACGGCGAACGTACCGTGTTTGCACGCGGCAACACGGGCCAGGCCGTGCGCGCATCGAGCAGCGTGCCGGGCGTGTTCCAGCCCGTCACCATCGGCAAGTACCACTTTGTGGACGGCGGCATCGTAAGCCCCGTGCCGGTGGATGCTGCGCGCCAGTTGGGAGCCGATATCGTGATCGCCGTGGACATCTCCAACAAGGCCCGAGGCCAATCGCCCGGCGACATGCTGGGCACGCTGGGCCAGTCCATCGCCATCATGGGCCAAAAGCTCGGCCAGGCCGAACTGGCCCGCGCCGACGTCATCATCCGCCCCCAGGTGCTGGACATTGGCTCAGCCGATTTCAGCCAACGCGCCAATGCCATCCTGGAAGGTGAAAAGGCCGCCCTGGCCGTGATGCCCCAAATCCGCGAACGCATCGCCCAACTGCAAACCGACCGTGCCAACGCTGCGCGCACCGCCCAGCAAAAAGCAGCCGAAGCCCAGTACCAAGCCTGCCTTGAAAAACGCAGCAGCCTGCAAAAGCTGGCAGGCATGGCCCGGCTGGACGACTCCTGCTCGGCGCCGAAGTAAATCCGTCAGCGAGACGCAGGCCGCCGATGGCTATCGGCCTTCGTCCAGCTCCTGCCGCGTGGGCAAGCCATCGGCATCGCCAGGGAACTGCACCACGCGGGCGCCAATGGCATTGCCACGCGCAGCGGCTTGCGCCAGCGCCAGGCCTTCCAGCAGGCCACTGACCACGCCCACGGCAAAGCCGTCGCCCGCGCCCACGGTGTCCACCACGCGTTCCACGCGCAGGCCGGGGGCCATGCCACATGCGCCGCCTTGCTGCGCGTAGTACGCCCCCTCGGGGCCGAGTTTGACGACCACTTGCCTTGCGCCACGCTCCAGATAGAAGACAGCGATGTCTTCAGCCGTGTGTCGACCAGTGAGCTGGCGGCCTTCGGCCAGGCCAGGCAGCACGGTGTCGCTGAGCGCGGCCAGAGCGTTGATGCATTCGGCCATGGCCTCGGTTGAGGGCCACAGGCGCGGGCGCAGGTTGGGGTCAAACGAGATGGACGCACCGGCCGCACGGGCCTGTCTGGCGAGGTAAAAGGCCAGTTCGCGCGTGGTGGGCGACAGTGCGGGGGTAATGCCGGTAAGGTGCAGGTGGCGCGCGGGAAAGGTGTTGCCCTCATCCACGGGCGCATCGGCCACACTCAGGTGGCTGGCGGCCGAGCCCTTGCGGAAGTATTCGATCTGCGGGTCGCTGCCATCGTCGCTGCGGGTCTTGAGCATGAAGCCCGTGGGGTGGGAGGCGTCGGCCACCACGTAGCGCGTGTCAATGCCTTCATGGGCGAGCACGCCGCGCAGAAAGTTGCCGAACGAGTCCTGCCCCAGGCGCGTGATGTAACCGGTAGCAAGGCCCAGGCGGGCGAGGCCAGTGGCCACATTCAGCTCGGCCCCCGCAGGCACGCGGCGAAAGTCAGGCACCACATGCAGCTCGCCCGGCTGCAAGGCCATGAACAAAGCCATGGGCTCGCCGACGGTGAGCACGTCCAGGGCCTGGACGGTGGAGGTAGAGGTCTGTGCCGTGTTCATCACATCACCGCGCCCAGTTGCCAGGGCAGGAATTCGTTGTCACCCAGGCCATTGTCTTCGCTCTTGCTGCGCTGGCCCGAGGCCGTGGCCACCATGAGCTGCAGCAGCGCGGCGCCGGCCTCCTGGATGGTCTGGCGGCCATCCACAATGCCACCGCAGTCAAAGTCCATGTCCAGCGACATGCGCGTGAACATGGGCGTGTTGGAGGCCAGCTTGAGCGAGGGCGTGGGCTTGCAGCCGTAGGTGGAGCCGCGCCCGGTGGTAAAGCAGATCAGGTTGGCGCCGCCAGCCACCTGGCCGGTGGCCGAGACCGGGTCGTAGCCCGGCGTGTCCATAAACACCAGGCCGTGGGCACGCACGGGCTCGGCGTACTCCACCACGTCCATCAGCCCCGTGCTGCCCGCCTTGGCCACGGCACCCAGCGATTTTTCGAGGATGGTGGTGATGCCCCCGGCCTTGTTGCCGGGCGAAGGGTTGTTGTTGAGGTCGCCACCATGCAGGGCGGCATAACCCTCCCACCAGGCCAGGCGCTGGAGCAACTTGTCGGCCACGGCCGGCGACGCGGCGCGGTGCGTGAGCAGGTGCTCGGCGCCATAGATTTCGGGAGTCTCCGACAGGATGGCTGTGCCGCCCTGCTGCACCAGCAGGTCCACCGCCGCACCCAGCACCGGGTTGGCGCTGATGCCGGAGTAGCCATCCGAGCCACCACACTGCAGCCCCACGGTGAGGTGCTTCAGTGGCACCGGCTCGCGCCGCGCCTGGTTGGCCTGTGCCAGCATGCCCTGCAGCACGGCCTTGCCCTGGGCAATGGTCTCGCGCGTACCGCCTTCGTCCTGGATGGTCAGCGTAGCAAACATGCCCGGTGTGCGGGCGCTGAGTGTTTCCACCAGCGGGGCGATCTGGTTGACCTCGCAACCCAGGCCAATGACCAGCACGCCCGCAAAGTTGGGGTGGTTGGCATAGCCGCGCAGCGTGCGCTGCAGCAGCGCCAGCCCTTCGCCGTTGCCGCCCATGCCGCAGCCGCTGCCGTGGGTGATGGCAACCACGCCGTCCACGTTGGGGAAGGCGGCCAGTGCTTCATCCTTGAACGCATCAGCGATATGGCGGCACACGGTGGCCGAGCAGTTCACGCTGGCGATCACGCCCAGGTAGTTGCGCGTGGCCACGCGGCCATCGGGGCGCACATAGCCATCAAACGTGAGCGGCTGCGGCGCCACGGCCGTGGGCTGGTAACCAGCCCCGGCGGTGTGGGCGTGCTGGGATTCGGCCATGCCCACGTTGTGCACGTGCACATGGGCACCCATCGGAATGTCCACCGTGGCCACACCGATGTTCTGCCCGTACTTGAGCACAGGCGCGCCTTGCGCGATGGGCCGCAACGCCACCTTATGGCCTGAGGCAATGGCATCGCGCAGCACCAGGGTGTGCACGCCCACCTGCAGGGTGGCGCCGGCCTCCAGGGCCTGGCGTGCAACGGCCACGTTGTCGGCCGCACTCAACTGGAGGGCCGCTGGGGGAAGAGACTGCGTGGGGGTGTTCATGGTGAGAAGGACGGGTTGGGTGGCAATGCACCGCACAGCGGTGGCATCGCCAGCTCAAGGGAGGGTGGAGGCCATGGCCGCCTGCAGGCGCGGCTGGGCCAGATCGGGCGCATGCTCTGCCGCCAGCGCCAGGATGGGGCCAAAGCGGCGCTGCTTCTTTTGCGCATGGTTTTGCGCAATGTCGGCAATGCGGTGGTTCAGGAAGGGGTTCTCAAACCGCTCGCGCACGTCCACCAGATAGGCATCGGCCTGCGCCCGTGCGGCCAAGCCCAGGGCGCTGAACACGGGCAGGATCTCCTGCGTCCACAGCGCTTCCAGGGCAGCGCGCAGCGGTGCATCGGCCATAGCCTCTCGCACGGTTTCGTCGGCACGGCGGCCCTCTTGCAACCAGCGCTCAGCCAGAAACGTGTGGCCCGCATTGAGCAAAAAGAGCTTGAGGCGCTCGTAGAACGCCAGGTCGTCGGTCAACACGATGCAGGGGTGCTTGCACGGCAGCTGCAGCCGGTCCTGGCGCTCAACCACCCACACGGCATAGGGCTCGGCCACAGCGCCCACGGGCTCGATGGCCTCCGAGACGATGCGGTCCACCAGCGAGTTGGCCCACACGCAGTGCGCGCCCAGCCAGGCAAGGAAGGCCTCAGGTTGCCCCCATTGCCGCGCCAGGTCCACGACCACGTCGCGCAGCACCTCGCCATTGCGTTCAATCAGCTCACAGGGCAGCAGCGTCAGGGGCAACTGCGGCGCGGCACGCCAGCGCCCCTGCAGCAGCACCAGCAGCTTGGCCGGAAAGCTGTGGGGCGCAGGCCGGCCCTCGGCCAGCGCCCCAGCCGTGTCGCGCTCGTCCAGCAGATAGCCTTTGTCGGCGGTGTTGGATACCACCACGCGCACCTCGGTCGCCATGGCGGCGCGCAGCGCGGGCCAGTGGCGGGATGCCTGCCAGGCCTCGCGCACTGCCGTGCACTGCACGGTGTCATCAATGCGTTGGCCGCCCGACAGCCCCTGGATGCGCACCGGGTAGCCACGGCCCTGGGCCAGGGCGGCAATGCGTGCGGCACCGTCGGGCCGGTCCGTGGTCTGAACCACGGTGATGCCTCCCAGCGCATCGCTGGCACCGTGGCTGTGCGCCAGCGCCTGCGACACGAACAGGTCCACATGCGCCAGCAGAAAACGGCTGGTGCCAAACTGAAGAATCGGAAGAGCCATGTCTGTGCGCCCCGGGTTCAGACTTCCACGATGGCTTTGACCACGCGTTGCGCCGGGTCGAGCAACTGCGCAAAGTCGGCAGGCACCTGGGCCAGGGGCATGCGGTGCGTGTTGAGCGCGGCGGTGGGCACCTTGCCTTCGCGCATAGCAGCAATCACGGTCTCGAAGTCTTCGGTGGTTGCGTTTCGGCTGCCCAGCAGCGTGGTCTCGCGCTTGTGGAACTCGGGGTCGGAGAAGGTGATGGTGTCGCGCACGACCGAGATCAGCACGTAGGTGCCGCCATGGGCCACAAAGCCAAAGCCCCGCTCAATGGCCTTGCCGTTGCCCGTGGCGTCGAACACCATGTCAAAAAACTCGCCCTGGGTGGCGGCAGACAGCTGGTCCACATCGCCTTCGCCCAGCGCCACGGTGCCCGCCACGCCCAGCTCGCGCTGGCAAAAATCCAGGCGGTCCTGGCGGCCATCCAGCGCCGTGACAGTGGCCCCGCGCAGCCGCGCAAAAATCATCGCGGCCATGCCGATGGGCCCCGCTCCCACCACCAGCACACGCTGGCCAGGCTGGACGTTGCCCCTGCGCACCGCGTGCGCGCCGATGGCCAGAAACTCCACCATGGCGGCCTGGTCCAGCGTCACGCCCTCGGCCTTGTGCACGAAGGCTTCAGGCAGCGCCAGGTATTCGGTGAAAGCGCCGTCGCGGTGCACGCCCAGCACCTGGATGTTGACGCAGCAGTTGGTCTTTCCCTGCCTGCACGCCACGCACTGGCCGCAGGACAGGTAGGGCATGACGTACACCACATCTCCTACCGCCAGTCGCCCGCCGGGCGCAGCTTCTTCGACCACACCCGAGAGCTCGTGGCCCATCACCCGGGGGTAGTCCAGAAACGGCTGGTTGCCCGTGAAGATGTGCAGGTCGGTGCCACACACACCCACACGCTTGACACGGACCAGCACCTGGCCCTCCGCCCGCACGGGGCGCTCGCGTTGCTCGGCCTTGAGGGTGCCGGGGGTTTCACAGATGACGGTCAGCATGGTGGGTCCAGGAGTTGGTGAAGGAGAGGGGGGGGGGGTGAAATCAACGGGGCTTCAGCCGCCGTGGTACTTCTTGTAGATGGCTTGCAGCTTGCCGTTGGCCAGGTTCTTGGTGATCCAGTCGTTGACCCAGGCCTTGAGTGCAGGCTCGTCCTTGCGCATGCCGATGCCCAGGGGCACGGTGGACATCGTGAACTTGGTCACCAGGTCTTTTTGTGGCGACTTGGCCAGCACGGTGCTGACGATGGCGGGCGAGGTGGCGATGATGTCGGCCTGGCCGCTCACGGCCGCAGTGACCAGCGTGGCGTCGTCGTCATACCGCACCACCTGGGCATCCTTGGCTCCGGTGGTCACGACCTTGTCGTTGTTGGAGCCACGTGTGGTGGCCACGCGTTTGCCCTTGAGGTCGTCAAACCCGTTGATCTGCACGCCTTTGGGGCCCGCCACCACGGCCAGGATCTGTGCATAGGGCACCGAGAAGTCGATGACCTTCTCGCGCTCGGGTGTCACCGACAACGAGGCCACCACGATGTCGGCCTTGCCGGTCTGCAGGAAAGGGATACGGTTGGGGCTGGTGGTCTGCACGATCTCGATGGCCACACCCAGGTCCTGTGCCAGCAGGTGCGCGGTTTCCACATCGGAGCCCACGGGCTTCATGGCGCTGTCCACAAAGCCGTAGGGCGGCGATCCGGTATCGAGTGCGATGCGGATCTTCTTGGCATCGCGGATGTCCTTGAGCAGGTCGGCATGGGCCGCGCCCGCGCCAAAGGCCAACAAGGCAGCAGCGGCAATCAGGCCGCGAACGAGAGTGGAACGCTGTGTCATGGTGTGTCTCCGTTGTGGTTATGGGGAATTCAAAAAAGGAACGTCAGGTGATGCGGTGAACAAGCCGCCTCACAGGCCGTTGCCCACAAAGTCACGCAGCTCGGTGGTGGCAGGGGCGTCTAGGATGGAGGCCGGACCGTGCTCCCATACGCGGCCCTTGTGCATGAAGATGACCTCATCGGCCACCTTGCGGGCAAAGGCCATTTCGTGCGTAACGAGGATCATGGTCATGCCGCCTTCCGCGAGTTTCTCCATCACGCGCAGCACTTCGCCGGTCAGTTGGGGGTCCAGCGCCGAGGTCACTTCGTCAAACAGCATGAGCTGGGGCTGCATGGCCAGCGAGCGCGCTATGGCCACGCGCTGCTGCTGCCCGCCGGACAGTTGTGAGGGGTAGCACTCGGCCTTTTCAGCCAGACCGACCTGGGCGAGCACAGCCAGGGCGCGCTCCTTGGCTTCGGACTTGGCTGCTTTTTGCACCAGGCGGGGCGCCAGCATGATGTTCTGCAGCACCGTGAGATGGGGAAAAAGGTTGTAGCTCTGGAACACAATGCCCACGTCGCGGCGCAGCTGGTGCAGGTCCAGCCCGGGCGACGTAACCTCATGGCCACACACGCGGATGCGGCCCTGGTCCACGGTTTCCAGGCGGTCGATGCAGCGCAGTGCCGTGCTTTTTCCCGAACCGCTCTGGCCGATGATGGCCACCACCGCGCCTTTGTTGACGGTGAAGGACACCCCCTCCAGCACGCGGGTGCTGCCGAAGCACTTGGAGATGTTCTCGATCTCAACGATGGGCGACATGGAAGCTCCTCTCAAGGCGACGGCTCAGCACCGACAGCGGGTAACACAGGGCGAAATACAGCATCGCCACGATCACGAAAATGACAAACGGCTCGAAGGTCGAGTTGTTGATGATTTGCCCGGCCCGGGCCAATTCGACAAACCCGATGGCCGATGCCAGCGAGGTGTTCTTGACGATCTGCACCATGAAACCCACGGTGGGGGGCGTGGCGATCTTCACGGCCTGGGGCAAGATGACATGGATGACCCGCTGGTGCCAGCGCAGCGCCAAGCACTCAGCCGCCTCGGCCTGGGTGCGGGGCACAGACTCGATACACCCGCGCCAGATTTCGCCCAGGTAGGCCGAGACATAAATCGACAGCCCCAGCGCCGCAGCGCCCAGCGGCGGAACATTGAGGCCCAGCACAGGCAACCCAAAGTAAGCCAGAGGCAGCAGCACCAGCAGCGGTGTACCCTGAATCAGCTTGACGTAAAGCGACACGCCCAGGCGCGACCAGCGCGGCCCGTAAGACGTGCCCAGCGCCACGGCAAAGCCGAGCAAACCGCCGCCCACAAAGGCCAGCAGAGACAAACCGATGGTCCACAACAGGCCATCAAAGAGAAATTGCAGGTGCGCAAGTGTGAGAAATCCCATGGCATGGCCTCCGGGTTACAAAGGCGTGCCAAGGCGGCGACGGCGGGGAAAGGCCCACCGGGCCAGCAGCCAGAAGATGCCCCGCATGACCAGCGACATCGCCAGGTAAGCCACCGCCACGATGAGGTACGTCTCGACCGAACGGAACGTGTCTGACTGGATGCGGTTGGCCACGGCGGTCAACTCTTCAGCCGAGATCTGCGAGCTGATCGAAGAGGCCAGCATCAGCAGCACGTACTGACTTGTCAGTGCGGGGTACACACGCTCCACCGCAGGGGGCAGCACCACATTGCGCAGCATCTGCCAGCGGGTCAGCCCCAGGCATTCGGCAGCCTCCAACTGGCTTTTGGGAATGGACTCGATACCCGCCCGCACGATCTCGCTGGTGTAGGCCCCCACATTGACCACCAGCGCCACCGTGGCCGCCGTGAAGGCCCCCACCGCAAAGCCCATGGACGAGAGCCCGAAATAGACGATAAAAATCTGCACCAGCAGCGGGGTGTTGCGGATGACCTCGATGTAGACACCCGCGATGCGGGCCAGCCATTTGACACGACCCGTGGTGGCCAGAGCGCAAAACACCCCGACGAGGAAGCCAAAGAAGGTCGCTGCCAGCGATAGCGACAACGTGGTCCATGCGCCTGCCAGCAGGTCTGGCCAATAAGCCAGCGGACCGGAAAAGTCGAAGGAGTATTTCAAGGTGGTAACTGCGCCAGGCGGGGCACCTGTTGTTGTTGCGCATTTTGGTAAGGCCAATTTAAACTCAACACTCAAATTGGCCTTACCGGGTTAACCCCAATCCACGACAAAAGCTCGCAAAAGACAATGCAACTTACAGGGAGAAACTCCTTTTTTAAAGCGATTCACACTCCACAATACTTTCCACCACCTTATTTTGGCCTGACCAAGATATCTGACCAATTACCCCATTGACTTTCCATCGCACGTTTGCATGACCGACCTCTCCAAAGCCACAGACCCCACGCGGCGCCTGTACCAGCTGATCGCCGACAAGGTGCGCGCCCTCATCCAGCAAGGCGACTACAAGGAGGGCAGCCGCCTGCCGCCTGAACGCGACCTGGCGCAGCAATTGGGGGTATCACGCCCCTCGCTGCGCGAGGCGCTGATTGCACTGGAGATTGAGGGCAGCGTGGAGATCCGCATGGGCTCGGGCGTGTATGTGTGCAGCCGCGCGCTGCGCCGCAACCCCATGCCCCCCTCAATGGGAGAGAGCCCGGCAGAACTGATGCAGGCGCGGGGGGCACTGGAGGGTGCCGTGATCGTGCTGGCCTGCGTCAATGCCACCCCCAAGGACTGGCGCGGATCGCAGAGAGCGTCGAGGCCATGCGCGCAGACATCGCCGCCGGGCGCGACGTGCTGGAACACGACCGTGAATTCCATGTGCGCATTGCCGAGATGAGTGGCAACTCGGTGCTTTTGAGCCTGGTGGGTACGCTTTTTGACGAACGCCGGGGCCCCTTGGCGAGCCACATGCGCAACCGGCTCGAGGGCCAGCCCACCTGGCACGCCGCGCTGGCCGAACACGAACTCATCCTGCGCTGCCTACAGTCACGCGACCCACTGGCCGCCGAATCGGCCATCCGCTCCCATATCCGCGCAGCCGCCGACCGCTGGGTGACGCCGTAGCCACCGGCCGGAGGCGGCTCACGGTCTTCTCAATAATCGAAGGGGGCATACAAGAGGCACCCCGAGCCGGCGTCTGAAGCACATGCTTGGAGTACAGTCAGCCGTCGCTCCAGACCGTCACCGTCCCCTGTGTCCACCCCCATGTCGTCCCCCTTCTCCGCCGTCAAACCCAGCCTCAAACTGGCCGACCAAGTCGCCAGCACGCTGGAGACCGAAATCCGCGCGGGCCGCATCCAGGCGTCTGAGAAGCTGCCCACCGAGGCAGCGCTAGCGCAGCAGTTCCAGGTCAGCCGCACCGTGGTGCGCGAGGCCATCTCTCGGCTCAAATCGCTGGGGCTGGTGGACTCACGCCAGGGCAGTGGCGTGTATGTGCAGGCCCCGGGCATTGAGCCCCTGCACTTTGAGTTGCCCCATGCCGCATCGCGCGAGGCGGTCATGCAAATCGTGGAGGTACGCCGCGCCCTGGAATCCGAGGTGGCCGAGCTGGCCGCCCAGCGCCGCAGCGATGCCGATGTGCAGGCCATTCGCACCGCCATGCAACGCATCAGCGATGCCGTGCAGGCCGGGCGTGACGGGGCCGAGGAGGATGTGGAGTTTCACCGGGCGATTGCGCGGGCGGCGGGCAACCCGTTTCTCATCAGCACGCTGGACTACCTGGCCCGCTTTCTTCAAGGCGCCACACGCGTCACCCGCGCCAATGAGGCCCGGCGCAGCGACTTTGCCCAGGCCGTGACGCAGGAGCACGAGCAGATCGTGCGCGCGATTGAAGCTGGTGACGCCGCCGCAGCCCGGCATGCCGCCACCGACCACATGCGCAACGCGCTGCGCCGCATTGAGCAAGCCGACCCCGCCTTCTGGGCGCAGGACGGTGCACGCCTGGCACAACCCCTGGTGGTGGACACAGCCCCCTCGCAGCGCGACTGAAGGGCCCCACGCCGAGCGCGTGCAACCACAAGCCGTTGCGTCAACGTAGGCGCACCACACCCACCGAAATCAGAGCACCTTCAGGGTTAACCCGTAACAAACTGCCACGTTAAATTTGTATGATGACCATATAAACACACCAACTTGAGCAGCGCCGCGTGTGCTCGCTCAGCCATCCCGGAGATATCTCGTTCATGTCCACCCTCGCACTTCTCGGCATCGGCGCCGGCAGCATTGCACTGCTCCTGTTGCTCATCATCCGCTGGCAAGTCCACGCCTTCGTGGCGATGATGCTTGTGAGCTTTCTGGTGGCGTTTGCCACGCAGATGCCCATTGGCGACATCATCAGCACGCTGATTGCGGGCATGGGCGGCACGCTGGGTTCGGTCGCCATCCTGGTGGCGCTGGGCTCCATGCTGGGGCGCATGATCGAGGTCTCTGGCGGTGCGGCCAGCCTGGCCAACCGCTTCACGCAGCTTCTGGGCCCCACACGGGTGCCCATGGCCCTCACGGCCGCAGCGCTGGTCCTGGCCATCCCGGTGTTTTTTGACGTGGGCTTCATCATCCTGGTGCCCATCGTCTACGGCTTTTGCAAGGCAGCGGGCGTCAACCCCATCAAGTTCGGCCTGCCCGTAGCGGGCATCATGCTGGCCGCACATGTGGTGGTGCCACCGCACCCTGGCATCGTGGGCGGCGCGGCCATCGTCAAGGGCGACATTGGCTGGATCACCATCATTGGCCTGGCCATCTGCATCCCGCTGGCGGCGCTGTCGCAGTATGTGTCGGGCTGGCTCAATCGCAAGGGCTACCCCTTGTTGCCCACCACGGCCGAGCAGTTTGCAGCCTTTGGCAACAGCGAAGACAGCCAAACCACCCAGGCGGGCAAAGCCCCTGGCGTGGGCACCATCATGGCGCTGATCGTGATCCCCCTGGCACTCATCATGGCGGGCACCACCGGCGCCACGCTGCTGCCCAAGGGCGACAACCTGCGCAACGTGCTGGGCTTCATCGGCTCGCCCATCTTTGCACTGATGGTGGCCGTGGGCCTGGCCATGTTCCTGCTGGGCCGCAACCAGGGCTGGAACCGCGAGCGCACCAACGCCATCATGGAATCCGCCCTGCCCCCTGCTGCCACGGTGATCCTGGTGACGGGCGCAGGCGGCGTGTTTGCCAAGGTGCTCACCGCCAGCGGCATTGGCACGGCGCTGTCGCAAAGCCTCACGGCCACCCACCTGCCGCTCATCCTGCTGGCGTTCATCATCTCGCTGGCGCTGCGTGCCGCCCAGGGTTCTGCCACCGTGGCCATCATCACCACCTGCGGCCTGCTGGCCGATGCGATGGCAGGTGGCGGGTATTCCCCCTTGCAAGTGGCGCTGCTCACGGTTGCCATCGGCTTTGGCAGCCTCGGGCTGTCGCACGTCAACGATTCGGGCTTCTGGATCGTGACCCGATACCTGGGCCTGAGCGTGGGCGATGGCCTGCGCACCTGGACCGTGCTGACCACCGTGCTGGGCTTGGCGGGTTTTGCGCTCACGGCTTTGCTTTGGGTGCTGGTGGCCTGAACGCCCCCTTTTTGAATTTCTTTGAAGGACTGACAACATGACAAAACCCACCGTCGGCATCATCGGCCTGGGCGCCATGGGCGCTGGCATTGCCAAGACCCTGCGCAACAACGGTTTCACCATCCACGTGTGCGACGTGCGCCCCGGCGTAGCCGATGCCTTTGTGGCAGACGGTGGCACAGCCCACGCCACCACCGCGTCGCTGGCAGCGGCGAGTGATGTGGTGGTGTCGGTGGTGGTCAACGCGGCGCAGACCGAGAGCGTGCTGTTCGGCGACGAGGGCCAAGGCGGCGCAGCAGCGGCCATGCGCCCCGGCAGCACCTTTGTGATGTGCTCCACCGTGGACCCCAACTGGTCTGTGGCACTGGAAGCCCGTCTCAACGCCCTGGGCCTGCACTATGTGGACGCCCCCATCTCCGGCGGCGCAGCCAAGGCCGCATCGGGCCAGATGACCATGATGACCTCGGCCAAGCCCGAGGCCTATGCCGCAGCCAACGCCGTGCTCGATGGCATGGCCGGCAAGGTGTACCGCCTGGGGGACAAGGCGGGCGCGGGCAGCAAGGTCAAGATCATCAACCAACTGCTGGCTGGTGTGCACATTGCCGTGGCCGCCGAAGCCATGGCCCTGGGCCTGCGCGAAGGCGTGGAAGCCAGCGCCTTGTATGAAGTGATCACGAACAGCGCAGGCAACAGCTGGATGTTTGAAAACCGCATGGCCCATGTGCTGGCGGGCGACTACACGCCGCTGTCGGCCGTCGATATTTTCGTGAAGGACCTCGGCCTGGTGCTGGACACCGCACGCGCCAGCAAATTTCCCCTGCCACTGGCCGCCACCGCGCACCAGATGTTCATGCAGGCATCGACCGCAGGCTTTGCCAAGGAAGATGACAGTGCCGTGATCAAGATCTTCCCTGGCATCACGTTGCCAAATAGCGAAGGTCCAGGGAAGGACAAGGCATGACACACGCACGTGCACTGCTGGGCTGCATTGCCGACGACTTCACCGGCGCGACCGACCTGGCCAACAACTTGGTGCGCGCCGGCATGCGCGTGGTGCAGGCCATGGGCGTGCCCACGGCACCTTTGGATACCGAGGCCGATGCCATCGTGGTTGCGCTCAAGTCGCGCACCATTCCCAAGGGCGATGCCATCGCCCAGTCACTGGCTGCGCTGCAATGGCTGAAAGCGCAAGGTGCCGAGCAGATCTACTTCAAATACTGCTCCACCTTTGACAGCACGGCCGAAGGCAACATCGGACCCGTGACCGATGCACTGATGCAGGCCCTGGGCACCGACTTCACCATCGCCACGGCCGCCTTCCCCGACAACAAGCGCACCGTGTTCAAGGGCTACCTGTTTGTGGGCGACGTGTTGCTGAACGAGAGCGGCATGCAGAACCACCCGCTCACGCCCATGACCGACCCCAACCTGGTGCGCGTGCTGCAGGCGCAAACACCCAGCCGCGTGGGCCTGATCGACCACAGCGTGGTCGCACAGGGCGAGGCAGCTATCCGCGCACGCATCGATCAACTGAAGGCCGAGGGCGTGCGCATGGCCGTGGTCGATGCGGTGTCGAACGCCGACCTGCTGCGCCTGGGCCCTGCGCTCAAGGGCATGCCGCTGGTGACAGCCGGCTCTGGCGTGGCCATTGGCCTGCCGGGCAACTTTGGCGTGGCCCCCAGCAACGAGGCCGCCCGCCTGCCCGCTGCACAAGGGCTTCAGGCCATCGTTTCGGGCAGCTGCTCGGTGGCGACCAACCAGCAGGTGATGGATTTCATCAAGGCAGGCCAACCCGCCCTCGCCATCGACCCGCTGCGCATTGCTGCAGGGGTGGACGTGGCCGCCGAAGCTCTGGCCTGGGCCGAAGGCCACATCGGCCAAGGCCCGGTGCTGGTGTATTCCACCGCCGAGCCCTCGGCCGTGCGTGCCATTCAGGGCAAGCTGGGTTCTGAAAAGGCCGGAGCCATGGTGGAAGAAACCATTGCTGCCATTGCACGCGGCCTGGTGCAGCGCGGTGTGCGCCAGCTCATCGTGGCGGGCGGCGAAACCTCCGGTGCCTGCGTGCAGGCCCTGGGCATCACGCAAATGCGCATTGGCGCGCAGATTGACCCCGGCGTGCCGTGGTGCCATGCCGTGGCGCCCGACGCCAAGGACGGGCTGCACATCACGCTGAAGTCGGGCAATTTCGGTAGCACCGACTTCTTCACCAAGGCTTTTGCACAATTGCTGGCATGACCGCTACCCCCGCCTTCATGGATGAGCCCCAAGCCCGCGACGAAATATGCCGCGTGGGCCGCAGCCTGTTTGAGCGGGGCTATGTGCACGCCACCGCCGGCAACATCAGCGTGCGCCTGGCCGACGGCTACCTCATCACCCCCACCGATGCCTGCCTGGGCACGCTGCAGCCCGAGCGGCTGGCGCGCCTGGACGCACAGGGCCAGCAGGTGGCGGGCGACCGGGCCAGCAAGACCATTGCGCTGCACCGGCAGATTTACGAGGCGTCGGCATCGACAGCAGCCCCCGCGCGCTGCGTGATCCACACGCACAGCACGCACCTGGTGGGCTGCTCGCTGCAAGCCGACACCGCTGCAGGTGGGCAACTGGCGCCCGATGCGCAATTGCTGCCCCCCATCACGCCCTACTTTGTCATGAAGGTGGGCCGCGTGCCGCACATCCCTTACCACCGCCCTGGTGATGCCGCCGCAGCAGCGCTGGTGGAGCAGACCATCACCCGCTATGCAGCCCAGGGCAGCCCTGTGCGCGCCGTGATGCTGGCGCGCCTGGGGCCCAACGTGTGGCACGACACGCCCGCCGCCGCCATGGCCGTGCTGGAAGAGCTAGAGGAAACCGCACGCCTGTGGATGCTGTGCCAGCCCCGCCCCACGCCGCTGACCGAGCCCCAGATCGAGGAGCTACGCCAGAGCTTTGGCGCCCACTGGTAACGGGCGGGCTGTGCCCATGGCGCGGTGATGAAAGAACACACACAAGGAGACAAACCATGACCCTTTCTTTCTGGCGCAAAGCCTTCGCCCCCATGCTGCTGGGTGTGCTGGCCACAGGCGGTGCATCGGCTGCGGACTACCCCGACCCCAAGCACGGCGAGTGGGTCGTCAAGGATTTCCGCTTCCACACCGGCCAGACCTTGCCCGAACTCAAGCTGGCCTACTCCACCGTGGGCGAGCCCACAGGCGAGCCGGTGCTGGTGCTGCATGGCACCAATGGCTCGGCAGAGAGCATGCTCACGTCCGGCTTTGCAGGCACGCTGTTTGGCCCCGGCCAGCCGCTGGATGCGCGCAAGTACTTCATCATCCTGCCGGACGCCATCGGCACCGGCCGCTCCAGCAAGCCATCGGACGGCCTGCGCGCCGCCTTTCCAGCCTACAACTACGACGACATGGTGCAGGCTCAGTACCGCCTGCTGACAGAGCACCTGGGCGTGCGCCATGTGCGAGCCATCATCGGCAACTCCATGGGCGGCATGCACACCTGGGTGTGGGCCCAGCGCCACCCCGATTTCATGGACGTTGCCGTGCCCATGGCCTCGCTGCCCGCCGCCATGTCGGGCCGCAACTGGATGATGCGCCGCCTGCTGGTCGATGCCATCCGCAACGACCCCGAATGGCAGGGCGGCAACTACACCCGCCAGCCCCGCAGCCTGCAGTTTGCGTCGGTGTTTTTTGGCACGGGCACGAACGGGGGCAATCAAGGCTTGCAAAAGCTGGCCCCCAACCGCGCTGCGGCCGATGCGCTGGTGGAGCAACGCCTCAAGGCCCCTTTCCGTGGCGATGCCAACGACCACATCTACCAGTGGGAAGCCTCGCGCGACTACGGCCCCGAGCCCGGGCTGGAACGCATCACCGCGCGCGTGCTGGCCATCAACTCGGCAGACGATGAGCGCAACCCACCCGAGCTGGGTGTGCTGGACAAAGCCATCGCCCGCATCCCGCACGCCCAGGCCTACGTGATCCCTGCCAGCGCCGACACCCTCGGCCACAGCACGGTGGGCCTGGCGCGCTTTTACCAAGACCGGCTGGCGCAGGTGCTCACCAGTGCACCGCGCCGCTGACCGCTTTTTTCTCAGGAATCTTTCATGCCCCGCTTCGCTGCCAATCTGTCCATGCTCTACAACGACGTGGACTTTCTCGACCGTTTTGCCGCCGCTGCCCGCGATGGCTTCCAGGCGGTGGAGTACCTGTTTCCCTACGCCTACTCTGCGCAAGAACTGGCCGCGCGCCTGCAAGCCAACGGCCTGCAGCAAGTGCTGTTCAACGCCCCGCCCGGCAACTGGGACGCGGGCGAGCGTGGGCTGGCCTGCCTGCCGGGGCGCGAGGCCGAGTTCCGCGAAGGCATTGCCAAGGCGGTTGAATACGCCCAGGCGCTGCAGTGCCCCCGCATCCACGTGATGGCCGGGCTGGTGCCCCAGGGTGCAGACGCAGCCACCGTGCGCGCCACCTACATCGCCAACGTGCGCTACGCCGCCGCGCAGGCTGCGCCCCACGGCATCCAGATCCTGCTGGAGCCCATCAATGGCCGCGACATGCCCGGCTTCTTCCTGAGCCGCCAGGACCAGGCCCACACGCTGATCGCCGAGATCGGCGCCGCCAACGTGAAGGTGCAGATGGACCTGTACCACTGCCAGATCGTGGAAGGCGACCTGGCCATGAAGGTGCGCCAGTACCTGCCCACCGGCAACGTCGGCCACTTCCAGATTGCCGGTGTGCCCGAGCGCCACGAACCCGATGTGGGCGAGATCAATTACACCTACCTGTTCAAGCTGCTGGACAGCCTGGGCTACGACGGCTGGATTGGCTGCGAATACCGCCCCGCGCGCGGCGCAGCAGCCCACGCCACCAGCGACGGGCTGGGCTGGCTCAAGCCCTGGCTGTAAGGCCTGAGATACCCGTTGGCTTGCAGGGTATGGAATATGCTTACTAGATAAAACGGGCTGCTGCGCTTGTCAATCAAGCGCAAGCAGCTATATTTTTGATAGTAAACAGACATCCAACATGCCCTGGCACGCGCGCCTGCAACTGAACTACACCCTCGAAAACGCCCGGACCGTGGCGCGGTTTGAGCACCACGGGCCGCTGCGCATTCTGCAAAGCCTGTACCCCGAAGGCGACAGCGTTTGCCACAACGTGCTGGTGCACCCGCCGGGCGGTTTGGTGGGCGGCGACACGCTGGAGATTGCCGCCACCGTGGGCACGGGGGCGCACGGGCTGGTCACCACACCGGGGGCCACGCGGTTTTACCGATCGGCTGGCGAGCTGGCGCTGCAGCGCACCCACCTCACCCTGGCTGAGAACGCGCGCCTGGAATGGCTGCCGCTGGAGGCGCTTTGCTACAACGCCTGCCACGCCCGCAACCACCTGACACTGTCTCTGGCGGCAGGCGCCGAATGCATGGGCTGGGACGTCACCGCACTGGGCCTGCCCCACGCCAACCAGCCCTTTGAAATGGGCGATTTCGAACAGCACATCGAAGTGCCCGGCGTGTGGCTGGAGCGCGGCACCATCAACGCAGCAGACCACCAGCTGCTGTACAGCCCCCTGGGCCTGGCCGGGCAGCGCTGTCTGGGCAGTTTGTTCTTTGTCACAGGCACGCCCCTGGACAGAGCCCGGCGCGATACCGCGCTGGATGCCGCCCGGGCTGTGGTGGATGCGCACTCGCTCAAGGCCACGGCGGGCGCCACCAGCCCCAACCCGCAGGTGGTGGTGTTGCGCGTGCTGGCGCCCCAGGTGGAGCCTGCCATGCAGTTGCTCAAGCAAGTGCGCAGCGCCTGGCGCAAAGCCCTGTGGCAGCTCGATGCCGTGCCACCCCGCATCTGGGCGATGTAGCCGATTGGCTACATTCATCAGCCAAAAATAGGCCTCTAGCGCTTTCATACAAAGCGCAATCAGCTATCAAATAAATAGCAAAACGCGCACCGAATGCAGCCCCTGGATGACCCCAGATGGGGCACCAACAAGGGGCCAAGGCAACGCGCCATGAGCGCACCGCACCCTGCCTCGCCCGACGGCAACCCTGCCCGCGATCGACAACGCCTGCCCCCTCCTCTCACTGGGTGACTCGGGTTTCTACGTGTATTCAAGAATTTAGTTAGTAAATATAACTATTTCTTGATGCGCAACAAGCACCACCATCAGGGCGATATGCCCCACCCACGCCACTGCCCGCCCCCTGCGGCGGCTGGTGCGCACGCCCCTGCAGCGCAACGCCCACAAGACGGCGCGCAGCATGGGCTCCATCCCCAGCGTCCATTCAGAAAGAACATCACCATGCAGAGACAAACCTCATTCCTTCCCCGTCACACCACCGACGCCCGTCAAGCCCGACGCCAGGCGCTGCGCTCCCGCGCATCGTGGGCGCGTGCTGTTGGCATGGCCACTTTGGCCACGGCTTCGTTGGCCGCGCAAGCCCAAAGCACCGGCACCTCCAGCGTCACCCTCTACGGGATCGTGGACGCCTCGGTGGGTCGATTCAACGGCTCAGCGGCTGGCATCAATGCGCAAAACACTGCCGTAAGCAAAGTGGAGAGCGGCAGCATGTCCACCAGCCGCTGGGGCCTGCGGGGCAATGAGGACCTGGGTGGCGGCTTGTCAGCGAGCTTCGAGATGTCGTCTTTTGTGCGCAACGACACTGGCGCCGTGGGCCGCAACGATGCCATTGGCGCCCCCGTCAATGTGGCGGCAGACCCCTTCTTCTCGCGCATGGCCTGGGTGGCGTTGGCCCACAAGGACCTGGGGCGCCTGCGCCTGGGCAACGTCACCACGCTGATGTTCGCCAACAGCATCGGCTCGAACGCCTTTGGCGACGGCACCATCTTCGGCCCGCTGAACCTGGTGACTTTTGTGGGCAGCCCCCTCACCGGCGGCACGGCCTGGACCAACTCGGTGGTGTACGACAGCCCCAACATCGCAGGCTTCACCGGCGCTGCGGCCTACGCTGCATCAGAAGCCCAGGGCGGCGGCAACCGGGCCCTGCGGATGGCCTATGCCAACGGCCCCCTGGCCACCTCGCTAGCCTGGCAAAGCGTGAAGAAAAACCCGCTGACGTTTGCCGACGGCACGTCGCCCAACAACACCCGCTCGTGGCAATGGGCGGGCTCCTACGACTTCAAGGCCGTCAAGCTGTGGGCGCACCTGGGCCGCATTGAAAACAAGGGCACCGAAGCCACCCCTCTGGATGTGTCCTACAAAGTGTGGGACCTGAGCGCCACGGTGCCTGTGGGCGCAGGCAACATCCTGGCTGGCTACGCATCACGCCGCACCAGCGACGCCGTGGGCCCCGTGCCCGCTACTGCAGCTGGCGGCAATGTGCAGCGCAAGGTGTTTACCGTGGGCTATGACTACTGGTTGTCCAAGCGCACTGACCTGTACGCCATGGTCATGCGCGACAGCACCCGCACCAACACCGTGGGCAGCGGCTTGCTCAACGCCAGTGGCACCAGCTTTGCGGTAGGCATGCGGCACGCGTTCTGAGTGCGGCGGCACCGCTGGTGGGCGGTGCCTGCCTGACTTGTAAGTGATCCAAGGTTGGGGCGTCTGCGGGCGCCCCTTTTTTATCCTGCGGCCGTCAACGGTTGGCCACAGCCGAGGCAGGCGCCAACTTGGTGGCCAGCAAGCTGGCCGTGTAGCGCAGCCGGTCAATGTCTGCCCCGGCGTGCACACCCCGGCTGAAGCAGCACAACGTGCCATACACCGCGCCACCGGCAAGGCGCACTGGCGTGCTCAAGTGGGTGCCGATGGGAAATCCGGGATCCGGGGCTTTGCCAGATGCCACATAGGGCTTCGCATCCTGCATCACCTCCGGCAATCGCCCTTCCACCACCCGCTGGCACCAGCTTTCCTCTACAGGGTCAGACATGCCCGGCTCCAGCAGTGAGCAGTCGGGGGCGCTGTCCACGGCCTTAATGATGCGGCGGCCATCGGTGATCTGCGAGACGAACGCCACATCCATGCCCAAGCGGGTGCGCAGCAACTGCAACACCTGCGGCACTGCGGCCGGGAGGTCCGGATCCGCAGAGTCGCTAGTGGCCACCAGCAGTTCAGAAATAGTGACGTCAAGATCGTCGGGGTTGTAGTCCAGAAACATGCAAAACAGTCTAAGCGAGGGCCCCGGCTGAGGGCCGTAAGCCATCGTCGAAACCGTACACGGGCGGGGGAGAAGGCGGACACCAAGTGCATAGCCCGGACCATCCCCCCACCGAACAGGGCAGCTTCAGGCTGCAGTCGCTGCGGGAACCTTCAACAGCCCATCGGCTTTGAACATGGCCCGTATGCCACGCACCGCCTGGCGGATGCGGGCCTCGTTCTCGATGAGGGCGAAGCGCACGTACTCGTCACCCTGGTCGCCGAACCCGATGCCCGGCGACACGCACACCTTGGCCTTGTCCAGCAGTTGCCGCGCAAACTCCAGCGAGCCCAGCGCACGGTAAGGCTCAGGGATGCGGGCCCAGATGTACATACTGGCCTTGGGGCAATCCACAGCCCAGCCGGATTCGGTGAGCCCCTTGTAGAGCACGTCACGGCGGCGCTGGTACTGGGCGGCAATCTCTTTCACGCACTGCTGGTCTCCCTCCAGCGCGGCGATGGCTGCCACCTGCAAAGGCGTGAAGGTGCCGTAGTCGTGGTAGCTCTTGATGCGCGCGAGCGCGGCCACCAGATCAGGATTGCCGACCATGAAACCCACGCGCCAGCCGGCCATGTTGTAGCTTTTGGAGAGGGTGAAGAACTCCACCGCCACGTCCTTGGCTCCGGGCACTTCCATGATGCTGGGGGCGCGGTAGCCGTCGTAGACGATGTCGGCGTACGCCAGGTCGTGCACCACCAGGATGTCGTGCTTCTTGGCCAGGGCGATCACGCGCTCGAAGAAACTTAGCTCCACGCACTGCGCGGTGGGGTTGCTGGGAAAGCCAAAGATCATCATCTTGGGCTTGGGGTAGCTGCCGCGAATGGCCTTTTCCAGCTCGGCAAAAAAGTCCACATCCGGTGCCACGGGCACGCTGCGGATGTCGGCCCCGGCAATCACCGCGCCGTAGATGTGGATGGGATAGCTCGGGTCGGGCACCAGCACGGTGTCGCCCCGGTCCAGCGTCGCCAGCATGAGGTGGGCCAGGCCCTCCTTGGAGCCGATGGTGACGATGGCCTCGGTGTCGGGGTTGATGTCCACCGCGTAGCGGTCTTTGTACCAGTGGCTGATGGCGCGGCGCAGGCGCGGGATGCCCTTGCTGGCGCTGTAGCCGTGGGTGTCGGGCCGCTGGGCCACTTCGGTGAGCTTGGCGACGATGTGCGGTGGCGTGGCCCCATCGGGGTTGCCCATGCTCATGTCGATGATGTCTTCGCCCCGGCGGCGGGCGGCGAGTTTGAGCTCGGCCGTGATGTTGAAGACGTAAGGAGGGAGGCGATCAATGCGCGCAAAGCGGCGCTTGCCTTGAGAAGCAGACATGCTGGTGAACTTTCACGTAAGCGCCCGGAACCGTCCGAGCGACGTGGCCAACAATGGGGTTGGCCCGTGTTCACTGTAACGCGCAACCTGGTGGTCGCGCTCGTCCACCGCAGGGATGTCGCAACGCTGCTACGCCCAATGCCCTCAGGCTATGGCGCGTGGGGCACGCCGCTCACTCGCCATAGCCCACGCAAAGATCCCAACGCCGCCCAGGCCCAGCACCACGCCCACCCAGCCGGTGGACGTCCAGCCCATGTCTGCCGCGATGGACACGCCGCCAAGCCAGGCACCCAGCGCATTGGCTGCATTGAAGGCCGAGTGGTTGAGTGCAGCGGCCAAGGTCTGCGCGTCGCCAGCCACATCCATCAGGCGGATCTGCAATGCAGGGCCAATAGCGACCACCGTGCCCAAGAAGAAGGTGGCCAGCGCCGCGCTGATGGGGTGGTGCGCGGCAGGCACGAAGAGCGCCATGACCACGATGGACCACAGCAGCACCTTGCCGATGGCGGGCATCAACGCCTTGTCGGCCATGCGCGAGCCGACAATGTTGCCCGCCACCATGCCCAGGCCGAACAGCGAGAGCACGAAGGGCATCAACGCCGGTGGCATGCCCGCCACCTCCAGCAGCGTGGGCTTGATGTAGCTGAACACCGCAAACATGCCACCAAAGCCAATGGCGCCAATGCCCAGCGTGAACCACACCTGCTTGCGCGCCAGCGCGCCCAACTCGCGCAGCGGGCTGGCGCCGTGCGATGCGGGCATGTTGGGCACCCACAGGCGCACCATGGCGACGGCGGCCAACGCAATCAAACCAACGAAGACAAACGCGGCGCGCCAACCAAACACCTCACCCAGCGCCGCAGCGATGGGCACGCCCACCAGCGTTGCGGTGGTGAGCCCTAGCATGACCCAGCCCACGGCCCGCGCACGGCGCCCTGGGGGCGCCAGGGCCGCGGCCACCAACGCGGCCACGCCAAAGTAGGTGCCATGGGGCAGGCCGGTGAACAAGCGCATGGCGCTGAGCGATGCGTAACCGGGCGCCAGGGCCGATGCGAAGTTGCCCAAGGCGTACACCGCCATCAATGCCATCAGCAACGCCCGCCGCCCCCAGTGGGCACACAGCACCGCCAGCACTGGTGCACCCACCACCACACCCAGCGCGTAAGCGCTGATCACGTGGCCCGCCTGCGGGATGCTGACACCGATGTCGCGCGCCACCTCAGGCAGCAGACCCATGATGACGAACTCACCCGTGCCAATGGAGAAGCCCCCTACCCCCAGGGCCAGCACGGCACGCACCAGGGTGCGGTCATCGGTCGGGGTGGATGCGAGAGACGTTGAGGGCAAAGGCGCGGTCATGGCAAGGGCAACAGCAAAGGAAGGTGGCCCCGAAAGACAGCGGGGCAACACGGGCAACAGACGGGGTTGGGAGCGGGAAAGAGCGCGAAAAAGAAACAGAGTTACGGGGGTAAACCCGTTTTTTGTAACCATAGCACGCCATCCACAGACTTGCTGGGACAGGGGAATGCGTCGCATGGGTGACGGGCAGGCCGGGCAACACGGTCCGTCCATGTCACCATGGCAGCCCCAAAGCCCAGCCCCTTTTGGAAGGACTGCGAATGACGAAAGCCCCCAGCACAGCCGACACCCTTGCCGACACCGTACAGGTGCTGGCTTTCGACATCTTTGGCACGGTGGTGGATTGGCACGGCAGCATCGTGCGCGAGATGCAGACACAGCACCCAAGCGTGGACGGCGATGCCTTTGCTCGGGCCTTGCGCGCTGGCTACCAGCCGGCCATGGCCCGGGTGATGGCGGGTGAGCAAGGCTGGACGCTGATCGACGACCTGCACCGGGGCATCCTGGAAGAGATTCTTCCGCGCTTTGGTCTGGCGCACCTGTCCGAAGCCGAGCGGCACCACCTCAACCGGGTGTGGCACCGCCTGGATGCCTGGGCCGACAGTGTGGAAGGCCTGCAGCGGCTCAAGACCCGGTTCACCATCACCACACTCTCCAACGGCAATATCGGCCTGCTGACCAACATGGCCAAACGCGCAGGCCTGCCGTGGGATTGCGTGTTGAGTGCGGAGGTCTTCAAAGCCTACAAGCCCGCGCCTGCCACCTACCTGGGGGTGGCCAAGGTGTTTGACCTTGCCCCGCAACAGGTGGCGCTGGTGGCGGCCCACCATGACGATTTGGCCGCAGCGCGTGCTTGCGGCTTGCGTACGGTCTACATCGAGCGGCCCCTGGAGTTTGGTGCCCAGCACATCAAAGACGTGACACCGCAGCCCGGCAACGACCTGCATTGCGCCAATCTGGTTGCCTTGGCACAGGCGCTGGGCTGCTAGGGCCCCTCTGCTCGCATCACGGCGCCGCGTGCATCTGCGACCTCAGGCACTGCAGCCCCGGGCTTACCCGGCAGCCACCATCATCTGCACAAACATCTGCGCACGGGCCTCAAACTCCGCGCTGGTCGAGGTGAACTCCACACCCGCCATAGGATGGGGAGTGTCGGTTTTGAGGGTTACGACACGGGCATAGAGGTCTCGGGCCTGGTATTGCACCAAGGTCAGGTCGAAAGACAGGCGCACCTCGCCTTGCAAATCCAGCGGCTCGACCAACTCCAGCATGGCCCCGTGGTAGCCCATGTCGCGGATCACGGCTTGGGCCACATGGGGCAGGACAACGCCGTCCTGCACGATCTGGTAAGTGCAGGGAATCCGTACCTCCACCCGGTGGCTGCGTCGGAACTCCTGGCGAGGCACCTTGAGCCTGCGGGTGGGAATGGCCACCAGCTCACGCATGCTGATGGGCTGGCTATAGCCCTTGACGAACACCTGCATGGGCGCCGTGGCAGACACCAGTCCCCAGCAGCGCTCATAGGTTTCTTCGCTGATCAGCACCTGCCCGCGCAAACTGAAGGCCTGCAACCTGAAAGCCAGATTGACCAAATCTCCCATCACGGTGAAATGCGAGAACGCATCCGACCCGATGCGCCCGGCCAGCGCCTTGCCCGTGCTCAAGCCAATGCCCATGAACACCTGCGGCACCCGGTCGCGCATATGCTCCATGTTCAGGTCACGCATGGCCATTTGCATCTCTACCGCGCACATCACGGCCCGCTGCACATCGTCGCTTCGGGGGTTTTCTGCGCCAAAAAACACCTTGATCGCATCGCCCGAGAGCTGGTCGATGGTGCCTTGGTACCGGGTGATGACTTCAATGAGCTTGGCCAGGCAGCGGTTCAAAGGCTCCAGATCGGCTGCATCAGGGTTTTGGCTGTCCGTCACAGGCCCACCACGCAACTTGGCCCAAAGGACGGTGACGTCGCGCGAGACCAATGAAAACGCATAGGGTGCCATGCTGGTCTGCGCAGCCAAGCGCAGCGTGGCCGACATCTCCGCCCGGGCCGTAGCGCTGAGCGGGCTCCCCTTGTCCCGGGAGACCAGGCCATCGAGGTGCTGGAGAACCTCATCGGGGTCAAAGGCAGATGGACCGGTGGTCGAGGCTGTGGTGTCTTTGTCCATGGTTGTACTGAAAGCCCATCTGTTGGCACTGCAAACTTGCAATCAAGCGATGGCCGGCCACAAAACGGTGGCGCAGCCCACCGCCGCAGAATAGGCCCGCCTTGCAGGATGGTCAATATCGTGTTTCTACGTGCCTGTTCGCTCCTGGCAACAGGTCCCTCACCCCAGCGGTCTCGCCTCCACGCAGACAAAGTCGCCTGTTTTCGCATCAAAGTCCCAGCGCTGGGCATGGCGCTGAAGCGGTGCTGGCCCAACGTGCTCCAGGCCCACGGCGGGCACGACGGACTGCACCTGCAGCACCACCAAACTATTCGGCTGCCCCCAGCGCAAACGGTGCGACACCGCCGTGCCCGCCTGCATGGACCACAGCCCGGGCAAGGGCTGTGACAGGCCTGGCTGGTGCACGTGGCCCGAGAGCAGCATGTCCGCCCCCGCCTCGCGCCAGCGCGCCACCGCGGCATCGGCCCCCAGGGGGCGGTGAGATCGGTCCTGCGCGCAGCGGCCCACCAGAGGGTGGTGGCTGGCCACAATGCACCAGGCGTCATTGGGCGCAGCCAGCAAATCTGCAGCCACCCGGTCGACCTGGCGCGCCGACAGGCTGCCCCGCTCATGCCGCCAAGGCCGGGTGGTGTTCACCCCCACCACACAAAACGGACCGACCTGGCGCTGCGGCTCCAACTGCGCACCAAACTGTGCGGCAAAGCGGTCGTAGGCACGTCCCCAGCGCAGCCACCAGGCAAACAGAGGCAAGTCGTGGTTGCCTGCCAGCACCACACGCTCGGGCACGCCCAGCCCCTGGATGAAATCATGCGCCTGCGCAAATTGCGTGCGGGTGGCGCGTTGGGTCAGGTCGCCCGACACCACCACCACACGGATCTGCAACGCATGGGCCAGGCGCTGCACGGCAGCGCACACCTGCGGGTCGTGCGCACCAAAGTGCAGGTCGGACAAATGCATCAGCCGCTGCGGCTGCATAGCGGGTAAATCCATCGCCAAAGATTCCTCTGACAAAAGCGATTGCGTGCACCGAGCTTCATGGCTTCGGCGGCAGAGCCACCCTGGACCATGAAGGTTGCTTCACATTAAGCGGTGACCAGCGATGGCGCAACGCCCGTGGCGGCAGGCAAAGGCTCCACCGGCGATGCGGGCGTGCGCTCCAGCCTGGTGGGCGCCACCAGCCACAAAGGCCGTGGGTGCAATTTGAAGCACAGCGGTGCATCCATGCGCTCACGCTCGCCATCAAACGCCACTTTGACCCGGCCCTTGCGCCAGCCGCTGGGGCTCACGGTCAGCTCAGCGCAGGCCAGGCTCAGCACGGCGGGGTCTTGCTCCAACTGCCCCAGTGCCGCCCGCCACACAGTGCGCGCCATGGCCCAGCGGCCCTGGGGCTTGAGCAGCACCACCGCCAGCTGCCCCCCCTGCGCCACCGACTGCGCCTGGGGCAGCCCCACCTGCTCCAGCTGCAGCGGGTTGTTGCCCACAAACAAAGTGGTTACCTGGTGCTCTTGTTCGTACACCTGCGCGCCCTGGTGGGTGCGCACCAGCACCCGCCAGCGCCGCCCTGACGATGGCCGCAGCATGCTCCACACCGCCGCGCCCATGGCCACCCAGCGCGAGCGGCCAAACCGGCGCGTGGCCTGCTCACGCTCGGCCAGCAGGCGCGGGTACAAGCCCACACTGGCGTTCACCAGAAACACGCGGTCGTTCACAAAGCCCACCTGCACCGGCCGCAGCTCGCCTGCACGCAGGGCCTGCAGCAGCTGCAGCACGGCCGCCTCGGCATCCATCGCAAGGCCCTGCTCGCGGCTGAAGTAATTGAAGGTGCCCATCGGCACCACCCCCATGGGCACCCCGGCGCGCAGGGCCGCAGCGGCCACAGCGTTGATGGTGCCATCCCCCCGGCGGCCACCAGCAGCCCCGCGCTGTCGCGCGCAGCGGCTGCGGCATGGTCGGCCAGTTGCACGATATCGCCCCGCTCGCGCGGCACATGCCACACCACGGGGTGGTCGCACTGGGCAAAGGCCCCGCTCAGTTGCGAGCGCGCCAGGTCCAGATCCGCCCCCGGGCGCAGGGGCACCACCAGGTGAACGGGGCTTTGGGCATGGAGCAGCAAGGGGCTTTGAAAATCGGTCATGGCAGCGGGCAGGCGTAGGGCCTGCGGAGGGTTCGGAGAGAGACAAGCGCCGCCGGGCGCATACCCATGGATGGTGCCCAGCCCCTCGCCCCTTGGCAGCCAGCGCGCTGCGCTGCTGCATGTCAGCAGGCACCTACAAAGGCGCACCGCCCACCCGCCGATACCGTGCCAGCGGCGGGGAATAGCCTGCCGCAGCCGGGCACTTCGTGTAAAAACACGGCCCTTGCCAGCGCTGCGGCGCTGCCCCCACCCACCTTTGCCGCAACCCAAAGAAGAAGCCCCTGATGACCCTGGACACCCTGGCCCCCTGGATCGCCCAACACCCCCTACCGCTGTGGCTGTGCGGCATGGCCCTGTGCGCACTGCTGGGCGGCCTGGCACTGCAAGGCCTGCGGGCACTGCGCCACCAGCAATCGCCCCTGCGCCGCTGGCTGCACCCCGCCAGCGCCACCGCGTTGCTGGTGATGGCCATGGCTGCCACCGCCTGCGCGCTGCTGGCAGGCGGTGCGGTGCTGGCCGCCCTGGCCGAGAGCGGGCAGGCCACAGGCACCTGGGGGCGGGTGGACGAGGCCATTGCCCACCAACTGCGCACCCAGGCCAGCATGGGGGACCTGCGGTGGTTCGCCACCGTTACCCATCTGGGCGACAGCTGGGTGCTGGCGGCATTGACCGTGGCGGTGACAGCAGCGCTGTGGTGGCGCAAGCACCGCCTGCTGGCCGTGGGCTGGTTCGTGGCCATGGCCGGCAACGGGCTGTTGACCAAGATCCTCAAAGACGTGTTTGCCCGCGTGCGGCCCGAGCATGTGCACGGCGCAGCCCAGGCCGATGGCTTCAGCTTTCCGAGTGGGCACAGCAGCGCATCCATCGTGGCCTACGCCATGCTGGCGTATCTGGCAGTGCGGCTGCTGCCCCGGCGCTGGCACCTGCCTGCGGCCTGTACAGCAGGCGCGCTGGTCTTCACCACCGGTTTCAGCCGCGTGGTGCTGCACGTGCACTACGCCAGCGATGTGCTGGCCGGCTGGCTGCTGGGCGGCACCTGGATGGTATGCACCGTGCTCATCATGGACAGCATGGCCCGCTGGCGCGGCGCACCGCCCACGCTGGCCCACCAATAAGAGCGGCCAACAACACTCAGCGAAGCGGTTCTGGCCAGGCGCTGCGTCGCCAGGGAAGTTTTGTTGGCCACTGTAAAAGCGAAGGCCGGCTTCAAATGGCCACGAGGTTGCGGATGCCCTTGGCCTCCATCTCGCTGCCAGGACCGCGTGCAATGACTTCGCCGCGCTCCATCACCAGGTAGTCGTCGGCCAGCTCCTGCGCAAAGTCGTAGTACTGCTCGCACAGCAAGATCGCCATCTCCCCCTGGTCCGCCAGCATGCGAATCACCCGGCCGATGTCTTTGATGATGCTGGGCTGGATGCCTTCGGTGGGCTCATCCAAGATGAGCAAACGCGGGCCGGGCGCCAGCGCGCGGGCGATGGCCAGTTGCTGTTGTTGGCCACCCGACAGGTCGCCGCCCCGGCGCTTGAGCATCTGCTTGAGCACGGGGAAGAGTTCATACAGGTGCGGGGGCACGGGGGTGGAGCCACTTTTGTACGCCAAGCCCATGCGCAGGTTTTCTTCCACCGTCAGACGCCCGAAAATTTCGCGACCCTGGGGGACGAAACCGATGCCTGCGCGGGCACGGTCGTAGGGGGTGGCCTTGTCGATGGGTTGGCCGTCGAAGGCAATGGAGCCGCTTTTGATGGGCACCAGGCCCATGAGGCTTTTGAGCAGCGTGGTTTTACCCACGCCGTTGCGGCCGAGCAGGACGGTGACTTTGCCGGGGGTGGCGGTGAGGCTCACGTCGCGCAGGATGTGGGAGCCGCCGTAGTACTGGTTGATGTTTTGGACGGTGAGCATGGTGGTTTTATGGGTGTTTTGGGCTCTAGCGCATGTATATCAAGCGCTGGCCGCTATTGTTTTTGAAGCGCTTCGTGTGCTTGCTCAGAGGCAGTCCGGATGTGTTGAGCACAAACCAACCGTTCGGGCTGAGCTTGCCTGTCCTGAGCTTGGTCGAAGGGTCGAAGCCGGGGCTTGCTCGCTGGTCTTTGCGGAGTGCCTGATGTGAGGGCGGGTGCCGGGATGTGCGCCCGGCGGCGCACCTTCTTTTCTTGCGTCGCCAAGAAAAGAAGGCAAAAGAAGGCGACCCCACTGTCTGCGTCCCCAGCGCTGCGCGCTGGGGCAACCTGCGGTGCTCGCGTCCAGCGGGGTCTCGCTCAAACTCGCTGCGCTCAAACAGTCGCGAGCCCTGATCCGCTGGCCGCTGCGCTCCTCGGCGCATACAGAGGGGGGGACAGCCAACATCCATTCGGGCCATTGCTTCGCTCGGCCCTGCATGCGCAGCGCGTGGCGCTTGCGCCCGAGAGGTGGGGTCGAGCGCAGCAACGACCCGTGTGGCTGTTTTGGCGTTCGGCTGTCCACCCCCTGTGGCTGCGCCGGTGCCGGAGCGGTTGCGGGGTGGCACGCGCGTCGAAGCGCGCGTGCTTCGTGAACTGACTTGCCGCAGCTGTTTGAACGGTGCGCCGCAGGCGCGCAATGAGTTCTGCAGCGCACCCCGCAACCGCTCCGGCGCAGGTTTGCCCCGAAGCGCAGCGCAGGGGTCGCAGACTTGGGGTCGCCTTTCTTTTGCTTACTTTTTTTGGGCCGGCCACCCGGTTGCGAAGCAAAGAAAAGTGAGTCGCCTGCCGGGGCGACAACCCGGCTCCCGCCCTCAACCCAGGCACACCGCCTGATCAACCCACAAGCCCCGGCTTCGACAGGCACAGCCCGAACGGTTGGGGAAAAGCGCTCAGGCTTCGCCCCTTCGACCAAGCTCAGGGCAGGCAAACTCAGCCCGAACGGATAGCGGACGCTCTCGTATTCCAATGAACCAGGGCAAAACGACACCATCACCGCCCCAAATAAACCTCAATCACCCGCTCATCCGCCTGCACCTGGTCCAACGTACCTTCGGCCAGCACAGCGCCATCACACAGCACCGTCACCTTCTCAGAGATGGTGCGGATGAACCCCATGTCATGCTCCACCACCATCAGCGAATGCTTGCCCTTGAGCGTGAGGAACAACTCCGCAGTCCGCGCCGTCTCCTCATCCGTCATCCCCGCCACCGGCTCGTCCAGCAGCAACAGCTTCGGGTCCTGCATCAGCAGCATGCCAATCTCCAGCCACTGCTTTTGCCCGTGGCTCAGATTGCCCGACTGCCGCGTCACGCTGTCGGCCAGGTGAATCGTGTGCAGCACGTCGGCCAGCCGGTCCGACTGCGCGGAGTCGAGCTTGAAGAACATGCTCGACTTCACGCCCTTGTGGGTCTTCAAAGCCAGCTCCAGGTTTTCAAACACCGTGAGCTGCTCGAACACCGTGGGTTTTTGAAACTTGCGGCCGATCCCCAAGCTGGCAATCTCGGGCTCGTTGTGGCGCAACAGGTCGATGGTGGAGCCGAAGAACACCGTGCCCTTTTGTGGCTGCGTCTTGCCGGTGATGATGTCCATCATCGTGGTCTTGCCCGCACCGTTGGGGCCGATGATGCAGCGCAGCTCACCGGGGGCGATGTCCAGGCTCAGGCCGTTGATGGCCTTGAAGCCGTCAAAGCTCACATGCACGTCTTCGAGGTACAAGATGCGGCCGTGGGTCACATCGACCTCGCCGGGCACGGCGATGCGCGAGAAGCCTGCCGCACGGCCTCCGGACTCGGTTTGGCCCACGGGCGCAGGCGCAAGCCTGGCCTCGATGCGCCGTGCGCCCTCTTCCATCAAATCGGGCGTCATTGCGCAGCTCCTTTCTTGCTTGTCTTGTCTTTGATTTTCTTGACCAGACCGACCACGCCATTGGGCAGAAACAGCGTGACGGCAATGAACAGCGCGCCCAGAAAATACAGCCAGAACTCTGGCGCCGTCACGGTGAGCCAGCTCTTGGCCCCGTTGACAATGAACGCCCCCACGATGGGACCGATCAGCGTGGCGCGGCCACCCACGGCGGCCCACACGGCGATCTCGATGGAGTTGGCGGCGCTCATTTCGCCGGGGTTGATGATGCCGACCTGGGGCACATACAGGGCGCCCGCCACGCCGCACATCATGGCGCTGATGGTCCAGATGGTGAGCTTGTAGGGCAGCGGCGAATAGCCCGAGAACATGACACGGCTCTCGGCATCGCGCACAGCCTGCAGCACGCGGCCAAACTTGCTGCGTACCAGCCAGCGCGCCAGCAGGAAGAAGCCCAGCAGCGACAACCCCGTCAGCACGAACAGCGTCATGCGCATGTTCTGCGTGGCAATGGGCGTGCCCAGGATGCGCTTGAAGTCGGTAAAGCCGTTGTTGCCGCCAAAGCCGGTTTCGTTGCGGAAGAACAGCAGCATGGCCGCATACGTCATGGCCTGCGTGATGATGGAGAAGTACACACCCTTGATGCGCGAGCGGAAGGCGAAGTAGCCGAACACAAACGCGATCACGCCCGGCACGGCCACGATGAGGATCAGCGTGGCGATGAAGCTGTCGGACAGCGCCCAGTGCCAGGGCAGCTCCTTCCAGTCGAGGAACACCATGAAGTCCGGCAGGTCGCTCTTGTAGTTGCCGTCGCGGCCGATCTGGCGCATGAGGTACATGCCCATCACGTAACCGCCCAGCGCAAAGAACAGGCCGTGGCCCAGGCTCAGGATGCCGGTGTAGCCCCAGATCAGGTCCATGGCCAGTGCACAGATGGCGTAGCACATGATCTTGCCGAGCAGCGCCACGGCGTAGTCCGACAGGTGGAACATGCTGCCTGCGGGCACCCAGAGGTTGAGCACGGGTGCCACGGCGCACACCACGATGAGCGCCACGATAAAGGCCGACCAGCCACCGCGCGTGAGCAGCGGCGCCGGTGCGGGCAGTTGGATGTTGGGAGAGGTTGGCGTAGTCATGATCAGTCGTCTCTGGTGCTTCAGTCGGCCGTACGCCCTTTGACCGCGAAGATGCCCTGGGGCCGCTTCTGGATGAAGATGATGATGAACACCAGCACCGCAATCTTGGCCAGCACCGCGCCCGCCCAGCCTTCGAGGAACTTGTTCAGGATGCCCAGACCCAGCGCGGCATACACGGTGCCCGCCAGCTGGCCCACGCCGCCCAGCACCACGACCATGAAGGCATCGACGATGTAGCTCTGGCCCAGATCCGGCCCCACATTGCCCACCTGGCTCAGCGCGCAGCCCGCCAAGCCCGCAATGCCCGAGCCCAGTGCAAAGGCCATGGTGTCGATGCGCGCCGTGTTCACACCCATGCACGAGGCAATGGGGCGGTTTTGCGTGACACCACGCACGAACAAGCCCAGGCGCGTGCGCCCGATCAGGTAGCCCATGCCCAGCAGCACGGCAATCGCAAAGCCGATGATGACGAGGCGGTTGTAGGGCAGCGTGAGGTTGGAGAGCACCTGCACGCCGCCGCTCATCCACGCGGGGTTTTCCACGCCCACGTTCTGCGCGCCAAAAATCGTGCGCACCAGTTGCATCAGCACCAGGCTGATGCCCCAGGTGGCCAGCAGCGTCTCCAGGGGGCGGCCGTACAGAAAGCGCAGCACGCCGCGCTCCAGCACCGCGCCCACGGCAGCCGAGGCGCCAAACGCCAGCGGCAGCGCAGCGACCAGGTACCAGTCGAACGCGCCCGGAAAATACTTTTGGAAGATGCCCTGCACCACATAGGTGGCGTAGGCGCCGATCATCATCAGCTCGCCGTGGGCCATGTTGATCACGCCCATCAGGCCGTAGGTGATGGCCAGGCCCAAGGCGACGAGCAGCAGGATGGAGCCCAGGCTGATGCCCGAGAACGCAGCGCCCAGGCGTTCGCCCCACGCGAGCTGGCCTTCCATGGCGCGCAGTGCGGCCTGCAGTGCGGCCTTGACCTTGGCGTCTTCTTCGACCGTGACGCGCTCGTTGAGCAGCAGCCGCGTATCGGGCGTGGCGCTGAGCGACAGTGCCTGGGCTGCAGCGATGCGCTGCGCAGCGTCGTCGCTGCCCAGCAGCGTGGCGGCGCGCGCCAGCTCCAGCTGGGTCTTGATCTTGTCGTTGGTTTCCTGCGCCAGCGCCTTGTCGAGCAATGGCAGGCGACCTGCATCCGGCTCCTTGGCCAGCGCCTTGGCAGCGGCCATGCGCTTGGCCTCATCCTTGCCAAACAGCGCCAGGCCCGCCAGGGCCGTGTCGATCTCACCACGCATGCGGTTGTTGTTGATGATGTCTTCGGCATCGGCGGGCACAGGCACCTCAGCGCCGCTCACCGGGTCAATGCCTTTGTCGTCACGCACGATCAGGGCCTTGCCTGCGGCGACCTTCACCGCGTCATCGGCCAGCGCCTGCAAAAAGACGGCGGTGCGTTCGCTAGGCTCCACGACGGCTTGCTGCACGGCAGCCACGCGGTCATCAGTCTCACCAGCAGCCATCGCCAGGGCCTGCTCGGCGGTAAGTGCGTACGCCTGCGCAGTTGCACACAGCAGAACGCAGGCGATCAGACGAGAAAAAATGGAGGAATGCATGACGGAGGCTCTTTGAAGTCGCAGTGGGCCGCCGCGCAGGCGCGATGCGAAGGCGAGAGCCGCCGCGCAAGGGCCGCCCCGCCGCGCTGGCGGCGTCCCCCCTCCCACGCGCCAGCGTGAGAGAGGGGGTGAAGGCGCTCTAGCGCCTCAGGGGGGTGTTACTTCTTCTCAGGCTCGTCAGCCTTCTTGTCATTGCCTTCGATGTACGGGCTCCATGGCTTGGCCTTCACAGGGCCAGGGGTCTTCCACACCACGTTGAACTGGCCGTCGGCCTTGATCTCGCCGATGAACACGCTCTTGTGCAGGTGGTGGTTCTTCTCGTCCATCTTGCTGACGATGCCGCTGGGCGCCTTGAAGGTCTGGCCGGCCATCGCTGCGATCACCTTGTCGGTGTCCGTGCTCTTGGCCTTGGTCACGGCCTGGGCCCACATGTTCACGCCGATGTAGGTGGCTTCCATCGGGTCGTTGGTGAGCGGCTTGTCCTTGTGGCCAGCAATGCCCTTGGCCTTGGCGTAGTCGCTCCACTTCTTGATGAAGGCGGTGTTCTCAGGGTTCTTGATGGACTGGAAGTAGTTCCAGGCCGCCAGGTGGCCCACGAGTGGCTTGGTGTCCACGCCGCGCAGCTCTTCCTCGCCCACGCTGAAGGCGACGACAGGAACGTCCTTGGCTTTCAGGCCTGCATTGCCCAGCTCTTTGTAGAACGGCACGTTGGAGTCGCCGTTGATGGTGGACACCACCGCCGTCTTGCCGCCCTGGCTGAACTTCTTGATGTCGGCCACGATGGTCTGGTAGTCAGAGTGGCCAAACGGGGTGTACTTCTCGTCGATGTCACTGTCCTTCACGCCCTTGGACTTGAGGTAGGCGCGCAGGATCTTGTTGGTGGTGCGGGGGTACACATAGTCGGTACCCAGCAGCACCCAACGCTTGGCGCTACCGCCGTCCTTGCTCATCAGGTAGTCCACCGCAGGGATGGCTTGCTGGTTGGGCGCAGCGCCGGTGTAGAACACGTTCTTGGACAGTTCTTCACCCTCGTACTGCACGGGGTAGAACAGCAGGCCGTTCATTTCTTCGACCACGGGCAGCACCGACTTGCGGCTCACCGAAGTCCAGCAGCCGAAGATGACCGACACCTTGTCCTGGCCCAGCAGCTGCTTGGTCTTTTCAGCGAACAGCGGCCAGTTGGAGGCCGGGTCCACGATCACGGGCTCGAGCTTCTTGCCCAGCACACCGCCCTTGGCGTTGATCTCGTCAATGGCCATCAGCACCGTGTCTTTCAACACCGTTTCAGAAATAGCCATGGTGCCCGACAGGCTGTGCAGCACACCCACCTTGATGGTATCTGCCGCATGGACTGGGAGTGCAGACAGGCCAGCGAGCGTAGCGACGGCCGCGAGGGCTTTGAGGGAATAACGACGTTGCATGTGATCTCCGGTAGGTAAGGGGGTCAAACCGCTTCGCCCTGCCCGCCGGGGTTGCCGGTGGGCCGTGTGGTGCGATGGAGTGGATTCTGGAGAGCCCCTGGCTTTCGGGAAATACGCCGGGTGGCGTACACCGGGCTGGCGGGCGGCGGCTGCATGCGGGCCCAACCGCACAAACCGACAACCGGACAACTTGTCCACCACAGCTCCCGTGGCCGGGACGTATATTCCATGCGCCACCGCGCAGGGCCGCGATCCTGCACACCGCCATCGGCCCGTCGCAAGGGTGGCCCCAGTTCTCGTTCAAAGGAATCTTTTGTGCCAACCAACGATGCCCTGCCCACCCTGGAAGAACTTGCAGCCCTGGAGACACTTTTCCAAGGAATGGACAGTTACTTCAGTGAAAGCGGTGAACGCCGCCGCTTCATGCACACGGCCAACGCGCTGATCGACAGCGACCTGCAACTCTTGCAGGCCGTGCTGGCAGGCAAGCTCACCCGCGAAGCGGCCCGAGAGGGAGCAGCCCAGGCGCACAGCCCGCTGCGCATTGCCAACGCGTTGCTGGAGCTGGAGACCACGGTCCGAAAAAGCAAGGACCTGGTGCTGCTGGACTTCATCTTTACGCTGCTGCAATCGAAAAAAGTGGTCACAGGCCTGAACCGTGCGTGGTTCTTTCCCTGGGAAAAGGCGCTGGTGCTGAACAAGCAACTGAGCGCTGATCAGCTGCGCTTTGTCTGGCTGAACAGGAAGGCGCATTACGCCAAGGAACTGGTTCCCGACTCTGTGCGCCTGCTGGCCAAACACCCCAGGTGCCCGCCGGACGTACTTGAAGCCGTTTTGCCCATGGACGACGCAAGGCTGCGCAAGATCATTGCCATGCACCCCAACACATCGGCGGAACTCACGCGTTTCTTTCTCAACAGCCCGCGCAAGCCCGAACGCCTGAACCTCGCCATGTCGAGCCATGCCAGCAGCGACGTGTTGTTGAGCCTGCTGCGCGACAAGCATGACGAGGTCAGCCGCGCAGCGAAGAAGAACCTGACCCAGCGCTTTGCAGGGCTACAGACCACCGACGCTGCGATTGATGCGGCCATCGCCACCCACATCGCCAAACCTTACGTAAAACCAGCCAACCCCAAGCCTGAATTCAACCCCTGGAAGGCCGCCCAGGCCAGTCACGACAAGATTCTGGCAATGGACGGTGGCCAGCGCAAACGGGTGGCCGACGCCACCACCGATGCAGCGTTGCTGCGCCTGTTGGCCACTGACAGCAGCAAAGCCGTGCGCAGGGCCGTGGCAAAAAGGGGATGGTGCGATCTGGAGGTGCTCCAAGTGCTGGCACAAGACCCGGACACCGAGACGTCAAACAACGCGCTGAGGGTGATTTTCAAGAACACCCCAAATGCCATTGCGGAAGACTTGTTAAGCGCCGAGGCGGTGGATGCGGCGCACCGGGAGATCGCTCGGCATGTCGCGCAAAACAACCACACGCCTTATGGCGATGAAAAATGCAGCCCACAAGAAAAGCAGAATTTTGCGCGGGCCATGCTGGTGGCCGAGTACTCCAACAACCCCATGATCCAGCGGATGCTGGTCAAAGACCTGCAAGCCATCCCCGAGACGCACACGGCACGCTGGGAACTGCTCGCATGCGCAGCTGCCAACAGGCATCTGGGCGAGACCGTCAGCAGACAAATCATCGTTGACCTGGGGTTCGGCGGGTTTGAGCCCATCCAGCGATGCAACAGCGCGGCCCTGCTGCGAGAGCTGCTGAAGCCGGGCGCCATCCAGCCGCACTACCACTCCACCGTGCAAGCCCGCCTGGCCGAATTGGTGGCCACAGAAGCCGCGAACTAGGACGAGGCAAAAGCGGCGGCCCCCTATGACACGGGTGGTCGGCAGTGCCGCGGCAGGGCTGGACAAAGACGGTCCCCGCCCATTTACAGCGATTTACTCCGAAGCAAACAAGGACAAGTTGTTGCCATCGGCGCTGTACACAGCATTGCGCCCAGTGCCCTTGGCTTGGTAGAGCGCATGGTCCGCCCGGTTGACCAATGCCTCGAAATTCAGGGGTTCACCCGGCAAGCCGGTGACCACCCCTATGCTCACCGTGACAGACAGGCGCGGGCCCTGATCGTTGACGGGCATGCCCATGGCAGCCACTTCACTGCGAAAGGACTCAGCAGCCTTCAAGGCGCTCGGCCCGTCCGTCTCGGGCAGCACGATCACGAACTCCTCGCCCCCAAACCTGGCAACGATGTCTCCCCCGGCACGCTGGCGCGCCTGAAAGACCTGGGCCACGGCGCAGAGCATGCGGTCACCGACCAAGTGCCCCCAGGCGTCGTTGACCGATTTGAAGAAGTCGATATCGACCACCAGCACAGACAAGGGGTGGCCAAAGCGCTCGGCGCGCCGGCACTCGGCGTCCCCCAGTTGCATGAGCGTGCGCCGATTGCAAAGGCCGGTAAGAGGGTCCTTGGAAGCAAGGCCCTCCAGCGTTTCATTGAGCTGCTGAAGCAGGGCGTTTTGCTCGCGCAGCTGCTGGTTGATATCTGCAATCTCTTGCTCGCGGCGCTTGCGATCGTCGATGTTGAACGTGACACCAATCAAGCGGCGCCCCGGTGTGGCGGCGTGGGCATCCATGATGCGGCCGTAATTCGCAAACCACACCCACGCCCCCTGCTTGGAACGCAACCGAAACTCGCAGCGGTACTGCGGCGTGACGCCGCTGAGGTGCTCGTGCACCGCCTGGCGAACTACCTCTACATCGTCGGGATGGAAGAGATCAAACAGATCAGGCATCCGGGATGCCATCTCTTCTGGGGTGTAGCCCAGCTCGGTGAACGTCTTGGTGGCCTGGCGGGTGACGGCCCCGGTGACGAGGTCGTTCTCCCACAGGTCCAGCCCTGCGGCCTCCAGGGCCAGCTCCAGCCGGTCTTTATTCAGCTCCGACTCATCGTGCAGGGGCCATGCCAGTGGCGCAGCACTGGCGTCGTCACCCGCAGCGGGGCGGGTGTTCCGATGGGAGGTGCCGCCGGGCGGTTTTGCTTGCTCCATGCGTCAGGCCTGGGGCATGGCCCCGGCACACGGCAGACCGCGCTGCAGCGCCACAAACCCAGCCCACATGCGGGCACGGGCACCTGGCTGCGGCCCAGCGCTGGCAGGCGCACCCACGCCACGGCCTTTGGACACGCCGCGGCAAAGCGCCAGATCGCCACTGGCAATGTCTCTCCAATCCGTTAGCCCGGAGGTCCCAGCCCGCATCATGCGCTCCTGATACTTTTAGAAACAGGTGACGATACGCGACAGCCAGGTAAAGTTAAACCGAAAGTTGCGGGGTGATGCTTATTCTTTATGGGCTATCAAGGCCCGATAGCGTGTGAAGGCCCCCTCTGAACCTGCTTTGATGGGTGTGATGGATCCGAAACGAATCGACTTGAACCGTTCACCAAGCCGAGTCGATGCACCGTGCAAGGTTTCGACCAGCTCCACCCGAGCGGATCTTTCAAGTTCAAAAAGCCCACCCCAACAGGCCCATCGAAACAGAAGCTTCGCCCGGGCTGCGATCACGGCATCCCTCACGGGCACCCTGTCAGGCGATGCGCGCAATCACCGCGCCCAGCGCCTGTGCGGTGCCTGCCGCTGCAGCCAAGGTCACGCGCCCTGCGCGGTGCGCTGTCACCTGCATCTCCATCTTCATGGCTTCCATCACAGCGATCACGTCGCCCTCTTGCACCGTGTCGCCATCGACCACCTTCCAGGCGTGCAGGTTGCCGGCGATGGGCGAGGTGACGGCGGCGGCATCCACCGCAGCCTCTGCCGGTGCGGCGGCACCAGCGCCCTGCCCGCCTGCTGCCGCCAAGCCTTGCAGCAGCACCGCTGGCAGGCCCAGTTGCACGCGGCGGCCGTCGATCTCGATGGCGGTGCGCAGCAAGCTGGTGTCTGCCGCAGGCACGGCCCGCACCGCCGCGGCCAGTGGGGTGGCAAAGTCGGACTCGATCCAGCGGGTGTGCACCTTGAAGCCGTCTGCGCCCACAAAGTCGGGGTGGTCGATGACGGCACGGTGAAAGGGCAGCACCGAAGCCACGCCTTCGATCTGGAACTCGCGCAGCGCACGGCGGGCGCGGGCCAGGGCCTGCTCGCGCGTGGCGCCGGTGACGATGAGCTTGGCCATGAGCGAGTCGAACGTGCCGGGCACCACGGAGCCCGTCTGCACACCTGTGTCCAGCCGCACGCCGGGGCCGGAGGGAGCGTCAAAACGCTGCACCGGGCCGGGGGTGGGCAAGAAGCCTCGGCCCACGTCTTCGGCATTGATGCGGAACTCGATGGAGTGGCCCAGCGGCACAGGCGTTTGTGTGAGGGACAGCGGCAGGCCGTCGGCCACGCGCAGTTGCTCCACCACCAGGTCCACGCCCGTGGTTTGCTCGGTCACGGGGTGCTCCACCTGCAGGCGGGTGTTGACCTCCAGGAACGAGATGGCGCCGCTCTGGCTCAGCAAAAATTCCACCGTGCCCGCGCTCACATAGCCTGCAGCGGCGCAGATGTCACGTGCGGCGGTGTGGATGCGTTCACGCTGCGCGTCGCTCAAAAATGGCGCAGGAGCCTCTTCCACCAGCTTCTGGTTGCGCCGCTGCAGCGAGCAGTCGCGCGTGCCCAGCACCACCACATTGCCGTGGGTGTCGGCCAGCACCTGGGCCTCGATGTGGCGGGGCTTGTCGAGGAACTGCTCCACAAAGCATTCGCCCCGGCCAAAGGCGGTGACGGCTTCGCGCACGGCGGATTCGAACAGCTCGGCCACTTCGTCCATGCGCCAGGCGATCTTCATGCCGCGCCCGCCGCCACCAAAGGCGGCCTTGATGATGATGGGCAGGCCGTTTTGCTCGGCAAAGGCGAGCACTTCGCTCGCGTCCTTCACTGGGTCGGGCGTGCCCACCACCAGCGGCGCGCCCACTTGCAGTGCAATCTTGCGTGCAGACACCTTGTCGCCCAGTTGGGCAATGGTGGCAGGGCGAGGGCCAATCCAGGCCAGGCCTGCATCGATCACGGCCTGGGCAAAGGCGGCGTTTTCCGAGAGGAATCCGTAGCCGGGGTGCACGGCGTCGGCGCCGCTCTTTTTGGCAATGGCCAACAGCTTTTCGACGTTCAGGTAGGTGTCTGCGGGGCGGTCACCGCCCAGACCATAGGCCTCATCGGCCATGCGGGTGTGCAGGGCATCGATGTCGGCATTGGCGTACACGGCGACGGACTGCACGCCGTAGTCGGCACAGGCGCGGGCGATGCGGACGGCGATCTCGCCTCGGTTGGCGATCAAAACTTTTTTCATATCAATGTTCCGGTGTTCTTTGAAAGTGCAACCAACGGCACGAACAATCAAGGCGCAAGCTCTGCAAACGGCTGGATCGGGTTGAACCGCAGCCACGCGCCCACAGGGATCTGCCCTGCGCGGTCGAGGTGGTACGGCGCCACGCAGCCGATGACCGGGTAGCCGCCGGTGAGCGGGTGGTCGGCCAAAAACAGCACGGGCTGGCCGCTGGGCGGTACCTGCAGGGCCCCCAATGCCGTGCCTTCGCTGGGCAGCTCGCCGGTGATGGCGCGGTCCAGAGGCACCTCGCCCGCCAGGCGCAGGCCCACGCGGTTGGATTGGGGCGTGACCTGCCAGCGCTGGGCTGCAAAGCGGGCGATGGCCTCGGGCGTGAACCAGTCGGTGCGCGGGCCCATCACCACGTCCAGCACCACGTCACGCTCCAGCGTGGGCAGGTCGGCGGGCGGCAGCTCGGGCGCGGCCACCACGCAGGTAGCCGGGGCGGGCAGCACGGCCAGCCAGTCGCCCACGGCCACGGGGGCGGGGCCCACATGGGCCAGGGTGTCGGTGGCGCAGCTGCCCATCACGGGCGCTTCGGCAAAGCCGCCGCGCACGGCCACATAGCTGCGCGCGCCTGCGGTGGGTTGGCCCACGGCCAGGGTGTCGCCATCGGCCAGGGCCACGGGCGCGTAGCGCGACATGGGCCAGCGCTGCCCAGAGGCGGTGATCAGCGTCAGCACGGCATCGGCACCGGTGACGGCCACCACGTTCTCGCCCACACTGCGCAGCTGCAGGCCACCGCCCACGGTCTCCAGCGCAGCCAGGTGGCTGGGGTTGCCCACCAGGCGGTTGGCAGCCTTGAGGGCGGCCTGGTCCATCGCACCCGATGCCGACACGCCCTGCCCAGCCTGGCCGTGGCGGCCCAGGTCCTGGAAGACGGTGAGCAACCCGGTGGCACGCACCTGCAACGCGGCCTGCCCTGCGGCAAGGCTGGGCTGCGTGCGGCCAGAGGGTTTAAGGTCTTTTTGGCCTGTAGCGCCCTCTGAATAAGCGCTAGCAGCTATTGATTTAGTAGCAACATCGACAAACCGCACGCGATAGCCAGGCTGCAGCAAGGCGGGCTGTGCGCGGGCAATGTCCCACATGGCCACGGGGGTGGTGCCAATGATTTGCCACCCACCCGGGCTGGCCTGCGGGTACACGCCGCTGAAGGTGCCTGCCAGTCCCACAGAGCCCGCAGGCAGGCGGGTGCGCGGCGTGCTGCGGCGGGGTACGTTCAGGCTGGGGTGGCCGCCGCTCAGGTACGCAAAGCCGGGCGCAAAGCCGGTGAAAGCCACGGTGTACTCGCTGCCCGTGTGGCGCTGCACCACTTCATCCGCAGTGATGCCCAGGATCTGCGCCACCTCGGCCAGGTCTTCGCCGTGGTAGTGCACCGGGATTTCGACCAAGGTATCGCTGCGCTCGGCGCGCTGCGACAGGTCGCGCTGCGCAATGTGCTGCACCAGCACGGCGGCGCTGGTGGCCGAGGGGCGGTAGCGCACCAGGATGGTCCGCGCAGCGGGGACCAGTTCTTCCACACCGGCCAGCGGGGTGTGCTGCAGCGAGGCCAGCAGCGCCAGGGTTTCGTCCAGGTCGGCCAGCTCGACGAGCAGCGAATTGAGGGTGACGGGCAAGAAACGCATGCCGCCTTACCCCTGGGCCGCGGCCATGGAAGGGGCCATGAACGAAGCGATCTTGATGCCATCGGCCTCAAAGCGCTTGCGCAGCTCTTGCGCAATGCCCACGGCATCGGGGCTGTCGCCGTGCACGCAGATCGAGTCGGCCTCGATGCGCACAGTGCTGCCGTCAATGGCTTCGACCACGCCCTCGCGCACCAGGCGCACCATGCGCTGGGCAATCACTTCGGGGTCGTGCAGCACGGCGCCTTTTTCGCGGCGCGACACCAGCGCGCCCTGCGAAGTGTAGGCACGGTCGGCAAAGGCTTCGGACACCACGCGCAGGCCCGCATCGCGGGCCCACTGCACCAGGGGCGATCCGGCCAGGGCCACCAGGGTTAACTGCGGGTTGATGGCGCGAAGGGCGGTGATCACGTCCTTGGCCTGGCGGGCATCTTGGGCAATGGTGTTGTAGAGCGCGCCGTGCGGCTTGACGTAGCGCACGGCAGTGCCCGCAGCCGCCGCCAGCCCTTGCAGGGCACCAATCTGGTAGATCACATCGGCCACCAGCTCGGCGCTGGAGATGTCCATGCTGCGACGGCCAAAGCCCTTGAGGTCTGGGTAGGCCACGTGGGCGCCCACCACCACGCCGCGCGCTGCGGCGGCGCGCAGGGTTTGCAATATGCCGACAGGGTCGCCCGCATGAAAGCCGCAGGCCACATTGGCGCTGCTGACAATCTCCAGCATGGCGGCGTCATCGCCCATCGTCCAGGCGCCCAGGCTTTCGCCCAGGTCGCTGTTGAGGTCTATCGTTGTCATCGTGTTCTCCAGGTGCTGCCGCGTGCAAGGTGCGCGCGGCCAGCGTCGTCAATCAGCGGGGGAGCCAGGCTCAGTGCAGCGCGCCGCCCACTTCGCGCACGTCGGCCTGCACGGCCAGCGCGGTTTCGATGGCCACTTGCAAGCCGCGTACCTGCGTGGCCAAGGCCATGCTGGGCATGCCGGGGTGCAATGCCGCCAGCTCAGGCAAGGTGGGCACATGGATAAAGCCACCGCGCACGCCCCCTGTCCCCCTGGCCAGGTGGTGCATCAGCGCATAGAAGATGTGGTTGCACACAAAGGTGCCTGCGGTGTTGGACACCGCAGCGGGCACGCCCTGGGCGCGCATGTCGCGCACCATGGCCTTGATGGGCAAGGTGGCGAAGTACGCGGTCGGGCCATCGGTGTGCACCGCCGTGTCCACCGGCTGGCGCCCGGCGTTGTCGGGGATGCGGGCGTCGTCCACGTTGATGGCCACGCGCTCGGGCGTGATCTCGGTGCGCCCACCGGCCAGGCCCAGGCAGATCACCAGCGTGGGCTGCCACTGCGCAACCGCCTGCTGCAGGCGGGCTATGGCATCGCCAAAGACGCAGGGCAGCTGCACAGCGCGCACGGTGCAGGCACCACCGGCGGATGCCGGTGTGGCTGGTTGCCAGCCGTCCAGCGCGCGGGCCACTTCCCACGAGGGGTTGAGCGGGTCTTTGTCAAACGGCTCAAAGCCGGTGAGCAGCACGTTCTGCGTCATGGTGTTTCCTTGGAGTTAATGGGGATTAACTAGGGTTAGCGGAACATCAGGAAGTACAGCAAAAACACGTTGGCCGTGAGCAGTGCCAGGGCCGTGGGCACCTGGGCGCGGATGACGGCGTTCTTGTCTGGCAACTCCAGCAGCGCAGCAGGCACGATGTTGAAGTTGGCCGCCATGGGCGTCAGCAGTGTGCCGCAATAGCCCGACAGCATGCCAATGGCCGCCATCACGGCGGGGTCACCGTGGTACACGCCCACCAGCACAGGCACGCCCACGCCGCCCGTCATCACCGGGAAAGCGGCAAAGCCGTTGCCCATGATGATGGTGAACAGCGCCATGCCAATCACATACACGGCCACGGCCACAAAGCGCAGGTCCATGTTGATGTAGGTGGTGGTGACGTAGGCCACGGCCTTGCCCACACCGGCGTCCGAGAACACCAGGCCCAGCATGCCCAGCATTTGCGGCAGCACCAGGGCCCAGCCCAGGGCGTCGGTCAGGCGGCGCGATTCGCGCATGCCTTGTGCAGGGGTTTCACGCGTCAGCCAGCACACCAGCGCCAGCGACAGCACGCAGCCCACGCCCAGGCTCACCAGCGTGGTGTTCTTGGGGTCCAGCAGCGGCACGCCGCCCACCGACAGGTGCTTGGCCGACAAGGTGCCGATCATGGTGACCAGCGGAATCGCCAGGGCTGGGGCAAACAGCTTGTTGCCCAGGCGCTTGGCGCTGGCCGCGTATTCGGCCACGCTGGGGCTTTTGTGCTGGCCACCGGCCACGCCGCCAAAGCCCGCAATCAGCGCCATGGCCACGGCGCCCACGCCCACCCACAGCGGGGGCAACTGGTCGCCCACCAAGAAGACGAGGGCATACAGGCCCCAGAACAAGCCGCTGCTCACGCGCTTGGGGTTGCTGCCATCGGTGAAGGTGGCAATGGACGTGAGGGCCAGCACGGCGCCCACCAGGTAGTACAGGTATTGGATGGAGAGAATCATGGCGGCGCTCCTCAGGCGGCTTTGTTGGAAGAAGCCGCAGCAGCGGACAACGGCTCGATGCCTTCGGCCTTCAGCTCACGGGCCAGCACGCCGTCCAGGCGGTACAGGCGCCATGCGTGGATGGCAAACGCGCAGATGGCGGTAGGGATGCCCCAGAACGCGACGTGCAGCGGCTCTACATCAATGCCCGCTTCGTGCAGGAAGGTGGTCATCAGCACGATGGCACCGAAGGCGACGAAGATGTCTTCGCCAAAGAACAGGCCCACGTTGTCTGTGGCAGCCGAGAAGGCGCGCAGCTTGTGGCGAATGCGCTCAGGCAGCGTGCCGTAGCGCGCCTCGGTGGCGCCTTCGGCCATGGGCGCCAGCAGCGGGCGCACCATTTGCGGGTGGCCGCCCAGGCTGGTCAGGCCAATGGCAGCGGTGAGCTGGCGCGCAGCCAGGTACACGATGAGCAGGCGGCCTGCCGTGGCCGACTTGATGGAGCTGATCCAGTTTTGCGCATGCTGGCGCAGGCCGTGGCGCTCGAGCAGGCCAATCACCGCCAGGGGCAGCAAGATGATGAGCGGCAGGTTGCGCGTCTTGATAAAGCCCGTGCCGATGGTGGCGAGGATTTTGTCGATGGGAAACCCGGCTGCCAGGGCGGTGCCCACGGCCGTGACGATCACGACCAGCATGGGGTTAAACCGCAGGACAAAGCCCACGATGATGATGGCCACCCCGATGAGCGGCCACAGATTGACGTCACTAAGCATGTTGATCCTTCATTGAGCACACAGACACACAAACACCCCGCACAGCCCTGCCCCCTGAACCAGGGCACAGGCACCGCTGCGCGCGCTTTTCCTCTGCCGCTGCGTACAGACCCCAAAGTCCCCAGCACGCAGCCAGCTGCCTCTCGCCATGCAACTTGCATGCCATATCAACGAACAAAACATGCACCATTGAGTGGCAATCGAATAATTTTTGTTGAACAAAAAATATTCAGTTGTTTTACGATTTGTCGATTCTGCCCAACAAAGCAGCACCCACACCCTCAGTAAAAACCCTCGGTTTACGTACAAACTGTGGGGTTTGGGACGCCAGCAACCGCAGCGCGCCTCTCTGATGGGCCCGCCTGGCGGATGCCGCAGGGGCCCTGCAAATGCGCCAAAGGGGCCCCCAAAGTTGCGCGGGGGCGGGGCTTCTTTCCCCTTACCATCCGGGCATGAAGTCAGAACTGAGCAACCCCCAAACACTGAATGACCGCATGGCGGAACTGATCCGCCAGAAGATCGTGCACGGGGAGTTCACGCCGGGCCAGCGCCTGTCCGAAGCGGCCCTGAGCGAGAGCCTGGAGATATCGCGCAACACCCTGCGCGAAGTGTTCCGCCTGCTGACCAAAGAAGGGCTGCTCAAGCACGAGCCCAACCGAGGCGTGTTTGTGGCCATCCCCAGCATCGCGTCCATCATCGACATCTACCGCGTGCGCCGGCTCATTGAGTGCCAGGCCCTGGCCCAGGCCTACCCCCGCCACCCCGCCAAAAAGCACCTGCGCGACGCTGTGGAAATGGCCCTGCGCTGCCGCGATGCAGGCGACTGGCAGGGCGTGGGCACGGCCAACATGGAGTTCCACATGGCCATCGTGGAGCTGGCCGACAGCGAGCGCCTGAACGTGGTCTTCTCGCACCTGCTGGCCGAGCTGCGGCTGGCCTTTGGCCTGCTCAACGACCCGGAGTTTCTGCACATGCCGTATGTGGAGATGAACGTGAACATCCTGGAGCTGTTCGAGGCAGGCAAGCTGCAAGAGGCCTCTGCCGCACTCAACGAGTACCTGGTGCATTCCGAGCGCATCGTGCTGGCGGTGTATGCACGGCGGATTTCGGATGGCGGGCAGCCCAAGTAAGCGGGGCCTGGGCACGTCGGGCTGCGGCACTGCCGCCCAGGCGTTTGCAGCCCACGGGTATGCCTTGGTGGAAGACGCCGTGCCAGCCCCGCAATGCCAGGCACTGGCCGCGATGGCAAGCCGAGACGAGGCAACCGCCCGCACCCTTTCGGGCGGCACGCGCAACATGCTGGCGCAGCCCTGGTGCGCCGCCCTGGCCCAACAGCTGCGCGCCCACCCCAACATTGCCGCCTGCCTGCCCGCCGATGCGCGGGCCGTGCAGTGCACCTATTTTGAAAAGACCGCCCACCGCAACTGGCTGGTGGCCCCGCACCAGGACCTGAGCGTGCCCGTGGCCCAGCAGGTGGCCGCACCCGGCTGGCAGGGCTGGTCGGCCAAAGAGGGGCACTGGTTTGTGCAGCCACCCGCCGCGTGGCTGGCGCACATGGTGGCCGTGCGGCTGCACCTGGATGACTGCGGGCCCAGCGACGGGCCGCTGCGCGTGCTGCCCGGCACGCACACCCACGGCCACCTCTCGCCCGCCGCCATGGCCACCTTGCGCCAGCAAGGCACCGAGGCAGTGTGCACCGCACCCGCAGGGGCTGCGCTGCTGATGCGCCCGCTGCTGGTGCACGCATCGTCCAAATCCACGGGCACAGACCGCAGGCGCGTGCTGCATTTTGTGTTTGGCCCCACCGCCCTGCCCCATGGGCTGCAGTGGCCCACCGCCGTCTGACGGCATCCCTTCACCCCTGCAACCCCATGCCCTTCACCCCTTTTCACATGGGCGCAGGCCTGGCCCTCAAGGCCGTGGCCGGGCGCCACTTCAGCGTGCTCACCTTCGGCATTGCCCAGGTGGCGATGGACATTGAGCCGCTGGTGGGCATGCTGCGCGGCGCGGCCGTGCTGCATGGCCCCACGCACACCTACCTGGGCGCGGTGCCCATCGCGATGGCTACGGCCGTGCTGGCGCCCTGGCTGTGCCGCCCTTTGCTGCGGCGCTGGAACCTGGAGGTGCAGCACCACCGCGTGGCATGGCTGAGCGAAGCCGAGCAGTGGCGGCCAGGTACGGTGTTGCTCAGCGCCCTGGCAGGCACCTGGTCGCATGTGGTGCTGGACAGCGTGATGCACGCCGACATCACGCCCTGGGCGCCATGGTCTGACGCCAATGGCCTGTACGCCTGGGTGTCGCTGTCTACCCTGCACGGGCTGTGCGTGGCAGGCATGGTGGCGGGCGCAGCAGCGTGGGTGGCAAGGCGCTGGCTGGGGCGCAAACGCCCTGGCATCGGCGCATCGCACACACCACCCTAGAAACACTGGCAGCTATATTTTTTATAGCTGCCAGCGCTTTATTTCAAAGCGCTACAGGCCCATTTGGCTTAAAAAAGCACCACATCTGCCGGGGCCACCACCACCCGGTCGCGCCCGCTGGATTTGGCCTGGTACAAGGCCGCATCGGCACGGGCCAGCAGCAGCTCAAACGTGGCATCGCCCGCCTGCACGGCAGCCACCCCGATGCTGACGGTGCAGTGGGGGGCTGGGGCCTGGGGCGCAGCGCTGCGCACGGTGGCGGCCACCCGCTCGGCCACCACCTGGGCAGCGGCCAGATCGGTGCCCGGCATCAGCACCAGAAACTCTTCGCCCCCATAGCGCCCCAGCCTGTCTGCGCCGCGCAGAGCGGCACGCACCTGGGTGACCAAATCGCGCAGCACAGCATCCCCCACCAGGTGGCCGTGCGTGTCGTTGATTTGCTTGAAGTGGTCCACATCCAGCATGAACACCGCAAACGGCTGCTGGTAACGCTGCCAGCGCTGCATCTCCATGGCGGCCAGCTCCAGCAAAGCACGGCGCGCCAGCGCACCGGTCAGGCTGTCGTGCGTGGCCAGGTGCTCAAACTCTGAGCGCACCCGCTCGCTGGCCATCAGCAGCACCCCCACGCTGACGAGCAACACCGAAAAGCTGAAAGCCCCCAGGTAGGCCGTCTGCGCCAACGAGGGCGCAAAGCGGTCTGAATCCGCGCTGTCCAGCCACAGCGAAGACACGCCGCGCCCCACCAGCACCAGCACCTGGGCCGCCAGCACCCCGGCCGCCAGACGGCTGGAAAACCCCTGGCCGTGGCGCAACAGCAGGCGCACATGCACCACGCACACCAGCGCCAAGGTGCTGGTGAACACCAGCACACGCAAACGGTAGTCGGGCTGCACCCACAAAAATACCGCCATGAGGGACAGCGCGCCTGCGGCCACCATGCCCCACCGCCGCCACGCCACGGGCTGGCCAAAAAAGCGCTGGCTGCCAAACAAAAAGAAGGCAAACCCCACCATCAGCAGCCCATTGCCTGCCAGCACCAACAACCAGTTGGGCAGCACGCCGCTGAGCACGAACAGCACGGTGGACGACGCACACAGCAGCGGCGCTAGCCCCCAATAGCGCAGGCCCCGGATGGACGCAGGAAAATTCGCGCGCACCCCGAGCAGCACCAAGCCCAGCACCACAGCCATGATGCCGGACATGGCAGCCAGCGAACGCAGATCGAGGGAAGGCATCAAGTCACACGGAGCACGAAGAGGCTGTGAGTTTATTCACTTTCTGTTACAGACAACACCCCATGGCAGAGCGGTCCCATGCGGGGACTTGGAGGTGGCGGTGCTCAAGTGCGTGCGCACCGCTTATGTGGCAAACAGGAAAGGCGGCCCGACGGCAGCGACTTCAAAGCGCCCGCTGCAGCTCCAGCCACGCTCGCAAGCGGCGCACACCCTCGACCAGGCGCGAGGGGTCTTTGGAGGCAAAGCACCAGCGCAACCAGCCCTGGGCCTCAGGGGCAAAGGCATCGCCCGGAGCCAGGCCCAGGCCAGCCTCGGCCACCAGGCGCTTGGCCACGGTCATGGAGTCGTCAAACCCTTCGAGTCGGAAAAACGCGTACATGCCGCCATGTGCCGCAGCCACCTGCACGCCGGGCACGGCGGCCAGCAGGGGCACCAGGGTGTCGCGGCAGGTTTTGAAATGCTCCACCACGCGGGGCGTGATCTCTTTGCGGTAGGCCAGCGCGGCCAGCGCCGCGCGCTGGGTGAACACACTGGCGCACGAGGTGTTGAATTCGATCAGCTTGCCCATGGCATCGACCAGCGCCTCGGGCAGCACCAGCCAGCCCAGGCGCCAGCCGGTCATCAAAAAGCTTTTGGAAAAGCTGTGCGCCACCAGCAGGCGATCGTCGGGCGCGGCCACGTCCAGGAAGCTGGGCGCGCAGCCGTGGGCGGTGGGCTCGTAGTAGAGCTTTTCGTAGACCTCATCGGCCAAGATCCAGGTGCCGGTGCTGCGGCAATGCGCCAGGATTTGCTGCTGCTCGTCGCGCGTCAGCGTCCAGCCCGTGGGGTTGTTGGGTGCGTTGACGATGAGCAGCTTGGTGCGCGCCGTGATGGCGCCCAGCAGCGTGGGCAGGTCCAGCCCCCACGCGCCGCCCTGTGGCCGCAGTGGCACGCAGCGCACCTGCGCGCCCATGATGGTGGGCTGCGCCACCAGGTTGGGCCACACGGGCGTGACGATGACGACCTCATCGCCCGCATCCACCAGCGCCTGCACCGCCAGCATCAACGCGCTGACCCCGCCCGAGGTGACCACGATGCGGCCTGCATCCACGCCTGCGGTGGGGTGCGACTCCCCCATGTATTGCGCCAGCGATTCGCGCAGCTCGGGCAGGCCGCAGTTCTGCGAATAGAAGGTTTCGCCGCTTTCCAGCGACTCGATGGCGGCGCGGCGGATCACGCCGGGGGTGACTTCATCGCTCTCGCCAAACCAGAAGGCCAGCACGTCTTTACGCCCCATGCCAGCGTTGGCGATTTCACGGATTTTGGAAGCTTCCAGGTTGGCAATGACTTGGCGCATGCAGCGGGGTCCTTCAGCGGTCGGCGGTGGGTGGATCAAGCGAGGCAAGGGCCCCAATGTAATTCGGCTGAGGAGGCAGAAACCCATGTTGCCTCCTTTTCCCTTCTGTGCGGAGCAAAGGCACATGCCCTGGGAGCGTTCCGTCCTTGCGAAATATCGTCGTTCACTATAAAAAAGATAGCTGATTGCGTTTCATAGACGGGCCTTAGAACCTGTTCAAGATCTTTTGAGCAGCAGAGCCAAGAATGCCAGATGGACGAACTGCAAGCTGGTGTTCAGCAACCTCTCGCAGTTCTTCCACAACCGCCTGTTCTTCTCCAACCAGGCAAAGCTGCGCTCCACCACCCAACGCTGGGGCATCACCTTGAACGTATGCAGTTCACTGCGCTTGGCGATCTGTGCCACGACGTGTCCGCCCAGAATGTCTTGGACGCCCTGGGCAAACGGCCGGCCCACATAGCCGCTGTCACACAACAGGGCTTGCACCCGGCTCAAAGCAGGTTTGCAGCGCTGCAGTGCCTGCAAAGCCCCTTTGCGGTCCGTCACCTCTGCCGTCGTCACCGCAACGGCGTGCGGCAGCCCTAGCGTGTCCACTGCAATATGGCGCTTGATTCCCGAGACTTTCTTGCCCGCGTCATAGCCCTTGCTGCCCGCCGTTTCCGTGTTCTTCACGCTCTGCGCGTCCACGATCAAGAACGTGCTTGAGGCGTTGCGCCCCAGTTTCTCTCGGGCCGCGCCAACCTGATTTTTTTAAAGCCTGCTCCAGCAGGCTGCCTCCCTCACGCGGCTCGCTCCAGATGGCAAAGTACGCATGCACCGTGCGCCACTTGGGAAAGTCACTGGGCAACGCCCGCCACTGGCAACCGGTGCGCAGCAAATAGAGCACTGCGCAGAACACCTCATACAGATCAACACTGCGTGGGCGCGTACTCTTGCGGGCACTCTCCAGCAAGGCACGGATGGGTTCAAATTGCTCGGGGCTAATGTCGCTGGGGTACTTGGCTCTCATGGAGCACGCAGCTTAGCTTCAGTCACAGTCAGCCTGCTATCAGTACCTCATCGGGAAAAGATTTTGAACAGGTTCTTAGACACAGATAGGAAAGACAGACAATCTTCTCGCGGCGAGACACTCCCGCCCCTGTGCGCGGCAGCAAACGCTCCCACTAAGGGCCACCAGGTCGCGCTAAGACACCGCAGCATGAAGACGCGAGGTGAAAAGGCACCGCAAGGCGATCGAAGATGAACGATGCGTAACTGGAGCGAGTACGGTCCAGGTAGCCAATCAAGCCTCCTTGTGAAACAATCATTTGACAATTCAACCGTGGCTTTGCAAGACGCCTCATGCGCATCAGCCTTCAGCTTGATATGGCAGAGAGACACAGGCACAGCGCCGCTTTCCCAACCCTCACAGCCCTTTTTTGGCGCGTTCAAACACCACAACTTTATGTTCAAAGCCCGTCACTCGATTGCAGTTCTCCTTGCCGCAAGCGCCGCCTTGCTCGCACCGATCACGGCACAGGCTCTCCAGCCAGATTCGGGCATGTGGGCCGTCAATGGAGAGGTCACCGGCAAGCCAGGGCGTGGCCTGCAAATTGATGCTCAGGGCGGGCGCAATCTGATCGTGACGTACTTTGGCTATCGAGAAGATGGCTCGTCCATGTTCCTGCAGGCCAGCGGCCCCCGGCAGGACGACGGCACATTCACCGCTGAACTGGTCGAGTTCCAGGGAGGAAAAGCGCTGGGTGCCCCTGCCAGGGATGGCCAGGTGCGCAAAGTGGTCGGCAATATCGCCATTGCCTTTGACAGCGCCACGACGGCCAGCGTGACATTTCCCGGCGAAGCACCGGCAAGAATGACGCGGTTTCAATACGAAGACCACACGGCCCGCTTCAACCGCGAGGGGCGCTATGCCATCTCCTATGCCTTGGCCACCTTCGGCAGTCTGATGCCCGCCACCGTGAACTTCAAACTGGAGAACGGCAACTTCTACATGAGTCGGTACAACGGTGATCTGGAAACCTGTGAATACTCAGGGCGCTATCAACCCGCTGGCCGAGGCATCAAGGCCGAGGGCACTTTTGCTTGCAAACAGGCCAGTTCGTCTTCATCGGGCACGTTCTGGACTGAAGAGATGGAGGTGGATGAACAGCTCTCGTACAAGGCCGTGATCTGGAAACAGACTCAGGGGAGCTCCATCAATCCTTCGGCCGAATACCACTACGGACTGTGCCAAGCACCCTTTGTCTTCGTGACCCCTTCTCGCTGCACCAAGCCATAGCGCCCAGGGGGTATCCCAATGGCACACAAGGCGGCCTCGGCCGCCTCGTTCCCACTCACCCCTCAAACTGCGGATGCAGCTGCCGGATGCGGTTCATCGCCATCGCCGCTGCCGCCGTGCGCGTCTCCACGCCCAGCTTGGCGAACACGCGCTCCAGGTGCTTTTTGACGGTGGCGGGGCTGGCCCCCAGGATGTCGCCAATGTCGCGGTTGATCTTGCCCTTGACCACCCAGTACAGCACCTCAGCCTCGCGGGCGGTGAGCTTGAAGGACAGGCTCATGGATTCGATGATTTTTGCATCGGACACCTCGCGCATCACGATCAGCCAGTCGCCGCCGCCCGCGCTGTCGCCCGCCTGCTGGTGCAGGCGGAAGGTGAGGCGGCGGGCGCCCTGCTCTACCGCCAGGCGCGGTGGCTCGGCCAGCGATGCGGCCAGCAGCTCGGCGGCGTTGTCGGCCAGCACATGGCGGCGCAGCCAGGCCTGCACGGGCTCGGGCGCCCACTGACCGTAAGCGGTCGGTGCGCCATCGGGCCCCACTTCTCCAAAGTAGCTTTGCAGCAGCTCCCGCGCCAGCGGGGTTTGCCACACGATGCGCCCATCGGCAGCGCGCACGGTGATGCTGGCATAGCCAAAGGCGTCGAGCGCGTTGCGGGCCTCGCGGGCCTGGCGGGCGTCTTGCCGGGCCTTGCGGGCGGCGCCCAGGTGCACCTGCATGCGGGCCATCACCTCGCGGGGCTTGATGGGTTTGGTGACGTAGTCGATGCCCCCTGCCTCCAGCGCGGCCACCAGGTGCTCGGTCTCGGTCAGGCCGGTCATGAAGATGATGGGGATGTGTGCTGTGGCGGGCGATGCTTTGAGGCGCCGGGCGACTTCAAAGCCGTCCATGCCGGGCATCATGGCGTCGAGCAGCACGATGTCGGGCAGGGCCTGTGCGGCACGCTGCAGCGCAGCTTCACCATGCATGGCCACCAGCACGGTGTAGCCCGATTCGTCGAGTGCGTCGTGCAGAACGGCCAGGTTGTCGGGCACGTCGTCCACGATGAGCACGACATCGCTGTCGGTGCGGTCAAGCATGCCTGTTGGGGTCACGGGGGCGGTGGATGCGGGGGAAGGCGCATTCATGGTGGGGTGTGCTCCAGGATCTGGCCCATGGCATCGAATTGGAATTGCTGCGCCAATTGCCGCATGTGCAGCACAAAGGGCGCGTGCTCGGGGTGCTGGCGCTCGATATCGGCCAGGGCATTCAAGATGCCCCGGTAGTAGCCCAAGGATACCGACTGGGCCAGGTCGCCCAACAAGGCTGCGGGGGGACAGGCGATGGCCGCCCCGGGGCCGCAGCAGGCGCCACCACCGGGGCCGCGTCAACGGACTGCGGGGCGGTGGCGGAGACAGGGGCAGGCAACGTTGCGGGCTGTGGTGCAGCCGCGGGCGCCTCCAGCCACACCAGCTCCAGCCGGCGCTCCAGCCAGTCCAGCAGCTCTGTGTGGCGCACGGGCTTGACGATGAAGTCTTCAGGGCGGATGCCTGCGTCGTTCTCCAGCGTCTTGTCAAACGCGTTGGCCGACACCACGGCGATGCAGGCGCCTTCCCTGTCCGTGCCGCCCTCGCCACCCACCGCAGCCTCTGCAGCCCCTTCAGCCCAGCCCTGCGCGCGGATGCGGCGAATGGTCTCCCACCCGTCAATGCCGGGCATGGCCAGGTCCATGAAGATGGCGTGGGGCCGGTAGCCGGTGGCCAGCAGGTCCAGCGCATCGTGGCCGCTGGCGGCCTGGCGCAGCTCAAAGCCCAAGGGCTCCAGCAACTGGCGCAGCAGCTCGCGGTCGGGCTCTTCGTTGTCTACCACCAGAATGCGGCGGCGCTCGCCCACGTAGCCGGTGCGGGCCCTGGCGGGGCGCGGCAAGGCAGCCGCCCCGGCCTTGCCCAGGGCGTCGGCATGCACCTCGGGCAAAAAGAGTTTGACGTGAAAGACCGAGCCCACGCCGGGCTGGCTGGTCACCGTCAGCTCGCCGCCCATCAGCGCGGTGAGCATCTTGGCAATGGTCAGGCCCAGCCCGGCGCCGGGGGCCCCCGTGGCGCTGGCCCCGGCCGCCGAGCCCCCTCGGGTGAAGGGCTCAAAAATGCGCTCGATCTCTTGCGGCGTCAGCCCCGGCCCGGTGTCTTGCACGTCGATGCGGGCCATCTCGCGGGCGTAGCGCACCCGCAGCGTGACGGTGCCGCGCGCGGTGAACTTGATGGCGTTGCCCAGCAGGTTGATGAGGATTTGCCGCAGGCGCTTGTCGTCGGCCCGCACCACCTCGGGGATCACGCCCTGCACATCGAACTGAAACGCCAGCCCCTTGGCTGCGGCCTGCAGCTCGAACAGGCCCGCCATTTCGTGCAGGCCATCGGCAAAGCGCATGGGGGCGACATCGAGCGTGAGCTTGCCCGACTCGATGCGGGCGATGTCCAGCGTGCCCTCGATGAGCGAGAGCAGATGCTCGCCGCCGCGCCGGATGACGTGCACCGCCTGCTTGCGGTGCGCGGGCACGGCGGGGTCCTCGCCCATGAGCTGCGCATAGCCCAGGATGGAGTTGAGCGGTGTGCGGATCTCGTGGCTGATGGCGCTGATGTAGCGGCTCTTGGCCTGGTTGGCCTGGTCGGCCAGGGCGCGTGCATCTTCGGCCTGCTGGCGCGCTTGCTCGGCCACACTGCGGGCGGTTTGCAGGGCCTCGTCGGTCTGGCGGTGCAGTTCAATTTCGCGCACCAGCAGACCCGTTTGGCGGTTCGATTCCTCTTGCGCCACCTGGCGGCTTTTGTGCGCCAGCACCAGCCACCAGGCCACGATGCCCGAGATGACCAGCAGCGCGAGGTACGCCTTGAGCAAGCCTGAGCGCAAGGCCACCTCGGGCGCGGCCAGCACATCGGTGTCCGTCATGGCCTGGGCAATGGTGTTGAGCTCCTGGTGGTACAGCAGCCCCATCACGGCGGCCAGCAGCGGGGCAATCACCAGCATCAGCAGCAAAAAGTGCCCCAGGCCCGTGTCCAGGTAGCGCCACACCGCCCGCGGCAGCACCCAGCGCAACGCGGCAGACCATTGCACCGCCATGCTGGCGTGGGGCTTGCACAGGTCGCCACAGCGCGCATCCAGCGTGCAGCACAGCGAGCAGATCGCGCCCCGGTAGGCGGGGCACTGGGCCATGTCGGGGGCTTCGTATTCGCGCTCGCACACCACGCAGCGCTGCACCGCCAAGCGCTGGTAGCTGCCCAGATCGGCCACCGTATCGCTGGCCCTTGTCCCGGGCACCGGGCCGTGCATGGGCACGGCCACCGGCTCGCTTTGGCGGGCAATGTAGTACTTGCCGCCCGTGGCCCAGGCAATGAGCGGCGCGGTGACAAAAGCCACGGCCATCGCAATCACCGCTGAGAACGCCTGCGGCAGCGGGCCAAACAGCCCCAGGTGCGCGCTGATGGAGACGACAGATGCCAGCGCCATCGCCCCCACGCCCACCGGGTTGATGTCGTACAGGTGCGCACGCTTGAACTCGATGCCCTTGGGCGACAGGCCCAGCGGCTTGTTGATGACGAGGTCGGCCACCACCGACATGATCCAGGCGATGGCGATGTTGGAGTACAGCCCCAGCACCTCGCCCATGGCTCGGAACACGTTCATCTCCATCAGCATGAAGGCGATGAGCGTGTTGAACACCACCCACACCACCCGCCCCGGATGGCTGTGCGTGAGGCGCGAGAAGAAGTTGGACCACGCGAGCGACCCGGCGTAGGCATTGGTCACATTGATCTTGAGCTGCGACACCACCACAAACAGCGCCGTGGCCGCCACCGCCCAGCCGTAGTTCGGAAAGACGTACTCGTACGCCGCCAGGTACATCTGGTTCGGGTCTACCGCGCGCTCTACCGGCACCATATGGGTGAGCGCCAAGTACGCCAGCAGCGCCCCGCCCAGCATCTTGAGCACGCCCAGCACCACCCAGCCCGGCCCACCCACCAGCACGCCCAGCCACCAGCGCCCGCGCTGGCCCGGCACGGGCGCAGGCATGAAGCGCAGGTAGTCGGCCTGCTCCCCCATCTGGGTGATGAGCGCAATGCCGACCGTGAGGGCTGCACCAAACATGGGCAATTGGAAGCGATTTCCCAGTGCAGATTCACCACCGTAGTGCACCACTCCGGAAAACGCACCAGGATCGCGCATCAACACCACCCCAAACGGCACCACCAGCATCACCAGCCACAGTGGCTGCGTCCATACCTGCAGGCGGCTGATGGCCGACACGCCATGCGTGACCAGCGGGATCACCACCAACGCACAAATCAGGTAGCCCCAGCGCGGCGGAATGTCGAGCGCCAGCTCCAGCGCGTAGGCCATCACGGCGGCTTCAAGCGCAAAGAAGATGAAGGTGAAGCTGGCGTAGATGAGCGAGGTGAGTGTGGAGCCGATGTAGCCAAAGCCCGCCCCACGCGTGAGCAGGTCCATGTCCACCCCATAGCGCGCCGCATACACGCTGATGGGCAACCCCGCCAAAAAGATGATGAGCCCCGTGGCCACGATGGCCCAGAAGGCATTGATGAAACCGTACTGCACCAGCAGCGTGGCGCCCACAGCCTCCAGGATCAGGAACGAAGCCGCCCCAAACGCGGTGTTGGCCACACGCCATTCCGACCACTTGCGAAAGCGCTGCGGGGCGTAGCGCAGCGCATAGTCCTCCATGGTCTCGGTGGCCACCCAGCTGTTGTAGTCGCGCCGGACTTTGACGACCTGCTGCGGTGGCTGGCCAGGATCGGCAGGGGTTGCGGGGGGCGTGGACATGGGTGAGCCAGGGTGCAGGTTCCATGCCACGGCAGCACGCCCCGCGACATACCGCGTCCGCGTGGGCCAAACGGCGTATTGCGGGCACGGGGCTTGCTGGCCACTATCCACATACTTGCCACATTCATCGGCGCTAGTGCACCATGAAATGGCCTTGCATCGTGCGCGACATGCCCACTCGCATGAGACCCACTGTAGACAGGCTACGCGGAACGAAATGGAACTGACACCTCGCGTTCGACCGCTCAAGCGGTCGGGCGAGCCATTGACCCCAGTATTGAGTGAAACGACATGGAACTGACACCTCGCGAAAAAGACAAGCTATTGATCTTCACCGCCGCCCTGCTGGCCGAGCGCCGCAAAGCCCGGGGCCTGAAGCTCAACTACCCCGAGGCCATGGCCCTGATCAGTGCCGCCGTGATGGAGGGCGCGCGCGACGGCAAGACCGTGGCGCAACTCATGAGCGAGGGCCGTACCGTGCTGACCCGCGCCGACGTGATGGATGGCATCGCCGAGATGATCCCGGACATCCAGGTCGAAGCCACCTTTCCCGACGGCACCAAGCTGGTCACCGTGCACCAGCCGATTTTATGAAGCCCCCCTGTGTCGCCTTCGGCGCCTTCCCCGAGGGGGACGCCGCCAGCGCGGCGGGGCGGCCCTTGCGCGGCGGCCGCTGGCCTAGACCACGCCAGTTTTCACTTTCAGGAGTCCTTTCACATGAACCTCTCCCGCACCAAATCCGCTCTCTTTTTGATAGCTGCCAGCGCTTTATCCATAAGCGCTAGCGCCCATACAGGGGTAGAAGCCCACAGCCACAGCGGTTTCATCAGCGGCTTTGTGCACCCCTTGTTCGGCCTGGACCACTTGGCCGCCATGGTGGCCGTGGGCCTGTGGAGCGCGCTGGCCGCACGCGGCGCCGGTCGCGAACTGCTGTGGGGCCCCGTGGGCTTTGCGGCCATGCTGCTGGCGGGGGCGGTGCTGGGCTTGCAAGGCGTGGCCGTGCCTGCGGTAGAGCCGATGATTGCGGCGTCGCTGCTGGCCACGGGCCTGCTCGTCGTATCCCGCCTGCGCGTGCCGGGCATCGTGGCCGCGCTGGGCGCGGGCGTTTTTGCTGTGTTCCATGGCGTGGCCCATGGCGTAGAGCTGGCAGGCAGCAGCAGCGCCTGGCAAACCCTGGCAGGCATGCTGGCCGCCACCGTGCTGCTGCATGGCGCAGGGCTGGCGGCAGGCTGGGCACTGCGCCAGCGCACCGTGTGGATCAGTCGCGCCGCTGGCGTGGCCGTGGCCCTGATGGGTGGCGCGCTGCTGGCGCAAATGGCCTAAGCCTTCATTTGATCTGGAGCCCCCATGATCCCTGGCGAACTCATCACCGAACCCGGCGAGCACCTGCTCAACACCGGCCGCCGCACCCTCACTCTGGTGGTGCGCAACATGGCCGACCGCCCCATCCAGGTCGGCTCGCACTACCACTTTGCAGAAACCAACAACGCCCTGGGCTTTGACCGCGCCGCCGCGCGCGGCATGCGGCTGAACATTGCGTCCGGCACCGCCGTGCGCTTTGAGCCCGGCCAGGAGCGCACCGTGGAGCTGGTGGACTACGCGGGTGAGCGCAAGGTGTTTGGCTTTCAGGGCCTGACACACGGCGCGCTCTAGAAATTTCAAGCAAAAACAGCCTCTAGCGCTTGATAGATAAGCGCTAGAAGCTATCAAAAGTATAGTACTCAGTTCTTGCGGAGCACCCCCCATGGCAACCATTGGACGACGCGCCTACGCCGAAATGTTCGGCCCCACCGTGGGCGACCGCGTGCGCCTGGCCGACACCGAACTCCTTCTCGAAGTCGAGGCCGACTACACCCTGCGCGCAGGCAGCTATGGCGAAGAAGTGAAGTTTGGCGGCGGCAAAACCATCCGCGACGGCATGGCGCAAAGCCAGCGCACCAATGCACAAGGTGCGGTGGATACGGTGCTGACCAACGCCCTCGTCATTGACCACACCGGCATCTTCAAGGCCGACATTGGCCTCAAGGCAGGCCGCATCGCCGCCATCGGCAAGGCAGGCAACCCCGACACACAACCCGGCGTAGACATCATCATCGGCCCTGGCACCGAGGTCATCAGCTGCGAGGGCAGCATCGTCACCGCAGGCGGCATCGACAGCCACATCCACTTCATCTGCCCGCAGCAGATCGAAGAGGCCCTGGCCAGCGGCGTGACCACCATGCTGGGCGGCGGCACCGGCCCCGCCACGGGCACGCTGGCCACCACCTGCACGTCCGGCCCCTTCAATCTGGAGCGCATGCTGCAAGCGGCCGATGCCTTCCCCATGAACCTGGGCTTTTTGGGCAAAGGCAACGCCAGCCTGCCCGATGCGCTGCACGAGCAGATCAACGCGGGCGCCATTGGCCTCAAGCTCCACGAAGACTGGGGCACCACGCCGGCAGCCATCAGCAACTGCCTGGACGTGGCCGAAGCCACCGACACGCAGGTCGCCATCCACAGCGACACGCTCAACGAATCGGGCTTTGTGGAGAACACCATCGCCGCCGTGGGTGGGCGCGGCATCTGCGCCTTCCACACCGAAGGCGCGGGCGGCGGGCACGCCCCCGACATCCTGCGCGTGGTGGGCGAGGACAACTTCTTGCCATCGTCCACCAACCCCACCATGCCGTACACGCACAACACGCTGGACGAGCATGTGGACATGCTCATGGTGTGCCACCACCTCGATGCGAGCATTGCCGAAGACCTGGCCTTTGCCGAAAGCCGCATCCGCAAGGAGACCATCGCTGCCGAAGACATCCTGCACGACCTGGGCGCCATCAGCATGATGTCCAGCGACAGCCAGGCCATGGGCCGCGTGGGCGAAGTCATCCTGCGCACCTGGCAGACCGCGCACAAGATGAAGGTGCAGCGCGGCTGGCTGCCCCCCACTGCGGGCCGCGATGAGCTGGCCGAAATCCTGCAGCGCAACGACAACTTCCGCATCAAGCGCTACGTGGCCAAGTACACGATCAACCCCGCCATTGCGCACGGCATTGCCCATGAGGTGGGGTCGCTCGAAGTCGGCAAATGGGCCGACCTCGTGATCTGGAAGCCTGCGTTCTTTGGCGTGAAGCCTGCGCTCATCTTGAAAGGCGGGCTCATCGCCATGGCCGCCATGGGCGACCCAAACGCCTCCATCCCCACGCCCCAGCCCGTGCACTACCGCCCCATGTTCGGCGCGTTCGGCGGGGCCATTGCCAAGACCTCGCTCACCTTCGTGTCGCAGGCTGGTTTGAACGCTGGCATTGGCGAGCGCTTTGGCCTGCGCAAAACCTTGAGCGCAGTGCGCAACATCCGTGGCATCCGCAAGCGCGACATGGTGCACAACAGCTACACGCCCAAGATGGAAGTGGACGCGCAGACTTATTCGGTGCGCGCCGATGGCCAGTTGCTCACCTGCGAGCCTGCCACCGTGCTGCCCATGGCGCAGCGGTACTTTTTGTTCTGAGGCCGCAGGATGACGACCAGCGCCCCCACGCTACAGATCCGCCTGGACGACCTGCGCGACCCTCGCATCGAGCAATTCATGGAGGAGCACCTGCAAGACATGCGCGCCACCTCGCCCCCCGAAAGCGTGCACGCACTGGACATGGCCCGGCTGCGCCAGCCCGAAATCCGCTTCTGGACCGCCTGGCGGCCAGACGACGCTGCCGACGCCCCGGGCCGGCTGGTGGGCACAGGGGCACTCAAGCACCTAGAAGACGGACATGCCGAGTTGAAGTCTATGCGCACGGCGGCATCGGTGCGCGGCCAGGGCGTGGGCCGGGCCGTGCTGGAACACATCCTGGGCCAGGCCGTGGACCTGGGCTACCAGCGCATCAGCCTGGAGACGGGCAGCCAGCCGTTTTTTGAACCGGCCTGGCAGCTGTACCTGCGCTATGGCTTTGCCGACTGCGCACCGTTTGGCAGCTATCGCCCAGACCCGCACAGCCGCTTCATGACAAGAGCGCTGTAGCGCCACAATGCAGCTTTGCCCCACCGTGCGGGCTGGCTTCTACTTACTTCGTCACCATGATCCAGGTTTCCAAAATCCTCTCCCAAGGCCACGGCCTGGCCCCCGTGCTGCTCAAGCGCGCCTCCACCGTCGAGCTCGACTGGGACGTGCGCCAAAAAAGCCGCTTCGCCGCCACCGACTCGGCCGGGCGCGAGCTGGGCATCTTCCTGCCCCGTGGCACCCTGGTGCGCGGCGGCGATGTGCTGGTGGCCGAAGACGGCTCCATGGTCCGCGTGATCGCAGCGCCGCAGCCGGTGCTGGTCATCACCCACTGCCAACACCACGGCACCCCGTTTGACCTGACCCGCGCCGCCTACCACCTGGGCAACCGCCATGTGCCCATTGAGCTGCAGCCCGACCACCTCAAGATCGAGCCCGACCATGTGCTGGCCGACATGCTGCGCGCCATGCACCTCATCGTGACCGAGCAAAGCCTGCCGTTTGAGCCCGAAGGCGGTGCTTACGCTGCAGGCCATGGCGGCGGGCACCACCATGGGGGGCATGGGCATGGGCACGGACATGAGCACGGTCATGACCACGACCACCCCGATGCCCATTCGCACGACCATGGGCATAGCCACGACCACAGCCATGCAAGCCCTCCCGCTGCAACCACCGCAGCCCCCACCCGTGGGCGCACCGTGTCCATCCCGGTGGTCGCCCAAGGGCATGTGCACGGCCCCCACTGCAACCACGACCACTGAGATGGCGATGGGCCGCCTGCAACGCAAATCCCTCACCGCTCGGGCTGAGCCCGTCGAAGCCCGGGCGCCCGCCCCATCCGCTCGGGCAGAGCCTGTCGAAGCCCGGGCGTGCTGCATGCCGCACCTGCGCCCACACACCCTGCAACCGGGCTGACCAACCGCCACCATGCGCATCGACCGCCCCGCCCCCCTGCCCGCCGCCAGCTTTTTGCAGCTGATGTGGCTCGCCTCCCCCGCGCTGCCTGTGGGCGGGTTCTCGTATTCCGAAGGGCTGGAAAGCGCCATTGAAAACGCGGGCCTGGCCAGCGAAGCCGCCGTGGGCGACTGGCTGCTCGACCAGCTCTACATCACCCAGGCGCGCGGCGACATGGCCCTCATCGCCAAGGCCGTAGGCGCCTGGCGGCGCGCAGACTGGGCGCATGTGCGCGAACTCAACGACTGGGTGCTGCACACCCGCGAAACCAGCGAGCTGCGCCTGCAAACCGAGCAAATGGGCCGCTCCATGGCCGACTGGCTGCGCAACCAGCACCAGGGCGATGAGGCCCTGATGCCCGCCGTGCGCCACTTGGCCGCCTTGCCCCCCACCTACCCCGTGGCGTTTGCGCTGGCCGCATCCGTCACCCAAGCCCCGGTGCGCGAAGTGCTGCTGGCCTACGCCTTTGGCTGGGCAGAGAACATGGTGCAGGCCGCACTCAAGTCCATGCAGTTGGGCCAAAGCGCAGGCCAGCGCATCCTGGCCCGGCTGGCAGACGCCATTCCGCCCGCCGCAGACCACGCAGCGCACCTGATGGACAGCGAGCGCCAGGCTTTTTCGCCCATGCTGGCCATCCTGAGCGCCCAGCATGAAGTGCAATATTCAAGACTTTTTCGCTCCTAGCGCAAGCAATGCAAGCGCAAGCAGCTATCCATTTAATAGCAAATTACGTCATCACCGACACCATGACCACCGCACTGCACCACATCCCAAACCGTACCAAAAACCTGCCCCCCTTCGCGTGGGCATCGGCGGCCCCGTAGGCTCCGGCAAGACCACGCTGCTGGAAATGCTGTGCAAGGCCATGCGCGATGACTACGACCTCATCGCCATCACCAACGACATCTACACCAAGGAAGACCAGCGCCTGCTCACGGTGAGCGGTGCCCTGCCCGCAGAGCGCATCCTGGGCGTGGAAACCGGCGGCTGCCCCCACACCGCCATCCGCGAAGACTGCTCCATCAACCTCGAAGCCATCGACCGCATGCTGGGCGAGTTCCCCAACGCCGACATCGTGTTCGTCGAAAGCGGCGGCGACAACCTGGCCGCCACCTTCAGCCCCGAACTGAGCGACCTCACCATCTACGTCATCGACGTGGCCGCCGGCGAAAAAATCCCCCGCAAGGGCGGCCCCGGCATCACCAAAAGCGACCTGTTCGTCATCAACAAGACCGACCTGGCCCCCCACGTGGGCGCCAACCTGGATGTGATGCGCGCCGACACCACCCGCATGCGCACCAACGCCCAAGGCCTCAAACCCTTCGCCATGACCAACCTCAAAACCCAGGACGGCCTGGCCGAAGTCATCCAGTTCATCGAGACGCGCGGCATGCTCACCAAAACCGCCCGCGCCAGCAGCTAGAATACGCAGCTTCCAAACCCGGAGACTTGGGTGAGTGGTTTAAACCAGCAGTCTTGAAAACTGCCGACGGGCAACCGTCCGTGAGTTCGAATCTCACAGTCTCCGCCAGAACGCAAAAACAGCACCCCACACAGGGTGCTTTTTTTTCGCCTGCACTACGCAATTGACCCATATAAAACAACGTGTTACGCTGCAAATTATGGTGTTATATACAGTATTCAAGCAAACGCCACCCAATCGTTTTTCATGCTCAATTCAAATTTTTATGGCCCATAGATGGGCCTATAGATTCTGATGCCCAAGCGAATTTTGGAGAAAACGGCCCTTGAGGTGTCGCGGTTGCGCGAAGACGGCGTGTACGCCGTTGGCGGTGCCCCTGGGCTTCAGCTGCAGATCATTGGTGGTTCCCGCGTGTGGGTGTTCCGCTACCGATTCATGCACCAGAGGCGCCGCATGGGTCTTGGGAGTTATCCAGCCGTCAGTCTGGCCGCTGCGCGGGACGCAGCCCGCCAAGCCATCGCCCTGCGTGATTCCGGCATTGACCCATTGAAGGCGCGAGCAGACGAACGCGAAGCCGCGAGGCTGGCAAACGCACTGCGGCTGGAGTTTGACAAAGCCGCCGATGCCTTCATCACAGAGCATGAAAGCACCTGGCGCAACGCCAAGCACGCCCAGCAGTGGCGCAACACCCTTGCCGCTTATGTTTCCCCGCACTTTGGCCAAGTGGCCGTGTCGGATGTTGACCAATCCCACGTCCTGCGGGCCTTGTCGCCCATCTGGAAGACCAAAACCGAAACGGCAACGCGAGTGCGTGGGCGCATTGAACAGATTCTGGATTGGGCCACCGCCCACGGGCACCGCACCGGCCCCAACCCTGCGCGCTGGCGTGGCCAGCTTGAGCACATCCTGGCCAACCCCGACAAGGTGGCGCCGGTGAAGCACCGCGCAGCGGTGCCAGTGGCTGAACTGCCCGCCGCTTATCAGAAGATTGCCTCAATTGATGGGCAGAGCGCCCGCGCTCTGTGTTTCCTGATTCTGACCGCCGCCCGCTCGGGTGAGGTGCGCGGCATGGTGTGGAGTGAAATCGACTTGGAGTCAGCACTGTGGGTCATTCCCGCCGAACGGATGAAAGCCAACAAGGAACATCGCGTGCCCTTGTCTCGCCAGGCGGTAGCGCTTCTGCGCACGCAGCACGCCACGCGGGAGGAACTGGTGGAGCATGTTTTCCCCAGCAACCGCAAAGGCCAGCTTTCAGATATGGCGCTGCTGGCGCTCATGCGCAGGCACCAGCTCGGCGCGGTCCCGCACGGTTTCCGATCCACATTTAGAGACTGGGCGGGCGAAATGACGCATCACCCGCGCGATGCCGTGGAGCTATGCCTGGCCCATACCATCGACACGAAGACAGAGGCGGCTTACCGGCGTGGTGACATGCTTGAAAAACGCGCTGCCATCATGCAAGAATGGGCTGACTATGCATGCCCAATCCGGAGCTGCAAAAGTTAGTAGGGCTGCGAATCAACCCAGCAAAGTGAAGAACGCAGCGGCTATTTCGTCCGGCTGCAACCGGCCAGGAGCAGCCGGTGGAAGCGAATGGAAGCGGACGCTCAACGCCTAAGTTAACGCGCGGCGAAGCCGTCGCGTTGAACGCCTTGTTGGGCCGCGAACCTAGATAGTAGCAACGGAATGCCACGCTCACGCCAGAACTCTGTTGCTATGCCGCCTGAGGACATTCCGCCATGAGCGTGCCGTTCTACTCTGAAGTGTTTCTGATGCGACACGGGGTAGCCAGTGAGCTTTAGAAAGGTTTCCTCAAGCAAAGACGACAATTCGTGGGATGACTCAGGAAGGGGAATGCCTTGAAATTGCTCTGCCATTTCCCGCCAGAGATAAGGGTCACCCCTTAAGCCCCATTGAATTGGCTCAGGGTCAAAAAGAATAGACATATTCATGACAGAGCTGCATTTCTCTTTAGGCCCAACGTAATGTAGACCGCACCAAGCCGCAGACCATATCTGGCGCTTGCGGTCTAAATTGGCGCGAAAAAAACGCGGAAAAGGGCTTGTAGCCTAGCTTGACGGCGCGTATGCTGTACAAAAAAACAGTACTAAATTCAGCCATGAAACCCGCCTCCCCTCCTGTGTTGCGCGCCACACGGTTGCTGGACCAGGTCCGTGAGCGAATTCGTTACAAGCACTATAGCCTGCGCACCGAACAGGCATACGTGCAGTGGGTGCGCATGTTCGTGAAATGGCACGGCTTGCGGCATCCACGAGACATGGGGCAGCTAGAAATCGAAGGTTTTCTAGCCATGTTGGCTAACGAGCGGCGGGTGGCGGCTGCCACACACAACCAAGCGTTGAGTGCACTGCTATTCCTCTACCGCGAGGTGTTGGGCATGGACCTGCCATGGCTCGATGGCGTGCAGCGCCCGCGCACGCCCAAGCGCATTCCTTCGGTTTTGACGGTAGATGAGGTGGCTGCTCTGCTATTGGCGCTGCCGACCGATATAGCCTTGCTGGCCCGACTGCTGTACGGTACCGGCATGCGGCTGATGGAAGGCCTGCGCTTGCGGGTCAAGGACGTAGATTTTGACCGTGGGGTGGTCGTGGTACGGCAAGCCAAGGGCGACAAGGATCGGGTTGTGATGCTGCCGCGCAGCCTGGCAGCCGAGCTGCGCCAACAGGTGCTGGCTGCACGCGCGCTGTGGGAGCAAGACCGGCAAGCGCAGTGCGGTGGCGTGGACGTTCCGCATGCATTGGAGACCAAATACCCCGGCGTGGGGCAGCGCTGGGGATGGTTCTGGGTGTTCCCCGCTTCGTCCCTGTCGGTGGACCCTCGCACGGGTGTTTGGCGGCGGCATCACGTCTATGAGGAGCGATTGCAGCGCGCACTGAAGAAGGCTGTGGCACAGGCGGGCATTTGCAAACCCGTTTCTGTGCACACCTTGCGCCACAGCTTCGCCACGCACTTGTTGCAGTCGGGCACCGACATTCGCACGGTGCAGGAGTTGCTGGGGCACTCGGATGTGAGTACGACGATGATCTATACCCATGTCCTGAAAGTCGCTGCCGCAGGAACCGCCAGCCCGTTGGACTCCTTGGCCTTGCAGCTGCGGCCTGCCTGAGTGACGGCTTTGGAGCTTCTAGCTGGTTGGCGGCTCAGGGCCCTGAGCAGTCCTTGCCTAGTTTGGGGATGCGAGGCCTGATTACAGGCGAGCCGCGAAACGTGATGATGCTTCGCTCAATCCCATGTTTTCTGCCGCCAGCTGGAGTTCTGCCCAAAAGGCTGGAGGGGAATGGCAAAGGTTGCCGAGGAACTCAGCTTCTTCCAGCGCCAACTCGAGTTCGTTGTGACTTAGGAACTCATCCATCTGCTGAAGAGCGTCTAACGCCTCATTGGGGAGTGAAGACGGAAGGTGACCCTTACTTGCAATCAGGTGCCGAGACGTGATTGCCCAAGAAGGCCCTGGATCTTGGCTCGCCATTGTTGCCACCTCCATTTACTGATGGCCGCTTCTGGCCGACAGCGGCCAGTGTGTTGCGATGTTAATCTGGCTCCGGTCCAACATTCACGACCCATGCATTTGGGCACCCCTGCAGCCAGGCCACCACCTCAGCCACCAGCCAAAATAGCTTCGCGCCCATCTTCCGAGGCGGTGGAAACCCTTTCGACTCGATTAGGGCCCGCAGCGTGTTTTCCACAATGTCCAGCTCCTCCAACAGCTGGGCCTTGTTCAAAATGATCTGGCCCATGGGTCAGCCCTCCTGTGCGTGTATGACTTGAAATCCCAGGCCCACCGCCAGGCCGTGCTCCACCTTCGCACCGCGCGACTTCTCCCAGCCCGGCAGCAGGTACACGGCATCGCAGGTCACCAGCCGCGCAATGTCCATGCGCATGCAGTCCAGCCACTGCGTCTTGGGGTCGGCGTTGATTTCGGCCGGGTTCTCTACGTGATGACCTTGCGCGCGCAGTTCTGCTGCTGCAGCGTGGAACGCCGGAAAGTTCAGGTCAGGGTGGCCACTCATCGGGCCTGCAACGTAAATCCGCATGTCGCCCCTCCCTATCGGCCCACGCGCTGGCCCATCACCAGGCTGGGCGGTTGATTGGCCGCGCTGCGGTGCTGCAGCTCGGGGCAGGTGTACGGGTTGCCCGTCTTCCAATTCATGCTGATGGGCTGCGCGGTGCTGTAGTCCACGCGCTCCGCTTGCCTGATCTGAGCCCAGCGGGATGGGGCCACGGGATGTGCCAGGCCGGCTGCGTTCTTTGGCTTCGTCATGGCTCAAGCCTCCGCCCGTGCTTCGATGCGCTCCACGCGCAACACGTTTTTGCCGGTGGTGATGTGCGCGCTGACCTCTGCCTGCTCTGCGTTCGCGGCCTTCAGGCGAATGGTGGGCAGCAGCTTGGCGTCTGCCAGGTCTTCCACGTCCGACAGATCAACACCATGCGGCACCAGCGTGGCGCGATAGCTGTGCAAGCGTTGGATGTGGTGGACTGGCACGCCAGGCTGTGCGCCCTTGGCCAGATACTTTTCGATGTAGGTTTGTTGGTTCTGCATGCTCTTGCTTTCTCGGGTTGCGACGACTTCAGGCCACCAGCTGCAGCTGGGCCTGGGCGGGGTGGACAGCCGGCGCGGCGGGCTGGCGGCGCTTGCGGCGGGGCTTGGCGGCATCGGCCAGGCGCTGGCGCTCGGCTTCAAAAACGGCGCGCAGGTGCTCTGGCGTGGTAGCCGCGTGCGGCACATAGCCGCCATGCAGCGGGCGCTGGTAGCAATGCACGCGCGGCTCGGTTCGCTTGGCGTTCATGGGTTGCACTCCTTTCGGTTGGTAGTGGTCAGTTGGAAAAGATCGGCGCGCGTGATGCGCACAGTGGCCAGCGCGGCCAGCAGGTCGGGCAGCAGCTCGGCTGGTGTCTCCAGCACTTCGCGTTTCATCTGGTCGCGTGCGGCCTTGCTGTCGCCCATGTCGTCGCAGCGGCGGCGCGCGGCCAGCAGCACCTGGGCCTGCAGCGGGGTGGGCTTGTGGCCCGTTTCGGCCATGCCGCTGCGCGCCTCGGTGGCGGTGGTGTGCTTGGGTGCTTGTTTTTTCATCAGTGCCACGCCTCCGTGGACTGCATGGCGCGCAATGCGCGGAACTGGGCCACCATTTCAGGCTTGCACCAGTCCTCTTTGAAGTGGGGGCTTGGGGGTACAAGCTCCCGAATCAGCTCCCGCGTGATGCGGGCCGTACAGTTATTGAAACCAGTCCAAGGGCGCGGCAAAGCCGCGCGGGCCGTGGCCTTGCCATCGCTCTGCCCTTGGCCTGCTGCAGCTTCGGAATCCGCCGCATGTGCGGCAATGGCAACCTCATCCACCACGGGCGCCCAGGCAATGCGGCGGCTCACCAGCCAGCGCCCGCACATGCGCCCCTGCTGTGGCTGCAGGCCCACGATGCGGCCCACAGTCACGTCCTCGCCGTATTTGTTGACCTGGCCAGCCTCTGGCGTGCGGTGCGCTGTGCGCAAATGCCACTGCTTGCGTGGCAGGGCGTGGCCGCCCATGGCTTCCATAAAGATGCGCCAGTCCGCACGAATCTCGCCATTCCGGTGGCAGGCATGAAAAGCGCGCACGGTTGCCCGGTCACCTTCCTGCGCGAACAGCTCCAGCTGGTCACCAGACACACGGCGCAGCTCTCGCCACACCGTAACGCTGGGCATGCCGATGGTTTGAAACTGGCGGATTCCCCAGTGCGCGGCCCAGGCGTCCACGCGGCGGTGGCCTGCGCCCGATTCCTTCACGTCGCGTGCGTCGGTAGCGCCAAAGTCCATAGCGATCTGCTGACCTTCCACCACGTCTTGGTGCTCAGCCAGGGCGAGGTGACCCACGCTCTTGGCGATGTACTTCGCCACATAGCCAGCGGCGCCGCCCTTCACCATGCGTTTGATGTTCACGCGGTTTTCCTGCGCGCCGCGTTCGTCGCCGTCTTCGCTCAGCCAGTAATGGCGCACCTTTTCTTCAATGGCCAGCGCCCCGGCTTCGTCCTCGGCCCAGATCAGCGCGTGCCAGTGCGGTGTGGCGTCGTGGTGCGGCTCGGCCACACGCAGGCCGTACATCTTCACGCCCTTGCGCGCCAGCGCTGCGCGCGTCTTGGCCCACATTTCGCGCAGCCACAGCTGGCCATCGCGCGGCGTTGCGCCTGAATACTTCTTGTTGGGCACCGGGCGGCCACCGCTTCCCAGCTTCACCGGGTGGAACTTGCTTGGCAGCGTCAAGGTGAGGAACAGGCCCACATGCCCTCGGGCATCCGCGTATTCCTCCGCGCCTCTGATCCGCGTCATCAGCTCGCCACCGCGCACGATGGGGTTAGCTGTGCCCAGTTCGGCCAGCTCGCGCAGCGTGTAGACCTGGCCGGCCTCATTGCGAAACAGCGTGCGGCCCAGCGCCTCGGCGTTGCGCTTCACCTGCGCTTGGCGGCGGGCCAGCCCATCATGGCTGACATAGCCGCCCAGCCCCTTGTGCACTCGGCACATGCCAATATTGCCGCCCTCCGACACGCGCGCCACGTGCACGCGCAGGCGCTTGCGCCACCATGCGGCGTCCTGTGCCCGCTTTATGGCGGGCTCGCCCTTGATCGGTTTGTCCTCGACAAGCCCCACGCAACGCACAAGCAGCCGGATGGAGTCCACCCGCTCAGCCAGGCTGGCACCCTGGCCAATGGCCAGCGCGTCCAGTTCGTCGGCCTCGCCTGCCAGCTTCTTGGCCATCTCGCAGATGGCGAAGTCATCCAGATTCCACAGCGAAGCAGCGCCAAAGCGGTCTTCGTACTGGGCAATGGCCTGCAGCATGTCCCACGCCTGCGCCCACTCGGGCGGCTCTTGCAGCCATTCCCGATCCGTCTTGTTCACTGCCAGCATGGGCGGCGCCACAGGCGCAAGGCGCTCGCGCACCGCAGCCTGCCAGCTTGCGGGGGCGCACCGGATGACCCGCTCAAGATGCTGCCGCGCCATGTGCGGCGTGGGCTTGTTCTTGTTCCAGTCTTCCAGGCTGGAGTTGGGCAGCTTGCGTGGAATCGTGGGCATGCTTACACCCGCGCAGCCAGGGCAGTCAGGCCGCCTAGGTGCCTTTTGGCATCGCGCACCACGGCGCGCAGTTCCTCGCGCTCTGGCGGGGGCAGTTCCTGCCAATTGCGCTCAGCCAGCGTGTACAGGTGCTCAACATCCGCACCGATGCCCGCAAGCATCAGCAGCGCAACGCGCCACATCACCGGCAGCTTCTGCCACTCCCGCGAAGCGGCATCGTAGTAACGCCCCTTGCTAGCCCTTTGCAGCGCTTCGTCCCGCAGCTTCATGAGCTGATCGAGCACATCACCAGCCGCTGGCTTTGGCTCTTGCGGCTCCGCTGGCGTCTGCACTGGCGGCAGCAAATCGAGATCAGGGGCAACCAGGCTCAGCTGCATTGGTTCCCCTTGTGCACGGGGGCAATACCAAAGCCGCAGCAGCTACCGGCCAGGCGCTCTGCCAGGTCAAACGCCTGGCGCGTTGCTGCATCGCGGTCAGCGGCCAGCAGGTGCTGGGTGACGCGCTGGCCATTGCACGCGGGAATTCATGTGAATCAACGAAAGAGAGGGAATCAAATGGACAAGGTGAACTGGCCTGTGTTTCAAGCCGCAGCAACGGTGGTTGGCGGGGCTGCAGCACAAAGCAACAGCAGGCTTTCATTCTTCATAGAGGAAGAATTCATGACGGCCTACGACGCGTTGCTGGCTATCGCTGATGAGATCCATCGACGGGAGGTCCAGGCCGAACAGGAGCAGGCTCAGAGCGAGACGCGCCAGCGTCCATTGGTGGACTTTGGCGAATAGCCTTCACCCGAGAAAAGACCTCTTGTGCGGCCAACCCCAGGGTGATGTTCTCGGCAACGTCCATGACCACCACCGCACCGGGCAGTTGCTTGTGCACCAGCTCGCACAGGCCGCCGGACAAGACCGAACACAGGTCAATGAATGCATCCAGATCGGCGGGGCACTCGGCCTTCCCTTGGTTGATGGAGAAAGAAACCAGGCTCCCCGCCATCACGGGCTGAGTCGTCAGCCTGGTGGTTCGTTTGTCTTGATCTGCCATTGCCAAAACCTCCTGCCTGCCATGCGTGGCGATGAGCACCATCGCGCTAGATGACGTATTAATGAAAGAACTCGCCATGGGACAAGCCAAAAAACGGGGAAACCAGTCAGACCGGATCGCGCAAGCTCAGGCGCGTGAGCGGGCTAACCTTCCACCCAGCGTGAAATGCAACACCTGCAAGGCTGAGCTGACGGAAATCCACCCGATGGACACCCGAGGCATGGCTGGCATCGAAGTGGCAGGCGCCGCCCTCTGCGACGCCTGCGGCATAGAAACGTGGGTTCTCAAGGGATCGCCGGAGGCCGTTGAACGCACCTTCGCTGCCCTGGAAGGGGTCTACACCACGAACGGCGGCCCAGACTGATTTCAGGGACTGCCCGGCTCTGCTGGGTAGGGCCAGCATCACCCAGCGCGTCGGCTCCCCGGTAGCCCGGCTGGCGGGGATGGTCGCACCGGCGTTCTGGATTGCCGCCGGCGCATCCGTGAGTCGCGCCTTGCAGGCCTCAAACCCGTTCCACTTCTTGTCTGCCATGGTCACCCCTTCTGCCGAATTCGGCGCGTGTACCATCGTGTTAGATGGCGTTACCTGTTAGTGCGCCGAATCGTACTACGAAAATCCGTAGTGAATCAAGCATGACTACGAAAAAAGAGAAATTAAATCCAGAAATGGAGAGCTTGACTCGTGAAATAGGCAGCCGCCTGAAGGAGGAGCGGAAGCGTCTCCACTTGAAGGCTACGGATTTCGAGAGTCATGGTGGATGGCCTGCGAGCACCATCTATGGATGGGAGGCAGGAAAGGCCTCTCCAAAATCAGAGTTCTATGCAGCCACAGCGGGGCTGGGTTTTGACGTGAACTACATCATCACCGGCCGCCGCACTACAGGCGCTCTGACAGGGCCAGCACCAGCCCCGGCAGGAGACGCAGACACCATCCGCATCCCCTTGTTCAGCGCCACCGGCAGCATGGGCAAGGGCAATGACCTCATCACCGAAGACGTGCTGATGGGTGAGATTCCTGTGTCGCGCCACTGGCTGGCGCTCAACGTGCCCCGCTCCCGGCCCGAGGCGCTGCAACTGGTGCACGCCTACGGCGACAGCATGCAGGGCACCCTGAATTCAGGCGACTTCGCCATTGTGGATACCGACTGCCAGGTGGCCGACATTGACGGCGTGTACGTGCTGCAGGCCAATGGCCAGCTGTTCATCAAGCGTGTGACGCGCCGCATTGATGGCGCCCATGTCATCACCAGCGACAACCCCAGCGTGCGCACGGTGGATGTGTTGGATGGCAGCCAGCCGGTGCGCATCTGCGGGCGAGTGGTGTATGGTTGGAACGGACGGCGTTTCTAGACAACCCGTTGCATTGATTCAGCGACATTCATTGGATTCATGCTCGCATCTCGCGAACAAGGACACATCATGGCAACCCAAAAAAAGGCCCCAAACCAAAGTGCCGCCCGTAGTGAAGCGCTGCCTGTTCATCAGCTAACTTTTGATTCGGAAAACCCCCGTTTCCCGAAGGAAATTGCAAGCGGTCCGACAGATAAGTTACTCGAAAGATTTATTCGTGATGAGCGTTTGCAAGAGATAGTTGACTCTATTGGAAATCACGGATTTTTTCCTGGTGAACCGCTTTTGGTTGTCAGCGCGGAAGAAAAAGATGAATTCGGCGATGATTTGTTTAAGGTTGTAGAAGGAAATCGGCGTCTTGCTGCCCTGAAGCTTCTTTCCGGGGAGCTGACACCGCCCAGCGGGCGAACAAATATTGCGGAAGCAATTGAGAAGGCTGAATTTCGCCCGCAAAAAGTTCCATGCTTAATATTTGATAATGAGCAAGAAGTTCTGCGCTATTTGGGTTTCCGTCATATTACTGGGGTGAAAGCATGGGGAGCTCTCCAAAAAGCTCGGTATGCGGCCCGCCTTTGGGAAACCTACAAGAATAAGCCCCTTGATGAGGGGCTTAAGTTGCTTGCCAAAGAAATCGGTAGCAGATCAGACTACGTCGGTCAAATGCTTACATCCCTGGCGATATATGATCGTGCAGAGAAAAGCAAGTTTTTTGGTCTTGATCTTTCACCGGATGATATCGAGTTTTCTGTTCTTAGCACAGCACTTAGCTATGCCAATATTACCGATTATCTGAATCTTGATTCTCGAACAGATTTAAGGCTGAAGGGTATTGATGATAAGGCAACACAAGACCTTTTTGACTGGCTTTTTGTCTCAACCAATAAGCAAAAACCCGTTGTTAGTGAGTCGCGCGACCTTCGCAAGCTAGCTGCCATTGTTAATTCGGCAGACGCTGTTAAAGAACTCAAGGCTAATCGCCAGCTTAACGAAGCATATGAATTGAGCAAAGGGCCTGAGGTTGCTTTGGCTGATCTGTTGCGTGTTGCCAATCTGAAAATCAATTCAGCATTGAGTATGGTTTGGAAAGCGAATTCAGTTTCCGAGCAGCATGAGTTACTTGCCATGCAGATAAGCAAGGCGGCTCGAGCCTTGCTAAATGAGATCCAAGAATCGGTTGCCTCTGGAAATTCGCAGGTCGCCAAAAGCAAAAAGACCACTGCACGAAAGGCAGACTAATGGTCACAGCAACGCGAGTCCCCAAAACAAAGCCTAACAAAGCTCTAATGCCTTTAGTCGCAGGCCGAATTAGTAGGCCGACCCAAGCTGATGGTCATAAGTGGTGCGATTTTATTGAGCTACGGTGCTTGCTGAGCAGTGAAGCGCGCTTCTCTCGTGGACAGGTACTAGAGGTTTTGGATGATTCAGCTCAGCTCTATGGGGAGGTTACGGATTCCGATGATCCGTTGCTGGATATCGACCTGCCAGGCGATGGAATTGAGAGTGACGACGAGAGCGAAGCAGACTTGTTGCCCGATGCTTCCCCCGTGAGAAACAGCGTCAGAAATGAGGCGAAGGCCGCAGAGTGGTTTTCCCATCTGGAATTTAGACAAAAAATCTTTGGTGCTTCATACCCTTTCGAGATAAGTGAAGACCGGCAAGAACTTTGTTTGCGGCCTACCCTCGACGAATCGCAACGCCTGTACATCCAGTTGCTCCTATCGTCTAGTCTCAGAACGATTCCGAAGAAGCGGTGGCCAGACCTTACAGAGCCATTTGAGGAAGTTTCTGAAAAAATATTTTCATCTCTAATGCCAAAGGGCTGGAATGTGCACAGATTTGGCGCAAAGGGCTCTACAAGATACACCGGTAAGCTTTATGAAAAGCTGGCGGCGCTTGCGAAAGATATAAGAGCTGAATTTACCGCACCCCGCCACTACTATAGTGAGAGAAATACCGGTGATGGTGGATTGGATTTGGTCGCGTGGCATTCTATGGGCGACGAGAGAATATGCATTCCTGCAGCATTGGCCCAATGTGGCTGTGTTGCGGATGACTGGACCATGAAGACATTGGAAGCCTCACCCGCAAGACTAGGTGCAAATTTGAGGAGTCCAGTTCCCTGGACAGCCTATTATTTCATGCCCCAGGATTTACTATTCAATGCTGGCAATACAACAGATTGGCATCAAGGCAATGATTTGACAAATGCCATTATTATTGACAGGTACCGTCTAATCAAGCTGGCCTCTGATTACGATTTGCTTCAAACTGGGGGGTTAACCAGCAAAATCGTTGACGAAGCCCTCGCTTTTAAAAGTAATGCTGTCTAGTACCAAACTGCCTGCGGGATTGCTCGCGCAACCGCTTCGAACAACGGTGGAGGTACCGCATTTCCCGCCACCTTGTATTTCATGTCCAAGCTTCCAGCGTTTGTGTCTGGAAATTTGAAGTTCTTCGCAAATCCTTGAATGCGTGCCGCCTCACGATAGGTGAAACGTCGCGCAGGGGCATCCGTCTCAAATTTCCATTCGTTATGCTGCACCTTGATCATCTTAGGGCTGACGGGATGCAACGGCATATGGCGAGGGTTAGCCACAATGGTTCGGGATGCCTCATCCCATCCGTTGCGGCGATCGCGCGACATGTAGTACCAGTGAAACTCTCTGGCGTAGAACTCGCCTTCTGGCCACTCGGGCAGATCTCCGATGGCATCACGGATAGTCACCGCGGGGTTCTCAAAACCTTCACCGTGCGTCCGTAGGGGGAACTGGTACTCCACATCAATGTCGTTCCGAATGCCGACAATGAAAATGCGCCTACGCTCTTGAGCAACGCCGAAATGCGCAGCGTTGAGCACCTCCGCCTTAACCTTGTAGCCAGCTTCGGTAAAAACCTTAAATTGGTCTTCCAGCAAGTGCCTGAAGTTGTTACGCACCATGCCAGAGACATTCTCGACAATGAACGCTTTGGGCTTGATGAGGCCGAGCGCCCGGGCAAACTCTAAGTACAGCGTGTTGATCTTTGCTTCAGGCTTGCGCACACCACCCTGGCTGAAGCCTTGACAGGGGTAGCAGCCCACCAAGAGGTCGGCTTTGGGGAAGTGCTCGATCTTGGACACATCTTTGACCACATAGTCGGTCTCTGGGTGGTTGGCCAAGTACACGTCACGTGCATACGGCAGGATATCGTTGGCCATGACCACTTCGAATCCTGTAGCAAGAACTCCAGCGTCAGAGCCGCCGCAACCGGAAAATAGTGATACAGCTTTCATATCTGAGGGCATTAGGGTGTTGTGAGTGTAAAACTCAATCGGGGTGCGTAGCAGCCCAAGAAAACAGCGAAATATCAGTCAATGACCCGCTGGGCAAGTGTACTACGCTATCAAATTTGAAGTGAAATTGTTTGGCACTTTTTGTGCACACGTGTGCACAGACTAGAAAAAACGGGATTCGTGATGCGATATTGGTGGGTGAATCACAAGCAGACATCGAGGCAAGAGCTGGGAGGCGGCTACCTGTGGTCTCCCGTGCGTGAAGCCAGCGGCGCCCGCAGCCAGTTTTACGACAACATGAGAATCGCCGCGCCAGGTGATGCGGTGTTGTCGTTCTCAGGCGGCATCATTCGGCATCTTGGCCGAGTAGCCGATTTCGCCAGCCCGGCCCCCAAGCCCGATAGTTTCGGCGCGGTTGGCGACTATTGGAGCGACAGTGGTTGGCTCCTGCCCGTGGCATGGGAAGAGCTGCCGGCAGCCATCAGCCCAAAGCAAATCATTGAGGAACTGGCTCCGTTGCTTCCAGCCAAATATTCCCCGATCCACCCGGAATCAGGTAACGGCAATCAAAAGGCCTATTTGGCAGAAATCAGCGCAGCCCTGTTCGAAAAGCTGACCGGGCAAATGCTGGCTGAAGCACCTCAATCAGCGCTTCAAGCTAGCACAACCAAGGCACTGGCCAGCATTGAAGACTCCATTGCAACCCAAGTCATTCAAGACCCCGGACTGGATGCCACAACAAAACAGCAGGTTGTCCTCGCACGCAATGGTCAGGGCCTATTTCGCTCCCGTGTATTCGCGCTGGAGCAGTCGTGCAGACTAACCCGTGTGAGTACACCTGCATTGCTCATTGCAAGCCACATCAAGCCATGGAGATCATGCAGCACAGCCGCGGAACGGCTGGATGGAGCCAACGGCCTGCTGCTCGCACCCCACGTGGACCGTTTGTTTGACAAAGGGTTCATCAGCTTCACAGAAGCTGGTGGAGTGTTGGTATCGCCGCGCCTAGATACCAACGATCTGAGGCGCCTGGGGCTTGCCGAGGCATGCGCGGCAGGATGCCCACCCTTCGCTGAGAGGCATATGCCTTACCTCAATTTCCATCGAGAGAATGTGTTTTTGAAATAAGCGCTTCGCAATATTTCGAGTGACCAGGGCTTCGAAAGCAATTCTCTCCACCCTGCGGGGGCAACATCAAAATCTGGTCTCACCGCTCCTGGGCAATGCCCTTGCCGCCTATTACGGCATTGAACGTGTACTCAGCACGCCCCCTGCCCGCCTTAGCTTCTGCCAGAGCTTCGCGCAATCCTGGCAGGCTTTCTCCCGCATCTGCCTCGATAGCCCTCGCCACCTGCTCCACGTTCAAGTCTTTAAGTTCCTGGCAGCTGTTCATCACTTCGCTCTCCCGATCACTGCGCAGATTTAAATGTACACACCGGGCTCTTGAGGTGCATATATTTTCCCGGTCCGAATAAATTCTTGATATTGCGCAGGCAGCAAAAAGCCCGCACGGTGGCGGGCTTGGTGTCTGCGCTTGGGCTGGTGGTGTTCAGTCCGTTTCCTTGGTTTCCTTGTCGTTCTTCGCCCCCTTAATCTCCAACTCCAACCGGGTTGCAAGGCCGTTTCCATCCAGGCTGTGTTCTACGGTTTTGCACAGCCAGCCGGTGCCGTCGATCTCGGGTTTCCAGCCGCGCACGTTGACGGGGGTCTGCACCATCAATGCGGGTTGACCGATGGCCAGCGTGATTTCCAGCGTGGCGGCCCCGCGCCCGATGCGCCCCAGCTCTGCCTCTGCGGCGGCCTTGGCTGCGTCTTCGTTGGCGTAGCTGTCGCGCAGGGTCTTGAGGTTCTTTTCTGTGCCGGCAATGGCGGCTTTCTTCTCTGCCGCGCGGGGGTCTTGCCAGTGCGCACGCACGCCCGTGTAGCTGTCGCGGGCGGCGCTGTGGTAGCGGTGGCGGTCGCCGTCACTGCGGGTCAGCAAGATGGCGTCCAGTTCCTTGCCGCTGCTGTTCTTGGTGCTGCCGATGGGCAGAAACACCAGGCGGCCTTTTTTGACCGTGGCCACGGCATCGTGCTGGCGGCCCAGGCGGGTGAGGAAATGCACGTCGCTTTCGTTGGTCTGGTCGATGTGCTGCACGGGCTTGGCGGCCAGGCTTTCGTCCACCTTGGCCTGCAATTTGTTCTTGGCGGCAATGTCCCGCACGATCTGGCCCAGGGTGGTGTCGTGCCAGCTTTGGCTGGCACGCTGGCGCAAGGTGCTGCGCAGCTCGGCACTGCGGCAGCGAATGTCCACCGTGTCGGGGGTGCCCCGGTGCTCGATTTCATCCACGGTGAAGCTGCCCTTGTCCACCATGCCTGTGTGCTGGTAGAAGCGCGCAACGCAGGGCCAAAGAAGGCGCGCGGCAAAAACTATCTATCTGAGGAACAGGTAGAGCAGCTGAAAAGCGCTTTCCTTGATTCGCTTTTTAAGTACCAGCTTGGCTGGTGGCAGAACAGCCAGCAGCGCACGCGGGCCATCCTCAAGTCTCGTCAGATTGGCGCCACTTGGTACTTTGCGCGCGAGGCGCTGATTGATGCGCTGGAGACTGGGCGGAATCAGATTTTCCTGTCTGCCAGCAAGGCTCAGGCCCACATCTTCAAACAGTACATCTGCGCGTTTGTGCATGAGGTCACTGGCGTGGAGCTGAAGGGCGATCCCATCGTTTTGGCCAATGGCGCAACGCTGTACTTTCTGGGCAGCAATGCACGCACGGCCCAGGGCTATCACGGCAACTTCTACTTTGACGAGTTCTTTTGGACTCAGGACTTTGAGCGCCTTAACAAGGTGGCCAGCGGCATGGCCATGCACAAGAAGTGGCGCAAGACGTACTTCAGCACGCCCAGCAGCATTCAGCATGCGGCGTATGCGTTCTGGTCGGGCCTGCGCGTCAAGAAGAAGACCAAGATTGAAGTGGACTTGACCCACGCGCGCCTGGCTGGTGGCTTCACTGGCGAGGATCGGGTGTGGCGCAACATCGTCACGATCATGGATGCGTTCGCGGGCGGCTGTGACCTGTTCGACCTTGAAGAGTTGAAGCTGGAGTATTCCGACGCGGAGTTCGCCAATCTGCTGATGTGCGGGTTTGTCGATGATTCGTTCTCTGTGTTCCCGCTCTCGATGCTGCAGGGCTGCATGGTGGACAGCTGGGAACTGTGGAGCGATTTCAAGCAATTCAGCCAGCGGCCCTATGGATGGTTGCCGGTGTGGGTTGGCTATGACCCAAGCCACACGGGTGACGCAGCCGGCTTGGTGGTGCTGGCACCACCCACACGTCCAGGTGGCGTGCTCAGAGTGCTGCACCAAGAGCAGTTCAAGGGAATGGACTACGAGGCCCAGGCGAAGGCCATCAAAGCGATCACCGAAAAATACAACGTGACCGCCATTACGGTAGACACCACTGGCATGGGCGAAGGCGTTTACCAACTTGTCCAGAAGTTCTTCCCCTCAGTGCGAGGACTTAACTACAGCGTGGAACGCAAAACCATGCTGGTGCTCAAGGCACTACAGGTCATCAAGTCAGGCCGGCTTGAGTTCGACGCCGCGAACAAAGACCTTGCCGCCAGCCTGATGGCCATCAAGCGCGAGCTGACAGCCAGTGGACGCAATGTCACCTATGCAGCCGGCCGAAGTCAGGAAACCGGCCACTCCGATCTTGCGTGGGCCCTTCTGAATGCGCTCAGCAATGAGCCCTTGGAAACAGGCACCGACCTGGCCACACCGCAGGGCCAATCCTTCTTTGTTATCTCTGACTGACCATGACGAAACGAAACCGCCGCGCGCAGGCTCAAGCGCAACACACCACCGCTGCAGCCGCCCCGCCTGCGCCAATTTCCACGGCCCCCGCTCAGTCCTTTGCGTTTGACCTCGGAGACCCTGAGCCAGTCATCGGCGGGCGTTCTGCGCTGCTGGAGTACGCGGAATGCCTGCAGTCTGGTGACTGGTACGAACCACCCGTTAGCCTGTCCGCCCTGGCCCGCCTGCTGCGCGTGGGTGCGCACCACGAATCCGCCTTGCGTTTCAAGATCAATGTGCTGGCCAGCACATTCATTCCCTCACCAGCCCTCAGTGCGGAGGCGTTCAGCGGCTTTGCGCTGGATTACATGGTGCTGGGCAATGCCTATTTGGAGCGCCGCCGTAACCGGCTGGGCGATCTGCTGGAACTGCGCCACGCGCTTGGCAAGTACACCCGGCGCGGCCTTGAGGCTGGCCGCTTCTTCTTTGTCACTGACCTGCAGAGCCCGCATGAATTCCCGCGCAACGATCTTTTCCAGCTGCGCGAGCCTGACATTCATCAGGAAATCTATGGACTTCCTCCATACCTTGGCGCCCTTCAGTCGGCCATGTTGAATGAATCGGCAACCCTGTTCCGCCGCCGCTACTACAACAACGGCAGCCACGCGGGCTTCATCTTGTATTTGACCGATGCAGCCCAGTCGCAGGGAGACGTAGACAAGATGCGCGAGCAGCTGACCAAAGCCAAGGGCGCGGGCAATTTCAAAAACCTTTTCTACTATGCCCCAGGCGGCAAGAAGGAAGGGATTCAACTTATCCCGATTGGCGAGGTCGCCGCCAAAGATGACTTTCTGAACATCAAGAACACCAGCCGCGATGACGTGCTGGCCGCGCACCGCGTGCCCCCGCAGCTGATGGGCATGTTGCCCAACAATGTGGGGGGCTTCGGGGACGTGGAAAAGGCCGCAAAGGTGTTCGCCCGCAATGAGATTGCACCGCTTCAGGCACGCATGTCCCATGCCATCAACACCTGGGCAGGCAGCACGGTGTGCAGCTTCAAACCCTACCTGCTGGAAGACGCCCCAGCGGCCACCGCATAGCGCACAGCCCAACCAAGCCCCATAGGAGCCCGCCAAGCGCGGGCTTTTTTTCGTCCTGCCCGTGCCCTGCCGCGCTGCTCCAAGGTCCCACAGCGGCCCGCACAGCGCGCCCCAGCACCCACGGCAGCCGCCCCCCGGCCCGCCTGCCACCCCTAACCCCACCTTACCCCCTGGCGCGCAGTCGAGACCCCGCCGCGCCCGCTCGCTTGATGTGTCGATTTTGTCGAGGGTGCCGATAGCATCCCGAGCAAGCGCTGGCGCGGGGCGGCGCGCGGATTACTGGTGGGCTTTAGCGTCGGGATTCGTCGGGAAATGTCGCTGGAGCAACATACAAGATCAGCGGCCCTAAAACATCCCCGGCGCGGCCCGTAGCGATTCCGCCTTGGTCGGGGTTTTGGCTGGCGCCTTGGCCTTGGGAGGTGCTGCGGCCCTTGCAGGCTTAGCAGGCTTGGTGCTTGCTGCGGGCGCCTTCTTGGCTAGTGCTGCCTTGCGCGCAGGTGCGACTGAGCCTGCGGCCTTCTTGGGGGCTGCAGGCTTGGGAGTGGTCTTCTTACTGGGGGGCGCGGACTTCTTGCCCGCTGGGGGTTTGGCCATGCCCGGGAGTCTTCCGGGGCATGGGGGTTTGGCCTAACCCTATGCTGGGCCGCATCAAGCGCTCCTGGCCCTACACTTTCATGCGGAGGGTCTAATGCAGCAAAACAAAGTCAGCAACTCGATTTCTGAGGGGCGCAGCGCCCGCACACTGGTCGGAATCGCTGTGTCGGTCGTATACATGATCCTGCTTTCCGCCTTGATCACTTGGCGCTGGGAGAGTGTCAAGGCGCTTGAGCTGAACGCCCTCGGGGACTTCTTTGCGGGGGCGTTTGGCCCGTTGGCGATCCTCTGGCTTGTTCTGGGATATCTACAGCAAGGCGATGAACTAAAGCAGAATACTGAAGCCTTGCGACTTCAAGCTGCAGAGCTAGCCAACTCTGTCAAGCAGCAACAGAAACTTGTGGAGCTGAATAGGAGAGACGCAGATGCCCGTGCGGTTGCGGCACGACCTAAGTTTGAAACGCGGGTAGTAAGCTTCCGGGAGAGCGCCTCTGAGGGGCAAAAGATCCATATCTCATTGAAAAATGTGGGGGCGCCCTGCAGCCATTTGCGAGCGAACTCCATCACAGAAAACGTCGCAAGCTATTTGGATGACGCTAAGGCAGGCTCACAAGACCAAGTGGTCGTGGTGCACTCCACTGGGCCCGACCAGATGGAGACTGCTGGCTTTTTGGTCAGCTATATTGATTCTGCAGGCGTCCCGGGCTCTCAGCGGTTTGATGTCAATTACTACGCAGATGAGGAAATCTATAGCTATCAAGTAGGTGGCGAAGATGACATACGCTCTTGGACGCAAGCGACCTCGACCAAGATTGATTGATTTCCGGCTCGCGCTGAATACTAGCCCGCAGCCTTCCGACGCGGCGCTTGAGCCAATAGGTCTGCATGGCGCTCCACGAACCGCCGCAAGAACTCCAGCCCCCGCCCCGTCACGCGCGCTACCCGACTGAGCTGGCGGCCCCGGGTGTTGGTGTCGAAGTGGTGCAGCGATTCCTTGTAATAGCCCTGGGTCACATAGTGTGCAGCCGGGGCGTTGTTGCTCCGCCCTTACATGAAGAGTTCGAACTCCATGCGGAGACGCTCACTAAGAGCTCTTTTCTTTCACAGATTTCGCTTTATCAATTGCCTTTATCGCCACCTCGGCCCAACCAAACCCCGCTGAATCCGATGCAGCAAGAACCTCCTTGGGGACAAAAATCTTGTCCGCCAATTGCAGCTTTACTGCTTGCCGGGCTTCAAGTGGCAAATCGGCTAAAAATGGGTCTATCGCTTTGAGGTCGAGCGCCGTACGCTGATAGCGATGTTGCTGAGCACGATGCACGGCTGACTGACGAATCAAATACCCTATTACGAACGAGAAGAACAAAACACCGGTACCACGCACCATTACTTGCTCAGGGGTAACGGAATGAACTTCCATTGAAACGATAGCGCCTACTATGCAAATTCCCAACAAGACCATTAGGACTACCGCGGCACTGCGGAACCTATCTGCGAGCTTCTCTTCCTTGAGTGCATTTCGCATGTATCCCCCACCTAGTGCCTTGGATGCGAGTACGCCCAAAAGCTGATCAATGGCTTTGCGTCTGTTTGTAAGCTCGACTTTCGCCGCATCATAGTTAGCCAACAGCGCCTTGCCCTCTCGATCAAATTCAGACCGCATTGAAGTGAATGCAGTCTCGGCTTGAAGCTCGAACTGGCTGAATTTTTGTTCAACGCGGACTCCCAGTTCGGAAACAGATCGATCGATTTCGAGTTGACGAGACTCTGTTGTGGCCTGGCGCTTCTGGAGTCGTTTCAGGACAGCGTCAACTTCGTCATGATTTGCTTCACGCGGTTTGGGCAAATCCGGGAAATTCGCTTCACGCAAATCTGCCGGCAATGCCCAGGCTTCGCGACTGGCCGTGTTGAAAAGGTTATTAGCTTTAATCAACAGGACTTCATATGGAAGTGGAAGTTCACTTGGCGGCTGCACCGCTGCACCCCAATGGACAAACCTGCTCGTCAACTCCGATATCCGCAAAGCAGCAGAGAGCAGTTTGATCACCGAAATGAGATCGTTGGGCAACCCAGACAGAATATGTTCGAATTCGGCAATTTCGCTTAACAAGCTGGCAACTGTGTCGAATTTTTTTGTAGTTGAGAACTTGCTCTCGGCATCAAGGCCTGACAAATCTGCGCTTATTGAACGGATGAGTACAACCAGCTCGTTCCATAACTCATTGACGGACACCGATATTGATGGTGATACTGGACCTGGAATTTACATGTGCCCCCCTTCGTATGAACAGATTATGGTGCTCGTGACGCACCAAAAAATGAGCGACCCAGAATTTCAACCGAGCGTTGCCACGAGCGGGCGTGGCAAAATTTCAAAGGACCCCGACAGAGGTGCTCCTCCTATGCGATCAGGCTGCCCTGGCGGTCGTCGTCGTCCAGCTTCAGGGCTGCTTTGAGGGCTTTGATTTCTCGGCCCTGCTTCTCCACCTGGGCGGCCAGCTCAGTGGCCAGGAACAGGTGCTGATTGGTGCTCTGGATCAGCACTGCAGTGCCAGCAGCGCCCATGCTCAGCTCAGCCAGCACCCGGGCCTCCTGTGGGCTCAGGGTCAGCACATCGTCGCCAATGTCGTACACCACGGCTCCGTTAGAGAGCACGGTCTTGCTGATGGTCCGTGCTGGCGGGAACACCTCCACCAGCTCATAGATGCCGCGCAAAAGGCGCTTGAGCTTTCCATCGTCCACGCTCGTGCACTTGATGTGCGCGGGATTGCAGCAGGTGGGCTCATCGCAGTCGCCAAACACCCGACAACCCTCCGGCACAGCCTTCTGGTTGACGCAATGCCATACCGCGCGCATGCCGCATTGGGTGCGCAGCGCGCCGTTTGCATGGGTGTAGTCAGGGGCGTAGATATTGGGTCGGCCATCACGCCGCAAGGACCCACGCCACAGCCAGTGTCCATCCTCGGTGATGACGCTCCGGCCCTTGATTTCTGCCAGCGTTCTCATTGGCTGCCCCCTGCGCAAGATGCTTCTGCACGTCGGCCGCGATCTGAGACTTCTTCTGCGATACACGCATGCGCTCCAAGCGCGCCTGGGCCACTCTTTCTGAGTTTTGCAGGCGTTGCCACCCGCCGTGCTAGAACGTGGGCCCCGGGTGCATTGCCTGGTGCTGCGGTGGCGTGGGTGTGTATGGGCGCGCTGCCTCCATGAATGTCTGAAACAGGAGATCGATGTGCAAGCGAGTACGAAGAAGGTGGCCGTGATTACCGGTGCGGGCTCGGGCGTAGGCAAGGCGGTGGCGCTGGCGCTGGTTGGCGATGGCTACCACGTGGTGCTGGCGGGGCGCCGGGCGGCCATGCTGGACGAAGTGCGTGCGCAGGCGCAAGCGTTGCACGGTGCGGCGGACCGCGTTTTGTGTGTGCCCACCGACGTGGGCGACGCGGCAGCGGTGGAGGCGCTGTTTGCCCAAGCGGTTTCGCAGTTTGGGCGCGTCGATGTGCTGTTCAACAATGCGGGCCGGGGCAACCCGCCTGGCGAGTTCACCGAATGGACGGCCGAGCAATGGCGGGAGGTGGTGGACGTTAACCTCAACGGCATGTTTTTCTGCATGCAGCAAGCGTTTCGCGTGATGCGTGCGCAGACGCCGCTAGGTGGGCGCATCATCAACAACGGCTCTATTTCGGCCCACGCGCCGCGCCCCAACTCCATCGCCTACACGGCGACCAAACATGCCGTGATGGGATTGACCAAAACCGGTGCCTTGGATGGCCGCAAGTACAACATTGCTGTGGGGCAAATCGATATTGGCAACGCTTTGACTGACCTGGCCTCGCGCATGGGCAAGGGCGTGCCGCAGGCCAACGGCGAGATCGCGGTGGAGCCGCTGATCGATGTGGCCATCGTGGGTGAGTCCGTCCGCTACATGGCCAACCTGCCTCTGGAGGCCAACGTGCTCTTTCACACCGTGATGGCCACCAAGATGCCTTTTGTCGGGCGGGGCTAACGCACAACGCGCGGCCCACTGCCGGGGCGCATGGCCTGCAAGTACCGGTTCAAACGCGGACCGCACACTCGCCATGCACCGCCTTGCCGCCCGACCACCTCCCTGCCGCTTTGCGCCGTTGCGACGCCGCAAGCAAGTCGGATGGGAGCGGTATACAGCGGTGCGTGGCGATGGCCGCCTCAGCCGGCCATCGTGGGGTAGTCGGTGTAGCCCACGGGGCCGGGAGAGTAGAACGTATTGGGGTTGGGCGCGTTCAGTGCCGCACCTGCCTTGATACGGCCTGGCAGATCAGGGTTGGCCAAGAAGCTGGTGCCAAAGGCTACCGCATCCAGCTTGCCGTTGGCGATGGCCTGCTCGGCTTCTTCTGCGGTGTAGCCCATGTTGCCCACCAGCACGCCTTGGTACTTGGCGCGTGCCACGGTCATCACATCGCCGTGCTGGGCTTGGAAGAAGTCTGCGCGCATGACGTGCAGATAGGCCAGCTTGTAGGCGTTGAGCTTTTCGGCCAGGAAGCCAATCAAGGCCAGCGGGTCGCTGTCTTTCATGCTGTTGTAGCTGTTCAGGGGCGACAAGCGCAGGCCCACGCGGTCGCTGCCGATGGCGGCGGTCACAGCGGTCAGCACTTCAAACAGGAAACGTGCGCGGTTTTCCATGGTGCCGCCGTAGCCGTCGGTGCGGTCGTTCGCGCCATCGCGCAAAAACTGGTCGATCAGGTAGCCGTTGGCTCCGTGCACTTCCACGCCATCAAAGCCTGCGGCGATGGCGTTTTTGGCGCCCTGCACAAAGGCAGCCACGATGGCCGGAATTTCAGCTTCTGTCAGCACATGGGCTGCGACGTGAGGCACCTTGCCCGTGGGCGTGTGGATGTCGCCCTCCACCGGCGTGGCAGTGGACGACACGGTGGGCGCGCCCCCGTTGATGGCGGGATGGGCAGCCCGGCCCGCGTGCCAGATTTGCATGAAGATGCGGCCACCCTTGGCGTGCACGGCCGATGTCACTTGCTTCCAGGCGGCGATCTGCTCGTCGGAGTAAATGCCCGGCTCGGCGATGAATGCGGAGGTGTTGGGTGCCACCATGGTGCATTCGGTGATCAGCAGGCCCCCGCTGGCGCGCTGGGCGTAGTACTCGGCCATCATGGCGTTGGGCATGTGGCCTGCATCTGCGCGTGCGCGCGTCAGGGGGGCCATCAGGATGCGGTTGGGAAGTGTCAGGGCGCCGGCTTGCAGGGGGTTAAATAGCATGGAATGGATCGCGGTCAGGGTGAAAAAAGGGCTGTGCGCGAAGTGCGCTGGGTAGCCAATGCAACTGGGTTGAGTGCACAACTATATGCCCTTATTAAAACCATTGAGCACTCAAGTGAATAGCAAAGTGTGCTTGGACAGTGCATCGGGCTGATAGACAATCTGCACGATGACAAACCAGTCGACGACGGACATCGACCCTGTGAACCCTTGCGCCTACAAAAGAGAAGCGCTGGGGGATTTGCCGTGCACGAACATTTCGATTCGGCGGGCGGCCCGCAGGCTGGCGTATCTGTACGACGAGGCGGCGGAGTGTGTGGACTTGAAAGCGACCCAGGTCACCCTGGCGGGCACGATCGACCAGATGACCGATGTTCAAACGGCGCTGGGCCCAACGCTGCTGGAACTGGCCGCCGGGCTCGCGATCCAGATTTCGGCACTGACCCATGCGCTGAGGCCTTTGGTGCGCGATGGACTCATCACCCTGCAACCTGATGCCCAAGACAAACGCACCAAGCGTGCGGCACTCACCGAGCACGGGAAGGCGCGCCTCAAGCAGGCATTGCAGGCGTGGTCTGCCGTGAACCACCGCGTAGAAGAGGTGCTGGGGCCTGAATCCGCAGGCATGCTGAGGGCGTTGGCCGATCAGGTGGCGTCTGATGGGTTTTTGCTGGCCTACCGAGATGCGGCCGAACGACAAAAGGTTGGACTGGGCGCGCGCCGCTGCCCTTCGTAGCCTGCGGCCATCCGCCGACGGGGATGCAACCCCGCAGGTGACCGGTTCAGCCAAACTGCGCAGGGGCTGCTGCGAGTGAGCGCAAGATCTTGGCCCGCCGCCTGATCCACGCCCACCGACAACACTGAACCTCAGCCAGAACACCTAGGGATGACCTGCATAACTCCCTGCGGTCTGTGGCAGCGCGGCCTCGGGCGGTCCGCTGCGTTGCTTTTCTTGCCAATAGCCGGGCTATTGGCTGCCAAAAGACGCCTTGCGTCCCATCCCGATCCGCACTACCACCGCCTCGCGAGGGTGATGCAGGTCATCCCTAGCAAAACGGGCCCTCGCGGCCCGTCTTTTTTATCTGCCGTCCAACCCTGCATAGGGGTCAGCACAGGAAGCGCCCTGCCCTGCGGGACTACTTGGTGGCAGCCCTGGCAGCGTCTGCCTTGGCTTTGGCCTCTGTGGCCTTGCGCTGCAGTTCGGCCGCTTCCTTGTCTGCAGCCTCTGCGTCCTTGGGCTTGTTGGCTTTGCGTGCGGCCTCGGCGCGGGCTTTGGCTTCGTCGGTTTTGCGCTGCAGCTCCGCAGCCTCTTTATCTGCTGCTTCAGCTTCCTTGGCTTTCTTTTCCTTGTCGGATGGCGCGTTGGCATTGGCCAGCGCATTGCCAGCCATGCTGCCTGCCACAGCGCCTACGGCGACCGCCCCCATGGTGCCCATCATGCTGGGCGCTGCTGCCGGGGCTGCAGCGGGTGCAGCCGATGTTGCGGCAGGAGCGGCCGTGGCCGGGGTGGCAGCCGCTGGTGCAGCCGGGCTCGTGGCCTTGGTCGCTGCGGGGGCCGCTGGCGCCGGTGCGCTGCGGGTGGGCTGCACGGATTTGCCACCACCCAGCCGCTTGGCGTGGGCAAGGTGCGGCGCCAGCAAAGCGGCCATGGCCAAGGCTGCAACGGCGGCAGAGGAACGGGTCGATATCTTCATGGGTGGTGGTTTGTCTCTGTCAACAATGACCGAGCCATTGTGCAAAGAAGGGCCACCAAAACACCCGCATGGGCCTATGGGCGGTAGGTGTTTGGCGCAGCGCTGACGTAGCGCAGCACGACCGGCGATGGGCCCCATCCCTAAACCCCCTTGTTGCGCATCCAGTCGGCCGTGCCCATGAAGCTCTCGCGCAGGCGGGCGCGCAAATCGTCCGGCACGCCGGTCTCGCCCATGGCCTGGTCCATGCAGGCTACCCACTGGTCACGCTCTTTGATGCCGATGGCAAACGGCATGTGCCGCGCACGCAGGCGCGGGTGGCCGAACTGGTCGGTGTAGTACGAGGGGCCGCCGAGCCAGCCGCACAAGAACCAGAACAGCTTTTGCCGGGCGCTGTCCAACTCTGGGCCGTGGGCCGCGCGCAGCTCTGTGTAGGCAGGCTCCAAGTCCATCAGGTCGTAGAAGCGGTCTGTCAAGGCCTGTACGCGGGCCTCGCCCCCGATCCACTCAAAGGGGGTTGCAGGGGAGGCTGCGGTGTCGCTGGCTGCGTCGGTAGCGTTGTCGGTCATGCGTGAAAAAAGCGTGGCTAGGTGCCTGAGAAAAAACGGTGTTTCGCTGGGGATACGCAGGGCGTTGCACTGCGGCGTAGCGGTGCGTGCAAAGGTGGGGCCGCACAGCATGCGGCGACTAATGATATTTGCATTCCTTATTTCACAGGCAAGCACCGCCCACCTACGCTCATGACCCAAGGAACCGGGAAGGCGTTGGCAAAGGCCTGTGCTGCAGGTTGGGGGGCTGTGCCTTCCCTGGTTCCCCCTGACAGCCATCCATTGTTCCAAACCACTTGAGGGACCCACCTTTATGCGCAGACGCTCGATTTTCCCGGTGATCACCGCCGCCACCCTGGCATTGTTTGCAGCGGCCGCCCATGCAGACCAACTGGCCGACATCAAGAAGCGCGGCGAGATCGTGTTCGGCGTGCTGGGCATTGATGAGCCCAACAGCTTCATTGACGCTAAGACCCGCGAATTCATTGGCTACGAAGTGGACTTGGCACGCGCTGTGGCCCAGAAAATCGGCGTAAAGCCCGTGTTCAAACAAGTGGCAGTGGCTGCGCGCATCCCTGAGCTGCAGCAAGGCCATGTGGACGTGCTGGCCGCCTCGCTAACGCACAACAAGGAGCGTGAGTCGCAGGTGGACTTTGGCTTGACGCACTTGGTCACCGGCCAAAAGGTGTTGGTCAAAACCAGCAGCGGCATCAAGAGCGTGGCAGACCTCGCTGGCAAAAAAGCATTGACCGTGAAGGGTGGCACGCAAGGCCCCAACCTGCTGAAAGCCGCCCCCACCGCCGATGTCGTGACCTTTGAATCCACACAGCAGGCGTTTCAGGCCCTGCAGCAGGGCAAGGGCGTGGCCTACGTGAACGATGAAGCCAGCCTGCTGGCCGACTACGCCAAGCTGGGCCCCAAGGCCAAGGACTACGTGATCCTGCCGCAAAACCTGAGCGTGGAACCTCTGGCTTTTGGCATCAAGAAGGGGGAAGTGGCCATCAAGACCGTGGTGGACGAAACACTGCGCGAGCTTGAAAAGTCCGGCGAAGCCGAGAAGCTCTTCATCAAGTGGTACGGCCCCGACAGCAAACTCAAGTTCCCCAAGCGCGACTTCAAGATCGAGAGCGACAAGGTAGACAGCTAAATACCGGACATGCGGCCGACAGCCCGCTACGGCGGGCTTTTCTGTGTGGTCTGACCGCCTTTGTTCCATGCCTGTTTTAGATTTTTCACTGCTGCTCTCGGGCCCCTACCTTGGCATGCTGCTGGCCGGGCTGCGCCTGTCGCTGGCGCTGCTGGCCTCCACGCTGGTACTGGCACTGCCGCTAGCGGTGGTGGTGGCGCTGCTGCGGCTGGCACCCGTGGCTGCGCTGCGTTGGCTGGGGGCTGTGTATGTGGAATCCATCCGCAACGTCCCCCTTTTGGCCCACATGCTGTTTTGGTACTTTGGCGCGCCAGAGTTGCTGCCCGAAGCCACCAAGGAATGGCTGTACGGACACAACTACGAGGCTACCGCAGCCGTGGCTGCGCTCACCCTGTACACGGCCGCGTTCATGGCGGAAGACATTCGCAGCGGTATTCGCGGCATCCCTGGCGTGCAGTTTGAGGCGGGGCGGGCGCTGGGTCTGGGGTTTCTGGCCACCATGCGCTTGGTCATCTTGCCGCAGGCACTGCGCGTCACGGTGCCACCGCTCATCTCCCAAACGCTGAACCTGTGGAAGAACACCAGCATTGCCACCGTGATTGGTGCTGCCGAGCTGATGTACCAGGCCGCCAAGGTGGAAAGCGCCACTTTCCGCAGCTTCGAGGCGTTTGTTTTTGCGACGGCAAGCTACGTGGCGCTGTCGCTGGTGATCACCGGGCTGGCAGCCTGGTACCAGCACCGCTACCCCGTGCGGACGTAACAGGGGCAGCATGGCACAAACCCTCAGCCAACAGGCGCCCCGCGCACCGCAGAGGCTGGCGCTGCAGCCCTCCTCTCCAAGGCATTGCACATGAGTTTTTTGGAAATGGTGGACACCTACTGGCTGTACTTTCTGGTGGGCCAGTACCCACAGGGGCCACTGGGGGGGCTGGCACTCACCTTGATACTGGCCAGCCTGGGCCTGGTGTCGGCGCTGCCGGTGGGGCTTCTGCTGGGGCTGGGCCGTGTCAGCCCCTGGCGCTGGCTGCGCTGGCCTGTCACTGGGCTGGTGTTCGTGGTGCGCAGCACGCCACTGCTCATGGTGGTGTTCTGGGCCTACTTCTTTTTGCCCAGCGTGACAGGCCACAAAACCGACCAGTTCACCACCATGCTGCTGGCACTGGCCTTGTTCAATGGTGCCTACCTGGCCGAAATCGTGCGCGCGGGCATCCAAGGCCTGCCACGCGGGCAAATGGAATGCGCCCGCGCACTGGGGCTGAGCTACCTGCAGGCGATGCGGAAGGTGGTGCTGCCACAGGCGCTGCGCCACATGCTGCCCTCGCTGCTGAACCAGCTGGTGTCCACGATCAAGGAGACATCGCTGGGCTTCATCATTGGCCTCAATGAGGTCGCCATGATTGCGACACAAATCAACTCCCTGGTGTTCGTGCTGCCCGCGCAAATTTATGCCGTGCTGGCCCTCACCTATTTCATCCTGTGCTTTGGCCTGACGCGCCTGGCCTATGGGCTGGAGCAGCGACTGGCCCGACGCGCCAAGCCGCCCACCACAGCCCTCCGCACATCCACATCCCTGGCAGGAGCCACCGCATGATCCGGTTTGACAACGTACAAAAATGGTTTGGCAGCTACCAGGCGCTGCGCGATGTGAATGAGACCATTCACGCAGGCGAGGTGGTGGTGGTGTGCGGTCCATCGGGCTCTGGCAAGTCCACACTGATACGCACCATCAATCGGCTGGAGCCCATTCAGGGCGGGCGCATTCTGGTGCAGGGAGAAGACATTTACCGCCCTGGGCTCCTGCTGAACCAGTTTCGCTCACGGGTGGGTTTTGTGTTCCAGCAGTTCAATTTGTTCCCGCACCTCACGGCGCTGCAAAACTGCACGCTCGCCCCCACCCAGCTCGGCAAACTCGCCCCGGCCGAAGCCGAGCGCCGCGCCCTGGCCTTGCTTGATCGGGTCGGCCTGGCGCACAAAGCCCAGGCGTACCCCACCGAGCTGTCTGGCGGGCAGCAGCAACGCGTTGCCATAGCCCGCGCGCTGGCCATGGAGCCCCCGGTGATTCTGTTTGACGAGCCCACCAGCGCGCTCGACCCCGAGATGGTAGGAGAGGTGCTGCTGGTGATGCGCGATCTGGCCCGCGACGGCATGACCATGGTGGTGGTCACGCATGAAATGGGGTTTGCCCGCGAAGTGGCCGACCGGGTGCTGTTTCTCGACCAAGGGCAGGTGCTGGAGCGTGCCACCCCAGACGACTTTTTCAACCGCCCTCAGCACCCACGGGCCCAGCAGTTTCTGTCGGACATCCGCACGCCCTTTGCGCTGGCTGCATAAAACAGCCAGCGCCTCTGCGGCCGATCAGTCCCATCACTCCGCAGCGCGGCGCAGTGTCTCGACCACGGGGCGACGCAGCACGTCGCGCAGGCCCCACCAGCCCGCCAGCAGGGCCAGCACGGCACCGGCCAAGGCCCCGGCCAGCGGCACCCACAGCGATGCCGTCCAGGCAAAGTCAAACACGTAGCGGGCCAGGGCCCAGCCCACGGCCACGGCCACGGCGCTGGCCAAAAAACCCGCCAGCAGCCCCACGCCCATCAGCTCGGCCCGCTGCACCTGGCGCAGCAGGCTGGCGCGGGCGCCCACGGCGCGCATGATGGCGAATTCGCGGGCGCGCTCCTCGCGTGTGGCGGTAACGGCCGCAAACAGCACCACCAGCCCAGCGGCCAGGGTGAAGGCGAACAAAAACTCCACCGCGCGGATGACCTGATCGAGCACACGCTGCACCTGGGTGATGGTGCTGGCCATGTCCACGTTGGTAATGTTGGGGAATTGGCGCACCAGCGCGTTGTCAAAGCCCTGGGCCTCGGGCGCGCGGTAAGCCGCCAGGTAGGTGACAGCCACGCCTTCTAGCTGCTGCACCGGGTACATCACAAAGAAGTTGGCACGCATGGAGCCCCAGTCCACCTTGCGCAGGCTGGTGATGCGGGCTTCGTTCTGCACACCGCCAATGTCAAACAGCAGGCTGTCGCCCAGCTTCAGGCCCAGGGTCTGCGCAATGCCCTCTTCCACGCTCACGGCACCAGCCTCGTTGTCGGTCCAATGGCCTGCCACGATCTGGTTGTGGGCGGGCTGCTGCACGGCCGTGGAGAGGTTGAACTCGCGGTCCACCAGGCGCTTGGCGCGGTCTTCGGTGTAGGTGTCCGGCCCCACGGGCTGGCCGTTCACGGCCAGCAGGCGGCCGCGGATCATGGGGTACCAGTCGTACTTGGCCACGCCGCTGGTCTGCAGGGTTTTCTGAAAATCGTCGGCCTGCTCGGGCATCACGTTGATGACGAAACGGTTGGGCGCATCGGGCGGGGTGGCCTGGCGCCAGCTGCTGATGAGGTCGGTGCGCAGCAGCACCAGCAGCACCAGCGCCAACAGGCCCACAGCCAGGCTGCTGACCTGCACCACGGCATAGGCCGGGCGGGCCGAGATTTGCCGCGTGGCCAGCACCAGCCAGCGCGGGGCCGTGGCTTCGTTCACGCTTTTGCGCAGCAGCTTCACGGCCACCCAACTCAGGCCTGCGAACAAGGCCACGGCCCCGGCAAAGCCGCCCACGGCAATGAAGCCCAGCTTGAGGTCGCTGCTCACGGCCAGCAGCAACGCCGCAAAGCCCGCCACGCCCACGCACAGCACGGCCAGCGATGCAGGCTTGAGGCCGCCCACGTCGCGGCGGATGACGCGCAGCGGCGGCACCTGGGCCAGTTGCAACACGGGCGGCAGGCCAAAGGCAAACAGCAGCGTGAGCCCCATGCCCAAACCAAAGGCCACGGGCCACAGGCTGGGCGCGGGCAAGGCCGACTCCACCAGCCCGGCCAGCAGCATCACAAACACGTTGTGCACCAGGTAGCCCAGCGCCACGCCCAATGCGCTGGCAAACAGGCCAATCAGCGCGAATTCGGTGGTGTACGCACCCGCAATGGTGCGCTGGCTTTGCCCCAGCACGCGCAGCATGGCCGAGGCATCGAGGTGGTCGGCGGCAAAGCCGCGTGCCGCCAGCGCCACGGCCACGGCCGAGAGCAGCGCGGCCAACAAGGCCACCAGGTTCAAAAACTTCTGGGCGCGGTCCAGCGTCTGGCGCATTTCGGGGCGGCCGCTCTCCAGCGACTCGACCCGCACGGCGCGCACGTCGGTCTTTTTGACCTCGGCATTGGCCCAGTCGGCAAAGGCCTTGACGGCGGCGGGTGCCCCCGCCACGGCAAATCGGTAGGTGATGCGGCTGGCGGGCTGCACCAGGCCGGTGGCAGGCACATCGGCCGCGTTGAGCATGACACGCGGTGCAAAGCTCATGAAGCCCGCGCCCCGGTCGGGCTCGATGACGATGATGCGGGCAATGCGCAACTGGGCATCGCCCAGCAGCAGCTTGTCGCCCATGGCCAGGCCCAGCGCGTCCAGCAAAGGTGCATCCACCCATACGTCGCCAGGGGCGGGAATGTCGCGGGTGGTCTGCTCTGGCCCGCCCGGCGCGTCGGTCACTTTGAGGGCGCCGCGCAGCGGGTAGCCCGCCTCTACGCTTTTGAGGGCCACCAGCTTGCTGGCACCGCCTTGCGCATCGCTGGCGCGGCCCATGGTGGGAAAGCCCATGGTGCCCACGGTTTGCAGACCCAACGCACGGGCTTTTTCCACAAAGGCCGCTGGCGTGGGGTTGTCGCTGGCCACCACCGCATCGCCCCCCAGCAGCTGCAGGGCATCGCGCTGCAGGCCGCCTTGCAGGCGGTCGGCAAAAAAGCCCACCGAGGTGAGCGCGGCCACCGCCAGCGTGACGGCCACCATCAACAAACGCAGCTCGCCAGCGCGCAGGTCGCGCAGCAAGGTGCGCCACCCCAGGCGCAAGAAGGACAGATTCATGGGCGCAAACCTTAGCGCAATTGCACGGCGCGGTGCGCCATAGGGGTTTGCGCCACCAGGCCTTTGCCACCGGGCCGTGGCGCAGAGGAAGGCGTTGCAGCCTCTGCCGACAGACGCTGGGCCAGGGCCTTGAGCACCGGGTCAATCTCGGCCCCCACGCGCATCTGCGGATTAGAGAAGCCATCGGCCTTGCCCGCCTCGACCTCGCGCTGGGCGATGATGGGCACGGCTTTGTTGAACGCATCGGTGAAGGAGTAGGTGCTGCGCAGTTGCTCGTTAAATACGGCGCGGCCAAAGAAGGTCAGCTCAGAGCGCATGCCGCAGCCGTAGGAGGTGTGCGTGGCGTCCGCTGCCGTCATGATGAGGGTGGACGGGGTGGCCAGCGTATCGAGCCAGCCGCCCGAGTAACAAGCCGAGATGGCGATCACGCGGTGACGGATGCCCGCATCGTCCAGCATGTGGCGCAGCAGCTCGGGCGTCATGGGGTCCACCTGCAAGGGCGGGTGGGCGGCAGCAAGCTGATGGTTGCGGGCACCATGCGAGGTCATGTAAACCACGAGCACGTCCTGCTCGCGGTCCATGGTGGCGGCCAGGGCGTCCACGGCGCTGCGCAGATTCTCTGGCGTGGCCCACAGATGGGTGTCGGCCGTCTCGGCATGGTTAAGCAGGTGCAGCACGCGGCCTTCGGCATCGAAGCGGTCTTGCAGCAGATCGCTCACCATGGTGCTTTCGCGGCGGAACACTTCTTCGCCCGCATAAGGGGCGAACACCAGGCCGTACACATCCACCACGCCGGGGCGTTCGGGGGTCAGGTCTTGGGTGTAGGCCTCCAGCATGAGCTGCTGGCCCTCAAACACCGCTTGGGACAGGGGCACGCCTGCGGGTTGCGCGTCTGCCCCTTCGGCAGCGGCGGCATCGGTCGCTGCCTGCACATCCACCACGGGCTTCCAGGTGGGCTCCACCCCCAAACCCAATTGCACAGCCGTGCCCGCCACCAGGCACAGCGCAAACACCGCTGTGCGCCAGCGCGACCGCACGAAACGCGCCGTGAGCCGCACCATGGCGGCATACGAACACAAGATGACGGCAATGGCCGACAGCCCCAGCAGCAGCTCGGGCAGCGTCCAATCCAAACGGTCTTGCCATGCAGGCATGCCGGCACTGGCCTCGTCGCTCGCAGGAATCAGGAGCAAAGGAATCACCCACGGCAGCACGGCCAGGCTACTCAACAACAACCAAGCTGGCACACCACCCGCCAGCGCCTCAGCCGGTCCAGGCGCCTGTTTCTGCACTGGCCACATGGCCCACCAGGCCGCGCCCAGCAATGCCAGCGACAACCAGTGCTGGCCCAGCCAAGCCTGGGCATTGAATTCCACCGGCCCCACGGCCACGGCAGCCCACCATTCGCCCAGCACCACCAAGCCCCAGCTCACCACCATGGCACTGATCAACTGCGCCGGGGTCGGCGCTGCCGCCCCCGTGCGCGGGGCCATGAAGACAGCGGCGCGCAAGCTCTCGAGCACCCAGCGGTACCAGGGCAGGTGCGTGGGCACAGCAGGCCCGGGCGCCGTGGGTGCGGTAGGCACAGTAGGCGCGGCGGAGGGATGGGATGGCGGTGCATCGCCCACAGCCTCTGCCGATGCCGCTGGGGCAACGGAGGCGACTGGGACGCTAGAAGCAGCAGGAACAGGGGAAGGCGCGGGGACTTCTGCGGATTGAGGCTCGACGGTCATGGCCCAATCATGCCATTAGATAAAAATGGCACCTAGCGCTTATTCAACAAGCGCTAGCAGCTACGTTTTTGATAGCAACCATGCATTCAACCAAGAGGCCAGCGCCACGCTCAGGCCAACTCGGGCTGCAGCACCAGCCGGTGTACGCCCGTGTAGCAAACAAAACGCCGGTTGGTCGCACGGCCAATGGCGCACAGGCCCAGCTGCTGCGCAACGGCGTGGCCCATTTGCGTCATGCCGCTGCGCGAGACGACGATGGGCACCCCCATCTGGGCAGACTTGATGACCATCTCGCTGGTCAGCCGCCCGGTGGTGTAGAACACTTTGTCGGCCCCGGCCATGGGCTGGAAGGGGGTTGCACTGCCCTGCCCCTTCTGCGCTGCTGCGGCATCGGTGCCTTCCAGAGGCGCCGGCTCGGGGTTCATCCACATCCAGCCTGCAATGGTGTCAATCGCGTTGTGGCGGCCCACGTCCTCCACAAAGGTCAGCATCTCATCACCCCGAAACAGCGCGCAGCCATGCACCGAGCCCGCAGACTTGTAGGTGGTCTCTTTCAGGCGGATGGCGTTGACCAGGCCGTACAGCTGCGCTTGGGTCAGCTGGGCTTCGGGCAGTTCGATGCGGTCCACCTCGTCCATCAAGCCACCAAACACACTGCCCTGGCCGCAGCCGGTGGTCACCACCTTGCTGGCGGTGCGCTCTTCAATGCGGGCAATGCCGTGGCGCGTGCGCACTGCGGCGGCATGCACGTCCCAATCCACGGTGATGGACTCGATGTCAAACACCGACTCCACCAACCGCTGGTTGCGCAGGTAGCCCAGCACCAGCAACTCAGGGTGGGCGCCCAGCGTCATCAGGGTGACCAGTTCGCGCCGGTCCACATACACGGTGAGGGGCCGCTCGGCAGGAATGTGCACCGCCTCGGTCTCGCCCCGTTCATTGATCACGTCCACCGCCTGCGTCAGCGGCGCCTGCGCCTGGGTCAGGCGCGGCAAGGCCAGGGTGGAGGCGGGAACGGGGTGAGGCATGGCAACGGTCATGGCGGCAGAGTACACGCAAAAAAGCCGCAAGCGAAGTGCGCTTGCGGCTTGAGAAAGTCAGGGGGATCAGCCCCCTTCAAAGTTAGAGCGGCTCACAAAACTCAGCGAAACGGTTCTGGCTAGGCGCTGCGTCGCAGGCAGTACGCGTAGTACGACAAGACGCGGCAACGACGCCAGAAGAGTTTTGTTAGCCGCTCTTAAGACTTGGGCGCCGAGGCCGCTGGCGTGTTCGTGCTCGGCGGGCTGCTGGCCGTGCCTGGTGGCGAATGGGCGCCGGCCGCCTCTTGCGGCTTGGCCGCTGGCGGGGTGTAAGCAAAGGGCCCGGGGTCGGCACAGGTGGCAGGCGCTGCCGCTGCGGGTTTGGCGTCCTTGTTGGTCTTGCGGTAGTGCGCGGCCACGCGGTCTTGCGACTGGCACAGCTTGTAGTTGTCTACCTTGCCTGCCCAAGCGGCCTTGGCGGCGGCTTCGGCGGCTTTTTCTGCGGCTTCAGGGCTGGGGGCAGGCAGCTTGGCCGAGGCCACAGAGCACAGTGCGCTCAGGCCCAATGCCAAGGTTGCGAGCAGGGAGGGTCGGAAAAAATGCGTCATGGTGCGTTGCCTCATACCTGTGCGGGCTGGCCCGCAGATGGCGTTGCTGCAGCGCCCGCCTGGGGGGCTGCGCTGCGTTGCCGTGGGATCTTGCCCGCCTGAACATCGTCGTACCACAGCTCGTGGTGCTCCTTGGCCCAGGCGTCGCTCACATAGCCCGTCTTCATGGCCTTGTAAGCGCCCTTCATACCCACCGTGCCCATGTAGATGTGGCCGCAAATCAGCGCCATCATCCAGATCGCCAGGGTGGCGTGAATCATGTGGGCGATCTGCATGTCGCCGCGCACATCGCCAAAGCCGGGGAAGAGCTTGTCGAGCACCAAACCCGTGGCCACCACAAAGATGCCCGGGATGGTGATGCCCCACCAGAACAGCCCCTTCTCACCCGCGTTGAAGCGGTGCGAGGGCACTTCATGGCCGTCACCGCCCAGCATGCCGCCGCCCTTGGACAGCCACACAAAGTCGGCGCGGTTGGCAATGTTGTCCTTGATGAACGTGAGCACAATGACCGCCAGCGACACCGCAAACAGCGGGCCCATGAAGTTGTGCACGTTCTTGAGCGCGTAGGTCAGCCAGCCAAACAGCGTGCTGCCCAGCACAGGCAGCAAGAAGAACTTGCCAAACGCCATGACGATGCCGGAAGCGGCCAGTGCAATGAAGGCAAACGCATTGGCCCAGTGGGCTGCACGTTCAAACGGGGTGAAGCGCTCGATGCCCTTGCTGCCCGTGTCGGGATGGTCGTGGCCCATGGGGCCTTTGACGAAGTAGAAGATGCCCAGGGCCAGCAGCACGATGGCGAACAATGCCGCACCGTACGGAATGATCCATTGGTTGCGCACCTCACGCCAAGCCTGGCCTGCATTGGTAAAGCGCGAGCCGGGGTACTGCACAAAGGGCTGGATCAGGTTGCCCGCCTCAGGGGCCTGGGTCTTGGGCAGGCTGCTGTAGCCCGTCACGCCCTGCCCCACCTGGCGCCACACGGGCGCATTGTTGCCGGGCTGCACCTTCATGCGCTCGCCGTTGGTTTGCTCGGCATAGCCGGGCTCGGCGCTGGCGTCGGGCTTCACTTCAAAAATGTTTTGGCCTTGCACGCCTGCCACCGCAGCGGCAGCAGGCACCTCGCCCACGGTGCCAGAGGCGGTCGGCCCGGCGGGCGCCTGGGCGTGCGCAGCGAAGGCCCCTAAGGTCAGCAGCAAGGCACAGAGACTGTGTTTCATGGCAGACCTCGCTCAGGGCTTCTGGTTGCGGGAGTACTCGTTTTGCCCGTACTGCTGGCGTGTGCGCAACTGCTGCTCCCAGCTGGTCTTGTCCCCCGTGGTCCAGCCGGGCTGCGTGAAGTTGCTGCCGGTGCCAGCGTAGGGTGCGGCGTCGTGCTTGACGCCACCGCCGGTCTGCGGCTTTTCGGAGCAGGCCGACAGGGCTGCGCCCAAGACAAGGGCCATGGAGAGGGTGGAGACAATGCGCTTCATGACTTGGCTCCTGCGGGGGGTTGGCCCGCCTGCTTGGAGCCGTAGGCCGTGCCCCAGCCCCACACTTCGGCGCCCTTGCCGCGTTGCACCACGCGGTTGCGGAAGATGTCCGCCACCACGTCGCCATCGCCAGCCAGCAGCGCCTTGGTCGAGCACATTTCGGCGCAGGCAGGCAGCTTGCCTTCGGCCAGGCGGTTGCGGCCATATTTTTCAAACTCAGCCTGGCTGCCGTGGGTTTCAGGCCCACCCGCGCAGAAGGTGCACTTGTCCATCTTGCCGCGCACGCCAAACGTGCCTTGCGACGGAAACTGGGGCGCGCCAAACGGGCAGGCGTAGCTGCAGTAGCCGCAGCCAATGCACACGTCCTTGTCGTGCAGCACCACGCCCTCTTCGGTGCGGTAGAAGCAGTTCACAGGGCACACGGCCATGCAAGGGGCATCGCTGCAATGCATGCAGGCCACCGAGATGGACTTCTCGCCAGGGACCCCGTCATTGAGGGTGACCACGCGGCGGCGGTTCACGCCCCACGGGACTTCGTGTTCGTTCTTGCAAGCGGTCACGCAGCCGTTGCACTCGATGCAACGCTCAGCGTCGCAGATGAATTTCATTCGTGCCATTGTTGTGTCTCCTGCTCAGTGGCGGGCGCTCACGCGCTCTCCACGTTGCACACCGTGGTCTTGGTTTCCTGCATCATGGTCACGCTGTCGTAGCCATAGGTAGTGGCGGTGTTCACCGCCTCGCCGCGCACCACGGGCGCTGCGCCCTTGGGGTAGTGCGCCAGCATGTCGGCCCCTTGCCAGCGGCCCGAGAAGTGGAACGGCATCCACACCGTGTCGGGCGCGACGCGCTCGGTCACCAGGGCCTGCACATTCAGGCGCGCGCCAGTGGGCGAGCTGAGCCACACGCGGCCCCCGTTGCGAATGCCACGGTCGGCAGCCGTCTTGGGGTTGATTTCCACGAAGGCTTCCTGTTGCAACTCGGCCAGCCATGGGTTGGAGCGGGTTTCCTCGCCGCCACCTTCGTACTCGACCAGGCGGCCCGACGTCAGGATGAGCGGGAATTTCTCGTACACCTTGTCGGCCACGTTCTTCTCTTGCACGGTCTTGTACAAGGTGGGCAGGCGCCAGAAGGCCTTCTTGTCGTCGTGGGTGGGGTACTTGGCCGCCATGTCGGGGCGTGTGCCATACAACGGCTCGCGGTGCTGCGGAATGGGGTCCGGGAAGTTCCAGACCACGGCACGCGCCTTGGCGTTGCCAAACGGGTGGCAGCCGTGGACCTTCATCGCCACACGGATGATGCCGCCCGAAGGATCGGTCTTCCAGTTCTTGCCCTCGGCGGCCTTCTTCTCCGCGTCGGTCAGGTCGTCCCACCAACCCAGCTTTTTCAGCAGCACATGGTCAAACTCTGGGTAGCCCGTGGTGATGTCCGCGCCCACCGAGTGGGAGCCGTCTTCTGCCAGCAGGTTCTCGCCGTTGCGCTCCACGCCAAAGTTGGCGCGGAAGTTGCCGCCGCCGTCCATGACGTGCTTGGAGGTGTCGTACAGGTTGGGCGAGCCGGGGTGCTTGAGCTCGGGCGTACCAAAGCAAGGCCATGGCAGACCAAAGTAGTCACCCGCGAAGTCGTAGCCGGTTTCCTTGTCTTTGCCGCCCTTGGCCTTGAGGGTCTTCACATCGAACACGTGCATGTTCTTCATGTGGGCCTTCAGGCGCTCGGGGCTTTGGCCGGTGTAGCCAATGGTCCAGACGCTCTTGTTGATTTCACGCAGGATGTCTTCGACCATGGGCTCGTCCATGCCCTTGACCTTCTGCATCTTGTAGTTCTTGACCAGCTCTTTGTCGAAGCCCAGCTTTTGCGCAAACTGGTACATGATCATGTGGTCGGAGCGGCTCTCCCACAGTGGCTCAATGACCTTCTCACGCCACTGGATGGAGCGGTTGGAGGCCGTGCACGAGCCGCTGGTTTCAAACTGCGTGGCCGCAGGCAGCAGGTACACCGCGCGGTTGGGGTTCAGGTCTTCGGATTTGCCAGGCATGGCCGCCATCGCGGCTGTGGCCGATGGGTAAGGGTCCACCACCACCAGCAGGTCCAGCTTGTCCATGGCGCGCTTCATTTCAAGGCCACGGGTTTGCGAGTTGGGCGCATGGCCCCAATAGAACACGCCGCGCAGGTTGCTGTCCTGGTCAATCAGCTCGTTCTTCTCCAGCACACCGTCGATCCAGCGCGAGACGGTGATGCCGTTCTTGGTCATCATCGCAGGCGATGCGTACTGCTTTTTGATCCACTCAAAGTCCACGCCCCAGGTCGCAGCAAAGTGCTTCCAGGCGCCTTCGGCCAGGCCGTAGTAGCCGGGCAGCGAATCAGGGTTGGGGCCCACATCGGTAGCGCCTTGCACGTTGTCGTGGCCACGGAAGATATTGGTGCCGCCGCCCGACTTGCCCACGTTGCCCAATGCCAGCTGCAAGATGCACGAAGCGCGCACGATGGCATTGCCAATGGTGTGCTGCGTCTGGCCCATGCACCACACGATGGTGCCGGGGTTGTTCTCGTGCAGCATCTTGGCGACCTTGAAGACCTGCTCTTCCTTGACGCCGCAGGCCTCTTCCACCTTGTCGGGGGTCCACTTGGCCAGCACGTCCTCGCGCACCTTGTCCATGCCATAGACACGGTCGTGGAGGTACTTCTTGTCTTCCCAGCCGTTCTTGAAGATGTGGTAGAGCAAGCCAAACAGGAAAGGAATGTCAGTGCCCGAGCGGATGCGCACGTACTCGTCAGCCTTGGCGGCCGTGCGGGTAAAGCGGGGGTCCACCACGATCATCTTGCAGCCAGTTTCCTTGGCGTGCAGCATGTGCAGCATGCTCACGGGGTGGGCTTCGGCGGCGTTGGAGCCAATGTACAAAGCGACCTTGCTGTTTTGCATGTCGTTGTACGAATTGGTCATGGCGCCATAACCCCAGGTGTTGGCAACGCCCGCCACGGTGGTGGAGTGGCAGATGCGGGCCTGGTGGTCGCAGTTGTTGGTGCCCCAGAAGCTCACGAACTTGCGCAGCAAATAGGCCTGTTCGTTGTTGTGCTTGGACGAGCCGATGAAGTACACGCTGTCGGGCCCACTGGCCTGGCGCAGCTCTTTCATCTTGTCGGTGATTTCGGTCAGCGCGGTGTCCCAGCTGATGCGCTCGTACTTGCCGTTGACGAGCTTCATCGGGTAGCGCAGGCGGTATTCGCCGTGGCCGTGCTCACGCAGCGCCGCACCCTTGGCGCAGTGCGCACCCAGGTTGATAGGCGAATCGAACACAGGCTCTTGGCGCACCCACACGCCGTTTTCCACCACCGCATCGACCGCGCAGCCCACCGAGCAGTGCGAGCACACGGTGCGGCGCACTTCGATCTTGCTGTCGCCCAGCCCCACCTTGGCGCCTTCGGCCGCCTGGGACTTTTTGACCAGCGTGAGCTGCGATGCAGCGATGCCCACCCCCACGCCCAAGCCAGAGCGGCGCAGGAACGAGCGGCGGTCCATGGTGGGCAGCGCCTGGGCCAGGCCCCGGCGCAGGCTGTGAACAAAAGGAGACGATGCCGATGCACCCTGGGGTGCATGTGCAGACTTTTTAGTGAGCAACATGGTGCGCCCCGAAATCAAAGTTGGGTGGTTTTGTAGTACTGCTTGACGTGCGCGGAGAGGTGGTAGCCACCCCCCTTTTCAGGCGCAACGCGGGCAGGTTCTGCGGCCACGACCTCGGACGGAGTGACACGGGGCAGAACGGCCACAGCCGCAGCGCCCGCGCTGACGGCGGCGGCACCTGCAAAAAAGCTGCGGCGGGAAGAAGAGGAAGAAGCCGTGGTGGCATTGGCCACACGGTCAGAAGGCTGGCGGTCCTGCATGCTTGTCTCCAGGAGGGCTGGCAGTTATGAAACGAATTGCATAGGGAGTCTAAGCGAGCCAAGGCCGCTTCGCAACGAGGCCGGCCCTAACCCCAGCGCGGCACTTGAGCTTTGCCCCATGTCAAGACACAGGGGTCACCGCAACTGCGTCAGGTCAGCATGTCAAAGCCCTGCGACTCCACCGCCACGAAGGCCCGTGTGAGCCGGGCCACCGCGCCATAGAACTGGGCGGCAGGGTGCGCCTCCAGGGCATCGCACATGGCTGGCCACCAGGGCTGCAAATGCGTTGCAAAAAAGCCCTGTTGCTGCGTCAGGTTGCAGACAGCCATGTCGTCGCCCGCAATCAGGTAACGCATCACCTCGCACAGATAGGCCACATGGTCTTCGGTCTCGGGCATGGTGTCGCCCCGCGCTAGGCCCAGGCGGTCCAGATCACTGCGCAGGCGGGCCAGGGGCTTTTCGTTCAAAAAGCCTGCAAGGTAATGCGAGGCATACACAAACACCTCGGGCTTGCCCACGCCACCAAACAGGCGCTCGTATTCGGCAGCAATGGCAGCATCGTCCTGCGCCCGCGCCGCACCCACCAGTTGTTGCCACGGCTCTTGCAAAAAGCCGCCTTCCAGGGGCGCTTGCGTCACGGCCACGCGCAGTGCGGCCAACAGATCTGGCGTGGGGGCTGCGTAGTACAGTTGCGCCAGCACGCCGTACAGCTCGGCACGGGCGGTTTCTTCGTCCAGCGCGGAGCTGCCGGGCAAGGTCAAAGAGGCGGTAGCGCTCACAGGTCGGTCACTTTCGATTCATTTTGGGCGGAATACAGGTCGATCACGCGGCAGTCGCTGCACATCTTCAGGCGCTCCAGCGCTTCACCCTGGAACATGGCATGCCCGGCCAGCTTGCCCAGCATGGCTTCAATGGCTTTGACGGTGCCAAAGGGTTTGCTGCAGCGCACACAAGACCAAGGCTTGGCTTCGTTGAGCACCTGCAACTGCGCGCGCTCAGGCGCCAGCAGCAGGCGCGGCTGCAGGGTGATGGCATTCTCTGGGCAGGTGGTTTCACACAGGCCGCATTGCACGCAGTTCTTTTCCAGAAAGCGCAGCTGCGGCATTTGGGGGTTGTCTTGCAGGGCGCTGGCCGGGCAGGCGCTCACGCAGCTCAGGCACAGGGTGCAGCGGTCTTTGTTGACAGTGATGGCACCCAACGGCGAGCCCTGGGCGGGCAACTCAATGGCGCCAGGCAAGGCAGCAGCGCCCAACGGGGCCTGCTCGATCAGGTGGTCCAGCGCCATCTCCAGCGTGCTGCGCTTTTCCTGCGCCACGGCAAAGCGTGCCGCCACCGCAGGGGTTTTCTGGCGGGTCTGGCCTAGCGTTTGCAGTGCGGCGTCCAGCTCCGTGGGGTGCTTGGCCTCCAGCAGGCGCAGGTGGGTGCCGGTGTAGCCCAGGCCGTTGAGCAAGCGCTGCGCCACCTCCATCTGGGCGCGCAGCCCGTCCAGATACTGCGGGGCTTCTTCATCCGTCACCAGCAGCACGATCTGCGAAGCACCGTATGCCACAGCACTCAGCCACAGGTCCACCCCAGTACTGGCGGTGTGCCACAACGCCACCGGAATCACATGGGCGGGCACGCCATGGGCCACCTTGAGCTGCGCGGCACGGCCCAGCTCGTTCACCAATGCTTGTCCACTCTCCTGGCTGTGCAGCAGCAGCACGGCATCCTTGCCGCCGGCCGCCGCGTAGGTGGAGAGCAAGGTCTTGAAGCGCTGGCCCTGCTCCGCCGCAGGCGGGTAGGCATAGGTCATCGCCCCGGTGGGGCACACGGTGGTGCAGGCACCGCAGCCCACGCACAGGTTGGGGTTGACGACCACGCGCTGGCGGGCCTTGTCGCTGCTGATGGCCTCGGCCGAGCAAATGTCCACGCAAGCGTTGCAACCCACGGTGGCATTGCGGCTGTGGGCGCAGAGCTTTTGCTTGTATTCAAAGAACTTGGGCTTTTCAAATTCACCCACCAGCTCGCGCAGCTTGAGCACCGTGGCAACGTCGCGTCCATCGCTGCGCAGGTAGCCCTGCGGCAGGGCATGCTGCAAAAAGGTGGGCGTGGCATCGGCGCGGCGCATGTCCAGCACCAGGTCAAACTGGGCCGTCTCAGGCGAGGCAGCGCGCTGGAAATCGATGGCCCCCGCCACCTGGCAGACCTTCACACAGTCGCGGTGCGACTGGCAGGCAGACAGGTCCACCTGGTAGTCAAGCCCGATGGCGTTCTCAGGGCAGGCCGCTACACAAGCGTTGCAGCGGGTGCACAGGTCCAGCTGGATGGGGTTGTCATCGCGCCAACGCAGCTCAAAGGCGCCCAGCCAGCCCGTGAGGGCTTCAATGCGGCCACCCAGCACGGGGTAACGCCGCTCCTGCGCGCCACCGGCTTGGCCAGGCCCTTGCGCAAACAGGGTCACATTCAACACATCGGACACCAAGGCGGCCACCTGCTCGGCAGCATCCAGCGGGCCAATGATGAGCAGGCGCCCTGCGCTCTTGTAGGTGACCACCGGCACGGGCGCAGGCTCGGGCAAATGGGCTGCGGCCAGCAAGGCCGCCACCTTGGGGCTGGCCTTGGCCGCATCGCGGCTCCAGCCGCCGGTTTCGCGGATATTGACGAAGCGGATGGGCGACAGCGCCCCTTCGGTCTGCTGGCCCAGCTCGGCAAACAGGCGCTGCTCCTGGGTGCAGGCGACCACCACGTCTTCGCCCGAACGGATGGCTTGGGTGAAAGCGCCCGCCTCACGGCGGCAGAGGGTGGAGTGGAGGGTCAGGTCTTCACGAAGCGCTGTGCCCAGGGCCTGGGCGTTCAACGGCATCGTCTGGTTGCAATCGCAGATGAGCGTGGTCATGTTCTGGGTGGCTGGCTGGTACGGGCACCCCAGGCTCTGGTTCTGAGCCCACGGGTGCCGCCCCAAGCGGGCTAGGAATGGCTGTGCATACCCCAGACTGTGCCACGTCTTGCGCCGATTCCGCCAGTTCGACCCCGGTCTGCGGCGCGGGCGCGGGGTCTTTCGGGGCACCAGCCGCACCATCGGCAGGCTGCGGCGCGAGCGCCTGAGGGTGTTCAGGCTCAGGTTCAACCAGGCCCATGAATTGCGCGCTGGCCATCTGGCGCAGCATCGCCGCAGGCAGTGGGTCAGGTTGGGTGTAGTCGTCGATGTAAGTGTCCAGCCCGTCCATCACATTGAAGTGCGGGTCAGTAAACAGTTTTTTCATCGCGGTGTTGCGCACTTCCGGCGCCACAGCGCGGCCCACAAAGGGCTTGAAGTCGGAGTCGATGGACAGGGCCTGCGCGTCCTGCAGTGTGGGCAGCGGGGCAGGCTCAGGGGCATTGGCCGGTGGCTCCGCCGCTCGGGGCATAACCACAGCCTGCTGGGCCAGCACGGGCGGCGCAGGGCGTGGTGGTTCAGGCTCCTGGAGCGGCTTGCCCTCGCGCACGTCCTGCTTGCGCCGCGACCAGCGGCCCAAAAAACCATCAGCCACGGCCACCGCCCCCACGCTGCTTTTCAGTGCTGACCGATGCCGGATTGCCAAACCGGTCCTGCAGAGGCTGAAAACTGTCGGGCCGCTTGCGTCGCTTGGGCTCGGGTTGGTAGTGCTCGGCCACAAAGGCATGCAAGGCGGCCAACACCTCCGGGGGCACGGGCACTTGCTCAGCGGTCTCTTGCGCATCCAGCCAGCGCCCCGCGTCGTGGTAGCTGAGGCTGACTTCCACCGGGCGCGCCAGACGCTCTGCACTGTCTGCGCCCTCTGCCGTCTCTTCATCCAGCCGCCACAGCACAAACCAGCAAGGCGCAGGGGACGTGGAATTGAGGTGGTAGCCCTCGGCATCATCGCGGAACAACTCCACGGAAAAGCCAGGAAAGAGCCACTGCGCCGCCCCATCGGTTTGCCGCAGCAGGCGCGGGGCTGTGCCAAACGCGGCCTCATGGGGGACGACGTCTTCCAGCACCCACCGCCAGGGCTGCCAGCGATTGTCCAGTTGCTCGCGGCGCATGATGACCGCAACTTGAAAAACGGGGCGTGTTTGCATGGCCGAACTGTAACGCCGGGCCAATGCCCCCATGGTCGCAGATGGCCTAACGGCCTTGTCTAAGCACCCTGTTCTAAGCTCCTGCCGCATACAGAATGGCCCGTGGTGAGCGGCACAGCCCCCACAGGCGAACTCCGGCCAACTCGGCCAATTGCACCCCCGTGGCAGTCGGTGCAGAGATGGTGGCCAGGGCACTGATGCCCACACGGGCGCATTTGCGCACCAGCTCATGGCTGCCGCGGCTGGTGAGCACGACGAAGCCCGGCTCCGACAGACGCCCCTCATGGGCCAGGGCGCCGATGAGTTTGTCGAGCGCGTTGTGGCGCCCCACGTCTTCGCACACCAGCATCAACTGCCCGTCCAGATTAGCCCAACCTGCGGCGTGCAAGGACCCCGCCTGGGCGTTGACCCACTGCCGCGCCCGCAGCACATCGAAGGCGCGCAACACCGTTGCAACATCCACTTGCGGAACCCAAGGCTTGGCGGGCAAGCGCTCCGGAGTCATGTCCAGCGCGGCCAGGCTTTCCACACCGCACACACCGCAGCCCGTGCGGCCCGACAGGCTGCGGCGGCGCTGCTTCAGGCGCTCAAAGCAGCGCACCGAAATGTCCATGCGCACCTCGACCGCCGAAACACCGGGGGGCAACACGGCCGTCCCGCTGTCCACGGTGTGCAGCTCCATGCCACGGCAGTCCTCCGGGCGATCCAGAATGCCCTCGCTCAAGGCAAAGCCCAAGGCAAAGGCTTCCAGCTGGTCCGGCGTGGCCATCATCACGGCGTGTGACACCCCGTTGAACACCATGGCCACTGGCACTTCTGCCGCCAGCCAGTCCGGGCGCTGTGCTCCGTCTCCGGGCAAGCCCGCCTCGCCAAACACGCGCACCGGGCGCTCATGCACCACGGGTAGGGTCAATGCGGCCTCTGCATCTTGGGGACTGCACACCAGCCCGGCGTCCACCCCAAACTCCATCTGCGCACTCATGCCAGCTCCTGCGTGGGCGATGCGCCCGGTGCGTCAGTCACCAAGGCCACCGCCCCCAGGCCTTGCGGGGTGATTCGCGCCACCCAGCGCCCGTCCTCTTGGCGCAGGTCCACCCATCCAGGCCCCGCCTGCCCGGCAATGGAGGCAGTGCCCATGACAGCCAGCTGGCGCATGAGCACGCTTGCACTCTGCCCCAACCGCTTGCCCAGGCGGGGCAAAGACACAGGGGCCTGCTCGGCTGCCAGCATCTGCAAAATCTCGCAGGCCAAGGGATCGGCAGGGAGGTGCGTCAAGCCAATGCCCCTGCAACAGTGCCCGTTGCACCGCTCTCTGCCCCAGCCTCTGCCCCGGTGGTGGCCACATGCCGCACCAGCACCACCGGAATGGACTTGGACGTGGGCGTACCGGCCACATCGGCCACCGCGCTCAAAGGCACCAACGGGTTGGTCTCTGGGTAGTAGGCGGCTAGGTTGCCCCGAGGAATGTCATACGCCACCAGCTTGAAGCGGTCGGCACGGCGTTCTTGCCCATCGCTCCACAGGGTCTGGATGTCCACCCAGTCGCCGTCCTTCATGCCCAACTCGCGAATGTCCTCGGCATGGATGAACACCACGCGGCGCTGGCCGTAGACCCCCCGGTAGCGGTCGTCCATGCCGTAAATGGTGGTGTTGTACTGGTCGTGCGAACGGGTGGTGAGCAAGGTGAACACCACCGTGTCGCGCACCCGCTCGCGCGCCAGGTGCGACGGTGTATCGCGGGGCACGGGGTGCGCGTAGAAGCTGGCCTTGCCCGACGCCGTGGTCCAGACCCGCTCGCTGGCCGTGTTGCGCAGCCTGAATCCGCCCGGCGCCGCCACACGGGTGTTGAAGTCTTTGAAATCGGGAAACACCTGCTCGATCAGATCGCGGATGCGGCGGTAGTCCTCCACCAGCCACAGCCAGGGCGTGTTGCTGCGCCCACCCAGCGTGGCCGCAGCCAGCCGGGCCACGATGGCGGGCTCGGACAGCAGCTGCTCGGACGCCGGGGGGTTGATGCCCATGGACAGGTGCACCATGCTCATCGAGTCTTCCACCGTCACGCCCTGCGCGCCACTGGCCTGCATGTCGATTTCGGTGCGACCCAGGCACGGCAGGATCAGCGCCTCACGGCCATGCACCAGATGACTGCGGTTGAGCTTGGTGGTGACATGCACGGTGAGATCGCAGCGCTGCAGGGCTTTCCAGGTTTCGTAGGTGTCTGGCGTGGCCGCAGCAAAGTTGCCGCCCAGCGCAAAAAACACCTTGCCCTGCCCCGCCAGCATCTGGCCAATGGCCTCCACCGTGTCCACACCGGGTTTGCGCGGCGGCTCAAAGCCAAACACATCGCGCAGCTTGTCGAGCAAGGCGGCAGGCGGCTTCTCCCAGATGCCCATGGTGCGGTCACCCTGCACATTGCTGTGGCCGCGCACCGGGCAAGGCCCCGCGCCCTCGCGCCCCACATTGCCGCGCATCATCAGCCAGCCCACAATGGCCTGGATGGTGGCCACGGAATACTTGTGCTGCGTGATGCCCATGCCCCAGCAGGCGATCACGTTCTTGGCGCCGATGTAGATGTCGCCCGCCGCACGGATCTGTGCCTCGGTCAGGCCCGACTCCTCCTCCAGCAGCGCCCACGACTCGGCCCGCAGGTCGGCGGCCAATGCCTCAAAGCCCGTGGTGTGTTCGGCAATGAAGGCGTGGTCCAGCACCCCGCCGCGCAGGTCCTCTTGCTCCAGCACATGCTTCATCATGCCTTTGACGGCCGCAAAATCGCCCCCCACGCGCAACTGGAAGTAGTGGGTGCTGATGGGCGACGAGCCCAAGGTGGCCATCTCCATCTTGTTTTGCGGGTCGGCAAAGCGCTCAAGGCCCCGCTCGCGCAGGGGGTTAAAGCTCACGATGCGCGCGCCACGCTTGTGGGCGTCGCGCAGCTCGGCCAGCATGCGGGGGTGGTTGGTGCCAGGGTTCTGGCCAAAAATAAAAATCGCGTCGGCACACTCAAAGTCGTGCAGCGTGACGGTGCCCTTGCCCACGCCAATTTGCGGGCGCATGCCACTGCCGCTGGGCTCGTGGCACATGTTCGAGCAATCCGGGAAATTGTTGGTGCCGTACTGGCGCACGAACAACTGGTACAAAAACGCAGCCTCGTTGCTGGCCCGGCCCGAGGTGTAAAAAATCGCCTGGTTAGGGTCCGGCAGCGCATTCAGATGGCGAGCAATCAGCGCAAACGCGTCGTCCCAGGCAATGGGCTGGTAGCGGTCTGAGGGCGCGTCGTACACCATGGGCTGCGTCAGCCGCCCCTGGTCTTCCAGCCAAAAATCGCTTTGCGTTTGCAGATCGGCCACGGTGTGCTGGGCGAAAAACTCCGCACCTGCGCGGCGCTCCGTGGCTTCGGCCGCCACGGCCTTGGCGCCGTTCTCACAAAACTCGAAGGTCGATGCGTGGTTGCGATCGGGCCAGGCACAACCTGGGCAATCAAACCCATCGGGCTGGTTGGCCGACAGCAAGGTCTTCGCGCCCTTGAGAGGGATGTCCTGGCGCAGCAGCGTGTTCTTCACGCTGTTCAAAGCGCCCCAGCCACCGGCCGGGCCTTTGTAAAACTCAATTTTTTCTTGTTTCATCGCCGTCTCCCGGACTGAACGAAAACCCAAAGGCGCTGCAGCAGGCCCCGCCCAAGACGAGGAACCTGCTGTGCGCCCACATCACTGCTTGTACTGCCACCCCAGCGCGAGTGCGGGTGCCTGCACCCAGCGCCCACGGCTCGCGCAAGGTCATTCACTGAAAGAACTTGGCGGCGCTCAACAGTGTCTTGTAAGTGCCCCAGGCCAGCGGCAAGCCCACCGCCAGCCAGGCCAGCACCACCACAGCGGTGCTGGTGCGCTCTGTGCTGTTGCCACCCGCCCCCACTTCTGCGGCCACGGCCTTGTCGTGGGCCAGTTTCTTCTCGTGGGCCAGCTCGGCGTCGGTCATGAAGTGCTTGTCGGCCACGGGGCGCACCAGCAGGTTGGCAATCAAGCCCACCACCAGCATGCCCACCAGGATGTACATGGTCTGGTTATAGACCTGCTCGCGCGGAATGCCCAGGCCCAGCTGGTATTCACGCATGTAGTTGACCACCACCGGGCCCAAAATACCCGCCGTGGCCCACGCAGTGAGCAAGCGGCCATGGATGGCGCCCACCATTTGCGTGCCGAACAGGTCGGCCAGGTAGGCAGGCACGGTGGCAAAGCCGCCACCGTACATCGACAGGATGACGCAGAACGCGCCCACAAACAGCAGCTTGCTGCCTGCACCGGCCGACGAAGGAATGCTGAAGTACAGCAGGCCACCCAGCACAAAGAACACGGTGTAAGTGAGCTTGCGGCCCAGCTTGTCTGACAGGCTGGCCCAGAAGAAGCGGCCGCCGATGTTGAACAGCGACAGCAGCGCCGTGAAGCCACCGGCCACGGCCGCAATGGCGGACAGCTCTTCCTTGCTCAGCTCGGAGAACTTCTTGCCGATGCCCACCAGGCCACCGCCAAACACTTCCTGCAGCATGGGGCTGGCCATGCCGATCACGCCAATGCCGGCCGACACGTTCATGCACAGCACCACCCACACCAGCCAGAACTGGGGAATGCCCCATACCTTCTTCACGTGCACATGGCGCTGCGTGATCATGGCGTTGGCCGTGAGCGTGGCCGGGGGTGTCCAGCCTGCGGGCTTCCAGCCACTGGGTGGCACGCGGTAGCCCAGGGCCCCGGCCATCATGAACGCAAAGTACACCAGCGCCATGACCACAAAGGTCTGCATCACACCGGCATCGGTGGGGGTGGCGAAGAACTTCATCAACTCCACCGCCAGGGGCGAGCCAATCATCGCGCCACCACCAAAGCCCATGATGGCCATGCCGGTGGCCATGCCACGGCGGTCGGGGAACCACTTGATCAGTGTGGACACGGGCGAGATGTAGCCCAGCCCCAGCCCAATGCCGCCGATGACACCCGAGCCCAAAATCATCATCCAGAACTGGTGGGTGTGGATGCCCAGGGCCGACAGCAGCATGCCGCCGCACCAGCACACGGCCGACACCACCCCGGCCTTGCGGGGGCCCGCCCGCTCCAGCCAGCCGCCCCAGATGGCCGCAGAGCAGCCCAGGAACACAAAGAACAGCGTGTACATCCAGCCCAGCGTGGCCACGGTCCAGTCGCACTGCGTGGTGAACAACTGGGTGAAAAAGCCCACCTCCTTGCCGCAGGCCGCACCGGCACCCGCCGTTTGCAGCGCCTTGGACAGCGGCAGCCAGAACACGGAAAAGCCGTAGGCCATGCCAATGCACAGGTGGATGGCCAAGGCTGCCGGTGGCACCAGCCAGCGGTTAAAGCCTGGGCCGGCAATGATGCGCTCCTTGCTCAGAAAACCCGGCGCAGCCGAGTCCTCCTGAACCAAAGGCAAGCTTGCTGTAGAAGCTGTCATGTATTTCCTCTCCCTTTCGCGCCATCACGGCGTTGTTTCTTGATGCAAATCAAAATCAGGAGCGGAGTTTCAGTAAAGCGGCAACCGGGCGTCAAATTAAATCAAAGCATCGCTTGATTCATGCAGCGAATGTATGCAGCACGGTGCATAACCAAGCCCTCAGTCACTGCCCAAGCATGGGCTAGTGCGCCAGGTCTCCACAGTGGTCGCTCAACTGCGCTTGCCACTCGGGGACTCCAGCAGCGCCAGCGCGGCCTCCAGCGCCCGCGACGTGCGGGGGCCGCGCTGGGTCATGAAGCCAATGGGGGTGCGCACATCGGGCTCCACCAGGGGCAGCGCCTCCAGGCCACGCTCGCTGCGCACCGCGGCCACCATGGCGCTGGGCAAGATGCTGCACACCTGGCCCGCAGCCACGCTCAGCACCAGGGTCAGCACCGAATTCGTCTCAATGGCAGGCACCACGGGCGCCCCTGCCTCGCCCAGGGCCTGGTCGATGATGAAGCGGTTGTGCATCTCAGCCGTCAGCAGGCACAGCGGCAACTGCCCTGCCTCGCGCCATGCCATGGGCGGTCCAATGCGCAGGTGGTCGAGGGCAGGCTCTGCGGCGCGGCGCAGCAGGTAATAGCGCTCGGTGCACTGCGGCCACGACCGCAAGTTAGCGCGCTGCGCCTGCATGCGCTCGCTGTAGCCCACGGCCAGGTCGATGGAGAGGTCTTCCAGGCCCTGCTCCAGCTCCAGCGAACTCATCGACAGCACCACCGAGGCAATGCCCGGGTGGCGTGCCTGCAGCAGCGCCGCAAACCTGGCCAGCACTGGCACCGCCGTGGGGGTCGATGCCATGCGCAAACAGCCACGCGGCATGTCTTGCAAACTGCTCAGCTCCTGGCGCAGCACCTCGCTCTCGCGCAGCATGCGCTGCGCGGTGGTGAGCACCGCCTGGCCCTCGTGCGTGAGCCCCACATACGCACGCCCCCGCTGCACGATGACCACGCCAAACTCCTCCTCCAGCGACCGCAGGGCGTTGGAGAGCGCAGGCTGCGTGATGTGGCAGGCCTGCGCCGCCCGGCCAAAGTGCCGGTGCTCGTGCAGCGCCACCAGGTAGCGCAGGGACGCGAGCAGGTTCATGGGTTTACGCCTTGCCTGCGCACAAAGAGGGGGCGCGGCTTGCCCACCCAAGCCGCGGGGTCCGCACCACCACCGTTACCTCCTGCAAGGGCGATTCGCTCATAACATTTAAAGACTTTTAGGCCGCTAGCGCTCTACCAATAAGCGCAAGCAGCTATCGATTCAATAGCAAAACACTCAGGTGTTCTTGCTGATCGAGATGGTCGGGAACTTGTTGGAAAAGTCCTTGGCCTGCTGGGCGATCTTCACCGCCACGTCGCGGGCCACCTTCTTGTAGATCTGGGCGACTTCGCCATCGGGGTCGGCCACCACGGTGGGCTTGCCGCTGTCGGCCTGCAGGCGGATGCTCATGTTCAGCGGCAGCGCGCCCAGGTAGTCCATGCCGTAGTCGGCTGCCATCTTCTTGCCGCCATCGGCGCCAAAGATGTGCTCCACATGGCCGCAGTTGCTGCACACGTGGGCGGCCATGTTCTCGACGATGCCCAGGATGGGCACGCCCACCTTCTCGAACATCTTGATGCCCTTCTTGGCGTCCAGCAGGGCGATGTCTTGCGGCGTGGTCACGATGACGGCGCCGGTCATGGGCACGCGCTGGCTCAGGGTGAGCTGGATGTCGCCGGTGCCGGGGGGCATGTCGATGATGAGGTAATCCAGGTCTTTCCAGTTGGTCTGGCGCAGCAGCTGCTCCAGCGCCTGCGTGGCCATGGGGCCGCGCCAGATCATGGCTTCGTCCTGGTCCACCAAAAAGCCGATGGACATGACCTGCACGCCGTAGTTCTCCAGCGGCTCCATGGTCTTGCCGTCTTCGCTTTCGGGGCGGCGGTTGATGCCCAGCATCATGGGCTGGCTGGGGCCGTAGATGTCGGCGTCCAGCACGCCTACGCTGGCGCCCTCGGCGGCCAGGGCCAGGGCCAGGTTGGCGGCCGTGGTGCTTTTGCCCACGCCGCCTTTGCCCGAGGCCACGGCGATGATGTTCTTGACCTGGGGCAGCAGCTGCACGCCGCGCTGCACGGCATGGGCAATCACCTTGGTGGTGATGTTGACCGACACGTTGTCCACGCCCGCCACGCCCTTGGCGGCGGCCACCAGGCTGCGGCGCAGCTCGGGCACCAGGCTCTTGGCGGGGTAGCCCAGTTCCACGTCAAAGGCCACATCGCCACCGGTGATCAGCACATTGCGCAGGGCGCGCGTGCTCACAAAATCCTTGCCCGTGTGGGGGTCCAGCACGCTGGAGAGTGCGGCCAAAAGGCCCTGTTCGGTGACTGCCATTCAAATAACTCCTGTGGGGGCGAGTAGTCTATCCAAGAGGCTTTCACTGGCTTTTACTGGGGGCAAGCCACCTTCTGCGGGGGCCGAAACACCGTTGCAACCACACCAACCTGCCCGCCAACCCCTGCACCTGCACGACAATGCGCACCCATTGACCCTACCGCCCCCAACGCCAGAGCGAGACGCCACCGTGAAACTCAAGATGTCCGAAAACTCCCTGTTTGCCCTGCTGCTGCGCTCGCCGTGGTGGATCAGCTTTGTGCTGGTGGCGGCCCTTGCGCTGGTGTCCCGGGCCTTGCTGCCTGCGGAATACTTTGTGCTCGGGGCGCTCAGCGGTTTTCCGCTGTTTGTGGTGGGCTGCATCGCGGCCTGGCGGCAGCTGCGCGCGCCCAGCGCAGCCAAGGTGCAGCAAATGCTGGACAGCACCCAGTCCATGCCCTGGAGTGCCTTCTCCCAGGCACTCACCCACGCCTGGGTGGGCCAGGGGTTTGACGTGAATGTGGCGTCCAAAGGGCCGGTGGACCTGCGCCTGACCAAGGGCGAACAGACCATTTTGGTCAGCGCCAAGCGCTGGAAGGCCGCCACGCACGGCATCGAGCCCCTGCGCGAGCTATACAACGCCATGCAGGCCCAAAACGCCCAGGGCGCCCTCTATGTGGCAGGCCAAGGCAGCGTGAGCGAAAGCGCCGCCCTGTTTGCCCGCGACCACGGCATCACCCTCGTGCAAGGCCCCGCCCTGGCGGCGCTGTTGCTCGGCTGAGACAAGGGCCCGCAGCGCCACGGCATCTACGGGTTTTCACAAACCAAAGCGGGGGCCCTGCGCAGCACACTTTAGGCATCCTGTCCGCTGTAACAACCCACGGGCAGACCCGCTTGCACACCCACGGTTTTCGACATGCCCCACCGCGACCCGCCTGAGCCCCCTCAAACCCCGTCCACCGGCCTGCTGCTGACCGGCGGCGGCGCCCGCGCTGCCTACCAGGTGGGCGTGCTCGAAGCCATCGCCGACCTGCGCCTGGCCTGCGGCGCGGGGCAGCAGCCCAACCCGTTTCCCATCATCACCGGCACCTCGGCCGGGGCCATCAACGCAGCGGCGCTGGCCTGCGGGGCCGACAACTTTGACCGCGCCGTGCGCCGCATTGCCCGCGTGTGGCGGCAGTTCCACGCCAGCCAGGTGTACGGCGCCGATTCGCTGAGCGTGATGCGCAGCGGCGCGCGCTGGCTCACGCTGGTCTCTCTGGGCTGGGCTCTGGCCCGCTGGCGGCGCATGCGGCCCAAATCGCTGCTGGACAACGCACCGCTCGAAAAGCTGCTGGTCAAGATGGTGCCCCTGGTGCGCTTGCCGCGCCTCATCCGCAGGGGGCATCTCAAGGCGCTGGCCGTCACGGCGTCCAGCTACAGCTCGGGCGAGCACGTCACGTTTTTTGAGTCGGCCGAGGCGGTGCAGCCCTGGGTGCGCTCGCAGCGCAAGGCCGCGCGTGACCGCATCACGCACGAGCACCTGCTCGCCTCCTCGGCCATTCCGTTCATCTTCCCGGCCAAAGGCATCGAGGTGGACGACCACGTCGAATACTTTGGCGACGGCTCCATGCGCCAGTCCGCGCCCATCGCGCCCGCCATCCATCTGGGGGCAGAGCGCATCCTCGTCATTGGCGCCGGGCGCATGCACGAGCCCAAGGGCGACACCGCCGCCAACCCCACGACCAACTACCCCACGCTGGCGCAAATTGCGGGGCACGCGCTGTCCAACATCTTTCTGGACGCACTGTCGGTGGACGTGGAGCGGGTGCAGCGCATCAACCAGACGCTGTCCCTCATCCCCGAGGAAAAACGCACCCACAGCTCCCTTCGCCCCATCGAGCTGCTGGTGATTGCCCCCTCGCAGCGGCTGGACGCCGTGGCAGCGCGCCACGTGGGCGACCTGCCCACGCCGGTGCGCACCATGCTGGGCGCCTTGGGCGTCACCTCCAACATGGCCGATGTGCGCGGCGCGGCGCTGGCCAGTTACCTGCTGTTTGAAGCGGGCTACACCCAGGAGCTGATGGCCCTGGGCCGTGCGGACACCCTGGCCATGCGCGCCGAGGTATGCCAGTTTTTTGGCTGGAACGACACCGGCGCAGAAATCAAGACGCGGCTGCACCAGTAACGCGGGCCCACATCCCGCGCCTCACGTTCCACGTCCTGCGCCCCCATCGGCGGCAGCCGCTCTGGCACTCGCCTAAAATCGCCGGTTCCGCCTGAGAAAGTGTTCCCCCCATGTCGTCACCCGCACGCAAACTCTTCGTTACCACCGCCCTGCCGTATGCCAACGGCAACTTCCACATCGGCCACATCATGGAATACATCCAGGCCGACATCTGGGTGCGGTATCAGCGAATGCAGGGCAACGCGGTGAATTTCGTGGGCGCGGACGACACCCACGGCGCGCCCATCATGATTGCCGCCGAAAAAGCGGGCAAGACACCCCAGCAGTTCGTGGCCGACATCGCCGCGGGCCGCAAGCAGTACCTGGACGGTTTTCACATCAGCTTTGACAACTGGCACAGCACCGATGCACCCGAAAACCACGAGCTGGCCCGCCAGATCTACCGCGACCTGCGCGACCGTGCGGATGGCTCGCTCATTGAAGTGCGCACCATCGAGCAGTTCTTCGACCCCGAGAAGAACATGTTCCTGCCCGACCGCTACATCAAGGGCGAGTGCCCCAAGTGCCACGCCAAAGACCAGTACGGCGACAACTGCGAGGTGTGCGGCTCGGTCTATGCACCCACCGACCTCATCAACCCGTTCTCGGCCCTGTCGGGTGCCAAGCCCGAGCTCAAGCACTCCGAGCACTTCTTCTTCAAGCTCTCTGACCCACGCTGCGTCGAGTTCCTGGAAAAGTGGACACAGGACGGCAAGCTGCAGCCCGAGGTGGCCAACAAGATCAAGGAATGGTTCACCGTCCGCACCAACCCCGACGGCACCACCAGCGAAGGCCTGGGCGACTGGGACATCAGCCGCGACGCGCCCTACTTCGGCATCGAGATCCCCGATGCGCCGGGCAAGTACTTCTACGTGTGGCTGGATGCGCCCGTGGGCTATCTGGCCTCGCTGAAAAACCTGCTGGAAAAGCGCGGAGAAAGCTACGACGCCTACATGGCCGACCCGGCCATGGAGCAGTACCACTTCATCGGCAAGGACATCGTCACCTTCCACACCCTGTTCTGGCCCGCCATGCTGCACTTCAGCGGCCGCAAGACGCCCAACAACGTGTTCGTGCACGGCTTCCTCACGGTGAACAACGGCGAGAAGATGAGCAAGAGCCGCGGCACCGGCCTGGACCCGCTCAAGTACCTGAGCCTGGGCATGAACGCCGAGTGGCTGCGCTATTACCTGGCCGCCAAGCTGTCGGCGCGCAACGAAGACATCGACTTCAATGCCGAAGATTTCATGCTGCGGGTGAACAGCGATCTGATTGGCAAGTACGTGAACATTGCCAGCCGCGCAGCGGGCTTCTTGACCAAGCGGTTTGATGGCAAGCTGACCAGCCACTTTGGCGCCACGGGCACAGCCCTGCTGGCCGAGGTGCGCGGTGCGGGCGACGCCATCGCGCAGATGTATGAAACCCGCGAGTACAGCAAGGCCACGCGCGAGATCATGCTGCTGGCCGACAAGGTCAACGCCTATGTGGACCAGAACAAGCCCTGGGACCTGGCCAAGGACGCGGCCAACAACGAGGCACTGCACCAGGTGTGCTCGGTGCTGATCAACACCTTTGCCACACTCACCCGCTACCTCTCGCCCGTGCTGCCCGGCCTGGCCCAGGCAGTGCAGTCGTTTGTGGGGGTGGACATGCAGCAATGGAATGTGGCGGGCAATGTGCAAGCCATCCAGCCCTACCAACACTTGATGCAACGCGTGACCCCTGAGCAGCTTGAGGCCTTGTTTGAGGCCCCAGCGCAAGCAGAACAAGCGCCAGCAGCTACAAAAACCGTAGCAACCAGTGCCCACCCCGGCGGCGAAGAGCTTGCCCCCACCATCACCATCGACGACTTCACCAAGATCGACCTGCGCATTGCGCTGATCGTGAACTGCGAAGCCGTGGAGGGATCGACCAAGCTGCTGCGCCTGACACTGGACGTGGGCGAGGGCCGCACCCGTAACGTCTTCAGCGGCATCGCCAGCGCCTACAAGCCCGAAGACCTGGTGGGCAAGCACACCGTGATGGTGGCCAACCTGGCCCCGCGCAAGATGAAGTTTGGCGTGAGCGAAGGCATGGTGCTGGCCGCCAGCCATGGCGACGAAAAAGCCAACCCCGGCATCTTCGTGCTCAACCCCTGGCCCGGCGCCACGCCCGGCATGCGCGTGCGCTGAACGCCACGATTGGTACCAACGACAAGGCCCTCGCTCAGAGGGCCTTTTCTTTGGGGGATTGCGTGCGATGTGCAATCCAAGCTCCACGGCCCCTAGGGCCGCGCTCCATCAACCGCCCACGTACCGCCCCGGGCGGTGGCTGATCCACAAAAACACACCCATCACCACGGCGGCCAGCACCGAATAAAACACCCGCTCCAGCGGCACCACAAACAGGGCCAGCAGCAGCACCACGCAGTCAATCGCCAACTGCACCTTGCCTGCGCGCACGCCGTAGCGGTTTTGCATGTACAGCGACACGATGGTGGCGCCCCCCAGGCTGGAGCGGTGCCGCGCCAGGAACAGACAACCCGTGCCCAGCAGCAGCCCGCCCAGCAGCGAGGCAAACAGCGGATTGATGTAGCTGACCTGCATCACATGCGGGAACAGCTCGGTCAACAGCGACAGCAGCGCCACGCAAAGGAAGGTCTTGAGCGTGAACTCGCGGCCCATGCGCGTCCAGGCAAACCAGTAAAACGGCAGGTTCACCACAAAGAACAGCTTGCCGAACGAGATGTCGGTGACGTAGTGCAGCAAAAACGCAATGCCCGCCGTACTGCCGATGAGCAACCCCGCCTGGTTGAACAGCATGAGTGCCATGGCCACAAACAGGGTGCCAGAGAACAGGGCTTGCGCATCTTCGTAAGTGCCGTGGCGCAAAGACACCACGGGGCCCGGGGCGGGCGGAATGCCGGATTCAGCAGGAGACATGGAAAAAAACTCTTGATTTTGAAAATGGAGGGCCAGGACCTTGTGAGCCCCAACGCCATTGGCCCCTGTCACGGGAGCACGAGAACACAAGCAAGCAGCGCGCCAAACGCCAGCTTGCCCAGTGGCATGCAGCGCCCAGCGCCGCAATTGCTATCAAATAAATAGCTTCTAGCGCTTATGGTTAAAGCGCTAGAGCCTATTTTCTTCTATTTTCAAAATCCAACAGCGCACCGAGCCCTATTTGCCGCCACCCTTGAACTCAGGCGCATCCAGGTCGTCACCGGTCTGGGTGCGGACCACGCGCAAGTCCGGGCCGTGCACCACGGTGAACACTTTGGGCGAAGGGCTGCCATCGGCAAAGCGCCAGTCCACTGCCGTTTCGTTTTTGAGGGCGTAGTGCGCCGTCTTGGCAGGCTTGCCCAGCAGGCGGCGCACCTCGGCCATGGGCATGCCGGGCTGCACCCGGGCGAAGTTGTCGGGGGTCAGCACCTGGCGCACAGCGGCCACCTTGCCATCGGGCCCCAGGGTGATCATGTAGTTGACCTGGCCTGCAGGCTGGCGGTTGTACTCCAGCGTGCGGCCCCCATCGGCCTCGCTCCACACGTTTTCAGGCGCGCCAAAGCGGTCGCGCACATCGGCCTCGGTCGATTGACCCGGTTGCAGCTCGCTGATGCGCTGCGGATCGCAGCCGCTGGCAGTCAGCAAAACCAGGGCCGCGAAGACGGGGGTCAATGCGGCTGAGACTGCGGCGGTGACAGCGCTTTGGGCGCGTCGAAAAAATGGCATGGCGTCGTCCCGGTAAAATCCAACAAAAGAGGTTAACAGTCCATGTCCATTTTCCGCCGCCCCGATTACCAATCCGACGCTACCCAGTTCATCAACCAGCTCAAGGCCACCAAGCCCGAGCTGGACCAGCAACAGCAGACAGGCCGCGCCCTGCTGTGGGACAAGCAGGTCGACCGCACCCTGTGGGGCGACTACCGCCAAGGCCAGGTTGCCCAAAAGCCCTACGTCTACCAGACCAACGCGGACTGACGTCTTGCGGCTGGCAGTTGCAACGAAATTGGCACCTAGCGCTTGTACAAAAAGCGCTAGCAGCTACACATTTCATAGCAAATCATGAGCAGCGCCAGCCCCCAGCCCGCCGCCGACGTGGCAGATGCCCTGGCAGCCACGGCGGCCACGGCGGCCAGCGGCATGCCCAATGTGATCGACCAGGTGGCGCTGGCGCGCCTGTATGGCGAGCCGCTGTTTGCGCTGCCCACCGACCTGTACATCCCGCCCGACGCGCTCGAAGTCTTCCTCGAAGCCTTTGAAGGCCCGCTGGATTTGCTGCTGTACCTGATCCGCAAGCAGAACTTCAACATCCTCGACATCCCCATGGTGGGGGTCACCAAGCAGTATTTGGTGTACGTGGACGAGATCCGCAGCCGCAACCTGGAGCTGGCGGCCGAGTATTTGCTGATGGCGGCGATGCTCATCGAGATCAAGTCGCGCATGCTGCTGCCGCCCAAGAAGCAGGCCGAGGGCGAGGAGCCCGAAGACCCGCGCGCCGAACTGGTACGCCGCCTGCTCGAATACGAGCAAATGAAGATGGCAGCCGCCCGCCTGGGGCAGCTGCCGCAGTACGGCCGCGACTTCCTCAAGGCCCAGGTCTACATCGAGCAAAGCCTGCAGCCGCGCTTTCCCGATGTGCACGTGGTGGAGCTGCAAGACGCCTGGCGCGACATTCTGAAACGCGCCAAGCTCGTGCAGCACCACAAGATCACCCGCGAAGAACTGAGCGTGCGCGAATACATGAGCATGGTGCTCAAGACCCTGCAAGGCCGCCGCTTTGTGGAGTTTGAAGAGCTCTTCGAGCCCGCCAAAGGCAGCACCGTGCTGGTGGTCACGTTCATCGCCCTGCTGGAGCTGGCCAAAGAGACGCTGATCGAGATCACGCAGGCCGAAGCGTTTGCGCCCATTTACGTGCGCCTCGCTTACACCCCCGTATGACACCCCCTGAGCGGCTACGCCGCTTCCCCCTCTCTCGCTGCGCGGGAGGGGGACGCCACCGGTGGCCTGGCAAAGCCAGCTCCACGGTGGCCCCGGCATGGCGCAGCGCCAGTTTCAACGGCAACTGACACCTTCTATGGCATCCCACGACTTCGACGTTCTCATCGTAGGCAGCGGCCTCGCCGGCCTCTCGGCGGCCCTGCACCTGGCGCCCACGCACCGCGTGGCCGTCATCACCAAGCGCACGCTGCAGGATGGCTCCAGCGGCTGGGCCCAGGGCGGTATTGCCGCCGTGCTGGCCGACGATGACAGCTTTGCCGCCCACATTGAAGACACGCTGGTGGCGGGTGCGGGCCTGTGCGACCTGGCCACCACGCGGTTTGTGGTGGAGAACGCGCCCGCCTCCATCGCCTGGCTGCGCCAGCTGGGCGTGCCCTTCACGCTCGAAGGCGACCAGCTGCACCTGACCCGTGAAGGCGGCCACAGCGCGCGCCGCATTGCCCATGTGACCGACGCCACCGGCGCCGCCGTGCAGCGCACGCTGATGGACGTGGTGCGCAGCACACCCGGCATCACGCTGTTCGAGCAGCACACGCTGGTGGACCTGATCACCACGCGCAAGCTGGGCTTGCCGAGCAACCGCTGCCTGGGCCTGTACGCGCTCGACAGTGACACCGACGAGGTCGTGACCTTCCGCGCACCGCAAACCATTCTGGCCACGGGCGGCGCTGGCAAGGTGTACCTGTACACCACCAACCCAGACACCGCCACGGGCGACGGCATTGCCGCCGCCTGGCGTGCGGGCTGCCGCGTGGCGAACATGGAATTCATCCAGTTCCACCCCACAGGGCTGTACCACCCGCACGAAAAGTCCTTCCTCATCAGCGAGGCCGTGCGCGGCGAAGGCGGCAAGCTGCTGCTGCCCCCATCGGCGGGCGGCACGCGCTTCATGCTCGACCACGACCCGCGCGCCGAACTGGCCCCGCGCGACGTGGTGGCCCGCGCCATCGACTTTGAGATGAAAAAGCACGGGCTGGACTGCGTGCACCTCGACATTTCGCACCAGAGCCCGGAGTTCCTGCAAGAGCACTTTCCGAACATCCTCGCGCACTGCGCGTCGCTGGGCATCGACATCACCAAGGAACCCATCCCCGTGGTGCCCACCGCCCACTTCACCTGCGGCGGCGTGCTGACCGACCTGGCCGGCCGCACCGACCTGCCGGGCCTGTACGCCGTGGGCGAAGTGGCCTGCACCGGCCTGCACGGCGCCAACCGCCTGGCCAGCAACTCGCTGCTTGAATGCATGGTGTTTGCGCGTGCGGCCGCCCAGGCCATTGCCGCCGCCCCCACCTCCACGCTGCCTGCCGTGCCCGCCTGGGACGACAGCCGCGTGACCGATGCGGATGAGTCCGTCGTCATCTCCCACAACTGGGACGAGCTGCGCCGATTCATGTGGGACTACGTGGGCATCGTGCGCACCAACAAGCGGCTGGAGCGCGCCGCCCACCGCATTGCCATGTTGCAGGGCGAGATCCAGGAGTTCTACGCGCACTTCCACATCACGCGCGATCTGCTGGAGCTGCGCAACCTGGTGCAGGTGGCCGACCTGATCGTGAAAAGCGCCCAGCTGCGCCGCGAAAGCCGGGGCCTGCATTTCAGCCGCGACTACCCCGAGATGGCCGCGCCTGCGGCCCCTACCCTCTTAGTCCCTCCGGTGGCCCGATGACCTACAGCGTCAAAGAAATTTTTTACACCTTGCAAGGCGAAGGCGGCCAGGCGGGCGCGCCCGCAGTGTTCTGCCGCTTTGCGGGCTGCAACCTCTGGACGGGCCGTGAGCAGGACCGCGCGCAGGCCGTCTGCCAGTTCTGCGACACCGATTTTGTGGGCACCGACGGCACGCTGGGTGGCAAATTCGAGACGGCTGCACTGCTGGCGCAAACCATCGCCGCGCAATGGCCCGTGGGCGCAGGCCACCGCCTGGTGGTGTTGACCGGTGGCGAGCCCCTGCTGCAGGTGGATGCAGCACTCATCGACGCGCTGCACGCGCAGCAGTTCCGCATCGCCGTCGAAAGCAACGGCACCGTGAAGGCCCCCGAAGGCATCGACTGGCTGTGCATCAGCCCCAAGGCAGGCGCCCCCTTTGTGCAGCGCAGCGGGCAAGAGCTGAAACTGGTGTGGCCTCAACCCGGGTTCGACCTGCCTACGCTGGAGCAAGACACCGACTTTGCCCACCGCTACCTGCAGCCCATGGACGGGCCCCTGCAACGCCAAAACACCGCCCTGTGCATAGACACCTGCATGCGCCACCCCGCCTGGCGCCTGAGCCTGCAAACCCACAAGCTGACCGGGATTCGTTGATCCGACGCCATTGCGGAATCCCACCTTCCTGCTCCCGTTGAACCGGCCTCTGCCCCCTTTTTTGCCATGCAACTGACCATTCGCCAACGCTTTTTCTTCGATGCCGCGCACACCCTGCGCCGTGAGATCGAGGCCGAGGGCAGCCGCCGCATCCACGGCCACACCTACCACGCCGAAGTGGCCCTGACCGGCCCGCTCGACCCTGCCACCGGCATGGTGCAAGACCTGGGCCATTTGCGCGCACGCCTGGCCCAAGTGCGCGAGCAGCTCGACCACCATTTTCTCGACGAAGTGCCTGGCCTGGGCGTGCCCACGCTAGAGCATCTGTGCCTTTTCATCGCCCGTGCCGTGGCCGACCTGCACCCCAGCCAGGTGCGCGTGTGGCGCGATGCCGTGGGCGACGCGTGCACGCTGGACCTGCCCCAGGCACCCAGCGCCTGAACCAGCCTGCACGCCATGACCACGCCCCTTGCATCCCTCGCTGAACGCAGCCTGGCCCACGTGTGGCACCCCTGCACACAAATGAAGCGCCATGAGGCGCAGCCCCCCATTGCCATCGCCCGGGCCCAAGGGCCCTGGCTGCATGCCGAGGACGGCCAACGCTACCTGGACGGCATCAGCTCGTGGTGGGTGAACCTGTTCGGGCACAGCCATCCTCACATCAAGGCCGCGCTGGCCGATCAGCTCGACAAGCTCGACCACGTCATGCTGGCGGGCTTCACGCATGCGCCGGTGGTGGAGCTGTCCGAGCGCCTGGGCGCCCTCACCGGCCTGGGCCACGCGTTTTACGGCAGTGACGGCTCATCGGCCACCGAGATCGCGCTGAAGATGAGCGCGCACTACTGGCGCAACTGCGGCGGCCCCAACAAGAGCCGCTTCATCGGCCTGGCAGGGGGCTACCACGGCGAAACCGTGGGCGCCCTGGCCGTCACGGACATCCCGCTGTTTCGCGAGGCCTACGCACCGCTGGTGCGCTTGGCCGCCACCGTACCCAGCCCCGACGCCCGCCAGGCCCAGCCGGGCGAGACTGCCGCCGACGTGGCCCGCCGCGCCGCCGACGCGCTGGAGCACTGGCTGCAAGAGCACCATGCCGACACTGCCGCCCTGATCGTCGAGCCCCTGGTGCAATGCGCCGCAGGCATGGCGATGCACGATGCCGAGTACCTGCGCCTGGCCCGCGCCCTGTGCAGCCGCTACGAGGTGCACCTGGTGGTGGACGAAATCGCGGTGGGCTTTGGCCGCACCGGCACGATGTTCGCCCACCAGCAGGCGGGCATCCAGCCTGACTTCATCTGCCTGTCCAAAGGCATCACCGGCGGCACGCTGCCGCTGTCGGCCGTGCTCACCACCGATGCGGTGTATGCAGCGTTCTACGACGACAGCGTGGCCCGTGGCTTTTTGCACTCGCACTCGTACACCGGCAACCCGCTGGCCTGCCGCGCAGCGGTGGCCACGCTGGAGCTGTTTGAGCAACTGGACACGCTGACCGCCAACGCCGCCCTGGCCCAGCGCATCGACGCGGCCTGCGCGCCCCTCACCCACCACCCCCGCGTGCGCCACGCGCGCCGCCTGGGCATGGTCTGGGCCTGGGATGTAGACACCACGCTGCCCGACTTTGCCCGCCGCTACCACCAGCACGCACTGGCGCAGGGGCTGCTGCTGCGGCCCATCTCCAACGGCACAGGTCACACCTTGTATGCCATGCCGCCCTATGTCCTGGACGACGAAGCCGTGCAATGCCTGGCCCAGGGCGCATTCCATGCCCTGCAAGCCACCCTGGCAGAGGAACCAGCATGACCGCCTGCTTTGTGGTGGGCACCGATACCGGCGTGGGCAAAACCCATGTCTCCTGCGCGCTGCTGCAGGCCCTGGCACAGCACCACAGTCGCGTGGTAGGCATGAAGCCCGTGGCTGCGGGCGTGGTGCCCTGGGGCGAAGGCTGGGCCAGCGAGGACAGCATCGCCCTGCGGGCGGCGTCCACCATCGCCGTGCCCCCTGAACTGGACACACCAGTGCTGCTGCCCGATCCCCTGTCACCCCACATTGCCGCCGCACGCGCGGGGGTGCAGATCGACATCGCGGCCATCGTGCAGGCCTACCAGGCACTGTCCCTGCAAGCCGATGCCGTGGTGGTCGAAGGGGCCGGTGGCTTTCATGTGCCGCTGTCGCCAACCGAGACCGGGGCCGACCTGGCCGTGGCGCTGAATCTGCCCATGGTGCTCGTCGTAGGCCTGCGACTGGGCTGCCTCAACCACGCCCTGCTGACGGCCGAGGCCATTGCCGCACGCGGGCTGACGCTGGCAGGCTGGGTGGCCAACCGGGTGGACCCAGACATGCTGGCGCCCGAGGAGAACATTGCCTGGCTGCAGCAGCGCCTGGGCGCCCCGCCGCTGGCCGACATCCCCTGGGGCGAACACACCGCCCACAGCCTGGCAGCCCACTTTCAACTGCCCGCAGATTGGACCCGATGAACACCGCTGCCCCCACCCCTGCCCTCCCAGCCACTTCACCGACGGCATCCTGGCTGGACGAGCTGCCCGGCCGCATCGCGGACCTGAAGGACGGGCACCTGCTGCGCGTGCGCCGCACCGTGGCCCCGGCGGGCGGCGCCATGCTGCAAATCGACGGCCAGCCCATGCTGGCCTTTTGCAACAACGATTACCTGGGCCTGGCCAGCCACCCCGCGCTGGCCACTGCCGCGTGCGAGGCCGCCCACGCCTACGGTCTGGGCTCGGGCGGCTCGCCCCTGGTCAGCGGGCACAGCACGGCCAATGCGCTGCTCGAGCACGATCTGGCCCGCTTTGTCGGCCTGCCACGCGCGCTGTACTTTTACGCGGGCTATGCCACCAACGTGGGCATCATCCCCGCGCTGGTGGGTGCGGGCGATGCCTTGTTCTCGGACGCGCTCAACCACGCCTGCCTGATCGACGGCGCACGCCTGTCGCGGGCCACCATCCACCGCAACCCACATGCCGACCTGACCGCACTGGAAGCCACCCTGGCCAGCAGCCCCGCGCAGCGCAAGCTGGTGGTGACGGACGCCGTCTTCAGCATGGACGGCGACGTGGCCGATATCCCTGCCCTGCTGGCGCTGTGTGAGCGCTACGACGCGCTGCTGCTCATCGACGACGCCCATGGCTTTGGTGTGCTGGGGGCACCCGGCCAGGAAGGGCGCGGCACGCTGGCGCACTTTGGGCTGACGGGCGAGAACGCCTCGCCCCGCATCCTGTACATGGCCACCCTGGGCAAGGCCGCAGGCGTGGCCGGTGCGTTTGTGGCGGGCAGTGAGGTGCTGGTGGAATGGCTGCTGCAAAAAACCCGCAGCTACATCTTTGCCACCGCCGCCCCCGCCCTGCTGGCCAAGGCGCTGCAGGCCAGCGTGCAGGTGATGCAGACCGAGACCTGGCGCTACACGCACCTGCAGCAGCTCATCGCCCGCCTGCGCGCGGGGCTGGCCCCGCTGCTGGCGCGCACGCCGTGGCAGCTCATGCCGTCGCACACACCCATCCAGCCGCTGGTGATTGGCAGCAACGCAGCCGCTCTTGCCGCCATGGAAGCGCTGCGATCACGCGGCCTGTGGGTGCCCGCCATTCGCCCGCCTACGGTGCCCGAGGGCACTGCGCGGCTGCGCATCGCGTTGTCGGCGGCCCACACACCGTTTGACGTAGACCGGCTGGTGCAAGCCCTGGCCGAGCACGCGGACTCTCTTCTTGCCCCAGCATCCTAGATTCTGTTCCATACCGAAAGCGAGACACACATGCCCCATCTGGTTATCGAAACCACCGCCAACCTCGGCACCTACCCCAAGGCCCAGGTTCTCAAGGAGCTGGCCGCGTCGCTCACCGCGCATCCGCAGATTCCAGTAGAGGCCGATCTCAAGATCCGCTTTGTGGATGTGAGCGACTTTGTGATGGGGACTGCCCCTGAGCTGCGTGGCTTCGCGCATGCCGAACTCCGGCTGATGACAGGGCGCACGCCCGAGGCCAAGACCGAGCTGGCCGGGCGCGTGTTGGAAGTACTGCAGCGCAACACGCCACGCCCCGAAGGCATGTCGGTGCAGCTGAGTGTGGAGGTGCGCGACATGGACCGCGCCACCTACGCCAAGGCACGGCTCGAATAAAAGCCGCTGCGGGGGCTGCCCTGCCCCACGCCAGTAGTCCAGCGGGCAAAGCGGATGAAGCGGACAAGGAGCCCGCCCAGCCCCTCAATACCCCGCAGCCAACCCGTCGCGGCGCGGATCGCTCGCTGCCACGTAGCCTTCTACAGCCGGGTTGCCCGCACGCCAGATGAACTGGCCCGCGCCAAAGTCCTGGTACGAGTCGTTGATCACATCGATCTCGTGCCCCAGGTCTTGCAGGCCCTGCACGGTGGCCGCGTTCATGGCCGCTTCCACATTGATGTTCAGGCCCTTGTTGAAGCGCCAGCGCGGCGCATCGCAGGCGGCCTGCAGGTTCTGGCGGTAGTCCAGCATGCGCACCAGCGTTTGCATGTGGCCTTGTGGCTGCATGTTGCCGCCCATCACGCCGTAGCTCATCACGGGCTGGCCATCCTTGGTCAGGAAGGCCGGGATGATGGTGTGGAACGGCCGCTTGCCGGGCGCCACCACGTTCGGGCTGGCAGCGTCCAGGCTGAAGCCATGGCCCCGGTTTTGCAGGCTGATGCCGTAGGTAGGCTCCACGCAGCCCGAGCCAAAGCCCATGTAGTTGCTCTGGATGAAGCTGACCATCATGCCGTTCTCGTCGGCCGCCGTGAGGTAGATGGTGCCGCCCTTGACCGGGTTGCCCGCCTTGAAGTCTTGTGCACGGCCCAGGTCGATCATGCGGGCGCGCGATGCCAGGTAGGCGTCATCGAGCATCTGCTCGGGCGCCACCTCCATGGTCGATGGCTCGGACACATAGCGGTACACGTCGGCAAACGCGAGCTTCATGGCCTCGATCTGCAGATGCTGCGAGGCCACCGAATCCACCGGCAGGCTGGCCATGTCGAACTTCTCCAGAATGCCCAGCGCTATCAGCGCAGCAATGCCTTGGCCGTTGGGCGGAATCTCGTGCAGCGTGTAGCCCCGGTAGTCGCGGGCCAGGGGCTTGACCCACTCGGGCTGGTAGCTGGCGAGGTCTTTCACCGTCAGGGCACCGCCCTGCTCTTTGGCAAAGGCCGCCAGGGCCTCGGCGATTTCGCCCTCATACAACGCATCGCCGTGGGTGGCGGCAATGGCCTTGAGCGCACGCGCTGCGGCGGGGAAGCGGAACAGCTCCCCCACCTCGGGCGCGCGGCCCCAGGGCAAGAAGGTGTCGGCAAAGCCCGCCATACCCTGCAGCACGGGGGTGGCAGCCGCCCACTTTTGCTGCACCACGGGCGGCACCAGGTAGCCGCGCTCAGCCACTTCAATCGCAGGCGCCATCAGATCGGCAAACGGCAGCTTGCCAAAGCGCTGGCTCAGCGCCACCCAGCCGCGCACCGCGCCGGGGATGGTCACCGAATCGATGCCGCGCATGGGTGGCGTGGTGGCGTCTGCGCCGTACTTGGTTTTGAAGTATTCGGGCGTCCAGGCCTGCGGCGCGCGGCCCGAGGCATTGAGGCCGTGCAGTTGCTGCCCATCCCACAAGATGCAGAACGCATCGCTGCCCAGGCCATTGCTCACCGGCTCCACCAGCGTCATCACGGCGGCGGTGGCCACAGCGGCGTCCACCGCATTGCCGCCCTGCTGCAGGATGCGCAAACCGGCTTGCGCTGCCAGCGGGTGCGAGGTGGACACCACATTGCGCGCAAACACCGGGATGCGGGTGGAGAGGTAAGGGTTGTGGTAGTTGAACTGCATGCGGTCTCCTGGCGATTTTTTGAAATGGATAAGGTGCTTGAATAGGGTGCTTATTCGTTGACGATCTTGCGTTCGCTGATGATCTTCTTCCACTTGGCCAGGTCGTCCGCCACCATCTTGCTGAACTGGGTGGGCGTGCTCGTCACGGGCTCAATGCCCAGCGTGGTGAGCTTGTTGCGCACCTCGGGGTCGTTCAGCGCCTGGTTGGCGGCGGTGTTCACCCGGGTCACGATGTCAGCACCCAAGCCCTTGGGGCCGTACAGGCCAAACCAGGTATTTGACTCGTAGCCGGGCAGCGTGTCGGCAATGGGCGGCAAGTCGGGCGCCAGCGGGCTGCGCTTGAGCGTGGTGACGCCCAGTGCACGCAGGCGGCCATCGCGCACGTGGGGCATGCCGGTGGGCAATGAATCAAACAGCACATCAAGTTGGCCGCTCACCAGGTCTGGAATCGCCAGCGCCGTGCCCTTGTAGGGGATGTGCGTCACATACAGGCCCGCCTGCGCCTTGAAGAGCTCGGCCGTCAGCTGCACGATGGTGCCGTTGCCGCTGGAGGCGTAGTTGAGCTTGCCGGGGTTCTTTTTGGCGTACTCGATCCACTCTTTGACCGTCTTGGCGGGCGAACTGTTGGGCACCAGCATGATGCTGGGCGCATTGCCCACGTGGGCAATCGGTGTGAAGTCGCGCACGGTGTCGTAGGGCAGCTTGCCGCCCATGGCGGGGCCAATCGAATGCGTGCTGGTGGTGGCCAACAGCAGCGTGAGGCCATCGGCCGGGGCCTTGGCCGCCAGGTCTGACCCGAGGCTTCCGCCCGCGCCGGGCTTGTTGTCCACCACGATGGAGGTGCCCAGCTTTTCTCCCATCTTCTGCGACAGGGTGCGCGCAAACAGGTCGGTGGCACCGCCCGCTGGGAAGGGCACGATCAGGCGGATGGGTTTGCTGGCCTGGGCCAGCGCTGCAGGCACGGTGGCGCCCAGTGCCAGGGCGGCGGCCAGGCCGCGCAGAAAGTGGTGGCGACGGATCATGGATCGATTCCTTGCAAGAGGGGGGGAGCGGAAACAACGAAAAGAAGGCGCCTTCAACGTCCCCAATGTAGGCGCTGGCCATCCATCAAAACAGATAATCAAAATTATTTCGCTATGACGTCATGTCATACATAACGCCATGAAACCCTCTGCCGCCCCTGCTGATGAAGTCTCTTTGCAGCAGTTCCGCGCCCTGGCCGCCATTGCGCAGACGGGCAGCTTCACGCTGGCGGCCGACGCGTTGCAGCTGACGCAGCCCGCCGTCAGCCACCTCATCAAGCGCATGGAGCAGCAGCTGGGCCAGCCGCTGGTGGTGCGCGGGCGGCGCATTCGGCTCACCGATGCCGGGCAGATGATGGCCGACACGGCCCAGCGCGCGCTGCGCATGATCGACGAGTCGGTACACGCCTGTCGCTCGCAAGCACAGCTGCAGGAGGGCCGGGTGGTGGTGGCCGTGGGGCACCTCACGGCAGGGGCGCTGCTGCCCGCGCTGCTGGCGCGCTTTTCGAAGGCGCACCCCCAACTGGTGGCCACGCTGCACGACAGCAATGCCGCGCAGATGGTGGCGCAAGTGCTCTCACGCGAGGCGGACTTGGCCCTCGGCTCGGACATCGGGCAGACGCATTCAGAGCTGGCCACCGAGCGCCTGTTCAGCGAGCGCATGGCGCTGTTTTTGCGGCACGACCACCCCTTGGCCCAGCGCGCCAGCGTGCAAGGGCGCGACCTGGATGGCCTGCCCCTGGTGCATGTGAACCCCGATGCCGTGGTGTGGCGCGCCATCAGCCGCGAGCTGAGCGCCGTGGCCAATGTGTACCCGCAGGTGGTGCACCATGTCTCGATGCTGACCACGGCCTTTGGCATGATCCAGGCGGGCGCCGGGGTGGCGCTGCTGCCGCGCTATGTGGCGCGCCTCATGCCGCCCGATCTGCGCGCCGTGCCCATCGTGCGGCCGGTGCTGGAGTTTCCGGTGGTCGCCATCCGCCTGGCCAAACAGCCGCTGAGCCCAGCGGCCATGGCCTTCTTGGCCATGGCACGGCAGCACCTCAAGCCCTTGGCCACAGGTGCATCGTGACGCAGGCCGCTCAGGTGCTTTCTTTGATTACCCGGCCGTTCAGGGGCTGCACGGGCCGTGCATTGGCGTTGTAGACCTTGCGGAACGACTTGATTTGCTGCGGGCTCAGCTTCACGGGGTCTTTGAGCACCATCCACTGCACCCCTTCGGAGCATGGTGGCGTGGTCAGCGAGCCTTCAAAGCTGTAGTAACCCTTCTTGGCAGGCAGCAAGGCGCCCAGGTCCAGCGTCAGGCCATCGACCGTCACCTGCTCGCCCACGCGTGGCAGGTGGGCAAAGATAGGTGCCCATGCGGCGTTGGCCTTGCCCGGCTGAATCAGCACCGCCACCACGCCCAGCCTGCCGTCTTCGCCCTTGTGCACAAAGTGCGCCACCATGGCAGTGTGCTTGCCCGCCACGGCTTCTTCGCTGGGGGTATGGAAGTGGAACTGCAGCAGCTCCAGCTTCTTGCCATCGACCACCAGGCTGTTGCCCGCTGGCAGGTTTACCTGCACGGTGTGGCCGTTGTTGACCAGCGTGGGGGCTGATGCCGTGTACTGAAAGTCCAGCGCAGGCAGGTCCGCCTTCACGGCGTTGCGGATGTCAATGGGGCTTTGCGATACGCCCCGGGCGCAAGCCTCAAAGCCCGCTTCCAGCTCGCCCCAGTGGGCTGCGCCGTGTTTGCCCTTGTATTCCCAGTGTGGGGCATGTTGTGCAAAAGCCAGCGAGGCGCACAGCGCCACCGAAGCCAGGGCGATTTGTCGAATCCAATGATGGTGTGTCATGGTTTTTGGTGATGATCAGACAAAGGACATGCCCCTCCTCAAGCAGCGCACGCGTTCACCCCACGACCATTGGAAAGATCAAACAAGGAAGGGCTGAAACAACAAACCGTGGAGCTTTGTGCTGCTGCAGCAAGGCGCGATGGCCTCGCCGGTGCACATGATGATCGCAACAGCGTGTACAGAGCAAGAGCCAACAGGCATGAACGCCCACCCACCCCCAAAAAAAAGATCGCAGGGGTGCCGACCGCAGAGCGGCGCTTACGCCACGGGCAGGTCCGACGGTAAAACACGCGCCGCCAACCAGCCCCGCAAGCTGTTTACAAAGGCCCATTCGCGCACCTGCGGCACATCGCTCACGCGCAGCACGGCCTCCACCACGCGGCCTTCGCGCAGGGCCACGGCGCGGCCCACGCCGGGTAGCAGGCCGCTGGCCAGGGGCGGGGTCACCCAGCGGCCATCGGGCAGCAGCGCGGCGATGTTGCCGCGTGTGCATTCGGTGATCTCGCCCGCCCCGTTGTAGAGCAAGGTGTCAAACACCCCAGGCTGCGTGGCCGCGTCGGGTGTGAAGGTGTCGTAGTGGGCGCGGCGCGTGGTTTTGAAGCGGGTGAACTCGCTGTGCGCCTCGGCCAACGGCTGCCCAGCCAGTTGCAGCAACACGGGCACGGCGGTGGGCTGCGTGGCGAAGGCCTCGGCACGCGGCTGGCCCGTGGCGTTGAGCAGCAAGCGCACGCGCCACAGCCCCTCGGGGTGCTGCGCGGCCAGGGCCTGCAGGCATTGCTGCACACGGGCAGCATCCCAGGCAAAGCCAAAGTGCTGCGCCGCCCCGGCCATGCGGGCCAGGTGCTCGCCCACGTGGCGCAATTGCCCAGCGTCCAGCGCCAGGGTTTCCAGAATCTCAAACGGCATGCTCGCCCTTTCCACAAAGGCGCGCTTATGGCGCCACTCGTTCCACTCGGCCTCAGCCTCGGCCCCCGAGGTGATGCCACTGCCAATACCGCACACCGCCTGCGGTGCGCTGCCCGGCCCCTGCGTGCGCAGCACCACGGTGCGGATGGGCACATTGAAAGTGGCCGCCACTGGGTGCAAGCCCTGGACAAGGCCTGGGCCCGCTGCGCGGTCAGTGGCCGGGCCCGCAGGCCGCACCACGCCCACCGCGCCGCAATACACGCCACGCGGCCCGGCCTCCAGCGCGCGGATCATCTGCATGGCCCGCACCTTGGGCGCACCGGTGACGGAGCCGCAGGGGAACAAAGCCGCAAACACATCGGCCAGCGTGGTGCCGGGGCGCGTGCGGGCCACCACGTCCGAGGTCATCTGCCACACCGTAGGCAACGCCTGGGTGGCAAACAGCGCAGGCACCCTCACGCTGTGGGGCAAGGCCACACGCGATACGTCGTTGCGCAGCAGGTCCACGATCATCACGTTCTCGGCACGCTCCTTGGGGGCGGTGCGCAGGTGTTCGGCATGGGCTGCGTCTTGCTCAGGGGTCGCGCCGCGCGGGGCCGTGCCCTTCATGGGGCGGGCCAGCAAGGGCCCCTCTCCTGCCGGGCTGTCCAGCCCTTCCTGCCAGTCAAAAAAAAGCTCAGGCGACACGGACAGCACCTGCTCAGGCCCCGCGTCGATGCAGGCCGCGTAGCCCTGTGGCTGGGCGCGGTGCAAGGCGGCAAACAGGTCTGCCGCATGCCCGTGCAGCATGCCCTGCAGCGGCGCGGTGTAGTTCACCTGGTACAGCTCGCCGTTGCCAATGGCCTGCTGGATGCGGGCAATGGCGGCATCAAAGTCCTGGCGCGCCATGCCTGCTTGCCAATCCACGCTGGGGGCATCGCCGGTTACGCCGAGGGGCGGCGCGTCCGCAGCCCAGGGCTCGGCGTGGTCGTACACGGCGAACCAGGCCAGGGGGCCATCGGCCGCATGGGTCTGCAAGGCGGCATCGAACGCGGCAGCCGCTTCGTAGCGCACATAGCCCACGCACCATGATCCCTGCCGTGCGGCGGCGTGCACAGCGTCCAGCACCGCACGCACCTGGGTGGGCGCATCGGCGCGCAGCACCTGGCGTGGCACGCCAAACTGGCAGCGCAGGCGCGGCGCGTCAGGCAGCAGGGGCTGGGTGAAGTCGATGCAGGACATAAAGAGTCAAACTGGCCCCTAGGGCAATCCAATCAAGCGCAAGCAGCTATTCTTTTCATAGCAAACCAGCCAGCACGCCGGGCCTTGCGGCCCCACGTTGCCAGCTACCTGCGCCAAGGCAAAGGTGGCAAGGATAGCCACATTGCGCCCACCCCTGCAGCGCAACCCCTTGACCACCCGCCTTGCGACATTGCCTTCATCTCGGCCCGGCAAGGGGCTTCACGCCCTCCATCAAGCCCTCAAACCCTCATTGGCCGCTGTAGGGCAAGGAGGAGTGGTGGACCACGATGCGCAGCTTGCCCGCATCGTCCTTCACATACGACCAGGTTTTGTCCACGGTCGTCACCTTGCCGTCCTTGCCGGTCATCACCACGTTGCCCATGCTGGAGGCCGAGTCGCCCGCGACAAACACAGCGGCATTCGTGGCTTCGCAGCGCGTCCAGCCCTTGAGGGCAAAGCCCGTGTCCTTGGGGAAGTTGCTGTCGCCCCCACAAAGTAGGCCAGCGCGCCCGCGCGGGTAATGCGGAAAGTTTGCGGCGCGGCCGCCAGGGTGGGCTTGAACAGCACGGCCCCCAGCTGGTAGCCGTAGGCGGCGTCGATGACTTTCTCGGCCAAGGCCTTGGCGGCGGGCTGTCCGCCCTTGTCGTTAGCAGCGCTGATGTCCACCAGCGCCTGGCACCAGGCCGCCTGCGCGGCGGTGACTTCGGATTCGGTGATGGCCCGGTTCACCACGGTGGCATGGCCCAGGGTGCTGAGCCCGGCAAGAACGAGGGAAGCAAGAGGAGCGAGGTGGCGTGCTTTCATTTCAGGGGTTCTTTCACAAGCAAGTGTTGGATTGGCAGTGGATGCACGGGATGTGCAACCACAGCTCTGCATTGGAAAAGGCTGGCATGAAACACCGATGGACGCCACATGAACGGTGCCTGAGGCGAACATTAACGCCGGATGAACACGGGCTGCGGCGCAGGCTTTGCAGCGACAATCCCGGCCATGTTCCGCCGCCGACTCAGCCTCGTCCTCGTCCTGCTGGCCGCCGCCGTCACACTGCAGGGCCTGGCGGCCGTGGTGGCCGTGCGCGAGGCCGAACGGCAGGTGGTGCGGGGCCGCGTGGCCAGCGACACCCTGCAGCGCTTTGTCGAGCTGTCCTCCACCAAGCAACGCCTGCGTGCCTGGGCCACGCAGCACCAGATTGGCGCAGGCGGCGCCCCTTCCGAGCGCGACACCCTGGTCGAGCGCATGCAGGCGCAACTGCAGTCGCTGGTGGCGCTGGCGCGCGATGCCGAAACCATGGGTCTTGCCGAGGAGGCGCCAGAAGAACACGCGGCCCGCCTGGACGCCCTGCGCGTGCTGACCCACAGCGTGGCCCAGCTGGGCGCAGCGGTGCGCGAGATGCAGCCCCTCTCGCCCGAGGTGCAGGCCAGCGCCGTGTGGAACGCGCTGACGGCGGTGTTCGAGCAGTCCGAAGGGCGCGACCTGCGCGAATTGGTGGCCCAGAGCATTGCACGCGAACAGGCCGCCATGCAGCGAGAGCGCGCCGCTGCCGATGCCTCTTTGGCCCGCATGCGGGCGCTGTGGATTGGCACCGCCCTGGCCCTGGCGCTGGGTGCCTTGGCGGCCACGCTGTACTTTGGGCGCGCCTTGCGCCGCCCCCTGCATGCGCTGGCAGACGGCGCACGGGCACTGCAGCAGGGGCAGCTGCACCACCGCATCAACCTGCCGGGCCGCAACGAGTTTGCCGATGCCGCGCGCAGCATGAACGCCATGGCCGACGAGCTGGAGCGCCACCGCCAGCGCGAGCAGCAGCAGCGCCAGGTGCTGGAAGCCACCGTGCGTGAGCGCACCGCCGACCTGCACCAGGCCAACGAATCGCTGCAGCGCACCGACGTGCGGCGGCGCCAGCTGCTGGCCGACATCAGCCATGAACTGCGCACGCCCACCACCGCGATCCGTGGCGAGGCCGAAGTGACCCTGCGCGGCGGCGAGCGCCCCGCCACCGAATACCGCGAGGCATTGGCCCGCATCGTCGACATCTCACGCCAGCAGGGCAAAGTGATTGACGACCTGCTGGCCATGGCCCGCACCGACATGGAGACCTTCAGCGTGGCCCGCGAGCCCGTGGCGTTGCAGCAGCCGGTGCTGGACGCCCTGGGGCTGGCCACGGCCCTGGCGGCCGAGCAGGGCGTGCGCCTGCAGGCAGAGGGCGCCCTGCCCGACACCCTCACGGTGTTTGGCGATGCCCAGCGCCTGACGCAGTTGGTGCTGCTGTTGCTGGACAACGCCATCCGCTACTCGCACCCGGGGGGCACCGTATCCTGGCGTCTGCTGGCAAAAGACGGCTGGGCCGAGTTGCAGGTGCGCGACGAGGGCATTGGCATCCCGGCGGCCGAGCTGCCCCAGGTGTTTGAGCGGCATTTCAGGGGCAGCGCAGCGCGCCAGCACCGTGCCAGCGGCAGCGGCCTGGGCCTGCCCATTGCCCGCGCCCTGGCACAGGCCCATGGCGGCGCGCTGCAGCTGCACAGCCCCTGGCCCCCAAGCACCGAAAGCAGCACCGATGGCGGCACCTGCGCCGTGCTGCGGCTGCCGCTGTGGCATGGCGCCGAGACAGACACCCCACGGAACGCGGGCACCACCCCAGACACGGCATGAACATCCTTTTGGTGGAAGACGATCCCCGGATCGCAGACTTTTTGATGCGCGGCCTGCGGGCCGAAGGGCACAGCGTGCAGCGCGCGGCCCACGGCGTGGAGGGGCTGGCGCTGGCGCAAGAGGCCGCCCGCACCGCCCAGCCCAGCGACGCGCCCACCGTGCTGGTGCTGGACTTGATGCTGCCCGGCATGAACGGCATGGAGATTTGCCAAACCCTGCGCGCCGCAGGTGTGGCGCTGCCCATCCTGATGCTGACGGCGCTGAGCACGCTGGAAGACCGCGTGGCAGGGCTGCGCATGGGTGCGGACGACTACCTGTGCAAGCCCTTTGAATTTGAAGAACTGCTGGCCCGCCTGGAAGCCCTGGCCCGCCGCGCCCGCCCCTTGCTGCCGGGCCGCGCCAGCCGCCTGCAGGTGGACGACCTGGTGCTGGACCGCGAAAGCATGAAGGCCACGCGCGCCGGCCAGGCCCTGACGCTGACAGCCCGCGAGCTGGCGCTGCTGGAGCTGCTGATGAGCGCCCCGGGCCGCCTGTTCAGCCGCGAACGCATCCTGGCCAGCGTGTGGGGCCACAGCGAAGACCCGCTGACCAACGTGGTGGACGTGTACATCCGCCGCCTGCGCAGCAAGATCGACGACGGCCACGCCACCGCGCTGATCCACACCGTGCGCGGGCTGGGCTACCGGATGGAGGCGCAAGCACCTTCGGCGGCGACATGAGTCAATTCTTTGAGTAAAAATCACTGCCAGCGCTTGACTCACAAGCGCTGGAAGCTACATTTTTAATAGCAAATATTAAGCAGCGCCCAGGTGCGGCACCAGGCCCGCCGTGGGCTGCCCATTTTTAAGCGCAGCGGTGAAGGCCAGCATGCGGTCAATCGGCTGGCGTGCACGGGGGATGAGCGCGGGCTCTACGTGCACGGCGTTGGCCCCAGTCTCCAGCACGCGGGCCACATCGGCCAGGCCATTCATCGCCATCCACGGGCAATGCGCGCAGCTCTTGCAGGTGGCGCTGTTGCCCGCCGTGGGGGCTTCGTAGAAGGTTTTGCCGGGGTTGAGCGTGCGCAGCTTGTGCATCATGCCGTTGTCGGTGGCCACGATGAACTCGGTGGCATCCATCTCGCGCGCGGCCTTGAGGATCGCGCTGGTGGAGCCCACGGCATCGGCCAGGGCCACCACGTCGGCGGGGCTTTCGGGGTGCACCAGCACCTTGGCATGTGGGTGCTCTTTTTTGAGCAGCTCCAGCTCCAGTGCCTTGAACTCGTCGTGCACGATGCAGGCACCGTTCCAGAACACCATGTCCGCGCCCGTTTCGCGCTGGATGTAGGCGCCCAGGTGGCGGTCTGGCGCCCACAAAATCTTCTGGCCTGCGGCCTTGAGGGCGCTCACGATCTCCAGCGCGCAGCTCGATGTCACCAGCCAGTCGGCCCGTGCCTTCACGGCTGCGCTGGTATTGGCGTACACCACCACGGTGCGGTCGGGGTGCTGGTCGCAAAACGCGCTGAACTCGTCGATGGGGCAACCCAAATCGAGCGAGCAGGTGGCGTCCAGATCGGGCATGAGCACGGTCTTTTCCGGGCTCAAAATCTTGGCCGTCTCGCCCATGAAGCGCACACCGCTCACCACCAGGGTCTGTGCGGCGTGGTCGCGGCCAAAGCGGGCCATCTCCAGCGAATCGCTGACCAGGCCGCCGGTTTCCTCAGCCAGGTCCTGCAAGTCCGGGTGCACGTAGTAGTGCGACACCATGACCGCGTTCTTTTCCTTGAGCAGGCGGCGGATCTTGTCTTTCAGCGCGGCACGCTCGGCCTGCGATGGCTCGGGCGGCACGCGCGCCCAGGCGTGTTTGGTGGAGCAGACGGCGCCAGATGCAGCCTCTTCGGGCTTCTCGTACTCAACGTCAATACGGTTCAGGGCTACGGTGCTCATGCCAGCTCCTGTAGACGCATCGAAAAATCGGTGGCCTTCACATCCTTGGTCAGCGTGCCAATCGAGATGCGGTCCACGCCCGTCTCGGCCAGCTCACGCAGGCCCGCCAGCGTCACGCCACCGGAGATTTCAAGGATGGCACCACCGCCCGCGTGCGCAGCATTGATGCGCACCGCCTCGCGCAGCATGGGCAGCGGCATGTTGTCCAGCAGCACCATCTTGGCGCCCGCATCCAACGCTTCGGCCAGTTGCTCCAGCGTCTCCACTTCGATCTCGATGAAGCTGGCCTGCGCGGCCACAGCCTGCGCAGCTTTCAGCACCGCCGTCACGCCACCGGCGGCGGCAATGTGGTTCTCTTTGATGAGCACGGCGTCGTGCAGGCCAATGCGGTGGTTGGTGCCGCCGCCCACGCGCACGGCGTACTTTTGCGCCAGGCGCAGGCCGGGGATGGTCTTGCGCGTGTCCACAATGTGGGCGCGGGTGCCTGCCACCACGTCCACATAGGTGCGCGTTTTGGTGGCCACAGCCGACAGCAGTTGCAGAAAATTCAGCGCGGTGCGCTCGGCACTCAGCAGAGCACGGGCATTGCCCTCCAGCTCCAGCACCACCTGATCGGGCGTGCAGCGCTGGCCCTCTTGCACGTGCCAGGTGATCTGCACCGTAGGGTCCAACGCGCGCAGGGCGGCTTCGGCCCAGGGGGCGCCGCAGATCACGGCGTCTTCGCGCGCCAGGATGCGCGCACGGGCACGGCAGGCGGGGTCAATCAGGCCAGCCGTGAGGTCGCCAGTGCCCACATCTTCGGCCAGGGCGCGGGCTACGTCGGCCTGGGCCAGTGCGGCCAGGGCCGCAGCGGTTTCATCGTCTCGATTTTTCATGGAGGGCAAGCATAGCGGCATCGCACAGACGCGCGGCACTTTTTGACGGATGCCGTGGCGCCTGTTTGCGATCTCGCAGCGGCATTGGCAGGACTTGATGCCAAGCGGGGTGCACCATGGGCCATGAGCAACGGCCCAGTGCAGCCAAGGATGCCCGCCCGGTGGACGACGGCAAGGCCGTCAGTCCGCCTCGTCAGCGGGACCGTGCGGGCGGCGGCTGGCAAGCAGATCGGCAGGCGTTCTACCGGCCACATTGCGGGCGCCATCGTCCGCACCGTGGCTGCGCAGCAGGTCGATGACCTTCGGGTTGTCATCCAGCGCGAACCAAAGCGTCCCCCCGCCCGGCTCGTTCACCCACGTCTGGCCGCTGCAGTAATGCAGCGCCGTGTTGCCGTACGCGTCTGCCGCGTGCAGGTCGGCCCCGGCGGACAGCAGGTACTGGACAAGCGCCAGGTCGTCTGTCAGCGCGGCCGCCATCAAGGCCGTGCCAAGGCGGCCCACCGGCCCCTTGAACGCGCTGGCGACCTTTGTCGCGCGGGCATTCACGTCGCAGCCCAGTTCCTCTACCAGATAACGCACCATCTCCAGCTTGCCGGGCACGATGCTATAGGCAGAGCAAGCGCCAACCAGCAGATCAGGCCCCGCGAGGTGCGCGTGGTGCTGGGCGAGCTTGCGCACCATGTCCAGCGAAAGGCTGCGGACTGCGCCCTGCAGCGCGCCCGCGTTGACCGTTGCGCCGTGTGCCATGAGCAGATCGACGAACTCCACGCTGCCGGACTCTGCCGCCAGGCCCAGGGCGTCCGAGCCATCCCTGTTGCGCGCGCCCATGTCCGGACGGCGTTGCAGCACGGTGTGCAGGTTGTGCACGTTCCTTTCCCACTCTTGTGCCGCGTAGGCTTCTTCTTCCGGGTCGTCGTCGTCGTCGCCCTCGTCGCCGTCGGTATCGGTGTCGCCGTCCATCTGCGCATCTGCACGCGCCGAAATGGCCCAGCGGTAACTCGTGCTCGCCGCAAGCAACGGCGTGTCGCCGTTGTAGTCGCAAAAGTCCACGCTGCCTTCGCTGGCGATCACGGCATCGAGTTCGGCCAAGGTGATCTTGCGATCTCCCATCTCGCTGATGAAGTCATCGGCCGCTTCGCTGGCGTGGTGGCGAGCGTCCTGCTCGTCGTCCACATCCTCACCGGCTTCGATCATCGCCAACTTGGTCCCCTCGGACAGGGAGCCCGGGTTCTCTTCGTGCGCCAACGTTTCAATGAAGTCCCAGTAGTAGACCGAGAGGTCCGCGCTCTCGCTGCTTGCAAAAGGCACCAGCACCAGATCGCCGCCATCCACATCGCATTGCGTGCCCAGCAGCTCAAACGCCCGCGCAAGATAGCGCGTGCTGGCGAACTCTTCGGGGTTCTGCAGGTAGTCCGCAATCACCATGTGCTTGGGGCACCCGCGCTGCAAGCTCTTCAAAGCGGCGGCATGGTCGGCCGCACGGATTCGGAAGGCTCCGGGTTCACTGACAAATGCGTTGGTTTGCATGGTTTCGCGCTCTCGTCTTAGCTGGGTTAGGTTTGAAATGGTTACTTGGCCCTCAGCGGGCCCAGCGGGCACTGCGATGGAGCACAGGGGGCGAGCAATGCAGCGGGGTTGTTCCAGGGCTCGCTCACCACCCAGTCGCCACAGCGGCCGGTTGCGGTGGATGTTAGCCAGAGCATTGCGTTGTGCACTGGACAAGTTGTCCGGTGGTGCCTTTCAGCGGCAACGGGCTGCACAACACCAGCCTGAATATCAGCACTGCGGGGCACAACAGGGATCAGGCAGGGCTCCTGCGATCAGCGCTGCGCCAGGTGCTCCTTGGCCGTCACCTGCAATTCGTAGCTGAAGAAGTGGTTGCGCCCCAGCGCCTTGGCGGCGTACAGCGCTTCGTCTGCCCGGGTGATCACCCCCAGGTACGTGGTGGCCTCGTCGGGCACACAGGTGGAGATGCCCCCAGACACCGTGACGAACTCGGACACTGACGACGCTGGGTGCACCAGCTTGCGCCCCGCCAGCACCTCCGTCAGCGCCCGCGCAAACATCATGGCGCCAGAGCGCGGGGTGTTGGGCAAGATCAAGCCAAACTCTTCGCCGCCCACGCGGCAGGCCACGTCTCCCGGGCGCTGGCAAATGCTGGCCAGCAGGCGCGCCACGGTCTTCAGACAAATGTCCCCTTCGGGGTGCCCGAGCGCATCGTTGTACTGCTTGAAAAAGTCGATGTCGCACATCATCAGAGTAAGGGGCTTGCCCTCGCGCCGGGCCATGCGGATCTGCTCGTGCAGCACCCGGTCAAAACCGCGGCGGTTCACCAGTCCGGTCAGTGCATCGCGCTCGATGAGCGAATTGAGTTGGCGATTGGCTTCGTACAACTCCTCCGTCACCGTCACCAGACGCCGCTGCATGGTCAACAGGCGCTGCATGGCGCGGATCTTGGCGGCCAGCACCGTGGAGCGCACGGGCTTGACCAGGTAGTCATCACCCCCAGCCCGAATGCCCTCCCAAAGGTCTTCGTCGCGGTCCATCCCGGTCAGGAAGATGATGGGCGTCCAGCGGCCATCGTCCAGGTCGCGGATGCGCTCTGCAATCCAGTAGCCATTGTGGCCGGGCATCATGATGTCCAACAGCACCAGGTCGGGCCGGTGCTGCCCAAAGGCCGCCAGCGCCTCATCGGCCGAAGCGGCCTCGATCACCTGCTCGGCCCCCATGCGCAGCAGCTCCAGGCACAGGTGCTGGCGCACCGAGTCCTGGTCATCCACCACCAAAATCCGCAAGTCGGTGTTTTGAAGAATTGTCATCGGCCGCCTTTCCTGCAGCTTGCGCTCGTGGGCCTGCGCACCTGCATGTCTCTGTGCATTCGTTGGCAGCCCCTCCACGGGAGGCTGCATCTCTGTGGGCCATTGTGCGTCCAAAAATGTGAGGCTCTGGCACTTGCCCCTAAGGGCTTGCTTCGCGTTCGGGACCGCTTTCCTTTGGAGACCAAGGTCTGTTTGAAAGAAATCCCCCTGTCTGACATAGACTCTCGGCAATTTTTTGGAGACAACGCCCCCACGAGGGCGAGCCTGCATGAACCAACCCAGCACCACCCCCTACGGCACCCTGCCGCCCGCATCGCCCCTGCCCCAGCGCCGCCCCGTGAGCCTGCCGCGCCTGGCGCAAATGCGCGAGGCTGGTGAAAAAATCACCATGCTCACCGCCTACGACGCCACCTTTGCCGCCGTGGCCGATGCGGCGGGCGTGGACTGCATCCTGGTGGGCGATTCGCTCGGCATGGTGTGCCAGGGCCTGCCCAGCACCGTGGGCGTGGCGCTCGACACCATGGCCTACCACACGGCCAGCGTGGCGCGCGGCCTGCAGCGCGTGCAGGGCACCGCCTGGCTGGTGGCCGACCTGCCCTACGGCACCTATGCCGAAAGCCGCGAACAGGCCCTGCGCAGCGCCTGCACGCTGATGCAGGCGGGCGCGCACATGGTCAAGCTCGAAGGCGGCGGGTGGACCGCACCGACGGTGGAATTTCTGGTGCAGCGCGGCGTGCCCGTGTGCGCCCACCTGGGCCTGACGCCCCAGACCGTACACGCCCTGGGCGGCTACCGCGTGCAAGGCAAAACCGACGAGGCCGCCCGCACCCTGCGCAAAGACGCCCACGATTTGCAAGACGCCGGAGCCACCATGCTGGTGCTGGAGATGGTGCCCACGGCCCTGGCCGCCGAGCTGACGGTCGAGCTGCCCCACTGCCACACCATCGGCATTGGCGCGGGCAACGGCACCGCTGGCCAGGTGCTGGTGTTGCACGACATGCTGGGCATGAACCTGGGCAAGATGCCCAAATTCGTCCATAACTTCATGCAGGACGCGGGCAGCGTGCGCGGTGCCATGGAGGCCTACGTGCAGGCCGTCAAGCAAGGCCGCTTCCCCGACAACGCACTGCACGCCTGGTAAGCCCTTTTGGACACGAATACGAAGCCCCACCCCATGCTCATCACCCACACCATCGACGAACTGCGCCAGGCCCTGGCCCCCCACCGCCGCCCCGCCTTTGTGCCCACCATGGGCAACCTGCACGAGGGGCACATCAGCCTGGTGCGCCAGGCCAAGCCCCTGGGCGACGTGACAGTGGCCAGCATCTTTGTGAACCGCCTGCAGTTCTTGCCGCACGAAGACTTTGACAGCTACCCCCGCACCTGGGAGGCCGACTGCGCCGCCCTGCAAGGCGCGGGCTGCGATGTGCTGTTTGCCCCGCGCGAGGCCGACCTGTACCCCCAGCCGCAAACCTTCAAGGTGCACCCCGACGCCGCACTGGCCGACCTGCTCGAAGGCCACTTTCGCCCCGGCTTTTTCACGGGCGTGGCCACCGTGGTGATGAAGCTGTTTGCCTGCGTGCTAGGCCAAACCGGCGGCGTGGCCGTGTTTGGCAAGAAGGACTACCAACAGCTCATGGTGATCCGCCAGATGGTGCAGCAGTTTGCGTTGCCCATCACCATCGTAGCGGGCGACACGGCCCGCGCGCCCGATGGCCTGGCCCTCAGTTCGCGCAACGGGTATCTGAGCCTGCACGAGCGGCAAGAAGCCGTGGCCCTAGCCCACGCCCTGCAGCAACTGAGCGAGCGCTGGCTGGCCGCCCACAGCGCCACGCCGCTCACCGCCCCAGCCCACGCGCTGGAGCAGCAGGCCATGGACGTGCTGCGTGCCCGTGGCTGGCAGCCCGACTACCTCACGGTGCGCCGCCGCGCCGACCTGCAACCCGCCACCGCCCACGACGGCGCAGGCACCCTGGTGGCCCTGGGCGCCGCGCGGCTGGGCAGCACGCGGTTGATTGACAACCTGGAGTTTTGACGACGAGGCAGGGGCGGTCTGCAGGCAGCAGCTACCCAAGCGAGCGACTGATTGCCTGCCAGGCTTGGCGCAAAGAGCCCTGGTACAGCCACCCCAGCCTACACATGCCGTACAGCGACAGCGATGCGGGAAAGTTCACATCCCGCATCAACGCCAAAACGGCGGGGTCCTTCAAAGACCAGTAGAGGACGTAGCAGCCGTCCACGGTCAACCAAGCCAGAAACAGCGCCAGTGGCACAGCGCGCCAATGGCGCCGCACAAGCACCCGCAAGCTCCAGGGAGCGGTGGCGTAGGCCAGCAGGCCCATGATGAAGCTGATGGGAATGTCCCAGTCCGGCGCGGGCGTCAGCTCTGCCCCCAGCAGCAGCAGGCCAATGCCCAACGCCAGCGTGGCCAGTTTCCAGCGCCGCTGGCATTCACGCCACTGCGTGCGCCATTGCAGATCGGGCGGAAGTGCCATGCCTGTCGGGTGCCTTCTGCGGGCGTCAGTCCACCACCGTCAACTTCGCCACGCTCAGCGCCAGCCACTTGGTGCCGTGGCGCGGGAAGTTGACCTGGGCACGCGCGTCGTCGCCCGTGCCTTCAATGGCCAGCACCTTGCCTTCGCCAAACTTGGTGTGAAACACGGCAATGCCTGCGCGCAGGCCGTGCGAGGGGGCGGCCTTTTGCGGGGGCACCGGGGGGCTGGCAAAGGTTTCAGACTTGAAGCCAAAATTGCCTCTGGCGCTTGATCCATAAGCGCTACCAGCTCCCGAATTAGGAGCATAGGCACCAAAACCTTGCTGCTTGGGCGTGATCCACTTGAGGCACTCTTCGGGCAGTTCGTCAAAGAAGCGGCTCTTGACGTTGTAGCGCGTCTGGCCGTGCAGCATGCGCGTTTGCGAGTGGCTGAGGTACAGGCGCTTGCGCGCACGGGTGATGGCCACGTACATCAGGCGGCGCTCTTCCTCCAGGCCATCGCGGTCGCTGGAGGCGTTGTCGTGCGGGAACAGGCCCTCTTCCATGCCGCCGATGAACACGCCGTCGAACTCTAGGCCCTTGCTGGCGTGCACGGTCATGAGCTGCACGGCGTCTTGCCCGGCCTGGGCCTGGTTGTCGCCAGCCTCAAGCGCAGCGTGGGTGAGGAAGGCGGCCAGGGGCGAGAGGGTTTCGCCCGTGTCGGCGTCGACGATGCCCGCTACGGCGGGCTTCAAAGGCTCGTCGAGCATGGGGGCGTTGGGGTTGATCCCTTGGCTGACCACACTTTGGGTGAGCGGTGTGCCATGCTCGTCCAGCGGCAGCGCCACCGCGTCGCGGCCAAAGCCTTCCTGGGTGACAAAGCTCTCGGCGGCGTTAACGAGTTCCTGCAAGTTCTCGATGCGGTCGGCGCCTTCTTTTTCGGTGCGAAAGTGCTCTACCAAGCCGGTGGTTTCGAGCACCTGTTCGATGATGCTGCGCAGGTTCTGCCCTTCGGTCTGCTCACGCAGCACATCCACCATGGCGACGAAAGCCTTGAAGTTGGTTCCGGCCTTGCCGGGCACGGCGCTCACGGCGTCGTGCAGCGAGCAGCCTGCGCTGCGGGCAGCGTCTTGCAGCACCTCGATGCTGCGCGCACCGATGCCGCGCGGCGGAAAGTTGACGACGCGCGTGAAGCTGGTGTCGTCGTGCGGGTTCTCCAAAAGGCGCAGGTAGGCCAGTGCGTGCTTGATTTCAGCGCGCTCAAAAAACCGCAGGCCGCCGTACACGCGGTAGGGCACGCTGGCATTGAACAGCGCAGATTCGATCACCCGGCTTTGCGCATTGCTGCGGTAGAGCACGGCGATTTCCTTGCGATCAAAGCCGTCGCTGCGCACCAGTTGCTTGATCTCATCAACCATCCACTGCGCCTCGGCCAGGTCAGAGCTGGCCTCGTACACGCGCACGGGCTCGCCCGCGCCCTGCGTGGTGCGCAGGTTCTTGCCCAGGCGGCGGCTGTTGTGGCTGATGAGGGCGTTGGCCGAATCAAGAATGTTGCTGTAGCTGCGGTAGTTTTGCTCCAGCTTGATCTGGCGCTGCACATCGAACTCGCGCACGAAGTCGGTCATGTTGCCCACGCGCGCACCACGGAAGGCGTAGATGCTCTGGTCGTCGTCGCCCACCGCAATCACACTGCCACGGGCTTCAAAGCGCCCGCCCACTTCGTTGCCCGCCAGTTGCTTGAGCCAGGCGTACTGCAGCTTGTTGGTGTCCTGAAACTCGTCCACCAGGATGTGCTGGAACCGGCGCTGGTAATGCTCGCGGATGGGGTCGTTGTCGCGCAGCAGCTCGTAGCTGCGCAGCATCAGCTCGCCAAAGTCCACCACGCCTTCGCGCTGGCATTGTTCTTCGTACAGCTGGTAGATCTCGACCTTCTTGCGCGCATCGCTGTCGTGGGCTTCTACGTTGGCGGGGCGCAGGCCTTCTTCCTTGCAGTTGGCGATGAAGTACGCGAGCTGCTTGGGCGGGAAGCGCTCATCGTCCACGTTGTGCTGCTTGCACAGGCGCTTGATGGCCGAGAGCTGGTCTTGCGTGTCGAGGATCTGGAAGGTCTGCGCCAGCCCGGCCGCCTTGTGGTGCGCGCGCAAGAGGCGGTTGCACAGGCCGTGGAAGGTGCCAATCCACATGCCGCGTACGTTGACCGGCAGCATGGCCGACAGGCGGGCCACCATCTCCTTGGCCGCCTTGTTGGTGAAGGTGACGGCCAGGATGCCGCCAGGGGTGGCGTGCCCGTTTTGCAGCAGCCAGGCGATGCGGGTGGTGAGCACGCGCGTCTTGCCAGACCCCGCGCCCGCCAGGATCAGCGCGTGGCCTGCGGGCAGCGTGACGGCAGCGAGCTGTTCGGGGTTGAGGTTGTGCAACAGGGGCGAGACGCCAGCCGCAGCGGCCGGGGCAGCGGGCGCGCCGCTATCGGGCGCGTCCGAGAACATATCTTGTGGGAACATGTGCCCATTGTAGAAAGCCACTCGCACCATGGCCCACATGAAGCCCCTTGCCTTTGTTACCAGCACGTTTGCCGCAGCCGCATTGGTATGCCACGCCCCCCACGCAGCGGCACAGGCCAGCTGCAGCAGCGATGGCACAGCGCGCCCTACCGCACTGTTCGAGCGCTTCATCAGCGCTGACTGTGAGGCATGCTGGGCCGACCCGGCCACGCCAGCGCCCTCCGCACCGTCCACCGTGGTGCTGGACTGGATCGTTCCCAGCGCGCAAGGGGATGAGGCGCCGTTGTCTGCGGCAGCGACCAACGACGCCGCACTGCGACTGCAGGCGCTGGGCCGCCAAGCCCCAGCGGGCACCGATGTGGCACTGTCTACCGTAGAGCCCCCTGCCCGCCCCCTGCGCTTGCGGGTGGCCCATGGCCTGCCGATCAATGACTATCTGGGCACGGGCATTGCGCTGGCCCGCACACACGGCGTGACACCGCCCCCACAGGGCTGGCAGTACCACCTTGTGCTGGCAGAAGCCGTGCCCGCAGGCAACGAGGGCACGTTGGTGGCTCGCAATTTGGTCAGAAACATGCTCTCAGGCACATGGAATAAGCGCGAGCAGCTATCAAAAAATGAGCTTTTCTGGTGGATGGACAACCGCCCCATGCGCATTCCCCCCGGCGCGCAGCCACAGCGGCTGCACATGGTGGGCTGGGTGCAGGATGCCGAGGGCCGCGTGCTGGCGGCTGTGCAGTCTGTATGCAGGTAATACGGCCGACGTTATGACAAGCACGCCATAGGCGCCTAGAATCAATCACCGGGCCCAAGTTTCTTGACGCCCGGTTTTTTTGTGCCTGTGCAACCAGGGTTCGGTGGCAGCTTTCACGCTGACACCCACAAAGCCGGTCCCAAGCCAAGCGCCCACCGTGGCAAAAATCCTTTTGCTGCGTCCTTTGATGGAGCTTGGAATCTCATGGAAATCTTCGACTACGACAACGTTTTGCTGCTGCCCCGCAAGTGCCGTGTGGAAAGCCGCTCGGAGTGCGACGCCAGCGTGGAGCTGGGCGGGCGCCGCTTTCGCCTGCCGGTCGTGCCTGCCAACATGAAGACGGTGGTGGACGAAACCATCTGCACCTGGATGGCGCAAAACGGCTACTTCTACGTGATGCACCGCTTTGACTTGGATAACCTGCAATTCGTCAAAGACATGCACGCCAAGGGCTGCTACGCGTCGATATCACTGGGCGTAAAAAAGCCCGACTACGACACGGTGGACCAGTTGGTGGCCCAAGGCATCACGCCCGAGTACATCACCATCGACATTGCCCACGGGCATGCCGACAGCGTGAAAAACATGATTGGCTATCTCAAGGAAAAGCTGCCCAAGTCCTTCGTGATCGCAGGCAATGTGGCGACCCCCGAGGCCATCATCGACCTGGAAAACTGGGGCGCGGACGCGACCAAGGTGGGCGTGGGCCCGGGCAAGGTGTGCATCACCAAGCTCAAGACGGGGTTTGGCACGGGTGGCTGGCAGCTCAGCGCGCTCAAGTGGTGCGCCCGCGTGGCCACCAAGCCCATCATTGCCGATGGCGGCATCCGCAGCCACGGCGACATTGCCAAGAGCATCCGCTTTGGCGCCAGCATGGTGATGATCGGCTCGCTGTTCGCAGGCCATGAAGAATCGCCCGGCAAGACGGTGGAGGTGGATGGCGCGCTGTTCAAGGAGTACTACGGCTCGGCCTCAGACTTCAACAAGGGCGAGTACAAGCACGTGGAGGGCAAGCGCATTCTGGAGCCCGTCAAGGGCAAGCTGGCCGATACGCTGATTGAGATGGAGCAGGATGTCCAAAGCTCCATCAGCTACTCGGGTGGCACCAAGCTCATGGACGTGCGCAAGGTGAACTACGTGATTCTGGGCGGAGACAACGCGGGCGAGCATTTGCTGATGTAGCGCACCGCCGGTGCCGGGGCCTGTGCGACGCCAGGGCGCGTGCAGCGGTCCCGTGCCAAGCGGCGGCACAAGGGCCGCCGCGCTGGCGGCATCTCTTGTCCGGGCTCAGCGCACGTAAAAGGAAAAGGCGTGCAACTCCGCAGGAGGTGGCCCCTGCTTCACGCGCGCAGCAGGTTCAGCGCCATGTGGTGCAGGTCATGCCCCGGCTTGGCCAGCGCGTCCACAATGCTGAAGTGGTGCAGCCCCGGCAGGATCTGGCAACGCGGCACGATGTGCGTGCCCCAGGCATCCTGGATCAAGCGGGCTTGGCGGGCAAACTCTTCGCTCTCGTCACCACCCGCCACGCTGTAAAGCAAGCCCTGCGCCGGGGCTTGCAGCCGCGCCGGGCTTGCCAGCAGCACATGCTGCTCGGTCAAGCGCAAGGTTTGCTGCAGAAACGGGGCGTACATCACGGGCTCCAGATCGTGCACCCCCGAGATGGACAGCACCTTGCGCACCAGGCTATCTGGCAAGCCATTGCCAATGAGTGGCCACACACTGGTGAGCAACAGGGCCGCCAGTTGCCCACCTGCGGAGTGCCCCGCCACGGTGATCCGCTGCGGATCACCGCCATGCTGGGCGATATTGCGCCACACCCAGGCCAGGGCTGCCTCGATCTGTCTGCCGATGTGGGGAACGGTGATGGGAAACTCTGGCGTGCCAGGGCACAAGGCGTAATTGACCACCACCACACAGCAGCCCGCCTGGGTGAACGGCGGCGCAATGAAGGAATGCTCAGACTTGTCGAGCGAGCGCCAGTAGCCACCATGGATGAACACCAGCACGGGCGCCCCCGCGGGGCTGGGCCGCAGCGGCGGGAACACATCCAGCGTCTCGCCAGGCTCTGCGCCATAGGCCACGTCCAGCACACAGGGCATGTTGGCACGCACTTGGGCAGAATCCTGCGCCCAGCGCTGCAGGTAATCCATGTGGTCAGGCACCAAAGCGCGGTTGTTGTACATGCGCTCTAGCCAGGCGGGGTCGTGCAGCGGGAGAGACATGGCGTGTGGCTCCTTCAAAACAGGCTCCCATCATCTTGCCAACGCCCCAAAGCTGCAAGCTACGTGACAGGCTGAACGCACCAAAACGGAACATCATGCGTGCAGAGACAACTCCGCGCGAGATCAAAACTATGACCCCTCCTTCGCTCCGCATCGCCGTTTTGGGCATTGGCAACATGGGCGACCCCATCGCCCGCCGCCTGCACCAGGCAGGGCACCAGGTGCACGCCTGGAACCGCACCCGCACGAAGGCAGAGCCGCTGGCAGCCCTGGGCATTGCCGTGCACACCACGGCGGCAGAGGCCGTGCAAGGCGCAGACCGGGTGGTGAGCCTGCTGGAAAACGGCACGGTGGTCGAGCAAGTGCTGTTCGAGCGGGGTGCAGCACAGGCCATGCGCCCTGGCGCACTGTTGATCGACATGGCATCCATCCAGCCCCGCGAGGCCCGCGACCATGCCGCCCGGCTCGATGAAATGGGGCTATCCCATGTGGACGCGCCTGTCTCTGGAGGCACCGTAGGTGCAGAAAACGGCACGCTGGCCATCATGGCAGGCGGGCGGCCAGAGGACTTTGCGCGCGCACAGCCTGTGTTTACCGCACTGGGCCGCGCAACCCATGTGGGCCCTCACGGTAGCGGGCAATTGGCCAAGCTGGCCAACCAGATGATCGTGGGCATCACCATTGGCGCCGTGGCCGAGGCCCTGCTGTTCGCCGCCAAAGGCGGCGCCGACATGGCCAAGGTGCGCGAAGCCATCCAAGGCGGCTTTGCCGACAGCCGCATCCTGCAGTTGCATGGGCAGCGCATGGTCGAGCGCGACTTCGCTCCCAAGGGCCGCATGGCCGTGCAACTCAAGGACATGCGGAACGCGCTCGCCACCGCGCAAGAGATTGGATTCGACGCTCCCGTCACCGCGTTGTTTGAAGCCCTCTACGCCGAGGGCGTGGAGCACGGCCTGGGCGAGCTGGACCACAGCGGACTGTTTGTAGAGCTGGCCAGCCGCAACGCGATGCAATAATTTTTAACCTGATTTGCAAAGTGCCTAAAAAGTAGTGCATAATACGAGTCTCTGCTGCGATGCAGACAAATAAAAAGTTTGGGTTCTTAGCTCAGTTGGTAGAGCAGCGGACTCTTAATCCGTAGGTCGAGTGTTCGAGTCACTCAGGACCCACCAAACAAAGCCGCAAGGCACAAGAAGCCGATGCTATACAAAATGTAGCGTCGGCTTTTTTGTTTCTGGCGCAAATGTGACGTTTTATGTGACGTGTCACATATACAGTGCTTGGCGCAGCCCGGACACTGGCCGCAACCGGCCAGGAGCGGTCTCTGGCAGTGCAGGGCCGATGCTAAGCTCGATATCTATGCCCTTCATGAATTGCCGCGTCTGCGCCATCCTTTTGGCCATTGCATTTGTCGCTACCCAGGCAATCGCTGAGGAACTGAGCAATGGTCATCCTCGGCTACGGACGATTGCGTTGCAGGAGCGTGATCACTACGTTCGCAATTTGAAAGAGGCCTACGAGCGGTGGTGCAACGAAAAGGCCAATGTTTGCGTCAACGAACTATTGATTCGGCCCGGCGGCATGGCCGTCCCACCTCCCTACGATCAGATTCGGATGGACCTAGTGTCGAACCTCAACGGAAAGTTCGAGGTGTCTCGGTATGAGCACGAAAAGCCGTTCAAGACTTTCAAGCCTGAAACTATTCAGTATTCAGCGAAGCTGAAAGTGACTATCCACCCGTTCGTTTGGAATCGAGTTGAGGTTCGCTCGAAGCAGCGGCCGACCACAGACAGACCTCTGACCGAATGGGCTGAGCAATGGATGGACATCTCTGACACAAAGAGCGTGCAGAAGGGCGAGCTGCTGGGAGTTGTTCACAGCGTCTTTTATCCCTCGACCAGTCGTGGCTACTGGCAAACGATGGTTGACCTAGGTTCGGCCGAACTCAAGTCGCTGGAAAATCTACTGTCAGTGCTCGAAGAGATGGGCTTCACGCAAGTTGAGATCGGGTCGTTCTCCCCCATTCAGCGGTAGGTAACAACTCGTCCTGCGACCGCTTTGAAGGGGCGTGACCAGCGGCTTTGGGCCCTGAGCTGCCATTGATCTGCTGTCCACAGCCGCAAATTTAGTGCTGGGTTTCTGATTACGGGAAAGCTGTAGGTTGAGAACTTACCGCTTGCCAGATTTCGCGGAGTTTTTATATCTGTGTTTTTCAGAGTTCATTGGTCGCAACCCAAACCCGCAAGCTCCTTCCCGGAGGCGGGAATGTCCAAAATGTCCCGCACAATTCAGCTTGTCCCGCGTGGTTTGCGGGGGATATCACGTTTTAGGAAGTTATGAGCTACCCTGCCGAGTATGCCGGTCTAGGTAGGTTGGTGCTGAGCAGCCAATTTTCGGCTGCATTGGTTGGTCAACTTTCCTACGGAACTGGCCATGTTGATTTCGTCATCGATCCGGATGGCGAACCCATTGAAGATTCGCTTGCACTCGCTGCATCTGCGGCGGGCGCTCTGACCGACCTTGATCGTAGGTGCAAAGAACTTGTGGCGGCGGAGTATCTAGATTCGTACAACACAGGTTGGCGCATTGGCGAGGTGATGCGTCCTGATGGTAATTTCGAGCGATTTGAGAAACCCGCGCTGTCGCCAGCGGAGTTCTGCGAAAAACTGGAGCTGAAGTCCTTTGAGGCCACCGGTGGAACTTTGCTCACATTTTGGTATGACGACGATGGGATGTTTTGGGGTCACAGCCTGTACGTGGACTCCTTTGATGGGGCATTGCTCGGTGACACGCATGTTGCAATGTTCGGTTGAGACGCCGCATAGCATGTCAATCTATCCGACCGCCTATTGTGGTCGCTGCCATTAACCTTGAGCATCCGCCACCGACTGCTTCTGGCCGACTAAAGCCGCTCGATGGAGCGAGCCAGTACCTCGGCAGGAAACGCTGAAAAGTGGCCACACCCCCCCAAATTCGCATCCGGGCTGAGCAAGGTGCCCAGCACCGTGACTCTCTTGCCATGCCACCGCCGAAGCTGCTCTTCGTTGAACCGCAAAGAGCCTAACCCAACGCTCAGCCAAACGCTTGAGGCTTCGAACGGGCCGTCATCTTGCGGGTCACGGCGTTCAGACTTGGGAAAGTGGTCAAGTGCAGTTCCCTCAAACTCGAAGCGCAGAACGCCCTCCAAAGCAACGTCCTGGCCGACCAAGGTCGGTAGTTCATCAAGCGCGGTATTGACGGAAAGTGCAGTCTTCATCGAACTTGGAAGCGGAGGTTGAGCGTCTGGTCTTGGCCGATTCTGCATTTGCCTACGAATGGCCCATCTCATCAAGCCGCCTAAGCTCTTCGGCAGAGTCCTCGGACGCTTGAAAGATGTTTCGCAGGACCTCCGGCGTGATTCGCCTTTCCCCCTCTACGACAACAGGTTGATGCCCGCCTTGCTCCAAGGCAGATAGCAGCGCACGCGCTTTCGCGAAGACGTCTTCTGTTCGGTTGCCAAAAAGCTCTTGGTCAAAGAGTGGCTTCCCTGCCGAGAGACGGTCACGCACGTCGAGAATACCCAGTTTCGTAATACGGCGAACAGAGCTCACCAGCGAGGCAGAAGCGTCGCACGGCGCGGTTGAAATAGTCACGCGACTCATCTTCGTCTTGGGTTGATAGTGAATGACGGGTTTTGGCCGGATTCTGCCCCACGGTGAGGGACGCTGGCGGGCCCTGAGCCGCCGTGGGACAAAAGTACCCCAAAGCTGCCGTTGATTCACTACCCGCTGGCTTGACGTCCAAACCGCGCTGTCTCAGTGCCCGGTGCCTGCCTACTGGCAAGCTATAGTTTGCCGAGTTGACGCGTGCCGGGTTTGTCGGAAATTTTATACCTGTGCTTTTGAACAGCGCACTGACCGCAAGCCCAATCTGCAAGCCATTTTCAGAAGGAATCAGTGTCCAGAATATCCCGCAAGGTCCAGTTTATCCCGCAGGTTTTGCGGGATACATCACGTTAGAGCTACTTATGCCGAGCCGCGCAACCGAGTTGAAGTACGTTCGCCGAGTGCTTGACGCCCATGCCACCCGTTTTCTTGAAGAAAGTGGCATGGATTTCTATCACGATCAGTTTTTCTACAAATACACCGATGAGGCCATCTACTTTGCAGAGGTCGGCGTCTCGGGAGCATTTCGCGGTGAGCACTGGAAGAGCTTGAGTTGTACCTTGCATATCTACTACAAAGACTTGCCGGGCTTTGGTAAGCCACCACTGCACGAATCGGGCAATCCGATACCAACCTATCGACAGTCTCGTCTTAGGTTCATCCAGGAGCGAACCATTGCCCAGAGCGAAATCTACGAGAAACTGAGCAACACAACTTTGGCATTCGATCGCAACTTCTGGCACGTTCTAGATGACGAATCCAATATTCCAGAGGTCATCTCTGATATGGCCACTGTTCTCCGCGAAAAGGGGCTGCCGCTTGTCCAGAGGGAAACTTACTCCCGAGCGTCCATGCTCGAAAGAGAAGTCCTCGCAAAGCAGCGCGCCAAGTGAATAGCTCTAACAATTCCGTCGAGAGGGACGGCCCAAAGCTGCGCTTTGGGTTCCCTCCGCCTTCGGCTCCGGCCGCCCCTCACGTCAAACGTTGAGCGTCCGCTTTCATTTGCCGCCACCGGCTGCTTCTGGCCGAAATCTGTCGGCCATTCATCATAGGCCCGTAACGCAGCCTCGTTTTCCATACAGCGCACGCGCGCACCGACAGAAGCCGTCAAATCCCGTCATGCGGAAGGCTCACAAAACGGGCCGTGAGGCCGCGCCGGGCCTTGCGCGGTATAGGGTCGGCAGGGTCGGCAAAAACGGCCTATCAAGAGGGCGGGCGCGGCGGGGTCTCGACTGCGCGCCGCCGGGTTGAATGGGGTGGGTGCGGGTCGGGTGGGGGCGGGGGCGCCCTCCCCCTCTGGCGCCCCCCGCACAGGGCCAGCGAGGCGCACAACAGGGCGCGGGCATGGCCTGGGGTGGGTGAAGCGGTGCGCACGCTGTAGGGGCAAAAAAAAGGCCACCGCATGGGTGGCCTGGTTTGCACGATGGGGCGCCGGGTCGGGTTGCTAGGCCGCTGCCTGCCGATCCTCTGGCAGCAGCGCCTGCAGGCGGGCCGCAGCCACGTCGAAGTAGTGCCGGTCTTGTTCTATGCCGATGAAGCGGTATCCGGCCTGGACTGCCGCCACGCCCGTGGATGCGCTGCCCATGAACGGGTCGAGGATGACGCCGCCGGGTGGCACCGCCTGAACCAGCTTGTGCATCAGCTCCACCGGCTTGCCTGTCATGTGCAGCTTCTTGCGGTGGTCCACCCGTTCACGCACGACGCCAGGCCAGGGGCCGCCATGCTCTGCGATGGCCAGGGGGCCGTTGCTGCCCCAAACCACGTATTCGCACTGGTGCCGAAAGTAGCCCTTGTGTGGCGCGCGTGATGCCTCGGTCTTGTCCCAGGGCACCAAGCCGCGCCACACCAAGCCACCGGCCTGGAAGGCATCGGTCAACGCTGGCAGCTGGCGCCAGTCGGTGAACACCATGGCATAGCCACCCGTGCGCAAAGTTTGGCGAGCGATGGACACCCAGCAGCTCACCCAAAACGCCCAGCTGCGCTGGTCTCGGTTGTCGCCGCTGAAGTCCACGTTGTGCGCGGCCGCCAGTGCTGGCCCACTCTGCACATACTTGGCAGAGGTGGATTGCATCCTGTCGCCCCGCACCATGCCACCGCTGCTGTAGGGCGGGTCAGTAATGAGGGCGTCCACCTGCAGGCCCAGGTGCTGCAGTATCTGCATTGCATCGCCGTGGTAGATCGTGGCGTTGCCGATGTGGCGGCACCAGGGTGCGTCCGGGGTTGTGATTGAGTTGTCGTTCGCTTGCGTCATGGTCAGTTGTGTTTGACGCTCGCTGGCGTTCTGGCTGGGGACTCGCGGCCCTCAAGTTGTTCAGTGTCCCGCAGCGGGGGCACTTGATTTCAATCACCTGGAACACTGCGCGCGCCAGCAGGCGGTTGGCTTTGGGGCAGTTCGTGTTCAGCCTGGCTTCATGTTACATAACGTGATGTGTCCCGCAAAACCTGCGAGATAAACTGGACCGTACGGGATATTCTGGACATTGATTTCTCTTGGAAGTGGCGTGCATCAAATCAACGGCAGCTTACGGGCGGCATTCCCAAAAGACAGCTCAGGGCCGAGGCTGTGTGAAAACCCAACCCACAACAGCTGCTAAAAACTAAAATAACGGCACCCGATTCAAGCGAGGTGCTCCATGAAGCGATTCATCGAAGGCGAAGACCGACAACAGGTCACCCTGCTGCCTGAGTGCCTGGACGACTACATCTGCGAGGACAACCCAGTGCGGGTTGTCGATGTCTTTGTCGAAGAGTTGGATCTTCGGGCACTCGGTTTCGATGGGGCCCATCCTGCTGTCACTGGCCGGCCTGCGTACCACCCAGCCGTACTGCTCAAGCTCTACATCTACGGGTACTTGAACCGCATCCAATCGAGCCGCCGCTTGGAGCGTGAAGCCCAGCGCAATGTCGAGCTGATGTGGCTGACCGGGCGCCTTGCACCAGACTTCAAGACCATCGCGGACTTCCGCCGAAGCAACGGCACGGGCATCCGCAACGTCTGCAAGCGCTTCATCGCCATGTGCCGACAGTTGAACCTCTTCTCGCAGGCCATCGTGGCGATTGACGGCAGCAAATTCAAGGCCGTCAACAGTCGCGACCGCAACTTCACACCCGGCAAGATCGAGGCTCGCCAGCAGCAGATCGAGCAAAGCATCCAGCGTTATCTGGACTTCACCCGGTTTCGTAGACATATTTCAACTTCCGTTTCGAAGTTGTTCGAATGCCAGCGGACTCAGTTGGTCTAGGTGACTGTGCCGACGGATTCGATTGTAAAAACCTTCGATGTAGTCAAACACATCTGACTTGGCGTCTTGCCTGGTGGCATAGATATGGCGTTTGATTCTCTCCTTCTTCAAGCTGCTGAAGAAGGACTCTGCTACCGCGTTGTCCCAACAGTTTCCACGTCGGCTCATGCTTGGCACCAATTGGTTGTCCTTGCACCAGCGGGCGAAGTCGTCACTGCCAAACTGACTTCCTTGGTCGGAATGGATCATCACTGGACCCGTTGGGCGCCTGCGCCACACTGCCATCGTGAGCGCATCCAACACCAACTCTGTAGCCATGCTGGAGTTCATCGCCCAGCCGACCACCATGCGCGAGTACAGGTCAATTACGGCCGTTAGGTACAACCAGCCCTCATGGGTTCGGATATAGGTAATGTCGGTGACCCACACTTGGTTCGGTAGCGTGACCGTGAACTCACGTTGCAACCGGTTCGGTGCGGCAGTCGCAGGAAGACCGACTCGGTAGCGTGGCCGCTTGTAACCACGCACTGAGCGCAGTTGGGCCTGGCGCATCAGGCGTGCTACACGTTTTTGACCGCACGCCATACCGTCCTCTCGCAAGTCCCGCAGGATGCGTGGGCTTCCATAAATCCCGTGGCTGTCGTCAAAGGATTGCCGAATGCTTGCCAGCAAGACATCGTCGGCTAAGGCGCGTTTGGACTTTGGATTGGCCTTCCAAGCGTAATAGCCACTGCGCTGTACGCGCAGAACGCGGCACATGCTGCTGAGCCGGAACTGGCCTTTATGTTCGGCCATGAATGCGCACTTCACCCGGACAGCTTGGCAAAGTACGTTGCGGCCTTTTTTAGGATGTCGCGCTCCTCATTGGCCCTTTTGAGCTCCGCTTTGAGCCGGGATACCTCGGCCTTGAGCTGGCTTGTCTCTGCCCCCCCTGCGCTCGATTGCTCTTTGGCAAGCCGCACCCACAGGTACAGGCTTTTGTCCGACATGCCCAATCGCTTGGCTACATCCACTACCCCATGACCACGCTCGGTCACCTGTTTGACGGCTTCTGCCTTGAACTCAGCCGGGTATCGCACTCTCTTCATTTCTCACTCTCCAGTTCAATTTCGACCTTGATAGGTGTCTATTGAACCGGGTGAAGTCCAATCTGGACGCGCTGGAGACTGCCGATCGCACGCAGCCTACAGAGATTGAAGCCAAGACAGAACGACTGCAGGAGAAGCTAAAGAAGTTGCGCGATCAGATGCGGCGACTCGATGGTCTCAAGGAGCGGCTAAAGAGCCTGCCCGATGGCCAGATCTCCCTCACTGATCCCGATGCGCGTTCGATGGCCACCCAGGCCAAGGGATCGGGCCTGGTGGGCTACAACGTGCAGACCGCTGTCGATGCCAAGCACCACCTGATCGTTGCGCACGAGGTCACGAACGTCGGCAATGACCGTGCACAGCTGCACAACATGGCCTGTGCCGCAGACCAGGCTATGGGGAGCCAGGACTTGCAAGCCTTCGCCGACAGAGGCTACTTCAGTGGCCCGCAACTCAAGGCCTGCGAAGACTCTGGCATCACGACCTTCGTACCCAAGCCGAAGACGTCCAACGCGAAAGCCGAGGGGCGCTTCGACAAAGGCGACTTCATCTACATCGCCAAGGATGACGAGTACCAATGCCCCGCAGGTGAGCGTGCGATCCATCGGTTCAACACGGCCGAGAAGGGCCTTAGCCTGAGCATCTATTGGACCAGTGCCTGTCCGCACTGCCCGCTACGTGAGCAATGCACGACCAGCAAATACAGACGTATCCGACGATGGGAGCACGAAGAGGTTCTGGAGCGCGTGCAGCAACGGCTGGACAGCAACCCCGAGGCTATGACGTTGAGAAGGTCAACGGTAGAGCACGTCTTCGGCACGCTCAAGCATTGGATGGGCTCGACGCACTTCTTGATGAAGACCCTCAAGCATGTGAGTACAGAGATGAGCCTTCATGTGCTGGCCTACAACCTCAAGCGGGTGATGTGCGTGATGGGCATCACGCAGATGATGCAAGAGATGCGGATGGCGAAGGCGTGAGGCCTTTGTTGGCTTTTACCGGCTGGCAAGGGCTTCAGGAAGGCGTCAGAAGGCCCCAGGTGCGCCAAAACCGGCTCTGCACCAGCACTGGTGGAAAATGCGGTGTAAGGATGCGGGACAGGGCTGGCCCACATGCTCGTTGAGCGTTTCCACACAGCCTCGGCCCAAAGCGGACTTTCGACCAGGTTCAGCCCAATGCAATTGGACATGGTCAAGTCAAACTCATCGTGCGGAGGCGACGGTCCGCTCCATGCTGGCAATCAAGACCGCATCGACCTCGTCCGGATCCTGCGCCTGCCGTTGCCGGAGGCGTTCAAGCACCGTGCCTTTTGCGGCATGGTCTCGCCACGCTTCGATGGTCCAGTCGCCACGCAGATGGACTACCCAGTTTGTCTCGTTCTTCATGGCGTCGAGCAACTCGCCTTCGGTATCCGGGTTGGCTCCGTGGCTCAACAGCAGCTCGACAAGTGGCAGGCAGATCGAACGCATCTCCGTGCCTCGACCGCACAGGAGCAACGCGACGGCACCGAGAAGAGGGCCGCGCCAACGCAGGCTCTTGTAGCTACCCGCCGCGCCTCTGCCTTTGCTCGACAGCTTTTCCACGCACAGGCGCACCGTCATGTTTGCGTCCAGGCCTCGGGCAAGCAGCCCGCCAATGAAGTTGGCGACCAGGTTGGCATCGCGCTGCGGTACAAAACGGCGCTCGTCGCTTAGCGTGGCATCGGTTATCCAGGCCAGATTATCGGTATCGAAAAGGCCCTTTAGCACCTGGTCCTGAAACGCATCTGGCTCCATCCAGAATGCAGCGCTCGCACCGCTTGCGAGAAGTTCGTTGGCCAGGGTCAACGGTCTGCATCCCATCGTGGGGTGACGAAACAAGTTGCGCAGCAAGGAGATGGGGCGGTCATCCCACAGAGGAGTGTCCAGGTCCACCCCCGCGGCGACCAGCTCGGCAACGGTGTCGGCGTCGCGTTCCTGAAAGTACATTCGCTCGAGGCGGCGTTGATCACTCATGGTCGGCGGCGGTACGGAGCGCGCCCCCAATGCCTCCAACACGGCCAGTACGCCTGGCCGGTTGTCGAATAGAAATCTGCTGTTGAAGAGCAGACTCCCCTCCAGTTGGCCCTTGTGGGCCCAGCGGATCTGCGCGTTGACGTCAACGCCCTCGCGCGACGCCAGCAAGGCCAATAGCTCAGGATACACGCAGAGCACAAGCAGCACATTTGCGGAACGCCACAGCGCCGAGGGATCGGCCTGCGGCGCCTCGACGAGCGTGCGCAGCAGTGCGGGTGCCGCCTTACCGCCGTGGCGCTGAATCGCCCCAGCGATCTCGTCGACCCAAGCAAGGCAAGCGATCACGTCAGCTCCGGCGTTCAACAAGGCCGACACCGCCTTGCCAAGGCTGGCCTTGGCCGCATGTACCAGTAGCGGCGCGCCATCGACGAGCGCGTCCTTCGGTGCGCCGCCCTTGATGGCCTTGGCGAAGGCTGCTTCCTTGCCCTCGAGCAGCAACTCCAGCAGCTCCTCCTCCTCGGTCAGCGTCGGCGCCGGGAAGGCCTTGGCCGCAACCTTCTTGCCGCCCTGGTAGTGCAGCGTTCGCGTTTCGCCGACCTGCCCGTACCAGATGCGTACCCGGATGTGCGTCGCGCCAGCGTCGTGCAATGCCTGGATGTGCGCTTTCTCCAGTTCGTCGCCGGATGAGCTGTCGACCACGAAGCGCAGCGTCTCGCCGCGCAGCGACGCACTGGCCAAGAAGGGCTTCTCCCAGTCGTCGAAGCAAACCTGCAGTGGCGCGGGCCACTGGTCAGCAAACTTGCCGACGGCGATCTGAAGGTGATCGTGCAGCGTGGAAAGCTTGAGAGCGTCTGCACCTACGCAAGTAAAAGTCAGGATGTTGGAAGACATGAGGGTGGTGTAGAAAAGCGAAAAGGCGTCTGAGGCGCCATTGTGTCCAGGCGCGGTGCCCGCTGGCTTGACAAATTGTCCACTGACCCATATCTAGCCTTTGCGACCTTCAATCGACTCTGCAAATTCGGCTTTAGGTCTGTTTGTCAGAGAAAAGCAAAGTCCGCTCTTGGCCGACAGCGGCCGGTTCATAGAGGATAACGTTACCTCGCCCAGAGGCTTAAAGCCGTCTATGTTCTCAAAAGTGGCCAACGCTCAACCGAGATTTGAGTCACATATCCAGTTGCCTCAGACAAGTGCTACGAGGGGAGGAGTCGAAATGCTGGGCCGGGTTTTATGTGACACCATGGGGGGTAGAATGGCGTAGACAAACTACGCGCGGCGCGTTTAGTGTTTGGACTCTTAATCCGTAGGTCGAGTGTTCGAGTCACTCAGGACCCACCAAACAAAGCCGCAAGGCAGAAAAAGCCGAAGCTACATCGTAGTTTCGGCTTTTTGCTTTGGCGCACGCAAAATCCCTTTCTGCGCCCCCAACATCCACCCAGGCAATGAACCCACAAGCCGACACGCTCTGGACTGGCCCCAAATGGGCACTGGCCGTTCTCCTCGCCATTCTGGGCATGCTGGGACCCTTCTCCATTGACACCTATATTCCCGCGTTTTCAGGCATTGCTACGGCGCTGGGGGCCACCCCCATCCAGATGCAGCAAACGCTGTCAGCCTATCTGTTCGGCTTCGCCTTCATGAACTTGTTCCATGGCGCGCTAGCAGACAGCTTCGGGCGCAGGCCAGTGGTGCTATGGGGCATTGCGCTGTTCACCCTAGCGTCCGCCGGGTGCGCTCTGTCGCAAAACATTGGGCAGCTGGTTTTTTTCCGCGCAGTGCAAGGGCTGTCTACAGGGGCGGGCATCGTGGTGTCTCGCGCCGTCATCCGCGACATGTTCCCACCCGCACAAGCCCAGCAGGTGATGAGCCAAGTCACCATCTACTTTGGAGTGGCCCCCGCCATCGCGCCCATTGTGGGCGGCTGGCTGTTTGTGCACGCGGGTTGGCAAAGCATTTTCTGGTTTCTGACCCTGGTGGGGGCCACCCTGTGGATCACCAACTTCAGGCTGCTGCCCGAAACACTGGCCCACCAACACCGCCAGCCGTTCAATGTGCAGCACCTGATGCGCGGGTATTGGGCATTGGGCGCCAGCCCCAAGTTTGTGCTGCTGGCCTTTGCCAGCGGCATTCCGTTCAACGGCATGTTTTTGTACGTGCTCTCTGCCCCCGCCTTTTTGGGAGAGCACCTGCAACTCGCGCCCACGCAGTTTTTCTGGTTCTTTGTGCTGACCATCTCCGGCATCATGGGCGGCGCATGGCTGAGCGGACGACTGGCCGGGCGCATTGCCCCCAAGCGCCAGATCAGGCATGGGTTCGTCATCATGTTCAGCGTGGGCATCGTGAACGTTGCGCTGAATTTTCTGATCCCACCCCACCCTGCCTGGGCACTGCTTCCCATCGCCGTTTTTGCCTTCGGCTGGGCCCTGATGGTGCCTGTGGTCACCCTGCTGGTGCTGGACCTGGTGCCCGAACGCAGAGGCATGGCGTCGTCCTTGCAGGCCTTCGTCGGCTCCACCGCCAACGGCATTGTCGCAGGGGTGATTTCTCCGATGGTCATGCACTCCACGCAAGGCCTGGCACTGGCATCCTTGTCGATGCTGGGCATCGGGCTCGTGGCTTGGCTTTATTTGCACCACCGCTGGCCTGAGATCGGAGCCCAAGCCAGCCATCCGCCAACCCTCGCACCAACCCCAGCAGAAAAATCCTAGCGCCTGCGCTCTGCACCAATGTGCTGGTAGTAGCGCCTCTTTTCCTCGTACATGGCCTGGTCGGCCTTGTGCAAGGCAGCCTCAACCCCCTCCCCCGACTGGCAACAGGCAATGCCTATGGCAAAGCCCAAAGGCTGGCCTGAGTAAAACTGGTTGTTCAGCTCAATCAACGACTGGATGCGCTCGCGCACGACCTGGGCCGCGCGCTCGTCCAGGCCGGGCAGCAACACCGCAAACTCATCTCCCCCCACCCTGGCAGCACAGGCGGGCGCATCCACCGCTTTGGCCAGTACCTCGCCCGCACGGCGCAGCATGGCATCGCCCGCGGCATGCCCCTGCTCATCGTTGATGGCCTTGAGACCATTCAAATCAATGGCGATCACCGCAAAGGGCCATGGCCCTTTGCGGGTCAGGCGGTTGAGCTCTTCCGCATAAAACGCACGGTTGCGCAGCTGAGTGAGGACATCGTGCTTGCCCAGATACTCCAGGTAGGCCTCCGCCTTCTTGCGCGCGGTAATGTCCACCAACGACAGCAACACCAGACTCCAATCATCCAGGTGGCTGCCCAGCACCGAGAACTGCATGTGGATGTGCACCACATCCCCCGACAGGGAATAGTTCGTGACCTCGCGCTGCTGCACCGTCTTGCCATCCCACAGGTCCTGCAACTGCTCCGCAAAAGACTCTTGCATCTCCCCCCGAAAAACGCGGCCGATGTTGTTGAGCAAATGCTCTTTGGAGGTAGCGCCAAACATCTGCAGCGTCTGCTGGTTCACATCGATCACGCGGATTTCTTGCATGCACCGCGAAACGAACTCCGGGTGCACCTTCAAGAAGGTTTTGAAATCGACAATACCCTGCGCACGCACCCCCTCCAGCAACAACTTGATGGCGCTGAAGTCCTCCACCCACAAAGAGACGGGTGAGTATTCGAACAAATCGCGGGCGTAGTGCTCGCTGCGCTGCAAACGGGCAGCCCCCTGCACCTGCTGCGTGATGTCCTCCAGGGAGACCAAGACCCGCCCCCAATCCGCCTCATGGCCCGGCAAGACACGGATGCTGATGCGCACATCAAGCCGCCGACCGTCCAGGGCGTAATTCACAGTCTCATTGGTGAACTCCAGCCGCCCCTCCCACAGCTGGACCATTTCGCGCACCATGGCCGTGTGCATATCGCCCCGGAACACCAGGGCAAGCTGGCCCAGCAACTCCGACTGGCTGGCAGCGGAGAACAAGTCCAGCGTGCGCTGGTTCACACGCAGCACCTTGAGAGACGCGCTGCACTGCGAGAGCAGCAATGGATCAGACTGCAAGTGGGCCTGCAAGTCCTCCACCCCCTGGGCACGCCAGCGCTCAAACAGCGCCTTCAAGGCGCTGTAATCCTCCAACCACAGCGAGACAGGCGCCAGATTGAACATGTGCTCGAAAGCAGCATCAGAAGAGTCGGTGGGCAGCACAAGGATTCCTTTCTGCGCCCATTATGCGAGGGTCCAGACCCATCATGCGGGCACAGGCTGGTGCATCTTGTGGATGGTGGGGCCATGAAAAAAGGCCGCCTCTCTTGCGAGAGGCGGCCTTTGACCCAAAGCAACCCAGGACCAATGCCTGGGCTACAAAAAATCAACGCGCAGGGCGTGCAGGACGCTTGCGTGCATCGTGGGGCGCAAACGGCTTGCCACCAGCAGGCTTGGCGAAAGCGGGCTTGCGTGGAGCGAAGTCACCACGGTCACCACCACGGGGGGCACCCATGTCGCCTCGGGGGGCAAAGCCACCACCACGCGGGGCATTGTCACCAAAGCCAGGCTTGCGGCCATAGCCCTCACCATCACGGCGCGGAGCGAAGCCACGGTCTTCGCGAGGGGCATAACCATCGCCACCACGGGGCGCGGGAGCACCACGACCAGCAAAACCGCCACCAAAGCCGCCGCCGAAACCACCACGGTCGTTTCCACCACGATCATTGCCGCCGCGTGCTGGACCACCAAAACGGCGGTCACGGGACTGGTTATCGCGGCCTTCAAAACCACCCGAACGGCCACGGCCACCGAAGTCGCCACGGGGTGCTTGAGGAGCGCGCTGCGCAGGCTCCAGGCCAGGAATCACTTCCGACTTGAATTGCTGACGGCTGTAGCCTTCAATGTCAAAAATCTTGCGGCGGTCACGGAACTCAGCAAACGTGACAGCCAGACCATCACGCCCCGCACGGCCCGTACGGCCAATGCGGTGGGTGTAATCCTCAGCCTTCATGGGCAGGCCAAAGTTGAACACGTGGGTGATGGTAGGCACATCGATACCACGCGCCGCCACATCGGTGGCCACCAGGATCTGCACTTGACCACTGCGCAGCGCCATCAGGCGGCGGTTGCGCAAACCTTGGCTCAGGGCACCGTGCAGGGCCACGGCCGAGAAGCCGTCTTGCTGCAGGTCGTTGGCCAAACCGTCACATTCCACCTGGGTGCTCGCAAAAACGATGGCCTGGTTGATCGATGTGTCGCGCAGCCAGTGATCCAGCAGCTTGCGCTTGTGCTGTGCGTTGTCAGCCCAGTACAGCATCTGCTTGATGTTGGTGTGCTTCTCTTGCGGCGAATCAATGGTCACCTTTTGCACCGACGAACCACCGTCGTGCATCACACGCATGGCCAGTTGCTGGATGCGCGGCGCGAAGGTGGCGCTGAACATCATGGTCTGCTTGCGCTGGGCTGTGAGCTGGTTCAACTCGGCCAGATCGTCCGAGAAGCCCAGGTCCAACATGCGGTCAGCCTCGTCCACCACCAAAAACTGCACCTTGTCGAGCTTGATTTGCATCGAGCGCTGCAGGTCCAGCAGACGGCCAGGGGTGGCGACCACGAGGTCGGCGTTCTGCAGCTTGGCGATCTGCAGCTGGTAGGGCATGCCGCCCACCACGTTGGCCACGCGCAGGCCACGGCAGTGCTTGACCAAGTCGATGGCATCGTGTGCCACCTGCTGGGCCAGTTCACGCGTGGGGCACAGGATCAGGGCGCCAGGGGTGGCAGCCTTGAAATTGCGCGAGCTGGTGGGATCCTTGCGCTTGGCGCGCTTAGGAGCAGGCTCGCCGCGCTCAGCAGCTTCGGCCACGGCGCGCTCGAAAGCAGCGCGCTCTTCGGCTTCTGCAGCGGCTTGCTGGTTGATCAGCGTGTGCAGCACAGGCAGCAGGAAAGCTGCTGTCTTGCCGCTACCGGTCTGGCTGGAGACCATCAGGTCGATGAACTTGGAGGCATCGCTGCCCATGGCCAGAGGGATGGCCTTGCGCTGCACGCTGGTGGGCTGGGTGTAGCCCAGGTCAGCCACGGCTTGCACGAGCTCAGGCGCCAAGCCCAGTTCGACGAAGCCATTGGGCTCGGCAGTGACGGCATCCACAGGCGCATCGGCCACGGCAGCGACAGCCGAAATTTCAGCGGCAAAAGAAGATTCAGCAGGCGCGAATTCGCCCTGCACTTGCAAAGTGTCGGTCATATTTTTCTCACACGAAGCCTGCCGCTGGCAGGCGCCAGCGGTGGTTCCGTCAATGGTTAAAAAACATCAACCATCAAACGAAACCTGCCTTGGCTATACCCGAGGCGGGTGGGCAAAGATCGCAAAGCTCGCGTTGCAATTTGCAACGGGCTTGCAAGCCCAGTGTGTGAGGGGAGATGCACAATCTGCGTCAGAAAACTGCGCAGCCATCGATTATTGCATGGTTGAGGGTTTTCCCGCAATAGGGGAAAGGCAAATTACCTGCAATCGCCCCAGGAGTCCAAGCGAATCGCAGGGCCTCGCCATTCGCCCGGCAGGCCTGCCATCACACCGAAAGCAAATGGGTGCGGTAGTGGGCCAGCTCTTCGATCGATTCATGCACATCCGCCAGTGCCGTGTGCTTTTGCGCTTTCTTGAAGCTGCTGTAGGCCTCGGGCTTCCAGCGCTTGGCCAGTTCCTTGAGGGTGCTCACATCCACATTGCGGTAGTGAAAAAATCGCTCCAGCTTGGGCATGTAGCGAACGAGAAAACGGCGGTCTTGCCCAATGCTGTTGCCACACATCGGGGCCACGCCCTTGGGCACGTATTTGCTCAAAAACGCAAGAATCTCCTGCTCAGCCTGGGCCTCCGTCACCTGGGACGCCTTGACTTTGTCGGTCAGGCCACTGCGGCCATGCGTGCCACGGTTCCAAGCATCCATCTTGCCAAGTTGCTCATCAGACTGGTGAATCACAATCACCGGGCCTTCAATGCGCGGCTCCAAATTGGGGCCAGTGACCACCACGGCAATTTCCAGCAATCGGTCGTTTTCAGGGTCCAGGCCGGTCATCTCACAGTCCAGCCAGACCAGATTTTGGTCTGATTTGGAGAGCGCGGCGGGGATAGGGGTGTTAGCTTCTGACATGGGGCGCATTGTCGCCGATGACCTAAACTCGCCGCACATGGCAGCCCTTGACACCCCCTCCCCCTCCCTGCTTCTGACCCTGCTGTTTGCCTTGGCCGTCAGTGCGGGCATGCTCCTCAAGCTGTGGCTTGCGTCCAGGCAAATCCGCCACGTAGCGCGACACCGCAGCGCCGTGCCACAGGCCTTCGCCGCACGCATTGGCCTGGCAGCCCACCAAAAAGCCGCTGACTACACCCTGTCCAAAACACGCCTGGAGTTGCTGGAGCTGGCCTTGGGCACGGCCGTGCTGTTGGGCTGGACCTTGCTGGGCGGACTGAGCCTGCTCAACCAAGCCCTGCTGCAGTGGCTGGGGGTGGCATGTTGCAACAACTGGCGCTGCTGGCGACCTTTGTGCTCATCAGCGGGCTCATCGATCTGCCGCTATCGCTGTACAAAACCTTCGTGCAAGAAAAGCGGTTTGGGTTCAACCACATGACCCCCAAACTTTGGCTGATTGACCTGTGCAAATCCACGCTGCTGGGCGCCGCCATTGGCCTGCCGATTGCCGCAGCCATTTTGTGGCTGATGGGCCAGGCAGGCGCCTACTGGTGGGCTTGGGCCTGGGGGGTGTGGATAGGTTTCAATCTGCTGCTCATGGTGATTTTCCCCACCTTCATTGCGCCGCTGTTCAACCAGTTCAAGCCCCTGGAAGACGACGCCCTGAAGCAGCGCGTATCTGAGCTGATGCGGCGCTGCGGCTTTGCAGCCAAGGGCCTTTTTGTCATGGATGGCAGCCGCCGCAGTGCCCACGCCAATGCGTACTTCACGGGCTTTGGCGCGGCCAAGCGGGTGGTGTTTTACGACACCCTGCTGCGACAGCTCACCCCCGGTGAAGTGGAGGCCGTACTCGCGCACGAGCTGGGCCACTTCAAGCACCGCCACATCGTGCAGCGCATCGTGAGCCTGTTCGCCTTCAGCCTGGTGGGCTTCGCCCTGCTGGGCTGGCTGTCCACCCAAGCCTGGTTCTACACCGGGCTGGGGGTACTGCCATCCATGGGGCTGCAGGCCGATGGCACAGCGGCGCCCAACGACGCGTTGGCACTGCTGTTGTTCATGCTGGCAACACCGGTGTTCACCCAGTTCATCTCTCCCCTGTTTTCACAGCTCTCGCGCAAGCACGAGTTCCAGGCCGATGCCTATGCCGCATTGCAAACACAGGCGGCAGACCTGTCATCGGCTTTGCTCAAGCTGTATGAGGACAATGCGTCCACACTGACGCCCGACCCCATCTACGTGAAGTTCTACTACTCCCACCCACCCGCTTCCGAGCGGCTGGCCCGACTCCCTCTCACCACCACACCATGACCTCCATGCTGAAGAAAAAAGACTGGTCAACGCAGACCCGTCGGGCGCTGAAAGCTCCTGAAGTTGTAGCAAAACTGGCCCAACTCGAAGGCTGGAGCCTGAGTGGCGATGGCGCCGATGTGGCCATCGAAAAGACCTACCGCTTTGCCAACTATTACGAAACCATCGCGTTCGTGAACGCGGTTGCCTTTATCGCCAACGCGCAAGACCACCACCCCGACCTGTCGGTGCACTACAACCGCTGCGTGGTGCGTCTTAACACCCATGATGTGCAGGGCATTTCGATCACCGATATCGAATGCGCAGCGCAGTTTGACGGCCTGCTGGTGCTGGCATGACCCGCACCGGCTTGAACCATGGCTGAGCGCAGCGCCCTGATGCAAGGCACCGTGGTAGCCAGCCATGGTCGCCACTGCGTGGTGGAAACACCCGACGGCCAGCGCCGCATTTGCCACCCTCGGGGCAAGAAAAGCCAAGCGGTGGTGGGCGACCACGTGCTGTGGCAGGCCGCCCCAGCCGGGCAAGGAGACGAAGGGACCATCGAGAAAGTACAGGAGCGGCGCAACCTGTTCTATCGCCAAGATGAGATCCGCACCAAGTCTTTCGCCGCCAACATCGACCAGGTGCTGATCCTGATCGCTGCAGAGCCCGTGTTTTCAGAAAGCCAGTTGGCCCGCGCACTGATCACAGCAGAAGCCACCCACATCACACCGCTGATTGCACTGAACAAAAGCGATCTGGTGGAGCCCTTTGCACGCGCCTGGGCGCGGCTGCAGCCCTATCGCCACATGGGTGCAGAGGGCAAGCACTACGGGGTACTCCCTCTGTCGCTGACGCAATCCAGCGACGTGGACCGCAATGCCCTCATGGGACACCTGAAGGGCAAGACCACCTTGGTGCTCGGCCCCTCTGGCTCCGGCAAAAGCACCTTGATCAACCTGCTGGTGCCCGGCGCCACGGTGCTGACAGGCGAAATCTCCCAGGCGCTGAACTCTGGCAAACACACCACCACCAGCACCCACTGGTACTGGGTGGATGCAGAGCGCACCACCGCACTGATCGATTCACCAGGGTTTCAAGAGTTTGGGTTGCACCACATCGCACCCATGCAACTCGCCAGTTGCATGCCCGATATTGCAGCCCATGCCACAGACTGCCGGTTCTACAATTGCACCCATTTGCACGAACCGGGTTGCGGTGTTTTGGACACGTTGAAAAAGCCCACTGAGCAAGGCGGAATCAGCGCGACACGCTACAAAATATATAGCGATTTATTTGCAGAGCTGAGCCAGCCACGGTACTGATACCCAGAGCACAACGCCCGCCCTGGGCTGGGCAAGCGCTAGCAGCGACCTTCAGCCCAGCAGGCGGGCCAAGGTCAACAGGGCCAGCAGCAGCATCCACACCACCACCGAGCGCCACACCAAGCCCACGACGCTGCGCAGATGGCCCACTTCGGGCGCCACGCCCGGGGTGGAGTCGCTGTCGCCCAGGTCGGCATCCATCTCCAGCCCCTGCTGTGCAGCCATCGCATCCACGCGGGCCTTCAAAGCCTCACCGCCCAGGCGGACATTGATGGCCCCCGCCGTGGCAGCCAGCACCACCCCATCGTTGTCGTTGGGGAAGCGCTGGGCATGGAAGCGCCAGCCCTCAATCGCCTCCTCAAAACTGCCGACCACCGCGAAGCTCAGCGCCGTCAGCCGCGATGGCAACCAGTCCATGGCCCACCAGGCTTTGGCCGAAGCCTGTTGCAGCGCCTCGCTGGCCGACTGGCCAGCCGCATGGTGGCGCGGGTGCCAGTACCGGGAGACAAACTCCGCCATGCGGTACAACACCGCGCCAGTAGGGCCAAGCCCCACAGCCGCCAGAATCGAAAACCAGGCCAGAACGCCAAACACGTGCCGGTGGGCCGCAATGACCGAATACTCAATCACATGGCGCACGATCTCGCTGCGCGGCAGCATGCCGACATCCACCTGCTGCCAATGCGCCAAACGCTCCCGAGCAGCGTCTTCCTGCCCTTCCTCCAGGGCATCACGAATGCCCGTGAAGTGGTGGCTGAACTGGCGAAACCCCAGCGTGATGTAAAGCACCGCCACGCTCCAGAGTACGGCGAAAGGCCAGCCCAGCCCCCACAGCAGCGCCCAATGGATGGCCAGGGTAATCAGCGCCGGTAAAACCACGGCCAGGCTCCAGGCCACCCAGCCGTGGTGGGTCTTGCCCGCATCGAAGTTGCGACTCACAGACAGTGCCCACGCGCGCAGCCCGGCGTGGATGGGATTGCTTCTGGACAGGGGGCGTGCCTGCTCGATCAGCAGAGCGAACAGGATGGCAAAGAAACTCATGGGACCAATGATAACGGGCCGCCAGCCACGCCATCCACCATGGTCAGGCACTCAAGAATCGGTACAGATTGCGCAGCATGCCCGCTGTCGCGCCCCAGATGAAGCGGTGCTGCTCCCCATCGTCATACGGCATGGAGAACCACTGCCGATGAATACCGCCAGCCTCAAAGACATGGTGGCGGTGGTGGGCCGGGTTCATCAAAAACGCCAAGGGCACCTCAAACACATCGGCCACTTCGTGGGGATTGGGCTGCAACTCAAAATCTGGCGCCACCAGCGCCACCACCGGCGAGATGATGAAAGAAGAGCCCGTGACGTAGGTGGGCAGCACGCCGAGCACTTCGGCATAGGCAGCGGCCAGCCCAACCTCCTCATGCGCCTCCCTCAGGGCAGTGTGAGAGGGGCTGGCGTCTTCAGGATCGGTCCGCCCCCCGGAAATGCCACCTGCCCCGAATGCGTGGACAGGTGCGCTGTGCGCTCCGTCAGCAACACCATGGGCTGCTCACGCTGCACAATGCCCACCAACACAGCCGCCTGCGCTGGCGCGCGATTGGCATAGGGCTTCTCCAACACCACTTCGGGCGCCCACACGGGCGGGTTTGCAAACCGCTGGCGCAAGGCGGTTGCCGTCAACGCTGCCGCATTGACAGAGGGCAAATGGGCATCCACCTGAGTGACAGGCACCTTGCGCGGATCAAAGCCAGGGATCGCACTCAGCGCAACAGCAGCAGGGGGTTCAGAGCGATGGGGTGTGTTCACAGCAAGCAAAAGCCAAGACAGAGAGGGCGCAGGAAAGCGGATGCGGCACAACCCCAGTCGGCGCGAAAAAATCCGGGGGCCGCGCCGCCGCACATTGATTCAGAGGCAGAAATGAAAAAACCGCTACAGGCCAAGGCACTGTAGCGGTTTGCAGCATCCGAGAATGCCTGGCGCCTTATGCGGCGACAGCTGCAGCCTTGCGCGAAGGCAGCTTTTCCTTGATACGTGCCGACTTACCGCTGCGGTCACGCAGGTAGTACAGCTTGGCACGGCGCACGTCACCACGGCGCTTGACTTCGATGCTGGCGATCAGCGGGCTGTAGGTTTGGAACGTACGTTCCACGCCTTCGCCGCTGGAGATCTTGCGCACGGTGAAGCCGCTGTTCAGGCCGCGATTGCGCTTGGCAATCACCACGCCTTCGTAAGCCTGCACGCGCTTGCGGGTACCTTCCACCACGTTCACGCTCACGATGACGGTGTCACCAGGGGCGAATTCGGGGATGGTCTTGTTCAAGCGGGCGATTTCTTCCGCTTCCAGGGTCTGGATCAGGTTCATGTTGATATCCAACGATCTTGTCCGCGCCAAAAATGGCTGCGTCGGGATTGACGTTCAGGGTTTTGCCAAGGTTTGCATCTTGCACAAAACGGCCGGCCAGAGGATCGAAAAGCCCTCCATTATAGCCAGTCAGCGCAATTTGGCCAATACCGCTTCGTCTGCAGGCTTGAGCGAGCCTGCGGCGCGTGCCGCGTCAATCAGGTCCGGGCGATGCTGGGCGGTGGTCAGCAGCCGCTGGTCACGGCGCCAGCGCTCGATCTGAACGTGGTGACCCGACATCAAAGGCGCCGGCACCGCCCTGCCCGCCCACTCCTCGGGGCGGGTGTAGTGCGGGCAATCCAGCAAACCATCCAACGCAGGATTGAAGCTGTCGAGCTGGTGGCTGCCTTCGTCATTGAGCACACCAGGCTGCAGCCGGGTAACCGCATCCAGCAGGGCCAGGGCCGCAATCTCCCCCCCAGACAACACGAAATCGCCCAGGCTCAGTTGCACCCCCACATAGGCATCGATGAAGCGCTGGTCAATGCCTTCATAGCGACCGCACAGCAAAACAGCCCCGGCGCTGGCAGACCAGCCCTCTACTTCGGCATGGTTGAGCCTGCGACCAATGGGAGAAAACAGCACCAGGGGCACTTGGGCTTCTGGCGCCTCGTTGCGCTGCGCGCGAATGTCTGCCAGGCAGCGCTCCAAGGGCTCGGCCATCATCACCATGCCGGGGCCACCGCCAAAGGGGCGGTCGTCCACCCGGCGGTAATTGCCCTGCGCGTAGTCACGCGGGTTCCACAAGCGCACATCCACTTGGCCAGTGCTGTAGGCACGACGCGTCACACCGGCCGCAAGGAAAGGCGCAAACAGCTCCGGGAACAGGGTGATGACATCAAAGCGCATGAAAGACCACCTCAGAGGGACAAGGCAAAGCGGTCGCTTCAGTAGTCCGGCTGCCAGTCCACGGTGATGCGCTTCTCGGGCAGCTCCACCTTGTCCACAAAGGCCGATACAAAGGGAATCATGCGCTCCTGCGCCTTGCCGTCTTGCTCATAAGCCAGCACCAGCACGGTTTGCGGGCCTGTGGAGAGCAGCTCACGCACTTCACCCAGGGCAATACCCTCGCGGTTGATGACCTGCAGGCCAATCAAATCCACCCAGTAATACTCATCACTGCCGGTAGACGGAAAACTGGAACGCGGCACAAACACGCGCGCGCCGCGCAATGCCTCTGCGGCATCGCGGTCATCCACACCTTCCGCCCAGGCCACCACGGTGTCGGAATGGTCCTTGGCTTGGCGGATCTTGAGCAGTAACGTGCCAGAGAATGTTTTGGCTCCGCGCTCTGAGGGCTGCAGAAACCAGCGTTTGGCCGAAAACAGGGCCTCAGGGCTGGTGCTGTGGGGCAAAACCTTGAACCAGCCCTTGACCCCCCAGGCGTCGGCAATGCGCGCAACCTCGACGGCATCTTCGGGCAGGTCAATCGGTTCGAGCGTGAGGGAGGTGGCCATGTTGGGATCAGACAAAAAGAAAAGGGCGGGATCCGCCGGGAAAACCCACGGAGCCCGCCCTCGTCAGGGGACTTTAAGCAGCCTTCTTGGCGGCTTGCTTGATCAGACGGTCCACGGTAGGCGAGGACTGGGCGCCCACGCTCTGCCAGTACGTCAGGCGGTCTTGCACGATGCGCAGGCCTTCTTCGGTTTCCTTGGCTGTAGGGTTGTAGAAGCCAATGCGCTCGATGAAGCGACCATCGCGACGAACGCGCTTGTCAGCCACAACGATGTTGAAGAAAGGACGGCCCTTAGAACCGCCGCGGGAGAGTCGAATGACGACCATGATTTATCCTTCGGGTGGTGAGCCAGCGTCAAAATGCGCAGGCCACGGAAATTTCGCAACGTTTGAGACACGCGACATGACCACCCGGCCAGCGACACGCTGCAAAGCCTGCAATTATATCCACAACCCTCTCCGTATGCCCACCATCCGCCCCAGCACTGACGCCGATATCGCCGCCATCACCGCCATTTACACCCACCACGTCCTGCACGGGACAGGCACCTTCGAGATCGATCCCCCCTCCGAATCCGACATGGCGACGCGCCGAGCCGACGTGCTGGCGCGCCAACTGCCCTGGATCGTGGCGGAAAAGAACGGCGAAGTTCTGGGCTTTGCCTACGCCAACTGGTTCAAGCCCCGCCCGGCGTACCGCTTTTCGGCCGAAGACTCGATTTACGTGGCCGAAACCGCTCGCGGCATGGGCGTAGGCCGCAAATTGCTGGCAGAGCTGACCGTGCAGGCAGAGGCGGCCGGTGTGCGCAAACTGCTGGCAGTGATTGGCGACTCGGCCAACGCGGGCTCCATCGGCGTACACCGCTCGCTGGGCTTCACGGACGTGGGCATCATGCGATCGGTGGGCTGGAAGTTTGGCGCCTGGCGCGACATCGTGCTCATGGAAAAGGTGCTGGGCGTTGGCGACACGACTGCACCCGAGTGAAGCCCGCATGAAAAACAAAACCCTGGCCGCCTGGCTGGCCTTCCTGGGTGGGCCGCTGGGCCTGCACCGTTTTTACTTGCGCGGTCTGTCGGACACGCTGGGCTGGATGCTGCCCATCCCCACGGCGCTGGGGCTGTACGGTATTCAACGGGTACAGCAGTTTGGCCAGGACGACCAGTACAGCTGGGTGCTGATCCCGCTGCTCGGGTTCACCATTGCGGGCTGCGCGCTGCAGGCCATTTGGTATGGCTTGCAAACACCCGAGAAGTGGAACGCCCGCTACAACCCCGCCGCCCCCGCAGAAGCCGCCCCCGGCCAAACCCGCTGGCTCACCATTGGCGCCATTGTGGTTTCGCTGCTGGTGGGCACCACAGTGCTGATGGCCAGTTTGGCATTCAGCTTTCAGCGCTACTTTGAATACCAGATCGAGGAAGCGCGAAAGATATCGCAGTAACCGCCAGCGGCAGCCCAGACGCTGGAGCCCCAGACAAAACGCCCTGTTCGGCGATCAGCCAAACAGGGCGTTAGCGCTTTATTTATAAGCGCAAGCAGCTATTATTTCAATAGCAATCAGAACAACTGCAAGCTGATCCAGTACGCAATGGCCGCCACGAACGCGCTGGCCGGTATCGTCAAAATCCAGGCCCAGATGATGTTGCCCGCCACGCCCCAACGCACGGCGCTGGCACGCTGGGTGGAGCCCACACCCACGATGGCACCGGTGATGGTGTGCGTGGTGGACACTGGGATGCCAAGCGTGGTGGCCAGGAACAGCGTGAGCGCCCCGCCCGTCTCGGCGCAAAAGCCGCCCACCGGCTTGAGCTTGGTGATCTTCTGGCCCATGGTCTTGACGATGCGCCAGCCGCCAAACATCGTGCCCAGGCCAATGGCCACGTAGCAGCTCACGATGGTCCAGGTCGGTGGCGCCGCATCGGTGGCCGAAGCGTAGCCGGTAGAGATGAGCAGCAGCCAGATGATGCCGATGGTCTTTTGCGCGTCGTTACCCCCATGCCCCAGGCTGTAGGCGCCAGCAGACACGAGCTGCAGACGGCGGAACCATTTGTCCACCTTGCTCGGGCGCACCCGGCGGAATATCCAGGCCACCGCCACCATCATCAGCGATCCCAGCAAGAAGCCCAGCAATGGCGAGATAAAGATGAAAGCCACAGCCTTCAGAATGCCCGCTGCCACCAGCGCACCGGCCCCCGCCTTGGCAATCACCGAGCCCACAATGCCCCCGATGAGCGCATGCGAAGAGCTGCTGGGAATGCCGTAGTACCAGGTGATCACATTCCAGGTGATGGCCCCCACCAGGGCACCAAACACCACGTGCACATCCACGATGCCAGGCTGCACAATGCCCTTGCCCACCGTGGCCGCCACGGTCAGGTTGTGGAAGACAAAAATCGCCACGCAATTGAAAAAGGCGGCAAAAAGCACTGCCTGCGCAGGCTTGAGCACCCCGGTAGACACCACGGTCGCAATCGAGTTGGCCGCATCATGAAACCCGTTCATGAAGTCGAACAAAATCGCCAGCGCGACGAGCAGCATCACAACCCACAGGGCCGTTTGTACGGTTTCCATGTTGGTCCGCCCGGTGGATCAGGAGTTCTCGAGGACGATGCCCTCGATGCAGTTGGCGACGTCCTCACACTTGTCGGTGATGGTTTCCAGCAGCTCGTAGATGGCCTTGAGCTTGATGACTTCACGCACATCGGGCTCTTCGCGAAACAGCTTGCTCATGGCGCTGCGCATCACGCGGTCGGCGTCGGATTCGAGCCGGTCGATCTCTTCGCAGGTCTTGAGAGCGGCCTCGGCCACAGCGGGGTCGGCAATCTTGTCGAGCAGCTTCACGGCATCGCGCAGGCGCTCGCAGCACTTGAGGCTCAGGTCCGTGAGGCGGGTGATTTCTTCGGTCATGTGGCGCACGTCGTACAGCGCCATGGTTTCTGCCGAGTCCTGGATCAGGTCGGCCACGTCGTCCATCGTGTTGATGAGCGTGTGGATCTGCTCTCGGTCAATGGGGGTGATGAAGGTCTTGTGGATGGCCTTGTTCACGTCGTGCGTAACACGGTCGGCCGCGCGCTCGGCGTTGTCCACATCCTGGTTGTATTTGTCCCGCAGATGGGGGTCGTTGTAGTTGGCCACCAGTTGCGAAAAGGCGCGAGCCGCTTCCACGATGCGATCAGCATGCTGGTTGAACATTTCAAAAAAATTGCCTTCGCGTGGCAACAGCTTGGCAAACAGCATGGAAGCTCCTGGTGGGAATTCAAAGATACAAAAGAACGAACGCCACGGGGTACCGTGACGGTTTTGTGACGGCGGATTTTAACCGTGCGTGTCTGCCCATCGGTGGCGGCAACCACTCACTTCCAGGCGATGGCAGGCGAAAACACACCCCGCGCCGGTCGCACGACAAGCACCAACCCCAGCCAGGCAGGCCTTTGAGCGACGTTAAGCGCCTTTGTGCGCCGTTGCAGCCTGCAGCTCAGGCACTGCGAAAGATGAAATACACCGCCCCTACCAGGCACAGGCCAGCCCACAGGTAGTCCAGCTTGAGGGGCTGATCGAGGTAGAACACCGCAAACGGCACAAACACCGCCAAGGTGATGACCTCTTGCATGATCTTGAGCTGCCCCACATTGAACTGGGTGAAGCCAATGCGGTTGGCTGGCACCTGCAGCAGGTACTCAAACAGCGCAATGCCCCAGCTGACCAGTGCGGCGATGTACCACGGCGACGTGGCCAAGTTCTTGAGGTGCCCGTACCAGGCAAAGGTCATGAAGACATTGCTGGCCAGCAGCAACAAGACGGTCTGTAGCGAAATCGGCAGAGATTGCAAGGCAGTCATGGCGAAGGCGCACAGGCTAGCCCGGCGCAAAGGTGAATGCAGAGCCGTAAATTATGAACAAAATTCCACCCTCGCGCTTGACAGATAAGCGCAAGAAGCTATCAAAAACATAGCACCAAGAATGGAGCGAGCAACAAAAAAGGCACGGTGTTGCCACCGTGCCTTCCATCTGTCTCGGCCACCCCGCGCACAGCGCCAGGGGCCATGGCTTCACTCGCCCAGGTAGGCTGCACGCACCTTGGGGTCGTTCAGCAGTTCCTGGCCAGGGCCGGTCATAGTGATCAAGCCCGACTCCATCACGTAGCCACGGTCAGCCAAGGCCAGCGCACGGCTGGCGTTCTGCTCGACCAGCACGATGGTCACGCCCAGGGCGTACACATCGCGCACCACTTCAAAGATCTTGTCGACCATGATGGGCGACAGGCCCATGGAAGGCTCGTCCAGCAGCAACACCTTGGGCTGGCTCATCAGCGCACGGCCCATGGCCAGCATTTGCTGCTCACCGCCCGACATGGTGCCGGCCAGCTGGTCCTTGCGCTCGCGCAGGCGCGGGAAGATGGTGAACATCTTCTCGATGTCAGCCAGGATGCCCGCTTTGTCGCGGCGGATGTAGGCACCCATCTGCAGGTTTTCGGTGATGGTCATGCGGGCGAACACGCCACGGCCTTCCGGCACCATCACCAGGCCCTTTTTCACCAGGTCCCACGCGCCCTTGCCCTTGATGCTTTCGCCCAGGTACTCGATGTCGCCATCGTTGATCGGCAGCGTGCCGGTGATGGCCTTCATGGTGGTGGTCTTGCCCGCACCGTTGGAGCCGATCAGCGACACCAGCTCGCCTTCACGCACTTCAAAGTCCACGCCCTTGACGGCCTGGATACCGCCGTAGGCCACTTTCAGGCCCTTGACCTGCAGCAGTACCTTGTTGGATTTTTCGGCCATTCTCAATGTCCTCCGGTGCCCAGATAGGCCTCAATCACTTTTTCATTCTTCTGCACGGTGGCAGGCGTGCCTTCGGCGATCTGCTTGCCGTAGTCCAGCACCGTCACGCGATCGCACAGGCCCATCACCAGCTTCACATCGTGCTCGATGAGCAAGATGGTGCGGTTGTCCTTGCGGATCTGGTCGATCAGCTCGCGCAGTTGCACCTTCTCGGTGGCGTTCATGCCAGCGGCGGGTTCGTCCAGCGCGATCAGCTGAGGGTCGGTCGCCAGGGCGCGAGCGATCTCCAGGCGGCGCTGGTCACCGTAGCTCAGGGTGCGGGCCTTGTAGTCGGCAAACTTGCCGATGCCCACATAGTCCAGCAGCTCTTGCGCGCGCTTGGCAATCGCGGCTTCCTCTTCCTTGAAGGCCTTGGTCCGCAGCACGGCGCCCAGCAGGCCCGATTTGGTACGGATGTGGCGGCCCACCATCACGTTTTCCAGCGCCGTCATTTCTGCAAACAGGCGGATGTTCTGGAAGGTGCGGGCAATGCCGGCCTTGGCCACTTCGTGCACGGCCGTGGGCTCATAGGGCTTGCCTGCCAGCTCAAAGGTGCCGCTGTCGGGGGTGTAGAGACCGGTGATCACGTTGAAAAACGTGGTTTTGCCAGCGCCGTTGGGGCCGATCAGGCCGTAGACCTGACCGCGTTCAATCGTGATGCCCACATCAGAGAGGGCTTGCAGGCCGCCGAAGCGCTTGGAAATGCCTGCAACCTTGAGCACCACATCGTTGGATTTTTCTGCCATGTTCTAACTTTCTGCGATGGGTTCAAGTCTTCTGGGTCAGGCTCTTGCCGTGCTCGGGCGCAGGCCACAAACCGCGGGGGCGCAGCAACATGATGATGATCATGGCCAGGGCAATCAGCAGTTGGCGCAGGATGGCCGAGTCCAGGCGGCCGTCGGTCATGGCCTGCAGCGGGCCGGCCACATAGCGCAGCACTTCAGGCAATGCGGCCAGCAAGATCGCGCCCAGAATGACGCCAGGAATGTGGCCAATGCCGCCCAGCACCACCATGGCGATGATCATCACGGATTCCATCAGGCTGAACGACTCGGGCGAGACGAAGCCCTGGAAGGCACCGAACATGGCGCCCGACACGCCGCCAAACGAGGCGCCCATGCCAAAGGCCAGCAGCTTGAGGTTGCGGGTGTTGATGCCCATGGCCTTGGCAGCAATTTCGTCTTCGCGGATGGCCATCCAGGCGCGGCCCACGCGCGAGTCCTGCAAGCGGTAGCAAATCACCACGCTGATGACCACGAGGATCATGAACAGGTAGTAGTACAGCGTGACGGAGTTGATATCAAAGCCGAACAGCTCCAGGCGCTTGCCCAGGTCCAGGCCGAAGATCTTGACCGAGTCGATCTGGCCAATGCCCTTGGGGCCATTGGTCAGGTTGACGGGGTGATCCAGGTTGTTCAGGAAGATGCGGATGATTTCGCCAAAGCCCAGCGTCACGATGGCCAGGTAGTCACCGCGCAGCTTGAGCGTAGGTGCACCCAGCAAAGCCCCAAACAGGGCCGCCAGCAAAGCCGCCAGCGGAATCACCAGCCACAGCGAGGTGTGCAAGCCGTTAGGGAACATCGCGGCAAAGGCCGCAAAGTTGTCCGCCAGGTGCGGCGAGGCCATCAGGCCAAACAGGTAGGCACCCACGGCGTAAAACGCCACGTAGCCCAGGTCAAGCAGGCCTGCGTAGCCCACCACGATGTTCAGGCCCAGGGCCAGCATCACGTACAGCAGGGCCAGATCGGCGATACGCACCCAGGCGTTGCCAAAGAATTGCAGGATCAGCGGCAGGACGAGCAGCGCAATGCCGCCCAGGATCCAGTTGATTTTGGTGTTCTTCATGGTGTGAGGCTCCTCAGGCGCGATCCGCCACACGCTCACCCAGCAGGCCCGAGGGGCGCAGCGTCAGGATGATGATGAGCACAATGAACGCAAAGATGTCTGTGTAGTGGCTGCCCAGCACACCGCCCGTCAAGGTGCCGATGTAGCCCGAGCCGATGGCTTCGATCAAGCCCAGCAAAATGCCGCCCACCACCGCACCGGCCAAATTGCCGATACCGCCAAACACCGCAGCCGTGAAAGCCTTCAAACCAGGCAAAAAGCCCATGGTGTGCTGCGCAGTGCCGTAGTTGGAGGCATACATGATGCCGGCGATGGCCGCCAAGATGGCGCCAATGATGAAGGTGGCAGAAATCACCATGTCAGGCTTCACACCCATCAAAGAGGCCACGCGGGGGTTCTCCGCCGTGGCGCGCATGGCGCGGCCCAGGTTGGTGTGGTTGACCAGATAGACCAGCGAAGCCAGTGCCACGGCCGTCACGCCCAGAATCAGAATCTGCGTGGGGGTGATGAAAGCGCCGCCCACTTCGAAAGGAGTGCTGGACAGCAGCGTGGGATAGGGCTTGTAGTTAGGCTTCCAGATGATCATTGCCAGCGTTTGCAGCAAGATGGACATCCCGATCGCCGTGATCAGCGGAGCCAGCCGGGGGCTGCTGCGCAGGGGGCGGTAGGCCACTTTTTCAATGACGAAATTGAGGCTGGCGGCAACGATACAGGCGATCAGCGTGGCCAAAAGCAAAACGAGCCACCCAGGCGCGCCGGGCATGGCCTCTTGCATCAGGCCGATACAGCTCCAACTGGTGAGTGCACCGATCATCAATACCTCGCCGTGGGCGAAATTGATCAGTTGAATAATGCCGTACACCATCGTGTAGCCCAAGGCTATCAAGGCGTACATGCTGCCCAATACCAGACCGTTGATGATCTGCTGCAGCAAAATGTCCATAAAAAAGTCCTTCGTTTGTGACGTGCCCATCTTGCAGGCACCGAAATCGGTGCAGCCTTTTGGGCCCGACTGCCATCTAGCAAAAAACCCGCCAGAAATGCTGCTGCGCGGGTTTGTGGTCGGGATTGTAGCCAGTAGTCGATTCGCTCCCACGCCAGTATTGGCGGGGTTTTCCCGTGGATTTGCGCTCCATCAGGTGCAAACGCCACGCATAAGGAATTTTGATAGACCTACTGCAAATGATGTGCAAACTTATTACCGACCTCATGCAAGGTCGGCATAAAGAGGCAAATTGTTGACCCCGGTCAGAGTTTTCAGCCGTTTTCGGCACTGCCCGGCGCATCCGAAGCAGTGGCCGAGGCCGTCGCATTGCGCTCACGCAAATCGCGCAGTTTTTGCGCAATTTTGATCTCCAGCCCCCGCTCCACGGGCTCATAAAAGCCGGGCTCGGGCATGTCGTCGGGCAAATACCGCTCGCCCGCAGCAAAGCCGTCCACCTCGTCATGGGCGTAGCGGTAGCCCTTGCCGTAGTCCAGCTGCTTCATCAGCTGCGTGGGCGCATTGCGCAAGTGCATGGGCACAGGCCGGGTGCCGTCCTGCTTCACCCAGGCTTTGGCGGCGTTGTAGGCCTTGTAGACCGCGTTGGACTTGGGGGCCACGGCCAGATAGACCACACACTCTGCCAGGGCCAGCTCGCCCTCGGGCGAGCCCAGGCGCTCGTACACCTCAGCGGCATCCAGCGCCAGCCGCAGGGCACGCGGGTCGGCCAGGCCGATGTCCTCACTGGCCATGCGCACCAGGCGGCGGGCCATGTAGCGCGGGTCGGCACCGCCGTCGAGCATGCGCACCAGCCAGTACAGCGCCGCATCGGGGTCAGAGCCGCGCACCGATTTGTGCAGCGCGCTGATGGTGTCGTAGAACTGCTCGCCGCCCTTGTCGTAGCGGCGCATGCGCTCGCCAAGCACCTTGAGCAGCCAGGCATCGGTGATCTCTGGCAGCTTCTCCTGCGTGGCCGCCATGGCCAGGGTTTCGAGCGTGTTGAGCAGCTTGCGGGCATCGCCGTCGGCATAGGCCACCAAGCGGTCTATTGCTATGCTTTCCATAGCTGGTACCGCTTGATGGGATTGCGCCAGGGCCACAATTTGCTTTAAGTCGTCAGCCGACAACGGCTGCAGCACATACACCGCCGCCCGCGACAGCAGCGCGGAGTTCACCTCGAACGAGGGGTTCTCGGTGGTCGCCCCGATGAAGGTGAACAGGCCGCTTTCCACATGCGGCAAAAAGGCGTCTTGCTGGCTCTTGTTGAAGCGGTGCACCTCGTCCACAAACACCAGGGTGCGCTGCTGCATCAGCCCGTCGCGGGCCGCCTGGGCGCGCTCCACCGCCTCGCGAATGTCCTTCACCCCCCCCAACACCGCACTGATGCTGATGAACTGCGCGTCAAACGCATCGGCCATCAGCCGGGCAATGGTGGTTTTGCCCACGCCCGGCGGGCCCCACAGAATGCAGCTATGCGGGCGGCCCGACTCGAACGCCAGCCGCAGCGGCATGCCCGGCCCCAGCACATGCTGCTGGCCCACCACCTCGGCCAGAGTGCGCGGGCGCAAAATTTCGGCCAAAGGCTGGTGCAAGCCCAACGGGCTTGGGGTGGAGTCAGAGGGTTTTCGGCTCATGGGGTATGGCACCTAGTGCCCTGAGTTGGAAGTTCGTTGATGAAATAAAGAGGTCGAAATCGTCGTCAGGCAAGGCGCAAACCGCAGCGATAGCCGTAGCTATCGCGAGGATTTGCAACGCGGCATGGCGGCGATTCTCGGCATCTTTATGAAACGAATCTCCAACTCAGGACACTAGGCACAACGCGGTTTGGTCAGAAGGCTCTGCCACAGGCACACGGCATCAAGGGTAAAAATGGCCTGCAGCGCTTTATCAATAAGCGCAAGCAGCTATGCAAACCATAGCATTTTCAGCCTCCCCTCAGCTGACCACCGTGGGTTGGTGCCTTGAGGGGGCTTATTGCTTGACCACGTCCGCACCTGCAGGCGGCTTGAACTGGAAGGTGCCCGCTGGCAGCGCGGGGTTGACCTGCATGCCCTTGAACCGAATGGCCGAGCGCTGACCAAAGCTATCCACAATGTCGAGCGCCGTCAGTTGCTCGCCCGCAAAACCCACGCGCACGCTTTGCAGCTGCCCGTCCTTGGCCTTGGGCGTGGCCTGCACCCATTGCAGGCCGTCCTGGTCAGGGGCCGACTCCAGGGCGAAATCAGCACGCAAGGCCGACAAGTCTGCCGCCGAGGCAATCAGCGCGGCGGGTGTGGAGCCCAGCGCCTGCGCCTGCGAGCGCTGGGTGACCTGGTTCAGGTCCACATCCAGCAGCCACAGGGTTTGCCCATCGGCCACGATGGTTTGCTCAAACGGCTTTTGGTACACAAACTTGAAGCGCCCCGGGCGCTGGAACTCAAACGTGCCGCTGGAGGTTTTGCTGCGGGCGGCCTGCCCGTCCTTGGGCGGCGCGGTGACCACCTGCGTGAAGTCCGCACGCCCGGTGTGCGTGCCCTTCATGAAGCCTTCCAGGCTTTTAAGCCCGTCAGCGCTTGCCAGACCAGCGCTGGCAGCTATCAAAATAGTAGTGACGATTTTTTTCAAAACGAATTCCTCAAACGCGACAGCGGCAGACACCTTAGGCCCCAAACCGGTTTACCCAAGTCAGCCAACACCGCAAAAAGGCCGCACAGCGGCCCGCATAGATGTCTAAGACTCGCGCGCGGGCACCAGCACTTCGCGCTGGCCGCTGGTGGTCAGGCCACTGACCAGCCCAGCTTTCTCCATGTCTTCCAGCAAGCGCGCCGACCGGTTGTAGCCAATGCGCAGCTTGCGCTGGACGTAAGAGATGCTGGCCTTGCGGTCCTTGAGCACCACTTCCACGGCTTGGTCGTACATGGGGTCTTTTTCACCGCCTTCACCCCCGCCGTCTGCAGACAGATCGCCGTCACCTTCGACAGTTCCGCCCTCCAGCACGCCTTCGATGTAGTCGGGCTCGCCCTGGGTCTTGAGGTAGCTGACCACGCGGTGCACCTCTTCATCGCTGACAAAAGCGCCATGCACCCGAATCGGCAGGCCCGTGCCGCTGGCCATGTAGAGCATGTCGCCCATGCCCAGCAGCGCCTCCGCGCCCATCTGGTCCAAAATGGTGCGGCTGTCGATTTTGGAGCCCACCGAGAACGCGATGCGGGTCGGAATATTGGCCTTGATCAGGCCCGTGATCACATCCACGCTGGGGCGCTGGGTGGCCAAGATCAGGTGAATCCCTGCAGCCCGCGCCTTTTGAGCGAGGCGGGCAATCAACTCTTCGATCTTCTTGCCCACCACCATCATCAAATCGGCCAGCTCGTCGATGATGACCACGATGTGCGGCAGGCGCTGCAGCGGCTCGGGCTCTTCGGGCGTGAGGCTGAAGGGGTTGTAGATGAACTCCTCGCGCGCCTTGGCTTCGTCGATCTTGGCGTTGTAGCCCGACAGATTGCGCACACCCAGCTTGCTCATGAGCTTGTAGCGGCGCTCCATCTCGGCCACGCACCAGTTCAGGCCGTGCGCGGCCTGCTTCATGTCCGTCACGACCGGCGCCAGCAGGTGCGGGATGCCTTCGTAGACCGACATTTCCAGCATCTTGGGGTCGATCATCAACAGGCGCACGTCGCGCGCCTCGGCCTTGTAGAGCAGCGAAAGGATCATGGCATTGATCCCCACCGATTTGCCCGAGCCCGTGGTACCGGCCACCAGCACGTGCGGCATCTTGGCCAGGTCGGCCACCACCGGGTTGCCCACGATGTCCTTGCCCAGGCCCATGGTGAGCATGCTCTTGGCCTCATGGTAAATCTGCGAGCCCAAAATCTCGGACAGGCGGATGGACTGGCGCTTGGCATTGGGCAGCTCCAGCGCCATGAAATTCTTGCCCGGGATGGTCTCCACCACGCGGATCGAGACGAGGCTGAGCGAGCGTGCCAAGTCCTTGGCCAGGCCCACGATCTGCGAGCCCTTCACGCCCGTGGCGGGCTCGATCTCGTAGCGGGTGATCACCGGGCCGGGCATGGCGGCCACCACGCGCACTTCCACGCCAAAGTCCTTGAGCTTTTTCTCGATGAGGCGGCTGGTCATCTCCAGCGTCTCAGGCGCCACGGTTTCCTGGCGCTGCAGCGGGCCGTCGAGCAAGTCCACCAGCGGCAGCTTGCTGTCGGGCATCTCTGTGAACAGGGGCTTTTGCCGCTCTTTGACGACACGTGCGCTCTGCGGGGCATCGACCAGCACAGGCTCGATGATCTGCACAGGCTCGGGGTGGTGCTCCTCGCTCTCGGTGCGCTCTTCGCGTACCACCACCGCACGCTCACGGGCAGCCTTGCGGCCCACGGCCACGTCCTTGGCCACTTCGCGGCTCGCCAGGCTCGACTGCACCAGCGCGTCCATGCGCGCCCCCAGCCACTCAGCCACATGCCCCCAGGAGAACCGGAACACCATGGAGGCCCCCAGCACCAGCAGCACGATGCAAGCCAGCCCAGAGCCCATGAAACCCAGCCACTTCATGCCCCCAAGCCCCACGGTGTAGCCCAGCACGCCGCCGCCGTGCCCGCCGGGCAGGTAGGGCTCAAACCGGTACAGACGCGACCACTCCAAGGCCGCGCTGGCACTGACGAGCAGCACCAGCCCTACCCAGAACACCACGCGGCGCACGGCTGGCGAAGGCGAGCCCTCGGGCATTTCGCCCCCCCGCATCCAGCGGGCGAGTGATGAAAACCAGGCACAAACGGCCGCCGCCACGCACCACCACACCGAAAAACCAAACGCGAAGTAGCTGCCATCGGCCAGCCACGCCCCCAGGCGCCCCGCCCAGTTGGACACCATGCGCGACGCCCCCACGCCCGAGGAGGACCAGGACGGGTCTTGTGAAGAGTAGCTGACCAGCGCCAGCAACCAGAAAATCAGGGCCAGCAGGCCCACCAGCAAACTGACCTCATGACCGAACCGGGCGGCGCCCGTTCGGGGGGGCGACTTGGCCGCCGCAGATGCATTCAGGGTATTGAGGGAATAAGTCATAAACGTGCCGGGCAAGCTTACCCCATGGGCAGCTGGGGTCGAGGCCCGCGCCAGCGGGCCCGGCCCCTCAACTCAGGGCGTTGAGACGCTCCTTGAGCAAGGTCGACCCGTTGGGTTGGGTCTGGATGAAGGCGCGCTCTTCCAGGTCCTTCATCACACGGCTCACCATCTCGCGCGAAGCCCCCACCATCTTGGCCAGATCCTGGCGGGAGATCTTCTCGCGGATCACCCACTGCCCCTGCGCATCCTCCACCGCAAAATCCAGCAGCGCATGGGCCACGCGACCATACACATCCAGTAACGCCAGTGACTCAATTTTTCGATCGGCATGGCGCAAGCGCTTGACCAGACCGCGCATCACGACCAAAGACATAGACGCGTTCTCTGACAGGCAGCGGGCAAAGTCTGCGCGGCCCAGCAGCAGCACGTCGGTTTGCACCTCAGCGCGCACCGTGGCCGAGTGGGGCTCGTTGTCGATGATGCTCATCTCGCCGATGTAGTCCCCCGGGCCCAGCGTGGCCAGAATCACCTCGCGACCCCGGCTGTCTGCCGACACCACGCGCGCGCGCCCTGTGAGCAAGATGGACAAGGCATTGGACTTTTGTCCCTGCTCCACCAGCACCTCGCCTCGCTTGAATCGGCGCTTGGTCACAGCCCCGCTGATGACCTCGGCCTGGGCCACCGTCAACAGCGAAAACAAAGGTACCCGGCGCAGCAGGTCCAGATTGGACAACATCGTCGACATGGAAAGACTTCTCCTCAACAAAGGACGCGGCTCCACTGGCGCCGCAACAGGTCATGGCTTACACAAAACGCGGCCCAGGCCCACAGGCACTGCAGGGGCTACCGCCGGATTTGCGTAAGTTCTACAGGTTTTTGATGGGTTCTTACAATCGCCGTGATTGAAAACGGGCTGCCCTTGAAAGCCTCCGCCCAGCGGATACTTGGCAACCCTCCCCCATTCTCCAACAGCGCCACTCTACCGGTCGGCGCGCAAAACACAGGCTTGTACCATGTCCACCACCCAACACGCGAAAGTTCTGATCCTTGGCTCTGGCCCTGCAGGCTACACCGCTGCCGTCTATGCGGCACGTGCCAACCTGAACCCCGTGCTCATCACCGGCATGGCCCAAGGCGGGCAGCTGATGACGACCACCGAAGTGGACAACTGGCCCGCCGATGTGCACGGCGTGCAAGGCCCCGACCTGATGCAGCGTTTTCTGGAGCACGCGGAGCGCTTCAAGACCCAGATCATTTTCGACCACATCAACAAGGTCGATTTCAGCAAGCGCCCCTTCACACTGACAGGCGACAGCGGCACCTACACCTGTGACGCGCTGATCCTGGCCACGGGCGCATCGGCCAAGTACCTGGGCCTGCCGTCCGAAGAAGCTTTCATGGGCCGGGGCGTCTCGGGCTGCGCCACTTGCGACGGTTTCTTCTACCGCGAGCAAGACGTTTGTGTGGTGGGTGGCGGCAACACGGCCGTAGAAGAGGCGCTGTACCTGTCGAACATCGCCCGCAAGGTCACCCTGGTGCACCGCCGCGACAAATTCAAGGCCGAGCCCATCCTGGTGGACAAGCTCAATGAGAAAGTGGCGGCAGGCAAGATCGAGCTGAAGGTGTTCCACACCTTGGACGAAGTGCTCGGCGACAACACCGGCGTGACCGGCATCCGCATCAAGAGCACGCAAGACGGCAGCACCCAGGACATCGAGCTCAAGGGCTGCTTCATCGCCATTGGCCATGCCCCCAACACCGAAATCTTCCAGGGCCAGCTGGAGATGGACAACGGTTACATCGTCACGCAAGGCGGCCTCAAGGGTTTTGCCACGCAGACCAGCGTGCCCGGCGTGTTTGCCGCAGGCGACGTGCAAGACCACGTGTACCGCCAGGCCATCACCAGCGCGGGCACAGGCTGCATGGCCGCACTGGACGCGCAGCGCTTCCTGGAACAAGGGGCTTGATCAAAAAGAAGGCCGCAGGCTATAATCTGCGGCTTTGCTGAATCCTGCCCGCCAACTTGGTGGATATTCAGATTCTGCAATCGGGTTACCGCCACCCTTTCTGGCGAGGTGAGGCCGCTAGCGAGCCCCGCGCACTGTGCCGGGGCGCCCGCAAATGGCCGTTAATAAGTTATCGGAGTGTCCTCATGGCACGCGTCTGCGACGTAACGGGCAAGAAGCCCATGGTCGGGAACAACGTTTCCCACGCCAACAACAAAACCAAGCGCCGGTTCCTGCCGAACCTGCAATACCGCCGTTTCTGGGTTGAGAGCGAAAACCGCTGGGTTCGCCTGCGCGTTTCGAGCGCTGCCCTGCGTTTGATCGACAAGAACGGTATCGACTCGGTGCTCGCAGACCTGCGTGCACGTGGTCAGGCTTAAGGAGAAGCACCATGGCAAGCAAAGGCGGACGCGACAAGATCAAGCTGGAATCCACTGCGGGTACTGGCCACTTCTACACCACGACCAAGAACAAGAAGACCATGCCCGAGAAAATGCTGATCATGAAATTTGATCCAAAAGCTCGCAAGCATGTGGAATACAAGGAAATGAAGCTGAAGTAATTCAGCGGCATTTCGCCAAATTCCCCAAAACCGCCCAACAGCAATGTTTGGCGATTTTTTTACGTCGATGGCTTGGGCCCGTGATAACCCACAGCCCAACCACTCACCCACACATTCAGGCAGCCCTGGGCACAGGCAGCGCGTCTACGCCCCGGCCCTGCCCCAGTTGCTGCGCCATCAACTCGCCCAGCGTGCGGTAGCCCTCTTCCACCTGTGGCGTGAAGGGCATGCCGCAGCTCAATCGCAAAAAATGCTCATACCGCCCGGTATTGGAGAACATGGGCCCCGGCGCAATGCGGATGCCGCACTGCAGAGCCTGGTCGTACAGGCGCGTAGACGAAATGCCGACGGGCAGCTCCAGCCACAGGCTGAGCCCGCCCGGCGGCAAACTCAGCCGCGTGCCCTGCGGAAAATAGCGCGCCACGGCCCGTGCGGACTGCTCACGCTGCAAGCGCAGCTGTGCACGCAGGCGGCGCAAATGGCGCTCATAACCGGGCGAATTCACGCTGCGCGCCGCCAGCAGTTGCGACCAAGTCTGCATGTTGCGCGTGCTGGCAAACTTGAGCATCTGTACCCGGGCCTGCCACCGGCCCGCACTCATCCAGCCCTGGCGCAGCCCGGGGGCAAAGCTCTTGCTGAGCGACGCGCAGTAAATCACCTGGCCCGCATCCCCAGGCCGGTCCCACGCCTTGACAGGGCGCAGCGGGTGCGAGGTTTCAACAAACTCCCGGTAGATGTCGTCCTCCACCAACGCCAGCCCATACTCCACGCACAGCGCCACCAGGCGCTGCTTGTGGGCATCGGGCATCACGCTGCCTTGGGGCATTTGCAGGTGCGGCACCACCACCACCCCCTTGAGGCGCGGCTCGTTGCGCGCGGCCAGCTCCAGCGCCTCCAGCGACATGCCGGTGTGCGGGCTGCTGGGAATCTCCAGCGCCCGCAGCCCGCGCACCTCAATGGCCTGCAAGATACCAAAGAAGGTGGGCGACTCGACAGCGATCACGTCGCCGGGCTCAGCCACGGCGTCCAAGGCCAGGTTCACCCCCTCTGAATTGCCCAGGGTGGCACTGATGTCACTGGGCGCCACACTCAGCCCAAACCCCAGGGCGTGGCGGGCCATGGCCTGCTGAAACTCTGGGTGGGTGGTGGGCGCCGAGGGGCCATAAACCAGGATGTCGGGCTGCTCGCGCAGCAGGCTGTGCGCCAGCCGGTTCAGCGCCGTGGCATCAAACAAACTCGGGGCCGGCATGGCGCTGCCCAGGTCCAGTGGCAGCGGGCCCGCCAGCCGGGCTTTTTCCAAAAACAGGGAGATGCGCTCATTGATGCCCGCAAACACGCGGGGGTCGCTGGGCAACGGCTCGCACACCTCAGGCTCACGTGCACGGGGCAAGCTGGCGCTGCCCGGGGCACGCACAAAGTAACCCACGCGCTCGCGCGCCTCCACACAGCCCTGGGCTTCCAGATGGCGCAGCCCCTGCAACGCAGTGGTCAAGCTGACTTGGTGGCGCTGACACAGCTCGCGCACCGAAGGCATGCGCATCCCCGGCTGCAAGCTGCCAGAGGCGATTGCCTTCTCATACAGGGCCGCCAACTGGCGGTAGCGCGGGGTATCGGAGCGGTTTTCGCCGCGGTTTTCGGAGCGGGTCATGGCGAACGTGAGAGCCGGTTCAAAGGGAAAGAACTGAACGGGTCCGCCCATCATGCCCACAAGCCAGAAGGCACAACAGATACAGAACCACAGCAATAGCACCATAACAGTGCCTTGCTTATCGCAACTGTTCTGCTCCATGAAAGCCGGTAGTGTGTCTACCAGCACTGCACCGTTTTTCTTACGCTGAAGGCCCTCATCCAGCCATCGAGAGAACCCCATGCAGCCACCCCAAAGACGCGCCGATTTCAGCGCATCGTCACCCTCTTGCATCCTGCCGCTGCGCGCCGGGCAACACCGGCTGACTTGTCTGCCACCCGGGGCCACCTTGCAGGTGCTGCAAGGATCGGTAGACGTTGCTACGGGGCCCCTGGTATACGGCCAAGTGCTAACCACCAGGCGGCAGGCTTTGCATGCGGGCGACATGCTGCAGCCTGACGGGCAAGAGACGGCCACCTGGGTACATCTGCGCAACGCGGGTACCGCCCCAGCGCGGGTGCTGTGCACAGAGCCAGCCACAGGCCCCAGCGCAGCCGCGTGGCTGCGGCAAACCTGGCGGAGCATTCAACGCTGGGGCAATGCGCTGCCCCGGCGCACCGCTGGATCAAGCCTGGGCAGAACGCAGGCGTAGCGAAAAATCGCGCAATGTGGCGATGCCGCTTTCCTCAGCGCGGCGGCACCAAGCCTGCAAATCGGCCGTGAGCTGCTCGCGCGACTGGGTGGTGTTAAGCCACAGCTGGCGCAACTCCTCCCGCATGGTGACCATCTTGTCGAGCGCCGGGTAGGCTGCACGCACCTGGGCCAGTTGCGGCAAGGCCAGGGCAGGCACCTTCTCGGCATCACGGTGCAGCCAGCGCTTGGCGGCCTTGAGCACCGACACATCCCCATGGCGCGCCTTGAGCGCGACCATTTCTTCCTTGCAGGCCTGGCGCACGCCACGCGCATAGCCAGCCATCACTTCGTAGCGGTTGGCAATCAAGGCTTCCAGCGTCTTCTCATCGGCCACGGGTTTGATGGCGCCCAGCTGCAGCTTGGGTGGCACCTTCTTCACGGTGGCCCAACCCACCTTTTGCATGAGGCTGATGTACAGCCAGCCAATGTCGAACTCGAACGGCTTGATCGAGAACTTGGCCGCCGTGGGGTAGGTGTGGTGGTTGTTGTGCAGCTCTTCCCCGCCAATCAGGATGCCCCAGGGCGAGAGGTTGGTGCTGGCGTCTTGCGCCTCAAAGTTGCGGTAGCCCCAGAAGTGCCCCACACCATTGACGACACCTGCCGCCCAGAACGGAATCCAGACCATCTGCACCGCCCACACCGCAGCACCTGCAGCGCCAAACAAGGCCAGGTTCAGAATCAGCATGAGGCCCACGCCCTGCCAGCCAAAGCGGCTGTACACGTTGCGCTCCACCCAGTCGTTGGGTGTGCCGTGGCCAAACTTCTGCAGGGTCTCGGGGTTATTAGCCTCAGCGCGGTACAGCTCGGCACCGCGCCACATCACGGTGTCCAGCCCCCGCGTCTGCGGGCTGTGCGGGTCGTCCGGCGTTTCGCACTTGGCGTGGTGCTTGCGGTGGATGGCCACCCATTCCTTGGTCTGCATGCCCGTGCCCACCCACAGCCAGAAACGGAAAAAGTGCGAGGGGATGGCATGCAGGTCCAGCGCCCGATGGGCCTGTGCACGGTGCAAGAAGATGGTCACCGCCGCAATCGTGATGTGGGTGGTGAGCAAGGTGTAGAGCACGATTTGCCACCAGGCCAAGTCCCACAGGCCGTGGCCCAGCCAGTCGATGGCGGCGTTCAGTACAGCCCAGTCGGGTAACAACATATCTTTTCCAGCCTTTTCACACGCAGACACGGCCCCGCCGACAGGCGAAAGGCCGATTTCATTTTAGAACCGCGTTACTTTTTGTGGTTCAGGGTTCACCACAGGTTGACGCCCGGGCCGCGCAAAGCGGGCAGCCCGAGGTGGCGCCAAGCTCAGTCTTTGCGCGTCCACACAGCGGCAAAGAACCCGTCGGTCTGGTGGCGGTGGGGCCACAGGCGCAGATAGGCGCTGCCCGTTTCGCCACCGCTGCACAGGCTGGCGGCCTGCGCCACCTTGAGCTGGGCCAGGGCTTCACCCGCATCCAGCGGGATGAAATCGGGGTGCGCCGCGCTGAAGGCCTCGGCAATGGCTTCGTTCTCTTGCGGCAGGATGCTGCACGTGGCGTACACCAAGCGGCCACCGGGCTTGAGCAGGCGGGCGGCGCTGTCCAGGATGGCGGTTTGCTTCGCCACCAACTCTTGCACGGCCTTGGCAGACTGGCGCCACTTGAGGTCCGGGTTGCGGCGCAGGGTGCCCAGGCCCGAGCAGGGAGCATCCACCAGCACCCGGTCGATCTTGCCGGCCAGGCGCTTCACGCGCTCGTCACGCTCGTGCGCGATGGCTGCGGGGTGGACATTGGACAGGCCACTGCGGGCCATGCGGGGCTTGAGGGCATCAAGCCGGTGGGCCGACACATCAAACGCGTACAACCGGCCCGTGCTGCGCATGGTGGCGCCAATCGCCAGGGTCTTGCCACCGGCACCGGCGCAGAAGTCCACCACCATCTCGCCGCGCTTGGCGTCCAGCAGCAGCGCCAGCAGCTGCGAACCTTCGTCCTGCACCTCGATGGCACCCCGGGTGAAGGCGTCCAGCTTGGTCAACGCGGGCTTGCCCTCGATGCGCAAGCCCCAGGGGGAGTAAGGTGTTGCTACAGATTTAATAGCTGCTTGCGCAAGTTCCTTCTGCACATCGGCCCGTTTTTCTTTCAAAACGTTGACGCGCAAGTCCAGCGGCGCGTTCTGGGCCATGCTTTCGGCAAGGGGCCAGAAGTCGTTGCCCAACTGGTCCTTGAGGGGCTGCACCAGCCACTCAGGCAGGTTGTGGCGGTGGCGCTCCATCAGGTCGTCAGGGCTGACGGTGTCGCACTGCTCCAGCCAGTTCTTTTCCTGGTCGGTGAGCGCGCTTTTCAGAAAATCGCGCGGGCCATGAAAGCCCAGGATGGCCAGGCGACGCTCTTTGGAACCCGAGCCCGAGGGGGCCAGGTGGTCGAACAAGAGCTTTTTGCGCAGCACGTTGTAAACCGTTTCGGCCAGCGTGGCGCGCTCACGCGGGCCCAGCCCGCGGTTGTCGCGAAAGTAGCGGGACACCACGGCGTCGGCCGGGTGTTCAAAAGTGAGGGTGAGCCGAACCAATTCGGCACAGGCGTCTAGAAGGACTTTGGGATGCATCCCCCGATTGTCTACTGTTAAGCCCCCCTGAGTCACCTTCGGTGCCTTCCCCCGGCGGGGGACGCCCTCAGCGCGGCGGGGCGGCCCTTGCGCGAGGGCACTGGCCTGCACCACGCCAGTTGCACAGGCAGAGAGCGATAAAGCATGGGTTGGTAGTCGAAAAACCCATCCCCTCACTTGACCCTTAGCGTGTGTAGATAGGGTCAAACGCCGAGCGCTTGATCTCCTTGAGCGTGGGCGATTCACCCGCCCACAGCACCAGCAGGGGGCCGGGCAAGCTCAGGGTGCGCTCCAGCCAGCGGCACAGGTCGTAGCGGTCTTCGTCGTCCATGCCGGGCAGCTCCACAAACAGCAGATAGGCCCGGCGCTGTGGGTGCTCGCGCAGGTTCTTGCGCACCAGCCAGGCGCAGGCCACGGGCGCGCAGCGGGCCAGTTCGGCCTGGAATTCGCCCAGCTCGAACTCGCTGAGATCGTTGCGGGCAATGTGGCTGAAGTACGAGGCGTTGCTCAACTCCTCCCAGGCGCGCTCTTCAGACTCCTGGGCCCGCTCCAGTCGCTTGCGCCACTGCTTGAAGGCGGCGGCGTCATGGTCGTAGCCGATGCGGGGGGTTTCCAGCTCGGCCAACGCCGTGCGGGCAGCCCACCAGCGGTCGTTACTGCCAGCGTCCCACAGGCGATGCAGGCAGGCCAGCTTGGCGGCGCGGTCGCCATCGGGCAGGCACTGGGCCAGGCCACGCAGGGCGCCGGGGTGCTCGGCGCTGCGCTCCAGTGCCAGTTCGTACAGGGGACGCACTTCGGCGCGCGGGTCCAGGTGCTTGCGCAGGCGGGCCAGCTCCACCAAATCGGCGGCGCTGGCCTGGGCCATGCCGGCCTGCAAAGCCTCGGCCCTGGCGCGCACGCGCTGCAGCCAGGCGTGGTGCTGCTTCCAGTCCGACGCGTTGGCGGCGCACCATTGTTTGTCGAAGTGGGCGATCCAGCGCTTGGCTTCGTCCTTGCCCAGCAGGGCCAGGGCGCTGCCGCGCGACCAGTCGGGCAAGGTGCCCGCCACGTCCAGAGCCTCCAGTCGGTCGCGCAAGCCTGGGTGGGTGTCGTCCAGATTGCTGATGCGCTTGAGCGCCTGGCGCAGCGCATCGTTGGCGAAGGCCGCCTCGGGCGCGTCGGCCATCAGGCGGCGCAGCCCACGGAAAGGCCCCACGGGCAGCGGGTTGGCCGCAGCGGTGCACCAGTGGTCGCGCCAAAACTCGGTCTGCAGCCAATGGCCCCGAATTTCCACCTCAATCAGCGCAGCCGCCATGGCCTCGCGGCCCGACAGGCGCCCGGCCACGTTGTCGGCTTCGTATTCATCCTGGCGCGCCAGGGCAAAGGTTTTGGCGGCAAAGCGAGGGAAGTACCAGCGCAAGAAGGCCTGCGTGGCCGCTCCGGCCAGGCCCTCGTCGTCACCCAGGCTTTTGTTGAGCTGCATCCACGACCAGCGGGTGCGGTAAATCCAGGCGCCAAACTGGCCGTGGTCGCCACGCAGGTGGCCATATTCGTGGCCCAGCACCGCCAAGAAGCGGGTGCGGTCCAGTGCCATCAACAGCGGCAGCCCGATGACCAGGTAGTTAACCCCACCGCCAAACAGACCGTAGCGCGGTATCTGCTGGATGCTGGCGTTGAAGTCGTCGCTCAGCAGCACATGGTGGATGGGTGGGCCTTTGATCTTGCGGCGGATGCGCTCCAGCGCATCGAACAGCTCCGGCGCTTCGGTGGCAGTGATTTCCTCGCCCTCAGGCGGGGTGATGCGCAGCCACAGCGCACGCAGGCTGAACCACAACAGACTGCCCGCCGCCAGCAGCATCAACAACAGCCCCAGGCGAAAGCGTCCAAACAACAGTTGCTGCACCGCCCAGGCCACCAGGCCCAGGGCCAGGACAAAGCAGCCCAGCACCCAGGCGTAGCCCAAGGCGGCAAAAGCGGCTACGCTGCGCCGGTAAGCGCCGCTGTTTTCAGCGCTGTCTTGCTCGCTGGTGCGCACCAAGTGCACAAAGTCTGCCCATTCCACAGGTCAACCCCTCCCATTTTGTTTTTTGGATGTACCGTGCGGCGCGGCCATGACGGCCAAGCAGCCCGGTACAACCCGCCATAGTAACCATGAACGGAAAACTCCCTGCACTCACCCCTACGCCCGTCGGCCTGTACCGCCACTACAAGGGCCTGATGTACGAGGTGGTGGGCACCGCCCGCCACAGCGAGACGCTGGAGCCCATGACGGTGTACCGCGCGCTGTATGGCGAGCACGGGCTGTGGGTGCGCCCGGCCGCCATGTTTGCCGAGCAAGTGGAGATCGACGGGGTGCTGCGCCAGCGGTTTGAGAAATGCCAAGAACCGGCCAAGGGCGAAGAGGCTGCGGACTAGATTGCTATCAAATAAATAGCTGCTAGCGCTTATCCAATAAGCGCTAGCAGCTATTTTTACTTCAAACCACGCCAAAACACGGGCGACCAGCGCAGCCCCTGCCCTACCCGCCGGGGCCCGCACCGGGTGAACGCGGCAGCAGCACCTCGGCCAGTAAGCCGCCTGCTGGCGCGTTGCTCAGGCGCAGCAGCCCGCCGTGGCGGCGTGCAATGTCTTGCGCAATGGTGAGGCCCAGCCCCACCCCGCCACTGTCGCGGTTGCGTGAGGCCTCGACCCGGTAAAACGGAGCCATCACACGGGCCAATTCGGCCTCGGGCAGGCCGGGGCCATGGTCGCGCACGGTGATGCGCAGTTGCTCGGGTCCGTCATGCAATGCCAACTCCGCAGCGCCACCGTAGCGCACGGCATTGCCCACCAGGTTGTCCAGACACCGGCGCAGCGCACCGGCCTGCACGGGCAAAGGGGCGGCATGGCCCTGCACCGTCACGTCGTGGCCCATGTCCTGGTGGTCGTCGGCCAGGCTGTGCGCCAGGGCTGCCACATCCACCAGTGCCATTGGCTCGGCGTGGGCCACGCCGCGCAGGTAGTCGAGCGTGGCGGTGATCATGGCGTCCATCTCGGCAATATCGCGGCCAAAGCGCTGCTGGTCTTGCGGGTCTGCCAGGCTTTCGGCGCGCAGGCGCAGGCGGGTGAGCGGCGTGCGCAGGTCGTGCGATACGGCGGCCACAAAGCCGTCGCGGTCGGCCAGTTGCTGGCGCAGCCGCTCTTGCATCTGGTTGAAGACGCGGCTGGCGTCGCGGCACTCGGCAGGCCCGTCTTCGGGCAATGGGGGGCGGTCCAGGTTGCGCCCCAGCTCTTGCGCGGCGCTGGCCAGGCGGTGGATGGGCTGGGCCAGCCAGCGGGCGGCCCACCAGGCGGCAGCGATCAGCACGGCCAGGCGCACACAAATATCCAGCAGCAATCCCAATTGCAGCGATAAGGGTGCGTCGAGCACCTGCCTCAAGCTGGGGGAGCCGGGGCGCGGGCCTGGCCCGCCACGGCCGCTCGGCTCAGCGGCTGGGGGCATTGGCGGGGCAGGCGCAGGCGCCGCCCCTGCCGCTGCCGGGGCACTGCGGTCGGCCCAGGCACGCGGTGGGCCTTCACCCCCTGGCCCACCGTGGTGCGGCGGCGCGGGCCGCAACTCCCACATCAAAGACAGCGCCAGCACATGGCTGGCCAGCACGGCCACGATGAGCAGTACCGCCAGGCGCCCAAACAGCGTGGAGGGCAACCACCAGGCCACCGCAGAGCGCGCCCATGCGCGGCTGCCGGGCAGTGTCAGCGCAGCCATCCCACCTGCCCTTGCAGGGTGTGCACATGAAAGAGGTAGCCCGCGCCCCGCACGGTGCGGATCATGGAGGGCGAGCGCGGGTCGTCCGCCAGCTTGGTGCGCAGGCGCGAGACCAGCAGATCGATGCTGCGCTCGAACGCATCCATGGCGCGGCCCCGGGCCTGCTCCATGAGCTGGTCGCGGCTGAAGATGCGCCGTGGCATGCGCAAGAAGGTGCACAGCAGCCGAAATTCGGCGTTGGACAAAGGCACCACCACGCCCTGCGGCGAGCGCAGGTGGCGCTCCACGCAGTGCAGCTCCCAGCCGTCAAAGCGCACCACTTCGTCGGGGCCTTGGCTGGCCGGCTGGCCCTCGTGGGCCAGGCGGCGCATCACGGTCTGGATGCGGGCCACCAGCTCGCGCGGCTCAAAGGGTTTGGCCATGTAGTCGTCAGCCCCCATCTCCAGGCCCAGCACGCGGTCATAGGGGTCTGCCCGGGCAGTGAGCATGATGATGGGCACGCGTGATCGCTGGCGCAGCTCGCGCGCCAGGGTGATGCCGTCGGTGCCGGGCAGCATCACGTCCAGCACGACCAGGTCGACCGAGTGGGCGGCCAACTGCGTCCGCATGGCCGCTGCATCGCCCGCCGCCAGCGTGGTGAAGCCAAAGCGGGCCAGGTATTCGGTCAACAGGGTGGTGATCTCGACATCGTCGTCCACCACCAAAATGGTTTGCATGGGCAGGGGCAGGGCTAAAAGACCCACCAAGTTTAGGCAGCCCCCAGCCACGGGCTTGCGCAGAACTGGCAGGGTTTTACCCCCCAATTCAGCGCATGAAACCGCGCTTTGTATCGACCTTGGTACAAACCGGACAAACACCATTGACACGCCCCACCAACAATGGATTCAGGCTGTATCGACCTGCCAGCGCCCTCACCGGCCACCACAGGTTCTGCGGCCCCGAGGACCTTCTGCTCTGCCCCACGGGGTATGGGCAGAGGGCCCAGAAGGCAACGATGAATCGATCCCCCGCGCGTGTTGGCCCCAACGCGCGCCACAGACAGGCCCAGCGTTGCCACCACCCTTGGAACGAAAGGAACGATGATGACGACCATCAGTAGCGTCAGCAGTGCCTGGTCCAGTGCCAGTGTCCAGCGGGCCAGCCGCCCTGGGCCCTCGCCGGAGCGGCTGCTGTCAAAAATAGATGCCGACGGCAGTGGCGGCGTGGACAGCACCGAGCTGCAAGGCTTGCTGGACAAGGTGGCCAAGAAGACCGGCACCACCAGCGACACCAGTGCAGCGGACTTGCTCACCCAGTACGACGCCAACGGCGACGGCAACCTCAATGCCGACGAGCTGGGCAAGACGATGGAAAGCATCATGCCCGCCCGGTCCACCATGGACTTTGCCCAGTCGCGCAACATCGCTGATGGCACCGACAGCACATCGGCAGCCACCGGCGAAGCGGGCGACGACCTGTTTGGCAAGGTGGACAGCGATGGCGACGGTGCCGTGAGCAAGACCGAGCTGCAGGCGTTGCTGGAAGCCATGTCGGGCGGCACCGCCAGCCAGACGGGCGTGAGCAGCGACGATGCTTTTGCCGCGCTGGACACGGACAGCGACGGCAGCCTGACGCAGGCGGAGTTTGATGCCGGGCGGCCCTCGGGCGACGGGGCGCAGGCCAGTGGCATGCCACCTGGCGGTGCCGGTGGCGCCGGTGGCCCGAGCGGAGCTGGTGGCCCTGGGGGCCCAGGTGGAGCGGGTGGCGCAGGTAGCACCAGCGAAACCACCACCTACGACCCGCTGGACACCAACGAAGATGGTGTGGTGTCGCTCACCGAACGCCTGGCCGGGGCCACCTCGACGACCGAGCAAGACGCCGTCACGGCCTTGTTCAGCGCGATAGACACCGACGGCGACAAGACCATCAGCGAGAGCGAATCCAAAACCTTCATCGACCAGTTGACCAGCCAGTTTGCGTCGACCGCTGCAGCCAGCAGCAGCCTGACCAGCAGCACCAACACAAGCAGCAGCGACTCGCAATCCTCGGCCAGCAAGGACAGCAGCCAGCGCGGCGACCTGGTGCGGCTGGCCGACCTGGCCCGGCGCCGCTACGAGCAAGCTGCCAATGACTTTGGCAACCGCAACAGCACCGAGGCCTTGAGCGCCGTGGCCTGAGGCCTTCGCAAGCCACTCCCGCCCAAGTTGAAGCCACCGCAGCCCTGACGCAGGGGGCGGGTGGCACACCCAGGTTCTGGCCGTGCGGTGCGAGTGCCGCCCGTCAGTTGACGAGCCGCGCGCGTCGGAGCCTTCTTATCAAAACAGCCGCTAGCGCACTATCCAAAAGCGCTAGCAGCTATTATTTAAATAGCAAATCAAGCCGCAGGCAGCTTCTGCACCAGTGCTCGCACGGCGCGGGGGTAGATCACATGCTCTTGCGTCAGCACCCGGGCCGCCAGCGTCTCGGCGGTGTCGCCCGGCAGCACCGGCACCACCGCCTGGTCCAGGATGGGGCCCACGTCCAGCTCGGCCGTCACCTGGTGCACCGTCACCCCTGCAAACCTGCAGCCTGCATCGATGGCGCGCTGGTGGGTGTGCAAGCCCGTGAAGGCGGGCAACAGCGAAGGGTGGATATTGACCAAACGCCCCGCGTAATGCGCGACAAAACCGGGCGTCAAAATCCGCATAAAGCCCGCCAGCACCACCAGCGCGGGCTGGTGCGCATCGATCACGGCGGCCAGCTCGGCATCAAACGCCTCGCGGCTGGCAAAGGCCTTGTGGTCCAGCACGGCGGTGGCAATGCCGTGTTCGCGGGCAAACACCAGGCCCTGGGCGTCGGCCTTGTTGCTCACCACCGCTGCCACGCGCGCACCATAGCGCTGCGCCCACTGTTCTTGTTGTGCGGTTTTGACGATGGCCGCCATGTTGGAGCCACCGCCGGAGATCAAAATCACAATGTTCTTCATTTGCCCCTGATTATCCCTGCCATGCACACACCCACTGCCTACAGCCCCGCCGCCCGCCCCCTCACCCCCAACGAGGCCCGCGTGCTCGCCACCTTGATGGAGAAGGCCCGCACGGTGCCGGACAGCTACCCCATGTCACTCAACGGCCTGGTCACCGGCTGCAACCAAAAATCCAGCCGCGACCCGGTGATGCAACTCACCGACGCCCAGGCGCAAGAGGCACTGGATGCGCTGAAGCTGCTCACACTGGTGTTTGAGACCAGCGGCAACCGCACCACGCGCTGGGAGCACAACTTTCAGCGCGGAGTGGGCGTGCCCGACCAATCGGCCGCGTTGCTCGGCCTGCTGATGCTGCGCGGCCCCCAGACGGCAGGCGAACTGCGCATCAACGCCGAGCGCTGGCACCGGTTTGCCGACATCTCCTCGGTGGAAGCGTTTTTGGACGAATTGCAAAACCGCAGCGAAGAAAAAGGCGGCCCGCTGGTCGTGCTGCTGCCCCGCGCCCCTGGCGCCCGCGAACCGCGCTGGGCGCACCTGCTGTGCGGGCCGGTGGACACCAGCCAGCAGCCCTACAGCGGCCACCCCATGCCCCCACTGGACACCCCTGCCCCCGCACTGCAAGGCCGCGTGCAGGCCCTGGAGGCGGAAGTGGCGGGCCTGCAAGCCACTGTGCGCCGGCTGTGCGACGAACTGGGCCTGCGCGACTTGGAAGACGAAAAGTAGCCTCTGCCCAGGCCAAGCCCAGCGAAGCAGGCCTGAACGAGACCCCGGCGGCGAAGCGCGCCCAGCACTCAGGCCTGGGCCACCCGTCCCTCAATCTGCGCCAGGATGCTGGGGTCTTTGATTTTGTCATCGGCGCTGAGCAGCAGCAGCTTGGACAACACCTCGCTGGTGCGCTGGTCGTCATCAACGAAAGGCAAGGCGACTGATTTTTGAGAGGCTTTGTCGGCCGGCACGATACACAGGTAACCCGCAGGAATCACATGGATCACTGCGGTACCCAGGTGCAAGCGGTAGCTCGCGCGCTTTCCCTGGATGATGGCGTGGTGCCCCTCAACGCTGACGTTCTTCAAACCCAGGCTGGGAAGCAGGGCGTCAACCAGAGCCACACGGGCGTGTTGTACTTCGGCTGAGTGTTCATCGCTGTCGGCCGCACCTGCGGTGATCACCAGGTCCAGGTCGCGCATGGCCTCGGAGAAGCCCAGCGCTGGGGCCTCCTCCAGTGCTACGCGCACCCCTTGGCGGTAGAACGAAATCTCGCCCAGCACGGTAGCCTCTTCCTCGGTCAGGAAGTGATAGACATCGGGCAAAGACAGCTCGACGGCGATGTCGGGCGTCAGGCGTTTGCGGGCCGTGCAATCGCCTTCGCCGCCATCGATTCGCCATCCTCGGGCCGACAGGATCGCGCCCAGCACCGAAGTCTTGACGCGGCGCCCCTCGAAACGGCGCGACAGGTCATGCGCCTCGCGCTCGGCGGGCGTGAGCACATAGCACTCACGAAACGCCTGCTTGAAAGGTTGCACCAGGGACGACTGCACCGCGTGCCGCTGGCACGCGATCAAGCGACCTGCCACCAGCATCGCGTGGACATGTGCGATGGTCAGGGGTTGCTCCACCGGCAGGGGTTCATCGGCCAAGCGGCCCTCTGCGTCCAGCAGACGCAGTTGGGTCAGGCTGTCATCCAGCAGGCCCAGCCCGCCGTCCGGCGTTTGCAGGTAGAGCGCGCTCAGCAGTTGCCGGGCCATGGGCAGGTGAGAGAGTTCGCGAAGCTGGTCGGGCGTGAGCGTTCGCCCGCTGACCATGAGGTTTTCCAGAGCAGTGCGGTAGCGTTTGCTCTGGTCCTTGAGCAGATCGAGCTGCGCCAGCAGCGGGGCCAGTCCAGGGTCTTTCTTGAGCGCAGGCGGCAGGCTCTTCAAAGCCTTGCCAGCCTTGCGAACCTGCAGTTGCGGCTGGAACCTGACCAGGTTCAGCTCCACGGCATACTCATCTTGCTGCCAGGCCCAATCCTGGGCCGTGTAAGAGCTGGCATCGAGCGACCACTCCATTTCGGTCACGTCCGCAAAACCGGCGTTGTGCGCCAGTTGCACCAGCGCTGCTGCGGCGGCGTCGCGCACATTGGCGGTGCGCTCGGAACCGTACATCTTTGAAGCCTGCTTGCCAGCGCCTTTGAAAAAGTCGAACCGCTCGCGCAAGTCTGCCGAATCCCGAATCGGCACCATGCCCCAGACGCGAATGTGCTCTTGGGAGAGCTTGCCCAGCATGCCCGCCAGCCTTTTGTCTTCCACGCCTTGCACCGCTTCGATACGGTGCATGGTGACTTTCAGGTGCTTGTACTTCTTGTGCCATGCCAGCAGCAGCTCACCAGACTTGCCCGCGCGCTGGAGGTACTCCTTCAACAACAGCACATCGAAGTACTCGTTCGCATCGGCCCGCTCGCGCTCGCGCATGAAACGGTACAAAGGCGCTGCGCTGCCCCAGCCCATGGCCTCCAGCACTTCGTCGGCCTGAGCGCGGCAATGGCGCAGCAATTGCAGCAAAACCTCTGGGGTGAACTGCCGCAGCTCAGCCACCAGCTCGGCGGACTCTGCTGCACTTAGGGGTTGCACATTGCAGATCAGTTTCAAGGCCCGCGCAGCGGGGCGATCAGCATCGGACTGAACCAAACCGAGGAGCGGCGGCGGCGACGGCATCTGCGCCAACAAGCGTGCACCTGCCACAACGAACCGGATACCACGCAGGCTGCGCTCGGTGTCACGCTCATAGTCCACGCCCCAATCGTTTGCGAGCTTGCTCAGCGAGCTGATGGCCTCGGCCAGTGGTTTGGCGCAGTGGGCGTACACCCAGTCCAGCGCCTCGGGTTGGAAGTCTTTCAAGATCTCTTCATCCTGCCGAAGGCAGGTGTTCACCACCCGTGCAGCGCGTGGCCACTCCACCTCGAACAGGCGTTGGACCCATACTGGGTCCAGCGGGCCAAAGCGCGCATACGACTGCGCCAGCTCTTCCGCAAAGTCGGTCAGGCCGAGAAACTCGGAGGTGCGCATGCGGCCCTCGCACTCGCAATCTTCCACCTGCGGTGGCGGCTGGAACTGCTCATCCACCCAGATGTCGCAAGAACGCTCCATCAAATCCAACAATTCGTCCAGCTGGGCGCGCGAGGACTTCATTTCGCAGATCAGTCCGCCCAGCGTGTCGGGAGCGGGCTCCAGAAAGGGATGGAAGCTGCGGCTCAAGGCCGCTTTAAGTTCCGCGAGCTTGTAGCCACGGATCGGCTCTGCAAACTGAGCGCGAATCCTCTTGCGCTCCGCGTCCATCCAGCGCGGTGCGGCGCATTCGGTCGCATCGGCCGGGTGGCTCAATTGATAACGCAAGCGCTGCAAGGCCAGATGGCAGGTGTAATCCCGCCCCCACTTCTTGACGGCCTCGGTCAGCAGATCACTCACATCACGCGCGAAGCTCCACACACTGTCTGCGCGCGCGCGCATGTTCGGAATGCTTTCATGCAGCACCGGGAACATGAAAAAGTCGGCGAGGTGCTGCTCGGCCTCGCCCTCGAATTCCTGTTGCAGTGCCGAACAGAACGGTGAGTCCTCACCGCCGTTGCGAATGGCGCACTCGTCGTCATCCAGGCGACCTGCTTCCTTAGCCGCTTGCACGTAGCCCAACAACCAGGTTTCGAAACGTTGAACTCTGGCGTGCTGCGTTGCGCTCGCCTTCCACTGCTCATCACTCATGGGTTCCTTTCATCCACCGACCAGCGGACGCAATCTCAAGAAAACGGCGTGCGAGCTGTCCGTCAAATGCAGCTCCGCATGCGACCGGTACAGCGTGCCATCGACCACCATCTGGAAATCGCCCGCCTCGAAAGCGGCGAGGGCCCGTTGGATTTCGGCATGCTCCTGTGCCGCCAAGTCGGGTTCACTGGCGGGCTCTGGTGGCCGGGGCAAGGCCACACGCCCCTGCGCCAAGCCCTCATCAATCAAGGCCGGTGTCAGTGTGGGTGTGTTGTGAGCGGCCCGTGCCGATAAGGCCGCACCTGCGCGCGCGATGCGCTGCAGGGCGAGGTGGGCGCGGACGCTGACGGAGATCAGCTCGCGGGTCGAGATCGAAAGGTCATCGATCTGAAACGCCACTTGGCCTTGGTGCAGGCCTGGGTTTTGGCGTTCAGCGAGCTCACAGTTCAATAGCAAGTGGGGCATGGTGGTCGATTCTGCCAGTGGCCGCAGGTTCTCAAGCGCCTGTATTAACGAAGGTCGCGATCCTGAGTCTGCCGTTCAGCCGTCGTAGCTCCTGGCTCAGCGCATGGACCGACGGGATAAACACGGGGTCTTGGATTCAGATTCCGAGCACGGCGTCATTGCTTCGCTACAACTAGCCTCCTGGGTGGCTTCAGCGGCCCTTTTAGAAATGCTACCCCACGGTGTAACGCATCCAGCATCGCAAGCTCCTTCCAGTACAACTGGCCTGGATTAAAACCCGTGGGTCTTAGATTTCGGGTATTACGCGGATGCATGGCGGGGTCGCGTGCCAAGGCAAATTGCACATTAGTAAATCAACGCATTGCCCATGTCGCCACCCGGACAGGAATAAAACGAACGCCCATGCTAAAAACAAAACTTCTCAGGAGACAAGCCGCATGGATCTCGCATTCACCCCCGAAGAACAGGCCTTCCGCGACGAAGTTCGCGCATGGGTTCACGCCAACCTACCCCAGGAAATTTCCCACAAGGTGCACAACGCCCTGCGTCTGACCCGTGCAGACATGCAGGGCTGGGCCAAGATCCTGGGCAAAAAAGGCTGGCTCGGCTTTGGCTGGCCCAAGGAATTTGGTGGCCCCGGCTGGACGGCCGTGCAAAAGCACCTGTTTGAAGAAGAGTGTGCGCTGGCCGGTGCGCCCCGCATCATCCCCTTCGGCCCCGTGATGGTGGCCCCGGTGATCATGGCGTTTGGCAATGCCGAACAACAAAAGCGCTTTTTGCCCGGGATCGCCAGCGGCGAAGTGTGGTGGAGCCAGGGCTACAGCGAACCGGGCTCGGGCTCGGACCTGGCCAGCGTCAAGACCCGCGCGGAGCGCGTGGGCGACAAATACATAGTCAACGGCCAGAAGACCTGGACCACGCTGGGCCAGCATGGCGACTGGATGTTCAACCTGGTGCGCACCAGCACCGAAGGCAAGCCCCAGACCGGCATCTCCTTTCTGCTGCTGGACATGAAGTCCAAGGGAGTGACCGTGCGCCCCATCAAGCTGCTGGACGGCGAGTGCGAGGTGAACGAGGTGTTCTTCGACAACGTCGAAGTGCCCGCCGAGAACCTGATCGGCGAAGAGAACAAGGGCTGGACCTATGCCAAGCACCTGCTGTCCCACGAGCGCACCAACATCGCTGACGTGAACCGCAGCAAGCGCGAGCTGGAGCGCCTGAAGCGCATCGCCAAGGCCGAGGGCATGTGGGACGACCAGCGTTTCCGTGACCAGATCGCGCTGCTCGAAGTGGACATCGTGGCCCTGGAAATGCTGGTGTTGCGCGTGCTGTCGGCCGAGAAGTCGGGCAAGAACTCGCTCGACATCGCCGGCCTCTTGAAGATCCGCGGCAGCGAGATCCAGCAGCGCTACGCCGAGCTGATGATGCTGGCCGCAGGCCCGTTCAGCCTGCCCTTTATCGAAGAGGCGATGGAAGCCGGATGGCAAGGAAACTTCCCTGGCGGCGTCACCGCCAACGCGCCGCTGGCGTCCACCTACTTCAACCTGCGCAAGACCACCATCTACGGTGGCAGCAATGAAGTGCAACGCAACATCGTCGCGCAGACGGTTCTGGGCTAAGGAGACAAGAACATGGATTTCGATTTTTCTGACGACCAGGAACAACTGCGCGACGCCGTGCGCAAGTGGGTGGACAAGGGCTACACCTTCGAGCGCCGCCGCGCTGCCGTGGCCGCCGGCGGCTTCGACCGCGCCGCCTGGGGCGAGCTGGCCGAGCTGGGCCTGACGGCGCTGACCGTGCCCGAGGCCCACGACGGCCTGGGCCAGAGCGCCATCGACGCCATGGTGGTGGCCGAGGAGCTGGGCCGCGGCATGGTGCTGGAGCCCATCGCCCAGGCCTTCATCGCCAGCAGCGTGCTGTCGCACTACGGCACCGCCGACGTACAAGGCGCCTGGCTGCCCCGCGTGGCCAGCGGTGAAGCGCTGGTGGTGCTGGCCTACCAGGAGCGCAAGGCGCGCTACCGCGTGGACGTTTGTGAGGCGAAAGCAGCCTCTGCGCCCGCTGGATATACCGTAACAGCTACAAAAAGCATAGTAGCCGCTGGTGACCAGGCCGATGCCTTCATCGTGCCTGCGCAGCTGGACGGAAAAATCGCCCTCTTCCTCGTGGAACGCTCGGCCGCTGGCGTGACCACGCGGGGCTACGTCACGCAAGACGGCAGCCGCGCGGCCGAAGTGCAGCTGGCCAACGCCCCCGCCACGCTCGTCACCACCGACGGCCTGGCCGCGCTGGAGCTGGCGGTGGACACCGGCATTGCCGCCACCTGCGCCGAAGCCGTGGGCGTGATGGACAAGGCGGTGGCACTCACCGTCGAATACATGAACCAGCGCAAGCAGTTCGGCGTGTTCATTGCCAGCTTCCAGGCGCTGCGCCACCGCGTGGCCGACATGAAGATGCAGCTGGAACTCGCCCGCTCGATGAGCTACTACGCCAGCCTAAAGCTCGGCGCCCCTGCGGCCGAACGCCGCGCCGCCATGGCGCGCGCCAAGGTGCAGCTGGGCCAGTCGATGCGTTTTGTGGGGCAGCAGTCGGTACAGCTGCATGGCGGCATCGGCGTGACGGACGAGTACATCGGCAGCCATTACTTCAAGAAGCTCACGCAACTGGAGATGACCTTTGGCGACACGCTGCACCACCTGGGTGAGGTATCGGCCCGCATGCAGGATACGGCGGGGGTGTTTGCCTGAGTTGCAAGCCATCGTAAAAATGCCCGCAGACGTCATGGTCTGCGGGCATTTTTTTGTGCCATCGCTCCAATGAAAAACCCCAAGGCACCTTGTACGGGAGCCATGGGGTTTTGCGATGTTGGGCTCTTGCGTTGCCGCAAAGCCCAGGGCTCAAGCTCAGCCCCTTGTGAACCGCTGGCGTTGACCCAACGCCAGCAAGCCAAGCAAGGCCGACAAGATGATCAGCCCCCACTCACCCAGTGTGGGAATAGATGCAGGGCTCGCAACGACCGAATTCACGGTGATAGTGTGCAGCCCCGTGTTGTTAGACGCATCGGCGTCGTTGGTCGCCCCGGTGCTGGCCGTGGCGATGGAAGATCCAGCGGCAGTTGGCACACCAGACACTTGGCACGTCACTGTGGCGCCAACCGCAATCGCACTGCCGGCGCTCCAGGCAGACGCACCAGGACTGACAGTACAAGCGCCTTGCGTCACACCTGCAGGCAAACCACTGATGGTGCAGCTGGTACCACTCACAGCACTTGCCGAGCCGGTGTTCGAGCAAGTGAACGTACCCGAATAAGACGACCCCACCGTTGCAGTGGCTGGCAAGCCGCTGGTACTGACACGCACATCGGGCGCAACGCCCACCGTGAGGGTTGCCGTAGCGGAGTTGTTTGCGGCATTCATGTCGCTCGTTGCCCCCGTGCTACCGGTCACCGTAAACGCACCAGTGGCCGTCGGAGCACCGCTGACGAGACACGTCACCGTTTGCCCCGCTGGAACCGCAGCGCCTGCAGACCAGGCCGTGGCTCCAGGACTGATGGTGCAAGCACCCTGAACAACACCTGCTGGCAGACCAGACACGGCACAGCTTGTGCCGCCCACCGCTCCCTGAGCACCAACGTTAGAGCAAGTGAAGCTGCCGCTATAGGCAACGCCTTGGCTGGCCGTAGTGGGCAGTCCTGCCAAACTCACGGCCATATCAGGTGCGGCCGAAAGCGCGGTTGAGCCATTGGCCGTGTTGTTGTTTGCATTGCCATCTACAGCGGCAGACACAGTGGACGTCACACCCACAGATCCGCTGCCGGGTGCCGTGTAAGTCACGACCAAGTTGACGGCCTCACCTGGGTTACGCACAGCGGGTAAACCACAACCAGTGACAGCACCTGTGCCGGCATCGTAGGTACAGAGAGCCCCGTTGTTGCGAACCTCAACACCCGTTGGACTCCCACTCAACGCAATGTTGTAACCCACGGAGGTGGCTTGACTGCCACCAGCGTTCTCATAGCGCACTTGCACTGACACAGCACCGCCGCCCGCACCGGTAGCAGGCGCGGATACGGTAGTGGTCATGTCAGGCGAAGAACCTACCGTCACTTCGGTGCTGCCAGTGGATTTGTTATTGCCACTGTTGGGATCAAAAGACGTGGTGGCGATATTGGCCTCCACAGGTACAGAACCAACACCTGGCGCCGTGTAAGCCACAGAGAAAACCACACTCTGACCCGATGTCAGTTGGGTTGAGACCCCACTGGTCAGGGTGACATTGCCCGTCGTAGCGTTATAGGTGCACCCGACTCCGCCACTGCACGCAACCCCCGTCAAACCAGCGGGCAGTTTGAGAGAGGCCGTGACGTTGTCGGCCGTCAGTGGGCCAACGTTCGACAATGTCACAGGTACATTCACTGTGGCTCCTGGAGCCACTTTTGCTGGAGGCTGTACGGTGGTGCGAACGTCAGCTCCCGTCGAAGCTGTAGATACAGTGGTAGCACCTGTGGCCGTGTTGTTGGCGGTGTTCGATTCAGCAGCCGCTGCGACGGTGGAGGAGACCTCCACAACACCGGAGGTCGGTGCGGTGTATCGCAAGGTCATGTTTGTCCAGATACCTGCGCCCAGGCTAGCAGGCAGGCCGCTGACACTGACAGCGCCAGTAGCTGCGTTGTAATTGCAAACGGCTGGCTGAGCGCAAGACACACCTGTCAGACCTGCAGGCAATTGCACTGAGTATGTGACCCCCGTCGCAGTTGCGTCACCCATATTTCCGAATCGGACCACCACATCCACCGGCGCACCAGGGGTTGTGGTTGCAGGAGCCGTGACACTGGTAACCGTGTCCGCAAGCCCCGTGGAGCTGGAGGGCGTAGTGGTACCGCTGGCAGCGTTATTAGCAGCGTTCGCGTCGCTGGCAGCGTTGATGCTGGTTGCCACCGTGACAGGGGTGGCTGGCGCTACATAGCCCACGGTAACGGAAATGCTTTGTCCAGCAACGAGCGTATTGGGCAGCCCTGTCAACGTCACAACACCCGTGCCCGCATCGTATGAACAGGTCGCGCCAGTGCAGCTTACCTGGGCAGGATTCAACCCTGTGGCCAGGGTCATTCCATACACAACGCCTGTGGCGGTGGTGCCGCCGGCGTTGCCAAACGTCACGGGCACTGTTACCGTGCCGCCCACCACGGCAGAGGGAGGCGCGGCAACTGTGGTCATCACATCAGGGGCGTTGTTGCCAGTACCTACCAGCGTGACAGCGCTTGCAGTGTCTGGTGCGAGGTTGTCGCCCTGGGATGTCACCGTACCCACCGACGCCATCACAGGCACGTTGCCCGAAGCCGGAGCTGTATAGGAAACATTCAGGTTGGCCCATTGACCAGGCGAGAGCGAGGCTGGCAGACCCGTTACGGTCACCACACCGGTGCTTGGGTTGTAGTTGCAGGTAGCCCCCGAGCACGACACATTGCCCAGCCCAGCGCGCAGTTGCAAGGCATAGGACGCACCAGAGGCAATCTGCGAGCCCACGTTGCCAAACGCCACCCCGACAGATACCGATGCACCGGGCGCCACACTCACAGGAGCAGATACCGCGGCTTTGACATCCGCAAAATCAACCACTGTCAGTACGTTGCTTTGCGGCTGAGTTGTTTGATACGTCCAAAGATTGAGCGCCTTTGAATCACCAAAATACTGTCCGGCCCCCGCGCAATCTGAGTTGTTGTTGCTACCCTCTGGCCACCAACGCGCATAGGCCGTATTCGGACCACTGCCGTTGTCCTGATTGCGCAACGAAGAGTCCACGCCAAGCAAGGCTTCATTGGGCGTAGGCTGTGCATACGCAGAACCACAAATATGGCCATTCAATGTGCCAACGGCAGTGCCATTCTTGGTCACATATCCGCGATCGTCGTAATAAACGGTTGGGTCGCCAGGGGAACTTCCGTTGAGCTTGGTGATAACTGGACCACCGTATCGGTTTCCTTCCACGTCGGCAAAGGGAAAGTGCACCTCACCATTGCGACCCGAAATGCGGAATTGGTAGTTGCCGACGCCCATGTTGGCGCCGTTGTTGTTCTTCCCATCCCAAGTCACGGAATAAGACCCCGTACCTGACGTACCCGTCAAGACACGATTCAAACCGCTCGCTGGGTTCCAATCCACACCATCGTGACTGATGATGATCTGAAACGACATGGTGTCAGTCACATAGAACTCGAACACCCCACCTTGCCCCACATAACTCGTCGATGTATTGGCAGGGGGATAGGAGAACTTGAATGAGTTGACTTGCGGAGGCTTAGGAGCCAAGGGGATGCCCAAAGCCGTCAGCGTAGATTCAACACTGCTTCCACCTGCGGTGATGTCGCTAAAAAACAGCGGGTATTGGGCACCGTCTGCCGTCACGCCCGATATGCCCACGGGGCGGAACTGGCTGACCGTTTGGTTCTGACCCCGAATGTCTTTGTACAGCGGCTCAGATTGATCCCGAAAGCCAAAGGCGTTGGCATAGAAAACGCCCGCATTGGGATCAATCCCCACCAGCTGCTGGCGATAGCGATAGCCATCGTCAGTGACGTAGTAAAGGCTGGAATAAATACGCTTCCCCGAGCCGTTACCACCCGTGTCCGCAGCCCAGGCATAGGTAAACACGCGACCTGTTTTTTCGCTCACGCCATAAGGATTAGTGACGCTGAAATCACGCACCGCGACATCCCAAGCCGAGACACCCGTTTGAGCCAAGGCAGGCGTAGCGACTGAGGCATTGGCACCATTGCCCCCAGCCCCGGAGAAACGCACGCCATAAATTCCTGTTGCAGGCACGCTCCATACACATGGGACGAAGCCATTCGGATCTGCAGCGTTTTGCTTAGGGCCATAGGTTTCATCTGCCCGGTTGGCGATCAGACCGTCCGTACCTGCAGAGCAATCAAACCCCGCAGTCAAGCCGCTCAGGTCTTCGTTGCCTTTCACGCCTGCGAATCCGCCAGGCGGCATGGAATATACGGAGACGACACCCGTTCCAGCAGAGTCGCGGTTTCGGGAACCCAGCAAAATGACTTCGCCGGCCTGTGCGTACACATAGATCAGTGAACGCGCGGGCACGACATTCATCCAGACAGAGGTTCCGCTGACCGTGAGATTGGCGCGCCCGCCGTCTGCGTTGCCGCCCGTAACGTAATTGGCCTCGTAAGAAGCTGGATACAAGGAGCGACTGCCTTCAGCGTGCGCTGACAGTGAACAGAACGCACCCGCCCCTATGAGCAACAAACTGCTCAGTTGCTTTATTAATTTCATGAATGGTGAACTTCTAAGATCCGAAGAAGTCCGACAGGCACCTGCTTAAGCAAGGCTGGAGACATCAGCAGAAGTGCTGAGCGCGCGCTAAGAACGCCAGCGGTGGAGAGGACGCAGGCGAGGGTATCAACGGCTAGACACCCAATTCAAAAATTGGCAATTGTTCACATTTTCAAGTTATTTAGAGCCACTCCACCGAGCGCCCTGAGCCTCCATCAGTCGCATATCCACAACACAAAAATCCTTCCTGGCCCATTCAAAATTGCGTTCAACAGCGGTAAGAAAAATTCGCTCGGCGCTCAGCACAAGCGTCAATGGGCGTGGCCATCGTGCCCTTGGTGGGCTTTCAGGTCATCAACCACGTTCACCGTGACGCCATTGGGCAGCACCATGTCGGCAGGACGTTGTCCAGGCTTGCACTCACCCAGCCAACGCGCAGTGAAGTGCGTCAGCCCCGGGTTAAAGCGCACTGGTTTGGAGTACTTCACTTCAAACTGCCCCTCGTAAGCCTTTTGGAAATCTCCCAGAAGGCGTATTTGGGCCTCTACCCTGTTGTCGTGCACCCAGCAGGTGGTGTTGACTTCTAGGCCATTGCGCGTTTTCTTCACTCGTGTCTGGTGGCAATGCTCTTGCCCCGGAACGATAGACATCAAACTCACCTGGTCGGTCGCCCGATCGGTACATTGCTGCACCTGCTGCTGGCGCATGACCGACTGGGTACCTGAGCGCAAGGTCACCTCCCAAAGCCCGGGCTTTCGCACTGGCAACGCATCGGCATAGGCCCCGGCTGCGCCCATCAGCAATACCAGTGCCCCCCCCAAAGCCCGATGACCAGACGGATTCGTGCTCTCGTCAGGCCGTAAAAATCGCACACCCATTGAGCAACTCCATAAATAGACAAACCCATGCTCTGCACAAGCAAAGCCTGGGTTGCAAGGTTCGTTCCGAACAAAACCGTTGTCAGCGCCTTGTCACGGCCTTGGCGCTGGGCTGTGCCACAGCACAAACCCAATCTCAGGGCCGCAAGCGCTCACACGGTTCAGCGCACGCCCAGTTGACGGCGGTGCATGAAGGCCATCAGGCCCAGCAATGCCGACATGAGAATGAGCCCCCACTCGGACAGGGTCGGAATGCTGTTGGCCGTGGCGGCCACAAAGGTCACGTCCACCGTGCAATTGGCGTTGACGGTGTTGGTCGTGAAGGTGTTACCCGACAACGTGCCGCCGCAAGCTGTACCACCCGTGGCAATCCGGGCAATGAAACCAGCAGCAGGAGCCAGCGTGTACACCGCGCGATTGCCCGCAACCACGCCCGTCACGCCAGTGGGGGACATGGAGCCATTGGCACCCGATGTCGCCGTCACGGTGATATCAGAAAAGTCAAACCGCACTGTGCAATCACCTGTCACGGGGCCCACTGTGTAGATATTGCCCACCAGATTGCCAGGACAGGTACCCGAAACGGCTGGGTAGTAGCCCGCTGCAGGGGTCAGGCTGTAAACCACGGTACCCCCCTGGCCGACCACTTGGGGGGCAGTCGGCGTAGCCGTGCCATTGGCGCCAACAGACGATGTCACAGTGGCAGTGAGGGCAAAGGTTGCCACGACAGACTGGTCGCTGGTCATGTTGCTGATCGTGCAAGGATTGCCGGTGCCAGTGCACGCGCCCGTCCAGCCCGTGAATATGCTGCCAGCGGGGGCCGAGGCCGTCAGGATCGCCTGCCCACCGTTGGCCACCGACATGCCGCAAGAAGCGCCACAATTCAGGCCCGCAGGAACGCTGGAAACCGTGCCGGTGCCCGTGCCCGCTTTGGTCACAGTCAACTGGCGCAAAACCCCGATGGAATTGGTGTCGCCTGCCGCATTGTTGGCCGACGAGTTCTCCGTCACGCCCGCAGGGGCGGCTACTGAAAACACCGTGGACGTTGTGCCCGATGCAGCGGCCGTCGCGTTGACGGTGTAAGTCACACTGGCGCCCAAAGGCAAGTTGACCAATTCACCACTGAGTGCACCGCTGCCCGTGGCATTACCGCATGCGCCGCCATTGCTGCCAGTGCAGGTCCACGACCCCACCGTCAAAGACGACGCTGTTTGCGACACGGGAGCACCGGTAACAGCGGTAGGGCCGAGGTTGGTCACGGTCACCACGTAGGTCAGTGCGCCATTGGGTGCCACAGAAGAGACACCGTCGCTCACGCTGATAGCCAGGTCTGTCAAAGAACCGCTGGCAATCACATTGGTCTGCACCAAAGGCCCCAGGAATGTGCTGGCACCCGTGCCGCTGATGTTGTAGTTGCCGTGGTTGAGCTTGTTGTTGGGCGAAGTGGTCGTCGCCGTGGCTGGCACGGTGTAGGTAATCTGGAATGTGCCACTGGTGTGGTCGTTCAAGGTACCGAAGTTGCAACTCACAGGATCGGAGGAACCCACGGCTGGCGCCGTACAAGTTCCGCCTGGGGCTGAGAGCGATTTGAATGTAGCGTTGACCACCGCATTGGATGCGTTGAGCGTCGCAGGGGCCACGACATCAACCTTGGTGTCGGTGACGGTCAGGCCGCTGTTGTTACTGTAGGTGTAGGTGTAGGTCACGTCGGTGCCAGGCAGCGCCGTATCCACCGTCTTAGCGCTGACCAAAAGGCCCGCAAAGAAAGGGCCCACTGAATCCACATACAACTCACCCGAATGCCCGCCCGCGTTGCAGCCTGCGGCAATCACCTCTATGAGCACCTGATCTCCCACATCCAGGAAACCATTGCCCGGCGCCACGTCAATCGCCTGCCAGCCTGTGTACTGGTAGCCACCCACCGTGTTCCAAGGCACGCCAGGCTGGTTGGCAAAATTGAAGGTGCTGAACATCTGGCGATTCTTCGTGACATTGGTGATCGCCACAAAGAAGTAAGCCTGAGCGCTGGGGGCGTGACCGCCATCCTGAATCACAGGGGCCACGGCCATGCGCAAATGGATCTTGTTGTCGGTGGGGTCCACATCGGCCAACGTCATGGTCGCCGTTTGCGTGATCGCACTGGCACGTTGGTTGTTACCACGATTGTTCACATTGGCGCTCCAGCTGCCTTGCAGCGGAATGGCCAAGGGTCCGTCGTTGAAGGCAGGTGTACCACGCACCGTGGTGTTGGTGTTAGCAGCGCCAGCGACCAAACCCAAGTCTGCTCTCGTCACTGGCGGAAAGGTGGTAATCCCGTTATTGCGCAGATACTCCACATTCCAGCCGGTGAAATCACCGGTCTCGAAATTGCCGTTGGTCACGCCCGCTTGCGCTGGCATGGCCGTCAAAGTGGCCGCCAAGGTCATCAGACCAGCGCCCAGCCAATGACGACTGCGCTCGGCAAGGGCCCTCCAGATTGTCTTTTTCACGCTGAGTTTTCCTTCAAAAATAATGCACCGCACAAAAAAAGGGCAAAGCCATCCCCCGGCGGCCAAGCCGCCAAAAAAACAAGCAAGGGGAATGAGGGGAGAGAAGGTGTCAGCCCGCTAGCGGAGGACCACCCAACTCAAAGAAAAAGCGGGCTCACATGGCGAACACCAAGCCTTTGCCAAACACAGCACGCACCGGTAAAGCCATGCCGGTGTCACCCAGCGTTTTGCGCCGCAAGCGCGTCAGAGCGGACTCAATGCGATGGAAGTCATCTTCCAAGTCGCGGGCACCGACCGACTCCGACAAAACCTGCTTGCTGATGACTGCTCCGGGGGTTTGCATGAGGCACGAGAGAATCTCCAGCTCACGGGTGGTCAACAACACGTTCTTGTGATTCGGGGCCTCCAGCTTGGCTCCCAGTTTGTCCAGGCGCCAAGCGGGGCCCACAGGGGTACCGCCCATTTGCAAACGCTTGCTGCGAAGCTGTGACCGGATGCCCGCCACCAGCTCTTGCATGTCCACGGGTTTGACAAAGTACTGAAGCGCTCCGGCATCCAGCCCTTCAATTCGGCTGTCCAGATCAGCCCGCGCTGTCATGAGCACAGTGGGGACGCCTTGCGCAGCCAGACGGCGCACCAAGCTGAGTCCATCCTCGCCAGGCAATCCAATGTCAATGACCGCGAGGTCCACACGATCACGCAAAAGCCTGACGTAAAAATCTTCGGCGGATTCTGCACCCCATGCGTCAAAGCCCACGCGCGTGAGGTACCGACAGACATTGGCCCGAATGTCTTCATCGTCCTCAACGACGGCAATGGTGGCTTTGAAATCCAGGGCAGAGAACACTTTGGACAAAGAAACAGTTTGATACGTACCATTGTCTCAGCGACAAATGAACCCGGCCATGCACAACAACTCACAAAAACTCACAACACACCCTCTCTTACTGCTTCTGCGCCGGCGTCTGTGGGTTTCTCTGTTGGCCACTCTGTTGCTTAGTAGCTTGATCACACTGGCGGTGCCTTTGGCCCACGCAATGGACCCCGCCACAGAGACCCATCTCCGGCTGGGCTGGGACATTCCCGTGGAGCGGGTGGACGACCTGGAGAGCCACTTGGGGCCCGAGGACGTCGGCAATTCGGAAAGCCCATCGGTCCCCACATCCACACTGAATCAATCGCTGAACGCGGGCTACCTGAAGCATGTGGTGTGGCTTAAATTCAACACACCCAGCCCCCAAGGACACGCCGATGACCAACGGCTGTGGCTGCTGGCGCAACCCACCTACCTGGACCAAGTCACCGTGTACCAGCAGAGTGGCAGCACGGGCGCATGGGTTCCCCAGTTCAGCGGCGACCTTGTTCCAGCCCCTCAGAAGCCACGCGTGCGGCAACATCTGTTTCGGCTTTCGCCCGGGCAACTCACCCTGGTCAGGATTCAGACCACGAGCGCCACCCAGTTTCAAGGCAAGGTGCTGTCCGGTCAGGCGCTGGTGCGCGAACTCACGGCGGCGGAGCACTACCAGGGGCTTTACTTCGGCGCAGTGGGTGCATTGCTGGCGGGGGTGCTGGCAGCAGCCCTCATTTTCAAAACCCCTGCCCTGCGTGCGGTAGCGGGCCTCGGGTTCATCAGCACCATCCACTTGGTCAACGTGCGTGGCTACACCAGCCTTTGGGCAACACCGCAATGGACCGAGTGGGCCAGCCAGGCCGTTGGGATCGGTGCCTTCTCCATTGCCGCAGCAATGGCCTGGCAGATCAAAGTCCAACTCACAGCCCGCACCCGGTATCGCAAAACCGACCGACTGCTGTCCGCCCTCATCGCGCTGAATCTGCTTGGCACCCTCAGCGTGCCGCTGAATTTTTACGGATCAGTGGCCTGGATAAACCTGGCTTCGCTGACGATCTGCGATGTGATTGCCACCACGCTGTGCTTGGTGGCATTGCGCCAAGGGCGGCGCACAACACTGCACGCCGTTTTGCTGCTGGCCTATGGCATTCACACCCTCGGCGGGGGACCCATCACGCTCGTCATGCTGGGGCAGTCCCGGTGGGACATTGACGCGACCAACCTGTGGCAGATGGAAATTCTCGTTTTCATCGCACTGCTGGCGATGGCTATTTTTGCGGGCATGGTCGTGCGCTATCGCAAGGCTATTGAGGCCAAAGACCATGCCATCGATCGGCTTGCAGAGTCTGAACACCGGCTGGAAGACGGGATTGCGGTGCGAACGGTCGAGTTGTCCCTTGCGCAGGTCGCGCTGAGCGAAGCCTTGGAGAGCGAGCGCACCTTGCGCCATGAGCAGCGCCAGTTTTTCCACATGATCAGCCATGAGTTCCGCACACCGTTGGCGGTCATCGACAGCGCGGCGGCAGAGCAACAGGCATTTCCCTCAACGGCGATGGAAGACCAAACCGAGCGGGCAGCGCAGATCCGGCGGGCCTGCAGGCGGCTGACTTCATTGGTCGACAGCTGCCTGATCAATGAACGCATGGACACGGCAGGTTTCACGCTGCACCCCTCCCCCGTACACATCACAGACCTCATGGAGCACGCGGCCCAACTGGTGCGCTGGTCTTCCAAACACCATCTGAGACTGTTCACCCATGCCGCTCCCCACGAGTGGATTTGCGACGGCACACTGGTGCGCATTGCCCTGTCCAATCTGGTGGACAACGCTGTCAAGTTCGCCAAGGCTGGAGAAATCTTTATTGCCGCCAGGAAGAACGAAGCGGGGCTGTTGGAGTTTTCCGTGGCCGACGAAGGTTCGGGCATGTCCCTGGAAGTCATGAACAAGATATTTGCCCAGTTTGAGCGCGGAGACCGCACAGACCAAAGCCGTGGATTTGGCCTGGGATTGTGGGTAGCGCGCCGCGTGGCACTGCTGCACGGAGGAGAGATTGATGTGGAATCGCGGCTGGGCCACGGCACCTGCTTTCGACTGACGATTGCCGCACAGCGCCTTGCCAAGTGACGGCATGATGAATCCTGGATAATCAGGGTTTCACAGCCAATCCACAGGCGCAGCAAAGCCTGGCAGGCCGCTATCGGTCTGTTTGCAGCGATCCATGCACCCATGAGCGTTAACGCGACCGACCCCAATCTCAAGCACCTGCAAAAAGCCCGCGAGCAAATCGCCAAGGGCGATCTCAAGAATGCGGCACTGACCCTGAACAAGGCCAACAAGCAATGGCCCCAAGACCCTCGGGTCTTCATGCTGGGCGGCCTGATGGCAGAGAAATCCGGCAACATCAAGGGGGCGTTTGAGGCCCTGCGCAAATCCGTTTCACTCTCGCCAGACTGGGCGCCAGGCCTGTTGGAACTGGCACTGCTGCATGCCCGCCAGAACCAGTTCAAGGATGCCGTGGAAACGGCAGAAAAAGTGGTGGCCCTGGAGCCCAAGAACCTGCAGGTGCTGGCCGGTGTGGTGGACATCGCCCACCGTGCGGGCCACACTGACATGGCCATTCGCCACCTGCGCCGTGGCCTGGAGCTGGTGCCCAACGATGTGATGCTGCGCCGCCTGCTCGCGCGCGATTTGACCGAGCAAAGCCAATTTGAAGAAGCGCTGGCCCTGTGGGCAGGCCTGATTGCCGAAAACCCCAGCGACCATGAATCCCTGGTGGGCCGCGTACAAACGCTGCTGGCTTGCTGCAAGGCCGCAGACGCTCTGCCAGATACCCAAGCCCTGCTGGCGCTGGCACCGCAAGACGAGGTGTACCAGTATTACGCCCAACTGGCCCAGGGCCAGGTGCCCAGCCAGCAACCTCCTGCACTGATGCGCCACCTGTTTGATGGCATGGCCGACGTGTACGACGGGCACATGGTGCGTGGTCTCAAATACCAACTGCCCAAGCAAGTGGCAGAAAAGATCGTGGCGCGCTACCCCGACAAGCACCTGAACTTGCTCGACCTGGGCTGCGGCACCGGGCTGCTGGGGGTGTGCCTGGGCCCATTGAATGGCGGCTACATGATCGGGGTGGACCTGTCCACCAAGATGGTGGAACAAGCGGCGCGCCACAAGGTGTACGACCGCTTCCACACCGTGAACCTGCACGATGCACTGCGCGATACCCCCGATGGTTTGTACCAAGTCATCACGGCGCTGGATGTTTTCATCTACGCCGGCGATCTGACCACGGCCATCCCGAACGCGCTGCGGGTGCTGGCCGCCGATGGCCAACTGATCTTCTCGTGCGAAGCCGCCGATGAAAACGGCCCCGATCTGGTGCTGCAGGCCAATGGCCGCTACACCCACAAGCGCAGCCATGTAGAGGCGCTGTGCCGTGCGGCGGGCTTTGATGAGGTGGGCGTGGAAGACACCACCCTGCGCACGGAAGGCGGCACGCCCGTGCAAGGTTTTGTCGTGACGGCACACAAGCCTGCGGCAGCCTGATGCCCAGACCCTGCGCTCCAGCAGGGATCTTCTCGAAACAAAAGGCCAACCGCATGCGGTTGGCCTTTTTGCTTTTTACGCAGCAACGGGCAAAGACAGGCTTGTGCGTGCCCCACTCAAGTCAGCAGGTAATCCACAGGCAGCAAAGGCGCAGGCAAGTCGCGCTCGCCCAGCGCTTCGCGCAGGTTGATTTCAATGGCCCGACACAGAGTGTCCAGAGGCAAGTCATTGCTCTCCAGGCCAAAGGGCTCTTCGATCTCATCGCCCAGTGCATCCAGCCCAAAGAAGGTGTAAGCCACGATGGCCACCACAAACGGCGTCATGAAGCCTGTGGTGTCCACCAAGCCAAAGGGCAGCAAGAAGCAATACAGGTAAGCCGTGCGGTGCAGCAGCAACGTGTACGAGAAAGGGACCGGGGTGTTGCGAATGCGTTCGCAAGAGGCTGCCGATGCCGTCATGGCCGACAGGGTGGCGTCAATGCCTGCGGCAAGGCAGGGGTCGATGCGCCGCTCACGCAGGCACAGCGCCAAGTCCTGCCCCATGCCCTGCATGATGGCATCAGGGCGCTGCGATGACTGCGCCACACGCGGCCAGTCTTCCGCAGGCAACCAGCGCTGCAGCAGCGCATCATCGCTTTGCGCACGCAAATGCAGACGCAACGCATGCACAAAGGCAATGGCGCGGTGCACCAGGCGCACGCGCACATCGCCCGCGCGATCCAATGGGTCCACGGGCTGGTCCAGCTCAATCAGGCTCAGGCACTGCCGGGACAAGTTGCGCGTGCGCAGCACCAGGTCCCCCCACAGCTTGCGCCCTTCCCAGTAGCGGTCGTAGGCCGTGGTGTTTCTGAAGCCCAAAAAGATGGCCAGCGGCAAACCCATCAGCGTGAAGGGAATCGGCGTCAGGGTGATTTTGAACGTGAACAGGCTGCCGTGGGCCAAGGTGACCCCGGTGGCCAACAGGGTGTTGAACAGCAGCGTCCAGCGAATGCGCTGAAGGATCGAGCCCCGCAGCAGCAGAAACAACCGCAGCCCGGAAGGCCGATCGCGAACAATCATGGGATCAAATCAAGGGGAAACCCTTATTTTTTCACAAACCCATTACCCGACCAGACTGCAACACTGCCCAGGCGCTGTGCCGAACGCGCTAAGCCGACAACCGCGACGACTTGGGCACATGCGCCATCAAAAACTCCATCTGGTCCACCAAGATACGGCGGTTACGCAGGATGAAGTCCTCCCACAGGCTGGGCACGTAGGGGGTGTAAAGCAAAGGCATGTGGGCCTGCTCGGGGGTGCGTGGGCCTTTGCGGTGGTTGCAGGCGCGGCAGGCCGTCACCACATTCATCCAGTGGTCCTGCCCATGGTGGGCAAAGGGCACGATGTGCTCACGGGTGAGTTCTTCCTCATGAAAATGCCCGCCGCAGTAGGCACAGACATTCCGATCGCGCGCAAACAGCTTGCTGTTGGTCAGGCCTGGTTTGAGGTCAAACGGATTGATGCGTGGCACGCCCTTGGTGCCGATGATGCTGTTAACCGCAATCACCGACTGCTCGCCCGTTACAGCGTTGTGCCCACCTCGAAAACGCGCGATCTGCGCGCCGGACTCCCAGCGCACTTCACCCGCAGCGTAATGAATGACCGCTTGCTCCAGCGTAATCCACGATTGGGGCAGCCCTTGGGCTGACAGCTTCAAGACCTTCAAAACACGCCTCCTGGAACTCTGGGTACACAAGGATTCGGAACTCGGATGTCTCGGGATGGCCCTGGGTCGGCGCCATTCAGGCCCTCTTGCACGCCAGCCCCGTCCAGTTACGCTCGTGCGTGGGGCAAAGTGTCACAAGAAGAAGCCTCGGTCACAATATACTCCGTTTTCATGACAAATTGGCGTCTTGCGCTTGATCTGTGAGCGCTAGCTGCTATCAAAAAGATAACAAACCGATGAAGATTTTTCGCGGATTTCACCACCCCGGCATCGCCCGCGCGTGCGCGTTGACCATCGGTAATTTCGACGGCGTGCACCGTGGCCACCAGGCCATGCTGGCGCTGCTGAACAACGAAGCCGCCCACCGAGGGGTGGAGAGTTGCGTGCTGACCTTTGAGCCGCACCCCCGCGACTACTTTGCCGGCGCGCTGCACAAGCCCGAGCTGGCCCCGGCCCGCATCGGCACACTGCGCGACAAGCTGACCGAGCTGGAGCGCTGTGGCGTGCAGCAGGTGGTGGTGCTGCCATTCAGCGCACGCCTGGCCGCACAAACTCCACAGGCGTTCATCGACGAGGTGCTGGTGCAAGGCCTGGGGGTGCGCTATGCGCTGGTGGGCGACGATTTTCGCTTTGGCGCCCAGCGCGCGGGCGACTACGCCATGCTGGATGCGGCAGGCCAAGCCCAGGGCTTTGACGTGGCCCGCATGAACAGCTACGAGGTTTCTTACCCCCACACTCCGCACTTCGTGTCGTCGTTGCCCCCCGAGGGGGCTGGGCCCGCCTTGGGGCGGCCCGGCGGCGGCCCCGGCCTGCGCGTTTCCAGCTCTGCCGTACGCCATGCTCTGGCGCAGGGCGACATGGAGGCCGCAGCCACCCTGCTGGGGCGCCCCTACACCATCTCTGGCCATGTGGTGCACGGCCGCAAGCTGGGCCGTGAGCTGGGCGCCAGCAAGCAGGGGGCGCAGGACGGGTTTCGCACCCTGAACCTGCGCTTTGCCCATTGGAAGCCTGCCGCCAGCGGCATCTTTGCCGTGCTGGTGCACGGCCTGGGCGCAGCGCCCTTGCCCGGCGTGGCCAACCTGGGGGTGCGCCCCTCACTGGACCCGAGCGACGTCAATGGCGGCCGGGTGCTGCTGGAAACCCATTGCCTGGACTGGCCCTCCACCCTGGGGCCCGAGGGGGCGTACGGTAAAATCATCCGGGTGGAACTTCTGCACAAACTGCACGACGAGCTCAAGTACGACGGTCTCGATGCCTTGACGAAGGGCATTGCGAAAGACTGCGCCGATGCGCGAGCGTACTTTGCCTCGGCCCAAGCCCCCTCGCACACCGAAACCCGTCGCCAGACCACGCGCGACCGAATTTAGAGGGCTGCCTGCGCGCAGCGCCTGCGGATTGCAGGCCCACCTCTGTCTTTGCATCCCTCGTTTTTCGCGCCGGGTCTGCCCCGGATTGCACCGTTTTAAGGCTTCTTCATGTCCGATAACGCCAGCCCCACCCCGTCCAGCGGCACTACTGCAGTGGACTACCGCGCCACGCTGAACCTGCCCGACACCAGCTTCCCCATGCGCGGCGACCTGCCCAAGCGCGAACCAGGCTGGGTCAAGGAGTGGGAAGACCAGGGCATGTACAAGCGCCTGCGCGATGCCCGCCATGGCGCGCCCAAGTTCATCCTGCACGACGGCCCGCCCTACGCCAATGGCCAGATCCACATGGGCCATGCGGTCAACAAGATCCTCAAAGACATGATCACCAAGGCGCGCCAACTCGAAGGCTTTGACGCGCTGTACGTGCCCGGCTGGGATTGCCACGGTCTGCCCATCGAGAACGCCATCGAAAAGCTGCACGGCCGCAACCTGCCGCGTGACGAAATGCAGGCCAAGAGCCGCGCCTTCGCCACCGAGCAGATCGCGCAGCAAATGACGGACTTCAAGCGCCTGGGCGTTTTGGGCGAATGGGACAACCCCTACAAGACCATGAACTTCGCCAACGAAGCGGGCGAAATCCGTGCGTTCAAACGCGTGATGGAGCGTGGCTTTGTGTACCGTGGCCTCAAGCCCGTGTACTGGTGCTTTGACTGCGGCTCGTCGCTGGCCGAGTTCGAGATCGAGTACCAAGACAAGAAGAGCACCACGCTGGATGTGGCCTTCAAGTCACACGACCCAGCCCAGCTGGCCGCAGCTTTTGGCCTGCCCTCGCTAACCAAAGACGCGTTTGTGGTCATCTGGACCACCACCGCGTGGACCATCCCCGCCAACCAGGCCCTGAACCTGAACCCCGAAATCACCTACGCGCTGGTCGATGCAGGCGAACGCCTGCTGCTGGTGGCCGAGCCCCTGGTGGCCTCGTGCCTGGAGCGCTACGGCCTCACGGGCAGCGTGCTGGCCACCACCCTGGGCAAGAACCTGGGCGGCCTGGAGTTTGAACACCCCTTGTACGACGTCGATGCAGGCTACCGCCGCCTCGCCCCGGTGTACCTGGCAGACTACGCCACAGCCGATGACGGCACGGGTATCGTGCACTCGTCGCCCGCCTACGGTCTGGAAGACTTTAACTCCTGCCGCGCGCACGGTATGGCGCTGGACGACATCCTGAACCCCGTGCAAGGCAACGGCACCTACGCGGCCGACTTCCCGCTGTTCGGCGGCCTGCACATCTGGAAGGCCGTGCCCGTCATCATCGAAGCGCTGCGCAAGGCGGGCCGCCTGATGACCACCAAGGACATCACCCACAGCTACCCACACTGCTGGCGCCACAAGACGCCGGTGATCTACCGCGCCGCCGCCCAGTGGTTCATCCGCATGGACGAAGGTGAAGGCGTGTTCACAAAAGCGGGCGAGAAGCCCGCCAAGACGCTGCGCCAGATTGCCCTGGACGCCATCGAGCACACCAGCTTCTACCCCGAGAACGGCAAGGCCCGCCTGCACGACATGATCGCCGGGCGGCCCGACTGGTGCATCTCGCGCCAGCGCAGCTGGGGCGTGCCCATCCCGTTCTTTCTGCACAAGGATTCGGGCGAGCTGCACCCGCGCACCATGGAAATCATGGACCAGGCGGCAGCCATCGTTGAAAAGGGCGGCATCGAGGCCTGGAGCCGCGTGACGACCGAAGAAATCCTGGGCGCTGAAGACGCCCCCCACTACACCAAGAGCACCGACATCCTGGAAGTGTGGTTTGACTCCGGCTCCACCTTCAGCCACGTGCTGCGTGGCACGCACCCCAACGTGCACCACGACACCGGCCCCGAGGCCGACCTGTACCTGGAAGGCCACGACCAGCACCGGGGCTGGTTCCACAGCTCACTGCTGCTGGCCAGCGCGCTGGAAGGCCGTGCGCCCTACCGTGGCCTGCTCACGCACGGCTTCACCGTGGATGCCAAGGGCATCAAGATGAGCAAATCGCTCAAGAACGGCATCGATCCTCAGGAGATCAGCAACAAGCTGGGCTCGGAAATCATCCGCCTGTGGGTGGCCGCCAGCGACTACTCCGGCGACATCGCGGGCGACGAGAAGATCCTCGCCCGGGTGGTGGACGCGTATCGCCGCATCCGCAACACCCTGCGCTTCTTGCTGGCCAACGTGAGCGACTTTGATCCCACGAAGGACGCCGTGCCATTTGGCGACATGCTGGAGATCGACCGCTACGCCCTCACCCGCGCAGCCGAATTCCAGGCCACGGTGCTGGCCCACTACAAGGTGTATGAATTCCACCCCGTGGTGGCCAAGCTGCAGCTGTACTGCTCGGAAGACTTGGGCGGCTTCTACCTGGACGTGCTCAAGGACCGCCTGTACACCACAGCCCCCAAGAGCCTGGCCCGCCGCAGCGCCCAGACCGCGCTGTACCAGATCACCCACGCCATGCTGCGCTGGATGGCGCCGTTCCTCTCCTTCACGGCCGAAGAGGCATGGAAGGTGTTTGGCAGCTCCGACTCCATCTTCCTGGAGACCTATGGCTCCATCGCCAGCGCCGACGAAGGCCTGCTGGCCAAGTGGACACGCATCCGCGAGATCCGCGACGTGGTGAACAAGGAGATCGAGACGCTGCGCGCCGCAGGCCAGGTGGGCTCGCCCCTGCAAGCCAACGTGACGCTCACGGCAGCCCCCGAGGACTACGCCTTGCTGAGCAGCCTGGGTGACGACCTGAAGTTTGTGTTCATCATCTCCGCTATCGAATTGGCAGCTGGTAGCGCTTTGCAGATCAGCGTTACAAGCAGCTCCAGTGCCAAATGCGAGCGCTGCTGGCACTACCGCGACGATGTAGGCCAAGACGCAGCCCACCCCACCATTTGCGGCCGCTGCACCAGCAACCTCCATGGCGCCGGTGAAAACCGGGTGTGCGCTTAAATGGCGGGCGCGCAAACCTTCGGCGGGCAGTCTGTGGCCCGCAGCATGGGCTGGTGGCTGCTGTGGGCCGTGGTCATTGTGGTGGCCGACCAGTGGACCAAGGACCTGATCCTGCGCAACTACCAATGGGGTGAAGCCACGCACATCACGGGCTTCTTCAACATCGTGCGCGCCCACAACACCGGTGCGGCGTTTTCCTTCCTGTCGAATGCAGGGGGATGGCAGCGTTGGCTGTTCACGGGCATTGGGGCCGTGGCCAGCATTTTCATTGTGTGGCAGCTGTACAAGCACCCCACCCAAAAGCTGTTTTGCTTTGCGCTGGCCAGCGTCATGGGTGGCGCCATCGGCAATGTGGTGGACCGCCTCATGCACGGCTACGTGGTGGATTTTCTGGACTTCCACGCCATGGGCACGCACTTCCCCGCGTTCAATGTGGCGGACTCCGCCATCACCGTGGGGGCTGTTTGCCTGATTCTGGATGAACTGCTGAGAGCGCGTCGCGAGCGCTGAGCCGGTGCAGCCACACTGTGGCGCCCTTCCCCACCCAACGGCCCGCCTTGTGCGGGCCGTTGGCGTTATGGCATGTGCCACATGCGTCATGCACGATGCCTCGCCAGCCTCATGGGCTTCTGCGCGGACGCTATCGATTCAGGAGTATGCTTGTGTGTCAATTTGATGAAAAACAAGGGTGAGCGCGTTTTTTGCATAACCCGTTATGCGATCGCTCAACGGCCCGGCCAGCACCTGCAGTGTTTCGGCCAAAGGTCGGCAAGAGCCACGCGACATGCTGCGGGTGGGTGCTGAACAAGCCCGCCGCAAGCACCACAACAAGAACAACGACGGTATTTCATGAAGCATCTGTTGAACCTACTGGCCGCTGTGGCCCTGCTCATCTGGGGCACCCATCTGGTGCGCACCGGCATCCTGCGTGTGTTTGGCGCCAACCTGCGCCAGCTCATCGCCCGCAGCGTCAGCACGCGGTTCACGGCGGTGCTGTCCGGCATGGGGGTCACGGCGCTGGTGCAGTCCAGCACAGCCACGGCGCTCATCGTGTCATCGTTCGTAGGCCAGGGGCTGGTGGGGCTGCCTGCGGCGCTGGCCGTGATGCTGGGGGCCGACGTGGGCACCAGCGTGATGGCGGTGGTGTTTGCCATGGACCTGTCCTGGCTGTCGCCCCTCTTCATCTTTGTGGGGGTGGTGCTGTTCATCTCGCGCAAAGACACGGCCGTGGGCCGCGTGGGGCGAGTGCTCATTGGCCTGGGCCTGATGCTGCTGGCGCTGCGGCTGATCACCGAATCCACCACCGTCCTCACCCAGTCACCCACCGTGCGCACCCTGCTGGGCGCACTCACCAGCGATTTGCTGCTGGAGATTTTCACGGGCTCGGTGCTGGCCGTACTGTCTTACTCCAGCCTGGCCACTGTGCTGCTCACGGCCACGCTGGCGGGCTCTGGCGGTATTCCGGTGGACGTGGCCCTGGGCCTGGTGGTGGGGGCCAACCTGGGCAGTGGCCTGCTGGCCGTGCTCACCACACTCAAGGCCAATGTGCAGACCCGGCAGGTTCCGATGGGCAACCTGATGTTCAAAGTCATCGGCGTGGTCATCATGACCCCGCTGATTGGCCTGTGGCTGCGCCACGCACGCCCCTATGTGCCCGACACCGCGAGCCTGGTGGTGCTGTTCCACCTCGCGTTCAACCTGGTGGTGGGCCTGGTGTGCATCGGGCTCACCCGCCCCGTGTCCAGGCTGGTTCAGCGCATTCTGCCCACGGCCGATGCGCAAGCCCCGTCGGCAGGCAGCCGCCCGCAGCACCTGGACCCTTCCGCGCTCGCCACCCCCTCACTGGCCATCTCCTGCGCCGCCCGCGAGGCGCTGCACCAGGCCGACGTGGTCGAGTCCATGCTGCTGGGCCTGCACCAGGTGATTCGCACCGATGACCAGAAGCTGGCAGAAGACCTGCGCAAGCTCGACGACCAAGTCGATGGCCTGTACTCGGCCATCAAGTACTACATGACCAAGATCTCTCGCGAAGCGCTGGACGAGCGCGAGGGGCGGCGCTGGGCCGACATCATCAGCTTCACCATCAACATGGAACAGATTGGCGACATCATCGAGCGCGTGTTGATCGACATCGAGGACAAGAAGATCAAAAAGGGCCGCCAGTTCTCCGAGGCTGGCATGGAAGAAATCAACGAGCTGCACACCCGCCTGGTGGCCAACCTGCGCCTGGCCATGAGCGTGTTCCTCAACGGCAACGTGCGCGATGCACAAAAGCTGCTGGAAGAAAAAGCACGCTTTCGTGACCTGGAGCGTGCCTACTCGGCCACCCACCTGGCGCGCCTGTCGGACAACACGGTGCAGAGCATCGAGACCAGTTCCCTGCACATTGACCTGATCAGCGAACTCAAGCGCATCAACTCGCTGCTGTGCTCCATTGCCTACCCCATCCTGGAGTCCGCTGGCGCGCTGGCCCCCAGCCGCCTCAAGCCCACGCCCGATCAGGTGTGACGTTGCGACAACGTCGACTGCATCGGGTAGCAGTCAGCGGGCATTCGGTCAGGCCACGCTGGTGCAGGGGTAGCGCAGGGGCTGGGTGATCTCGGCCGCCAGCGCAGGTGGGTAGATCAGTTCACGCACAAAGTTCGCGTCCTCGCGCACCATCTGCGCAGCCTCTGGCAGGCCAAAGTAGTCCAGGTAAAACGGCATCTGCTGGATGAGCATCTCAAACCCCGGCTGCGCATGCAGCCCACGCGAGCGGGCGGCGCGCACCAGCGGGGTGGGCTGGTTGCGCAGCAAGATGTCAAACAGCGCGGCATGCGGCTCCATGCGATCCACATCGCAGGGCAGCGGGTCATCGTTACCCAGCCCCACGGCCGATGCGTTGACCACCAGGTCGTAGCCAGCGGGGTCACTGCTGTCCACCGCGACCACATTGGCGTCAAAAAATCCATCCAGCTCCGTGGCCAGCCCAATCGCCTTGCCGGGCACAGGGTCGTAGAAGGCGATGAACTCGGCGCCCTGGGTGGTGCCGCCTTGCGCCAGAGACACCCCAATGGCTGCAGCACTTACCCCTGCACCCAAAATCAGCACACGCTTGCCCCTGTAGGGAATGTTGAACCAATCGAGGGCACCCAAAATACCTTCGCCGTCAAACAAATCACCTTCGAGCTGGCCTTCGCTGGTCCGGCGCACGATGTTGACCGAGCGCGCCACCCGCGCCACCAGCCCGCAGCTGTCCAGCAAATGCACCACCTGCGGCTTGTGGGGCGGCGCAATGATCACGCCCTTCACGTTGCGCGCCAAAAACGTCGCCTTGAGCCACACGGCAAAGTCCCGTTCACGCACCTGCACCGGCAACATCACCGCGTCCAGGCCGCAGCGCTCAAACACCTTGTTGAACATGCGCGGTGCCCGCACGTTGGTGATGGGGTCCCCCGGGATCAGATAGATGTCGGTGCCGCCAGAAATCTTTGCCATACAGGTCTCGCTGAAAAAAGCAGGGCCCGGGCGCTGCGGGCCGGGCGGGTGTCATCGCAAGCCTGCGACTTTAATCCCAAATGGGCACGGCCCCCCCGTGCCTCATTCGCCTGCAGGCACTTGCCCATCGCGCCGCGCATAGCGCTGCGCCAGCACCGCGCACACCATCAGCTGCATCTGGTGGAACACCATGAGCGGCAGCACGATGGCGCCCACTGCATGCGATGCAAACAGCACCTTGGCCATGGGCACGCCGCTGGCCAGGCTCTTTTTAGAGCCGCAGAACACGATGGTGATTTCGTCCTCTTTGGAGAAGCCCATGCGCCGCGCGGCCCAGGTGGTGGTGGCCAAGGCCAAGGCCAGCAGCATGGCGCACACCACCAACAGGCCCAACAAGGCTGGCAGCGGCAACTGCTGCCACAGCCCTTCCACCACCGCCGCGCTGAACGCGGTGTACACCACCAGCAAGATAGAACCCTGGTCCACAAACTTGAGCACAGCAGCCCGGCGCTTGACGAAGCCACCGATCCAGGGGCGCAGCAAGTGGCCCGCCACAAAAGGCACCAACAACTGCAGCATGATGCGGCCGATGTTGGCCAATGCATCGGGCTGCGCAGAGCCTGCCGTGTGCTGCGCCTCAGGCAACAGCAGGCCCACCAGCACCGGGGTGATCACAATGCCCAGCAGCGTGGACGCCGATGCACTGCAAATGGCCGCAGGCATGTTGCCGCGCGCCATGGCAGTGAAGGCAATGGCTGACTGCACCGTGGCAGGCAACACGCACAGGTACAGGATGCCGGTGTAAAGCCCCGGAGTGACCAAGCCCTGCAGCACAGGCCGCAGCGCCCAGCCCAGCAATGGAAACAGCACAAACGTGGCCCCCACCACCACGAGGTGCAGCCGCCAATGCGACAGCCCCGCCACGATGGCATCGCGCGAAAGCTTGGCCCCGTGCAAGAAGAACAGCAGCGCCACAGCGGCCACCGTCAGCCCCTCCAGCGTCTGGGCGGCCACGCCCGATGCAGGCAGCACGCTGGCCACCGTCACGGTGCCCAGCAAGGCGAGTGTGAAATTGTCAGGAAGAAAGCGGGAACGGGCCATGGGTCAAAACACACGCAAAGTCATGAACAGGGAGCACTGGCAAACCAGGGCCAAGGACTTGCATTGGACCCCAGCCCCATTCCAAAGAGAAATGGATTTCTCTGATGGATTTATGATTTGAGCGCATGAATATCACCCTGCGCCAATTGCACGTATTCCAGTCGGTGGCGGACACCCGCAACTTCAGCCGCACCGGCGATGCCGTGGGGCTGACCCAACCGGCCGTGAGCCGCTGCATCACCGAACTAGAGGCCCAACTGGGCCTGAAGCTGCTCAACCGCACCACGCGGGAGGTGACACTGACCGACGCAGGCCAGCGCCTGGCGGCACGCCTGCCCCGCGTGCTGGAGGAGCTGGAAACCACCCTGCTGGATGTGCGCGAGCTAGCGACTGAACGGCGTGGCCGCGTGCGCGTGGCCAGCAGCCCCACGCTGTCGGCCAACCTGATGCCCGACTGCATTGCCCAGGCCCACAGCGCCCTGCCAGGGCTGGAGCTGGTGCTGCTGGACCGCATTCAGAGCGCGGTACTGGCCAGCGTGTTGTCGGGCGAGGTGGACTTTGGTGTGGTGATCGATCCCAGCGAGCGCGATGCCCTGCACTGCGAGACCATCCTGACCGAGCCCTTTTGTCTGGCCTGCCCACCCGGCCACCGACTGGTCCGCAAGCGCCAGGTGCGCTGGGCTGACCTGCAGGGCGAGGCCCTGGTGCTGCTGGACCACGAATCGGGCAGCCGCCGCCTGATCGACCGCGCCCTGGCCGAGCACAGCGTGCAATGCACAGTGGCGCAAGAGGTGGGCCACCCCACCACCATCTTTCGCATGCTGGATGCGGGGCTGGGCATCTCCGTCATCCCCACCTTGGCCATCCCACCCGAGGGGCTGCCACAGCTGGCCGTGCGCCCCCTGCTCCCCCGCATCAACCGCGAGATCATGCTGGTGCACCGGCGCAACCGGGCGCTCTCGCCGGTGGCACAGGCGGCGTGGGACTTGGTGAGGGATGTGGCGGCGCAGCGGGCAAGCACATGAGCCAGCAAAGGCCTCAGGGGCTTCGGTTGCCCTGGTATCAACGCAGCAGTGACAGCACCCCTTGCGGCAACTGATTGGCCTGGGCCACCATCGCCGTGCCAGCCTGCTGCAAGATTTGCGCACGCGAGAGGTTAGCTGTTTCAGAGGCGAAATCTGCATCCAGGATGCGCGAGCGCGAGGCAGACAGGTTTTCCGAGGTGACCTGCAGGTTCGAGATAGAGGTTTCAAAGCGCGACTGCAACGCGCCGAGCTTGGCGCGTTCACCATTGATGAAACTCAGGGCGGAATCGACCGTCTTGAGTGCATCTGTCGCTTTCGCGAACGTAGTGATGTCCAGCTCAGAGACCTTCTTGATGGTGGACGACGCAGCCGTTGCGGCATTGGTGCCCGTCGCCGTTACAGAAAATGATTTCTCAGAATCCAGGGTGACATAGCCGCTCGTTTTTGCGTTGTCAGATGTGGCGTTGACTGCCAAGACAACCGCAGCGCCCACGTTGGCACCAGCAGCATCCAGTTTCTGGACCGTCACGGTGCCTGCATTGGGGGTGTTGAAGTCATTGATCAGGACATCGTTGCCGGTGGCATTGGTCATCTGTATCTTGGTGCCATCGGCGCTCAAAGCAGCCGTCACCCCGGTCTTAGAAGACTGGTCATTGATAGCGCTGATGGCGGCCGACAAACCATCAGCGGTATTGCTGGCCGACAACGTGAAAGAAATCGACTGACCCACTGTATTGTCGGACTGGATAGCCAGCGTATAAGCCCCGGCAGCCCCAAACGCTACGCTCAACTCGGTACGGGCGGTTGCGGTAACGCCCGTGTCGGCCTTGACCCCATTCACAGAAGCAGCAATAGCGGATGCGGTCGCCAAAGACGCTACAGCGATGTCTTTGCTACCCACAAAACCGTTCACCGACAGGGTCCCTGCAGTCACTCCATTGTTGTTGTTGTTTGTGGTGGTTGCCGTTCCAGCGGCAAGCACTTGGTTGTTGCCATAACCGTTGGTGCGCAAGTCCCCGGTCGAGGCGACGATGGTTTGGTTTGCGTTGGCCCCCACCTGGAACTGCTGCGTGCCAAAACTGCCATCCATCAGCTTCATACCGTTGAATTCAGTGGTTTTGGAAATGCGGTCCAACTCGCTCACCAACTGACCCACTTCTGCCTGCAGGGCCTGGCGGTCGCCAGCGCTGTTGGTGGCATTGGCAGACTGCACAGCCAGTTCACGCACACGCTGCAAGATATCACCTGAAGCCTTGAGCGCGCCCTCCGCCGTCTGGGCCAGGGATATGCCGTCGTTGGCATTGCGCACCGCCTGGTTCAAGCCTTTGATTTGGCTGGTAAAGCGCTCGGAAATGGCCAGCCCTGCGGCATCGTCCTTGGCGCTGTTGATGCGCAGCCCAGAGGAAAGGCGCTGGATGGAAGTATTGAGCGAAGACTGACTGGCACCGAGGTTGCGCTGTGCGGTCAGTGAGGCGACGTTGGTATTGATGGTGGCTGCCATGCGCGCGATCCTGCTAAGTGTCTTGTGGGTTTCAAGGGCGGTTTAGGCCGACCACTCTCGTATCGGCGCGCTGCCAAAAAACTTGAGCAAAGTCAGGACGCGCTTCGCTCCAACCCTGCGCAGGATCGCGCGCCCGTCACCACCGGTAAAAGCCAGCCAACACCAGTGCGGCTTCTGAGGTAAAAGCCCCCTGCACCATGCGCTCATGCACCTGTGCCGGGGCGAGCAGCTCAAACCGCTCCACCTCTCCGTCCTGGTTGTTGGGCTCCAGTGCGTGCGGCACCTGGGCCTGGAACCAGTCGATGCGCTCGACCATGAAGCCCACGCCACCGCCCTCGCGGCTGGGGCGGCTGAAGTCGACATGGCCGCCGTGGGTGACGGCCTCTAGCTGGGCCACGTCCAGCCCCGCTTCTTCCCAGGTTTCGCGGGCCAAGGCCTGGGGCAATGAATCGGCGGCAGACACCATGCCGCCCATCAGCGTGTCCCACATGCCGGGGTTGTTGGGCTTGGTGAGCGAGCGCTTTTGTACCCACATGCGGCCGTCGGGCGCCAGGCCCACCAGGTGCACGGCGCGCGTGGTGATGCCCAGCACGCGCACGGCGCCCCGCTCTACCGTGCCCACCACCTCGCCTTGCGGGTTGGTCACGGCCAGTTGCTCGTTGCGCCACGGGCCGCAGCGGCCTGCGGCATGCAGGACGGCAGCCACCGCATTGAGCGCTGGGGTGATCTCTTCGGGCGCCACCTGCAAGTGCCATGCGGGCCCTGCACCCAACTCCTGAATTGATAGCTGGTAGCGCTTATCCAGCAAGCGCTGCAGGCCAATCTCATTCAAAAAACCCTGGGCCACCGAACCCACCACCTGCCCTGCTGCCACCAGCGGCATGCGGGCCTGGGCTGCGGGCTGGTGGGCCGCCTGGCGGGCGGTCACCAGCCACTGGGCCAGGGCCGCATGGGGTGGCACGGGGCTGGGCTTCAACGCATTCAACACAGGCACACGCACCGTCACAGCGTGAGGATGGTGCAGCCGGTGGTCTTGCGCGCCTCCAGGTCGCGGTGGGCCTGCTGCACCTCAGCCAGGGGGTAACGCTGGTCGATGTGGATCTTGACTTGGCCGCTGGCGACCACCGCAAACAGGTCGTCGGCCATGGCCTGGGTGGCTTCGCGCGTGGCGATGTGGGTGAACAGCGTTTGGCGCGTGACGTACAACGAGCCCTTGGCGCCCAGCATGCCTGGGGCAAAGGCCGGCGCCGGGCCCGATGCATTGCCAAAGCTGGCCATGAGGCCGAAGGGGCGCAGGCAGTCGAGGGACTTGTCCCAGGTGTCTTTGCCCACCGAGTCGTACACCACCTTGACGCCCTTGCCCCCGGTGATGTCCTTCACGCGGGCGGCAAAGTCTTCTGTGCTGTAGTTGATGGCGTGGGCCGCGCCGTTGGCCAGTGCCAGCTGGCATTTGGCGTCTGACCCGGCCGTGCCGATCAGCTGCAGGCCCAGGGCCTTAGCCCACTGGCAGGCGATGAGCCCCACCCCGCCCGCTGCGGCATGGAACAGCACAAAGTCACCAGGCTGCAGGCCTTCCACCGGCAGTGTTTTCTTGAGCAGGTACTGCGCCGTCAGGCCCTTGAGCATCATGGCAGCGCCGGTCTCAAAGTCGATGGCATCGGGCAGCTTGCACACTGTCTTGGCGGGCATGACACGCGCCTCGCAGTAGCTGCCGGGGGGCGCGCTGGCGTAGGCGGCGCGGTCGCCGGGTTGCAGGTGCGTGACACCCTCGCCCACGGCCTCGACCACCCCGGCGCCCTCCATGCCAATGGTGGCGGGCATGCCCAGCGGGTACAGGCCCGTGCGGTGGTACACGTCAATGAAGTTCAGGCCCACGGCACGGTGGCGGATGCGGATCTCGCCGGGCCCGGGCTCACCCACCGGCACATCAACAATCTGGAGTTCTTCGGGACCACCATGCTGGCGGATCTGGACGGCAAGGCTCATGGCAACAGGCTCCTGTAAGGGGTGGAACGCGCCAACGGCGCGTGCAGGACAAACGGCCGCCATCCTGCCATGAATCCACCAGCCTTGCCTGCCGAGCTTTCTGTGGCACACGAGCGCGACGAAGGGCTGCGCGCAGTACCCCTTCCCTGCAGCGCGCACACCAAGGCCGTTACATTTCTGGGCATGACCCAAAGACTCACGCCCGGCACGGCGGCGCTGCTGGTAACCGCCCCCCTGCTGTGGGCCGGCAACGCCGTGGTAGGCCGACTGGTGCACACCATGATTGCCCCCATCGCCTTGAACTTCATTCGCTGGCTGCTGGCCTTTGCCATCCTGCTGCCCCTGGCGCATGCGGTGTTGCGCAAAGACAGCCCGCTGTGGCCGCACTGGCGGCGTTATGCCGTGCTGGGACTGCTGGGCATTGGGCTGTACAACGCGCTGCAGTACATGGCGCTGCAAACCTCCACGCCCATCAATGTGACGCTGGTGGGCTCCAGCATGCCGGTATGGATGCTGGCCGTGGGCACGCTGTTCTTTGGTGCCAAGGTCACGCGCCAGCAGCTGGCCGGTGCCGTGCTGTCCATCGCCGGGGTGCTCATCGTCTTGAGCCGGGGCGAGTGGGGCCAGTTGCTGGCGCTGCGCCTGGTGCCGGGCGACCTCTTCATGCTGCTGGCCACGGGGTCTTGGTCGTTTTACAGCTGGCTGCTGGTGCGCACCAGCGAGCCCGCCAGCCTGCGGGGTGACTGGGCGGCGTTTTTGATGGCGCAGATGGTGTTCGGCCTGGGCTGGTCGGGCGCATTTGCGGGCGTGGAATGGGGCCTGGGCCGCACGCACATTGACTGGAGCTGGCCCCTGGCGGCGGCGCTGGCCTTCATTGCCGTGGGGCCTGCCGTGCTGGCCTACCGCTGCTGGGGCGTGGGCGTTCAGCGGGCGGGGCCTGCCGTGGCGGGTTTCTTCATCAACCTGACGCCGCTGTTTGCCGCGCTGCTGTCGGCCGCGTTCCTGGGGGAGACGCCGCACCTGTTCCACGGCGTGGCGTTCGCGCTGATCGTGGGAGGGATTGTGGTGTCGTCTAGGCGCTGAGGCGCAGCCCCTCGGAGGGCCTTAGGCCTCCAGACCGGCGGCAGCCGGATCGCGGGCCAGCAGGGCTTCCAGCTCTTGCACAGGCATGGGGTGGCCCAGCAAATAGCCCTGGAAGTAGTGGCAGCCGTAGCGGGCCAATGTGTCGCGCTGCTCGGCGGTTTCCACCCCTTCGGCAATCACGTCCAGCTCCAGGTTGCGCGCCATGCCGATGATGGTCTGCACGATCACATCGTCGGTCTGCTTGGCGCCCAGGTTGCGCACAAAGGACTGGTCGATCTTGAGCTGGTCCAGCGGCAGGCGCGTGAGGTAGGCCAGAGACGAGTAGCCGGTGCCAAAGTCGTCCACCGAAAACCGCACGCCCTTGGTCTTGAGTTGCACCATCTTGGCAATGGTGTCGTCCACATCGTCCAACACCAGTGATTCCGTCAGCTCCAGTTTGAGCAGATGGGCTTGGGCCCCGGTCTCGCGCAGCACCTCGACCACCCGGGCCACAAAGTCGCGCTGGCGAAACTGCCGCGCGCTGACGTTGACCGACACCTGCACATGCTGGTAGCGGGCATCGCCCTTCCAGGCGGCAAGTTGCTCACACGCCGTGCGCAGCACCCAGTGGCCAATGGGCACGATCAACTCGCTCTCCTCGGCAACGGCGATGAACTGCCCTGGCGCCACCAGACCGCGCTCAGGATGGCGCCAGCGGATGAGCCCCTCCACCCCCACGATGCGCCCATCCAGGCGCTGTTGGGGTTGGTAGTGCAGCTCAAACTGGCTGCCCGTGATGGCCAGTTGCAGGTCGTTTTCCAGTTGCACCCGCTGGTTGATGGCGATCTGCATCTGCGGGTCGAAAAAGCACAGCGAGTTGCGCCCCTGCGACTTGACCTGGTACATGGCGATGTCGGCCTGCTTGAGCAGATCGGTGGGGGGCTGCATGTCCAGCCCGATGAGCGTGGCGCCAATGCTGGGAGTGCTGTGGTAGGTGTGTGCACCCAATGCATAGGGCATATTCAAGCGGCGCAAGATCTTCTCGCCCACCCGGCGGGCCAGTGAGGCGGCCTCTTCGCTGCTAGTGGCGAGGTTCTTGAGCATGATCACGAACTCGTCGCCCCCCAGCCGGGCCACGGTGTCTTCGGTGCGCACACAGGCCTTCAGGCGCTGAGCCACTTGGCGCAGCAGCACATCCCCCACCTCATGACCCAGGGTGTCGTTGAGGGTTTTGAAATGGTCCAGGTCCAGAAACAGCAAGGCGCCATGCAGGCCGCTGCGGGCGCTGGCGGCCACCGTCTGCTGGATGCGGTCCATCAGCAAACGGCGGTTGGGCAAGCCGGTGAGCGGGTCGTAGAAAGCCAGGTTTTCGATCTCGGCGCTCGCGCGGCGCAGCTCGGTCACGTCGTGGTAGGTGATCACCAGGCCTGCATCGGGCGTGGCACGCTCGGTGACCTGGATCACGCGCCCATCGGGCAGGCCCTGCTCATGTGGGCCCTGAGGGTTGCGCTGCACTGCCACGCGGTGCTCCACCCAGCGCAATTGCTCCTCGGCACTGGCGTTGTCCAGGTGGTGGCGGGCCTTTTCCATCAGCAGTTCCCGAAAGGGCACCTGCGCTGCCAATTGGCCCTTGAGCCAGGGGTAAATTTCTTCAAAACGCCGGTTCCACTGCACCAGGCGCATCTGGCTGTCGAGCAAGACAAAGCCGCTGACCATGGACTCCAGGGCTTCGTCCAGCGTGGCCTTGGAGTGGGCAATGGCCAGGCGGGCCTGCGTCATGCGGTCGAGGTAGCGCATGGACACCGCGCCCACCAACACCATCATCACCACAAAACCCAAGGTCGTGAGCAGGATGCCGTCGCGGGTAGAACGCCAGGCCACCAGCGCATCGTCACGCGGCACGCTCGCGGCGATGCGCAAGTCCTGGTACATCAAAGGCCGGTACACCACCAGGGCCAGCGCCCCACTCAAACGCGCACGCGCTTGCCATGCCGGGCCCAGCACATCCAGATCGGCCAGCGGCGGCGCCAGGGAGCGGGCCAGCGCGTCTTCTTGCCGAGGCATGGTGAGCAGCGCCTGGCCCGCGGCGCGTTCCAGCGTCACTTGCAGCCCTGCGATGTCCATGCCCTGGGTGAGTACACCCGCCAGCGCGCTGACCGGCACTTCGGCCACGGCCAACATCTGGGTGCCATCGACCAGCCGCATCTGCCGGGCCAGGTACAGCACACGCTCGGCGCTGACAAAGCTCACGGCCGGTGCGCTGACCATCAGCATCGAGACCGGTTGTTCAAACACCGATGCCGCAAAGCCCGCAGGCAGTGACACCGATAGCGAGGCCCCGGCCGCGTCAGACGAAGCGAACACGCGCCCCTGCGTGTCCAACAGCGCCACATAGCGCACCATCAGGTTCTGGCGGGCAGAGCTGCGCAGGCGTTGGCTGGCTACCTCAGGGTCCAGCCACTCGGGGCGCGCGCCTGACAGCTCCAGCATCTCGTCCATGCTGGCCAACAATACGTCCACCGCCAGCAAGGAGCGGTTGAGCGCCGACTCCGCGCTGGACACAAATCGACTGGCACCGCTGGCACTATCGGCCAGCGCCACCTGCCGGGCGTTCAGGATGAGGGTAACGGCCACGGCCACCACGGCCAGCACGAACGACGCGACACCGCCCCACACGAAAAGTTTGATGCGCCGGGGTACCGCCACGTTCATGGGGCTTTAGGGGCCATGATGCCGCGCACCGGCCCGATGGTGGAGTTCCAGACCTGGGCACAGCGGGCGCCACAGCGCTGCAGCCAACGTGGGAGCACGGTCGATGCCAGGATCTCACTGCGGCGGCGCTCATCCTGCGCCGACACAGGCACCACCACCAGACGCCCCTTGCGCCCACCAACGCACTCTGCCGCCCCCCGGTTGCAGGCCATGCCATCGGCTGTTTCCCGCTCGGACTCCGCCCAGATGGAGGACTCCAGCTTGGGCAACTCGCGCCGCAACAACTCGCGCAGGTCTGCAGGCAACGCCGCCCAGGCCGTGCGATTGGCCCCAAACACCGCCAGCCCCCAAGTCACAGGCAGGGCGTGCACATGGGTCATGAGGGTGTGCAAACCCAAGGTGTTGCCCGACATGGTGCCGGTGATGGCGCAGTCGGTGTTGCCCGCCGTGAAGCTGGGCACGATCTGCGCAAACCCCGTCAGTACGGGCTCTGCGCCCAGGGCGCTCACAAAATCAGCCTGGGTGGACGAGGACACACGCACCCGCCGCCCCGACAAGTCCGACAGCCCACGCAATGGCTTGCCGCAAAACACCACCTGGGCTGGGTATACGTAAATGGCCAGAGGCTCCACCCCATGCTGCTCGCGCAGTGTCTTTTCCAGGTAGGGGCGGAATGCCGCCAGCGTGCTGCGCAGGGTGGCAATGTCAGGGTTCAACCCCGCCAGATCGGGGGCGGTGTACTCGGGGTACTGCGCCGTGAAGGAGCTCATCAGCGCCGTGCCAAACGGCACCACCCCCAGCTGCAACAAGCGCAGCATTTCGGTGCCCGGCACGCCAGCACGGTCAAAAGGGACGATCTCAGCGCTGTAGCGCCCACCGCTCAGGCGGGCGAGGTCATGCTTCCAAAACGGCTCTTCGCGGCGCGTGTATTGGCTCAGGTCTGCCAAGCCCCCACGACACGCAGGTGGTAAGGCGCCGCCTGCGGCTTGGCCTGGGGCCATGCCGCCGTAGCCACCAAACCGCCCGCGCAGCAGCACGCCAGAGCAGCGCAGTGGCGAAGCAATCGCAGCGGACGTGATAGGCGAAACATGGCAGCCGGACAACCCTGGTTTGTGAGGAGTCTTGCTTCTCCCAATCGGAAAAGCCAAAAAGCACCACCCTGCGGGCCACAGGCGTAGCGGCGCCCATTGTGCCTACGCTACGCCCGCACCATCCCCCAAATAACCACGTTTGGACACATTTAATTGACACTAATCAAGAGCAGGCGCCCACCTCGAGCACCGCTCACCTGCGTTGCACGACTTGACCGGGCTCAAGCCCCTGGGTAAGCGCCGCCGTCGGCCAACACATTCTGGCCCGTCATGTAGGCAGCATGCACGCTGCACAAAAATGCGCAAATAGCCCCGAACTCCTCAGGCGTGCCATACCGCCCGGCGGGAATCTGCGCCTGCTGCGACGCGCGGATTTCATCCAGTGCCTTGCCCGTCTTGGCCGCAGCCGCGCCGATGGTGGCTGCGAGCCGGTCGGTATCGAACTTGCCGGGCAGCAGGTTGTTGATGGTGACACCCTGCGCAGCCAGCTTGCTGCGGGCCACACCCGCCACAAAGCCCGTGAGGCCGCTGCGCGCACCGTTGGACAAACCCAACACGTCAATCGGCGCCTTCACCGCGCTGGAGGTGATGTTGATCACCCGACCAAAACCGCGCGCCGCCATGCCATCCACAGTGGCCTTGATCAGCTCAATGGGCGTGAGCATATTGGCGTCCACCGCTTTGATCCAAGCATCTCGGCCCCAGTCACGAAAGTCCCCTGGGGGTGGCCCACCCGCATTGGTGACCACAATGTCAAAGTCGCGCCCCGGCCCGCCTGCTGCGGCAAACACCGCATCACGGCCCTGCGCCGTGGTGATGTCGGCCGCGACGGCGATCACCACAGGTTGCGGGTGTTTCAGCCCTCCAGCGCTGATCTGAATGGCGCTGTCAGCTATCAATTTTGCAGCAGACTGAGCCAGCACATCGGCGTTGCGAGCGTTGATCACCACGTTCACACCCTCGCGCACCAAGGCCTGCGCGCACCCCAACCCCAAGCCTTTGCTGGCACCACACACCAGCGCCCATTTGCCCGCAATTCCCAAATCCATAACAATCTCCGGTTTGAATGTTGATGCTTGATTCCAAAGCATCATAAATTGAGGCATCCACCATGAACTGGCTGAACCACCTAGCCCTTGCCAGCGGCTTGGCTTTGACTGTTGCGATCCCCTTTGGCACGGCGCACGCGCAGACTGCCGTGGTCAAACGCTCGACGGAACTGCGCGAATCCCCCGCAGACAACGCCCCCAGTCTGGGCTCCATCCCCGCCAACACGCAGGTCACGCGGACTTCCGAGCGCAATGGCCCGTGGGTCAAGGTGCAAACCCCTGAGGGCGCCAGCGGCTGGGTGCACAACTTCGACATGGGGGCCGCCAACTCAGCAGCCCCATCGGGCAACAACAACGCCAGCACCGGCAACATGCGCACCCTGGGCGGCGTGCTGGGCCGGGGCGGCACCAGCACCACCACCCCCACCAGCACCGCCGGCACGCGGGGCTGGGGGAATGGCAAAGGCGCACAGGCCCCCGCCGGAGCCCACCAGTCGCAAGATGGGGAAGATGACGACATGGGCGAAGAGACCCCCGCCCCCACCAAGGGACAGCAAGGGGCACGCAACGCCAACACGGGCAATGGCAACAAGGCATCGGCCTACCAGCGCCCTCCCAGCAACAACCCACAAGCCCCTGCGGCCCCGGGCCTGTCGACCTATTCGTCGGGCAACAATAACAACTGGGGCATGGGCAACAACAACAACAACAACAACAACAACAACGGTGGTGCCAACAGCTGGGGCAACAACAAGTAAGGCAGCCCCCCAAAAAAGCAGGGGCCCGCGCTGCGGGCTCCTGGCTAGCCTCCCACCGCCTTGCGCGCCAGGCGGGTGAACACAAAGATCCCCGCCACCACCAGGCAGGTGCCCACGGCCAGCCACAGCGTGAAGGGCTCCCCCAAGATCCAGATGCCCATGAAGATGGTGGACAAGGGCCCCACCATGCCAGCCTGCGCCGCCATACCGGCCCCAATGCGCTCAATGGCCATCATCACCATGAGCACCGGTGCCGCCGTGCACAGCGTGGCGTTGAGCACCGACAACCACAGCACCTGCGGGGCCACGATGGCGGCACTGAGCGGCCGCAGCACCACAAACTGAACCAGACAGCAGATGCACGCCACGGTGGTGGCGAGCCCGACCAGGCGCAATGCGCCGATGCGCTGGACCATCTCTCCGCTGTACACAAGGTAAACGGCATAGCTCACAGCGCTGAGAAACACCAGCAACGCCCCCCACGCCGCCTGCCCGCCCTGCGATTGGGCCTCTAGCCCAAAGACCAGCACCACCCCGCAGTAGCTGATGAGCATGCCCACCGCCTGCCCCCAATGGATGCGCTTGCCGTACAGCGCCCAGCCCAGCAGCACCACCAAGGTGGGGTTGAGATAGAGAATCAGCCGCTCCAGGCTGGCCGTGATGTAGACCAGCCCGGCAAAATCCAGAAAGCTGGCCAGGTAATACCCCGTCACCCCCAGCCCCAGCACCCCCCACACATCCTTGCGCGACAACGGCGGCTTGCCCCGGCTGGCCCACCAGGCCATCGCGGCAAAGATGGGCAGCGCAAACAGCATGCGGTACATGATGAGCGTGACCGCATCCACCCCATGCCGGTAGGCCAACTTGACGATGATGGCCTTGGCGCTGAAGGCGATGGAGCCCAGCAACGCCAGCGCAAGACCTACCGCCAAGCCAGAGGCAGGAGGTTTGGCTGGCGATGCGGGGGCGGGATTGGACACGGGCATTCTTCCTAGCAAAGGGGCAAGCGACGGGGTAAGCAACGGCCGACACATCGGCACACGCCGAGTGCATCGCAAACAGCACCGGCACGTGCCAGTGTGGCACGGCCCCGAGCCTGACGGGCATCGGAACTGAGGGTGGCGGGCCACGCCGCACAAGATGCCTGCAAAGCGCACACCTCGGGCAGCCTCACAGGAGCCCAAAGGGCAAGCAGCCCTGTAAAAACCTCAGTGCTTGCGGAACAGCCGGTGGTGCAAGCGCCGCAGCGACCACCAGACCCCCAGGGCCACCACAGGGATGGCGATGGCCGCGGTGGATTCTGGTGACAGCGGCCACCCCAGCGCTTTGCCCCCTTTGGCCAGGTAAGACACCAAGCCCACGATGTAGTAGGTGATGGCAGCCACCGACAGGCCCTCCACCGTGGACTGCAGCTTGAGCTGCAAATCCTGCCGCTGGTTCATGGTGGCCAGCAAGGCCTGGCTGCTTTGCTGCTGCTCGATCTCGACCCGGGTGCGCAGCAGATTGCTCATGCGCGAGACCCGCTGCGACAGCGCATCCTGGCGGCGCGCGGCCCACTCACAGGTGCTGCGCGCAGGGGTCAGGCGCCGGTCCATGAACTCACCGATGGTCTGCATGCCTGCCAGGCGCGACTCGGCAATGTCCTGGATGCGCTTGTCCACCAGTTCAAAGTAAGCGCTGCTGGCCGAGAAGCGGGAATGCGTGGCCGCGTACTGGCTCTCCACCTGCCCGGCCAGCCGGGTCAGGCGGTCCAGCAGCGCGGGCTCATCGTCGCGGTTGGCCGTGCGGATGGCGTTGGCCAGCTCGGCCAGCTCGCGCTCGGCAAAGGCCAGTACAGAAGAAGCCTCGCGCGCAGCAGGCAGGCCCAGCAGCGCGGCCATGCGGTAGGTTTCAATTTCCAGCAGGCGCTGCACCAGGCGGCCCAGGCGGCGGGGCGTCATGCCACCGGCCAGCAGCACCATGCGCGAAAAACCATCGGCATGGATGGCGAAGTCGGTGTACACCTCACCGTGCCCATCGGCCACGGTCGATGCCACCAGCGTGTCTTCGTGCAGCACATGCTTGACGAGCGTGCCGGACCCAAACTGGTGCGTGGGCAACGCCCACAAGTTCAGGCTACAAAGGCACTGCCCCGGCAAAGCGGCCAGCCACTCACGCGGCACCGCCGTCGTCGCACTCACGGGCTCGCGCTCTCCAAACGCGTCCATGGCCGTGGGCACCATGAAGGTCCAGGAGACAAACTCGGTGTGCAGTTCCCAGCGAATGCGAAAGGCCCCCAGGTCCATGCGCAAGTGGGTGGTGTCTGCATCGGGCAAAGCCAGATGGTGGTCTCTGAGCAGCGCGGCCACATGCGCCCGGCTGGCCTCGCGTTCTGCGGCATCGGCCAGCATCACGACATGGGCGATGGCCAGGGGCGAAGACATGGCCTCTGGCGGGCGGGCGTGGATTTCGTTGTGCAGCAAGACCCGGTGCGGGTGCTGCGTGGGGCGGATCGTGGGTGGCATGGAAATCCCTGAAGGCTGGCCACCATTGTGTACCGAGCCCCTTGCACGACCTGAGACCCAACGACAAAAAACAACGGCACCCGAAGGTGCCGTTGTTTTGGTAGGGCGCAAGTCCAAAGGGGCGCGGGCCTTTGCCCCGCCCCACTGGCTTATTCCTCGACGAAGGCTTCTTCGCGCTTGTTCTTCACGGCAGGCAGCAGCACGATGATCAGCAGCAGCAGAGCAGCTGCCAACAAACCGGCCGACAGCGGACGCGTGACAAACACGCTCCAGTCACCACGCGACAGCAGCAGCGCACGGCGCAGGTTTTCTTCCATCATCGGGCCCAGGATGAAGCCCAGCAGCAACGGTGCAGGCTCGGTACCCAGCTTGTGGAAGATGTAGCCAATCAAGCCAAACGCGCCCACCATCCACACGTCAAACGTGTTGTTGTTGGTGGAGTACACACCCACCGCGCAGAACAGCACGATGGAGGGGAACAACCAGCGGTAAGGCACGGTGAGCAGCTTGATCCAGATGCCGATCAGCGGCAGGTTCAGGATCACGAGCATGGCGTTGCCGATCCACATCGAAGCGATCAGGCCCCAGAACAGTTCTGGGTTGCTGGTCATCACCTGGGGACCAGGCTGGATGTTGTGGATGGTCATCGCACCCACCATCAGCGCCATCACTGCGTTGGGGGGATACCCAGGGTCAGCAGTGGAATGAACGAGGTTTGCGAACCCGCGTTGTTGGCAGACTCAGGCGAGGCCACACCACGGATGTTGCCTTGGCCGAAAGGCACTTCGCCAGGACGCAGCTTGGTCTTCTTTTCGAGCGTGTAGGCAGCAAACGCGGCCAGCAACGCACCGCCGCCGGGCAAGATACCCAGAGCAGAGCCCAGCAACGTACCGCGCAGCACGGCTGGCACCATGTTCTTGAAGTCTTCCTTGGTGGGGAACAGGCCTTCCACCTTGGCTGTGAACACTTCGCGGTCTTCATCAGGGCGCGACAGGTTGGCAATGATTTCGCCGTAACCAAACACGCCCATGGCGATGGTCACGAAGCCAATGCCGTCGGTCAGTTCAGGGATGTCGAAGCTGAAACGGGCCACACCCGAGTTCACGTCGGTACCCACCAAACCCAGCAGCAGACCCAATACGATCATGGCCACAGCCTTGAGCAGCGAGCCCGAGGCCAGCACCACGGCGCCAATCAGGCCCAGCACCATCAGCGAGAAGTATTCGGCAGGGCCGAACTTGAAGGCCACTTCGGTCAGCGGAGGAGCGAAGGCCGCCAGGATCAGCGTGCCCACGCAGCCAGCGAAGAACGAGCCCAGGCCCGCAGCCGCCAACGCAGGACCCGCTCGGCCCTTGCGCGCCATCTGATAGCCATCGATCACCGTCACCACCGACGAAGACTCGCCAGGCAAGTTCACCAAGATGGCGGTGGTCGAACCACCGTATTGCGCGCCGTAGTAAATACCGGCCAGCATGATCAGCGCAGCCACAGGGGGCAGCGCGTAAGTGGCGGGCAGCAGCATGGCGATGGTGGCCACAGGGCCAATGCCTGGCAACACACCAATCAGCGTGCCCAACAGGCAGCCGATAAAGCAGTAAACGAGGTTTTGGAACGTAAAGGCGACGCCGAAGCCGAGCGCCAGGTTGTTAATCAAGTCCATGGAGGTGCTCCTGCCTTAACCCGAAATGAAACTAGGCCACACCGGGAACTGCAACTTCAGCGCCCACACGAAAGCCACATAGCTGCCAGCCGCCAACACGGTGGCCAGCACAAACACGGCCTTGGCATTGAACTCATTGCCCGCCAGGCTGGCAATGAAGGTCAAGGCGTAGATGCCAACGATCAGGCCCATGGCGGGGACACCGATGCTGGGCAGGCCGCCGAGCAAGATGCCAAACGCAAAGTTGGCTGCCAGGATGAAGAACAGCGGCTTCCAGGCCCACTTGCCGATCTTGTCGCCATCGGCGGTCTCCACGGTGGTCGCCTTGAAGGTGATCACCAAGCCGATGATGGCCAGCAAGATACCCAGGATCAGTGGGAAATAGCCGGGGCCCATGCGGGCTCCATTGCCGATGTTGTACGTGGTCGCTCCCCACGCAAACGCTGTCCCGACGCCCATAAACATGAGGCCGGAAAAAAAGTCTTTCTGACTCTTGATATTCACGAGTGTGTCCCCTTCAGGAAATTCGGATCGGCCGATTGTGGTGGCCCGGGTCCAGCGACTCGATGTGGATTCCACCTACATTCGGTAACGCCCCTATGGGAGAGGAGACACACCCCGGGAAAACCCCGACCCTTGCAATGCTCTATTCAAGCGGCGGCGTGGCCGCGATCACCTCGTCCAGCGAAGTCACGCCCTCGGCCACGCGCAGTGCCCCAGCCAGGCGCAGCGGGCGCATGCCGTCTTGCACTGCCTGGCGGCGCAGCGCGTCGATGGAAGGGGCCTGGTTGATCTTGTCCTTGAGCGTCTCGGTCACCGTGAGCAACTCATACAGCCCCATGCGCCCCTGAAAGCCCGTCATGCGGCAGTCCACGCAGCCCACGGCCTTGTAGGGCTGGTAGGCACCATTGAGCTTCCAGGGCTTGACCACATCGGCCAGCGTCTCGCGCTGGGCCGCCTCGTCAGGCTGCTTGCAGTGCTTGCAAAAGGTGCGCACCAGCCGCTGGGCCAGCACACCCAGCAGCGTGGCGTTGATGAGGTAGGACGGAACACCCAGCTCCATCATCCGCGTGATGGCGCTCGGAGCGTCGTTGGTGTGCAGGGTCGAGAACACCAAGTGCCCCGTCAGCGCCGCCTGGATCGCCATCTCCGCGGTTTCCAGATCGCGGATTTCGCCCACCATGATGATGTCGGGGTCCTGCCGCATGAGGGCGCGCAGGCCTTCGGCAAAATTGAAGTCGAGCTGGGGCTGCACCTGCGTCTGGTTGAAGCTGGGCTCGATCATTTCGATCGGGTCTTCCACCGTGCTCACATTGACCTCTTCGGTGGCCACGCGCTTGAGCGTGGAGTACAGCGTGGTCGTCTTGCCCGAGCCCGTGGGCCCCGTCACCAAAATGATGCCGTGCGGGCGCTTGACCAAGCCTTCCCAGCGCTGCGCATCGTGCAGCGAAAAGCCCAGCGCATCCAGGTCTTTCACGGCGTTGTCGGGGTCAAAAATCCGCATCACCATCTTCTCGCCAAACGCCGTGGGCAGCGTGGACAAGCGCATTTCCACCTCTTCGCCGCGCGGGTTGCGGGTCTTGATGCGGCCGTCCTGCGGGCGGCGCTTTTCCACCACGTCGATGCGGCCCAGCAGCTTGATGCGCGAGACCATGGCGTTGTGCACACCCATGGGCATCTGGTAGACAGGGTGCAGCACACCGTCGATGCGAAACCGGATCACGCCCTGCTCGCGCCGGGGCTCCAGGTGGATGTCGCTGGCGCGCTGGTCAAAGGCGTACTGCCACAGCCAGTCCACCACCTTGACCACGCCCTGGTCATTGGCATCGAGCTGCTTGTTGGTCTTGCCCAGCTCCACCAGCTGCTCAAAGCTGCTGCCCGCATTGGCGCCACCCGCCTTTTGGGCAGAGCGCACGGACTTGGCGAGCGCAAAAAACTCGGCCGTGAAGCGGTGGATGTCTTGCGGGTTGGCCACCACGCGGCGCACCGTGCGGCGCGACTGGCGCTCGACCTCGCCCACCCAATCGGTGATGAAGGGCTCGGCCGTGGCCACCACCACCTCCTTGGGCGTCACCTGCACGGGCAGCACCTTGTGGCGCTCGGCGTATGAGGCGCTCATGGTGTCGGCCACGCGGCCCACATCCACCTTCAGCGGGTCAATGCGCAGGTAGGGCAGGCCCGCGCGCTTGGCCAGGTATTCGGTCAGGGCCTCGATATCGAGTGGCCGGCCATCGCTGGCCCGAGACATGGCCACGTTGGCCAGGCGCACCAGCGGGTTTTGTGCGCTCTCGGCCTGAGAGCAGCGGGCAATGGTGCGCTGCGCTTCTTCGGCAGATATCACACCGTCCGCGCTCAGCCAGTCCACCACCTTGCGCCAGACCAGCGGGCCTGAAAAAGAGGTGGCAGAAGTACGTGCAGCGGTCGCAGTGTGAGGGGACATGGCAAAAACCTAGAAAAGACCAAAAGAGACCAGAAGAGACCGAAAGAAAACCGGAAAAATCAAAAAGGCCCAGGGAGCACCAGCCCCATCCGGCCCGCTATGCCGCAACGGGTTTGAACACGCGCACCCACTTGGTGGCAGGCAAGCCCCAACGCTCTTGCACCACCTCGGCCCGCGCCATCAGCTCGGCACGCTTGGGGCGCGAGGGGGTGCGCTGTGCCAGCACCACGGTGTTGCCCTCGCGGGTGGGCTTGAAGGCCCACAGCGCGTCTTCGCCAAACGCGCTGGCCATGCTTTTAAGGCTGCGCTCATAGCTCGACGAGCGGCCGAACAGGTTCACCGTCATGCAGCCATCGTCCGACAGCAGCGCGCGGCAGTCGGCGTAAAAATCGGGGCTGTCGAGCACCGGGGCTGCGGCCTCATGGTCGTACAGGTCCACCGCCAGTGCGTCCACCGTGCCCAGCCACATGGGGTTCTTGATTTCCTCGGCCGCATCGGCCAGCACCACGCGCAGCTTGGCGCCATCGGGCGGCAGCTTGAACCACTGGCGGCACACGGCCAGCACCTGCGGGTTCAGCTCGATGGCAGTGGCGCACAGGCGCAGCTTTTTGTGGCAGAACTTGGTGATGGCCCCGGCCCCCAGCCCCAGCTGCATGGCGTGGCGCTTGGTGACGGAGGTGGGCTCCACAAACAGCAGCCAAGCCATCATGCGCTGCACGTATTCCAGCTCGAGCACAAAGGGGTCGTCCACGCGCATGGAGCCCTGGATCCAGGGCGTGCCCAGGTGCAGGTGGCGCACTTCGCCATCGTCAGAGACGCTGACTTCTGGCAGCTCGGGGAGGGTATTTTTTTTGCGGGTCATGGGTTCAAAGCAATCCGTGCGCGGCCATCAACTGGGCCCACGCGGTCTGTTTACGTTCAAAGCTCCAAGAGGCGTTGGCCGGGCTGGTAGAGGGCAGAAGGGCCGACTGCACCTGGGCATCGGCATGCACACCCGCCCACTGCTGGCGCACCGCCGCACTGTGCTTGAAGCTTTCCCCGCCATTGTGGGCGATGGCGCGCAGCGCGGGGCATTCGCGCAGCAACTGCGCAAAATCATTGACCACAGCGCGGCGGATGCTGGTGTCCAGGCTGCCCTCGCGCTCGCAGCTCGCGTACACATCCCACACACCCAGGCGACGCTCCAGCAGCCAGGCACAGCGCTGGGCATAGTGCTGCGGCCCCGCAGGCGGCAGCGGGTGCTGGGGCCACAGGCTTTGCAAAATGCGCCAAAAGTGGTTTTGCGGGTGGCCGTAATACTGCTGCGCCTTGAGCGACGCCGCCCCTGGGAAGCTGCCCAGTATCAACACCACCGTGCGGCCCGACACCACCGGCGGCAACCCCACCAGCCGGGTGGGCGCGCCAGGGGCCGCCAACGAGGGGGCGGCTGCGACGGATGGGGGGAGGTCGGCGAAACCTGGGGATTTGGGGGCTTTCACGGGCACACCGCCCTCCATCTTTTTCATGCCCAGCATTGTGATGCGCTCACGTATCTGGAATGTATCCCGCCGGTGTCCGCTCTTGAAATGCTACCAAAACCGTAGCTGCCAGCGCTTATAGGTAAAGCGCTAGGGCCATTTTTTATTGAAAATTAAAGACAGCCCCGGCAAGGCGGCACAGGCGTTGGCGGTGGTCGCCTGCGCCAGCTCTGGCAGCGCCATGCCGCGCAGCTGGGCCACCACCTGCGCAATGCGGGGCAGCTCGGCGGGGGTGTTGCGCCCCTGGGCCTGGCCCTGTGCGCGCTGCGCAGCGGTGGTGTACAGCCAGTGGGGCGGTATGTCGGGGGCATCGGTCTCCATCACCAGGCTGTCCAGTGGCAACTCGGCCGCCAGGCGGCGCAGCTGCAGGGCCCGGTCGTACGTCACGGCGCCGCCAAACCCCAGCTTGAAGCCCAGATCGATGAAAGCCTGTGCCTGCTGCAAGCTGCCATTGAAGGCGTGCGCGATGCCCCCGCGCACCTTCACCTCGCGCAGGGCCTTGAGCAGCAAGTCGGCCGAGCGGCGCACATGCAGAATCACCGGCAGATCCAGTTGCCGCGCCAGCACCAGTTGCGCGCGGTAAAAGCGCTGCTGGCGCGCGTTGTCCAGCCCCGGCACAAAGAAGTCGAGCCCGATCTCGCCCACCGCCACCAAGCGCGGGTCGCTGCGGTGCTGCTGCAGGGCGTCGGCCAGGTGCTGCAGGTCTTCGTCCTGCGCGCGGCCGGTGTACAGGGGGTGAATGCCCAGGGCGTAGCTGTCACCATGCCGGTGGGCCAGCAGGCGCACGGTGTCCCAGTTGCTGCGCTCCACGGCGGGCAGCACGCAGTGCGCCACCCCGGCCTGCGCGGCGTGCTGGCGCACCGCGTCTACGTCGTGCGCCAGTTCGGGGGCGTCCAGATGAGCGTGGGTGTCTATCCAGAAAGTCATGGCGGCATGATGCCCCAAGGGCGCTCACGCCTCCCCGGGCGGCCCCTCGAAGCGCCCGCGCCCGTTGCGCTTGGCCAGGTAGAGCTTGGCGTCGGCACGGGCGATCAGGTCTGTGGCGCCTTTGGCGGGGTCCACGCCAAACGCCAGCCCCACGCTGGCGCCCACAAAGACGGTGGCAGCCTGAAGCTCGAAAGGCGCCTGGGCCGCCTCCACAATCTTGGCGGCCACGGTGCGGGCGTGGTCCAGCTCGCGCACCTGCTCCAGCACCACGGCAAACTCATCGCCGCCCAGGCGGGCCACCGCGTCGCGCGGGCGCACCAGCGAGCGCAGGCGCTGGGCAAACAGCTTGAGCAGCTCATCCCCCACGGGGTGGCCGTAGGTGTCGTTCACGGGCTTGAAACAGTCCAGATCAATGTACAACAGCGCCATGTGGGCACCGCCGCCCTGGGCCAGGCTGCGCTGCATGTAGGCGTCCAGCCCGGCGCGGTTGAGCAGGCCCGTGAGGGGGTCGCGCTGCGACAAGGCCAGCAGCCGCCCGGCTTCTTGGCGGTGCTCGGTAATGTCCTGGGCCATGGCCACAAAACCATCGACCTCGCCCGACTCGGTGCGCAGGGGCATGTAGTGGATGGACAGGTGGCTCGCAGGCGCGCGGTGCGCATAGTCTTTTTCAAAGGTGACCGTCTCTCCCGCCAACACGCGCTGCACCATGGGCAGGCTGCGCTGGTGCTCGGCCTCGCCCAGCACCTCTTGCAGCAAATGGCCCACCACCTCGTCGCGCCGCTTGCCATGCCAGCGCTCAAAGGCGCTGTTGATGAAGCGGTATCGCAAATCGGAGCCCACCACGGCCACTTGGGCAGGCACCACCTCGGTCACCGAGCGCAAGGTGTTGGTCTGGCGCAGCAGCTCCTGGCGGGCCTGCTCGGCGTGCGAGATGTCGCGCATCACCCCGGACAAGTGCTCCAGCTTGCCCTGCAGGTCACGGTGCCCGATCACCATGTGGCTCACCGGCAGCAGGCGCCCGCCTGCGCCGCACACCGTGATCTCGCCCGTCCACAGGCTGTTGCGCTGCACCTCGGGCACCACCACCTCGGCATGCAGCTGCAGCATGTCGGGCGGCAGCAGTTGGGAGAGCTGCACGCTGGACGCAGGCACCTCGGGCGCCAACCCCAGCAGGGCCCTTGCAGCGGGGTTGAGGTAGGTGATTTCACCCTGCACCGAGGCCTGCACCACAAAGTCCGACGTGCTCTCGATGATGTCGGACAGCATGCGCCGTGCACGCTCGGCCTGCACACGCTGGGTGATGTCTTGTACCGCCCCCACCAGGCGCACGGTGACGCCGTCGCGCCGCTCTGCCTCGCCAAACGAGCGCAGCCACAGGCGCTTGCCCTTGGCGGTGACGGCGGGCAGCTCCAGGTCCCACGGCTCGCCGGTCTGGACGGCGCGCTCCACCGCCTTGTGGATCAATGGGCGGGCATGGGGCTCGTAAAAATCCAGGGCATCCCGCATGGCGGGCACCACGCCCGGCTCGGTTTCGTGGATGCGCTGCATCTGCACCGTCCAGGCCGAATGGCCAGTGACCAAATCGCGCTCCCACCCGCCCACGCCCGCCACGTTGCCAATGCGTTCGAGCAGCTGCTCGCTGGCACGCAAAGCACGTGCAGCCTCTTTCTGGGCAGAAATGTCCCGCCCCACCGAGTGCAGATAGGGCCGCCCCTGGGGGTCACGCAACAGGCTGTTGATCCAGGAGACCCAGCGTTCCCCGCCCTCTTTGGGGGTGTGGACCATGCGGTCTTCACCTTCACAGCGCTGGCCGGTGCGAAACACATCGGCCAGGCGCTGGCGCAAAACATCGCGGTCTTGGGGCTTCACATAGTCGTACAGGTTGCACCCCACCATGCTCTGCCCTTCCATGCCCGCGAGCCTCGCGTAGGCCGGATTGGCATAAAAAATCTCGCCATCGGCCCACGACAGCGCGACCATCTCGCCCTGCCCCTCCACCATGGTGCGGTAACGGGCTTCGCTTTCGGCCAGCGCTTTTTCGTAATCGTCACGCACGCTGAAGGCCCGCGTCAGCAAGTCGCGGCGCATGGCCAGGGCCTGTGCAGCCAGGTGTGAGAGCGATTGCAGTGCCGCACGCTGCTGCGCGCTCAACTGCCGCGCTTGGCGGTCAATCACACACAACGTGCCCACCCGTTCACCGCCGGGCGCATGCAGCGGCGCTCCGGCGTAAAAACGGATATGGGGCTCCGCCGTGACCAAGGGGTTGCATACAAAGCGGGTGTCCAGGGTGGCATCACCCACCTCCATGACGTCGGGCGTGAGGATGGCGTGCGCGCAAAACGCCACATCGCGCGCGGTCTCTGTCACCCCAGGCAACCCCACGTTGGACTTGAACCATTGCCGGTGCTCGTCCAGCAGACTGATCAGCGCAATGGGGGCCCCGCACATCTCGGCGGCCATGTGGGCGATGGAATCAAACAGAGGCTCGGGCGAAGTGTCCAGCACCAGCAGGTCGCGCAAAGCGGCCAGCCGCCGGGCCTCTTCCTGGTCCTGGGTCTGGTTTGGCAAGGAACCCTCCATCGATAGCCCTTCCCCTCCTGACTGCCCTGCCCTGGTCGGCGACTGCACTGCGCTGATGGCAGCGCACGGAGGATGCCCCATTCTGCACACGTTCTGTAACAAAACAACCCAAATACGGCCGGGTTGTCTGGTGCGAGCCCAAAATGAGAGACGCCCGTGGGCACAAAGCCACGGGCGCCTATACACGGATGCCTATAGCCAGGAGCCTGTTGACGATCTCGCAGGGGACCGTCAACCGCTTTTACGCAGAGGGCTCGGACAGCCGCCCTTGCACCAGGCGCACCACCCGGTGGCAGCGCGCCGCCAGCGATTCGTCGTGCGTCACCATCACAAACGCCGTGCCTTGGTCGCGGGCGAGTTGCAGCATCAGGTCAAACACGCCATCGGCGGTGTTGCGGTCCAGGTTGCCGGTGGGCTCATCGGCCAGCACGCAGCCGGGGCGGGTGACCAGGGCGCGGGCGATGGCCACGCGCTGGCGCTCGCCGCCGGACAGCTCGGCCGGGCGGTGTTGCAGGCGATCCTTCAAGCCCACGGCGGTGAGCACGCGCGCCGCCTCGGCATGGCACTGCACCAGCGGCAGGCGGCGAATGCGCAGCGGCATGGCCACGTTGTCGAGCGCACTGAACTCCGGCAGCAGGTGGTGGAACTGGTAGATAAAGCCCAGGTGCTGGTTACGCAACTGGCCCTGCCGCTCGGGCGAGAGGGTGGACAACTCTGAGCCCTTGAGCCGCACCGAGCCTGCCGTGGGCGCATCCAGCCCGCCCAGCAAGTGCAGCAGCGTGCTCTTGCCCGAGCCCGAAGCGCCGACGATGGCCAACGCCTCGCCCGCACGGATCTGCAGGTCCACACCGTGCAGCACCGTGACATCCAGGCGGCCTTCGGTGAAGCGCTTGGTCAGGCCCTTGGCTTCGAGCACCACCTCACCACTCAGAGAATTTTGGCCATTTTGGCCTGTAGCGCCCTCTGAATAAGCGCGAGCAGCTACATTATTCATAGCGGAGTGCCTCTGCGGGATTGACGCGGCTGGCGCGCCAGCTGGGGTACAGCGTGGCCACAAAGGCCAGCACCAAAGAAATGACGCCGATGGGCACGATGTCGCTGGCCTGCGGCTCGCTGGGCATCTTGCTGATGAGGTAAATGTCCTTGGGCAGGAAGCTGGCGTTCAGCGCCCGCTCAATGGCCGGGACGATCACATCGATGTTGGCGGCAATACCCAGGCCCAGCAGCAGGCCCACGCAGGTGCCGATCACGCCCACCATGGCGCCCTGCACCACAAAGATGCCCATGATGCTTTTCGGGCTGGCGCCCAGCGTGCGCAGGATGGCGATGTCCGCGCGCTTGTCCGTCACCGTCATCACCAGCGTGCTCACCAGGTTGAACGCGGCCACCGCCACGATCAGCGTGAGGATGATGAACATCATGCGTTTTTCGAGCTGCACGGCGGCAAACCAAGTGCGGTTTTGCTGCGTCCAGTCGCGGATCAGCAGGTCGCCACTCAGGCTGCCCACCAGCTGCTGCGCCACCTCGCGGGCTTGGTGCAGGTCCTTGAGCTTCAGGCGCACGCCTGTGGGACCTTCGAGGCGAAAGATGCGCTGAGCGTCTTCGTGGTGCAGCATGACCAGGGCCGAGTCGTACTCGTAGTGGCCCGAATCGAACGTGCCCACCACCGTCATCTGCTTGAGGCGGGGCACCACGCCCGCAGGCGTGACCTGCCCGGCCGGTGCGATCAGCGTGACGGCATCGCCCACACGCGCGCCCAGCGAACGGGCCAGCTCACGCCCCAGCACCACATGGAACGCGCCCGGCACCAGTTGCTTGAGCACGTCGGCATTCGTGGCAGCCAGGTCAGTCACGGCGCCTTCCTTGTCCGGGTCAATGCCGCGCACCAACGTGCCCTTCATGTCCTCACCACGCGCCAGCAGCGCCTGTGCCGCCACAAAGGGGGCTGCGCCGATGACGGCAGGGTTTTGCTGCGCCTCGGCCAGCGTGCGGGCTGGGTCGGGCAGCGCTGCGCCGTGGGGCGCAAAAATCTCGATGTGCGAGACCACGCTCAGCATGCGGTCGCGCACCTCTTTTTGGAAGCCGTTCATCACGCTCAGCACGATGATGAGCGCCGCCACCCCCAGCGCAATGCCCAGCATGGACACGCCCGAGATGAACGAGATAAAGCCATTGCGCCGCGTGGCGCGGCCAGCGCGCGTGTAGCGCCAGCCCAAGGCCAGTTCGTAAGGAAGTTGCATAGTCACCTGAAATTTCGCCCGCCACGGCGCCCGAACTGGGCGACGTGGGGAATGTAGGGGGAAGTGGGCGACGCGGATTGTGGCATCCCGGACAATACCGGCACCTATGCACCTGTCAGACCCCCACCATTTGCTCATCCCCTGCGCGGCCAGCACCGCCGACGGAGCCCAGCAAACCCTGGACAGCCTGGCGCTGCCCCATCTGGCCGCCCTGCTCGCCCGCCTCACCCCCGACACCGCCCGCGCCCACTGGGGCGACGAGAACAGCTACTCCAGCCCCGCCGAAGTGGCCCTGGCCCACAGCCTGGGCCTGCCCACCGAAGACGGCCGCATCCCCTGGGCCGCCTGGCACCGGGTGCAGCAGGGCCTGGGCGCCGACAGCACCGCCTGGGCGTTCATCACCCCCTGCCAGTGGCAGGTCAGCACCAACCACGTCACCCTGAGCGACCCCGCCCAACTGGCGCTGGACGAAACCGCCTCGCGCGCGCTGCTGGATATCGTGGCGCCCTGGTTTGCCGAAGACGGCATCGCCCTCACCTACGACCAGCCCACCCGATGGCTGGCCCAGGGCGCGCCCCTGCAGGGCCTGGCCACCGCATCGCTGGAGCGCGTGCTGTGCCGCGACGTGCGCACCTGGATGCCCCAGGGCACCGACAAACAAGCCACCCGCACCCTGCAGCGCCTGTTCAGCGAGATGCAGATGCTGCTCTACACCCACGCCTTCAACGACGAGCGCAGCAGCCAGGGCCTGCCCACCGTCAATTCCTTCTGGGTGCACGGCGCGGGCCAGTTGCCCAGCCCCCCCGCCGCAACGGCCGCGCCACACATTGACGCCTCCCTGCAAACCCCGGCCCTGGGCGAAGACTGGCGCACCTGGGTCGCAGCCTGGCAAGCGCTGGACGCAGGCCCCCTGGCCCAACTGCGCCAGCAGGCCGAGCAAGGCCGCCCCGTGCGCCTGACCCTGTGCGGCGACCGTGGCGTGCAGAGCTTTCACACCGCGCCCCGCGGCCTGCTGCAAAAAATTCAAAGCCTTTTAAGCCCCCAGCGCTTGAAAGACGTGCGCGAAAAGCTATGAAAATAATAGCAAGAGACATCCCTCCCCGCGCCGCCTGGGCACTGGAGCAAGCGGGCGTGCACCCCCTGCTGGCGCGCCTGTACGCCGCGCGCGGCGTGCACAGCAAAGACGAGCTGGACGACGGCCTGGCCCGCCTGCTCCCCCCCAGCGGCGAAAAAGGCCTGAAGGGCATTGACGCCGCCGCCCGCCTGCTGGCCGACGCCATGGCGCAGAACCTGCGCCTGGTCATCGTGGCCGACTACGACTGCGACGGCGCCACCGCCTGCGCCGTGGGCGTGCGTGGCCTGCGCATGTTGGGCGCAAAAAACGTGGACTACCTCGTGCCCGACCGCGTGACCGACGGCTACGGCCTCACCCCCCCTATCGCTCGCCGCGTGGCCGAGCGCGGGGCCGATGTGCTCATTACCGTGGACAACGGCATCGCCAGCGTGGAAGGCGTGGCCGAGGCCAAGGCCCTGGGCCTGCAGGTGCTGGTGACCGACCACCACCTGCCTGGCCCCGCGCTGCCTGCGGCCGATGCCATCGTCAACCCCAACCAGCCCGGCTGCACGTTCGAGAGCAAGTCCATGGCCGGCGTGGGCGTGATGTTTTACGTGCTGCTGGCCCTGCGTGCGGAGCTGCGCGCACGCGGAGTCTTCGACGCCGCCACGCAACCCAAGCTCGACCCGCTGCTCACGCTGGTGGCACTGGGCACGGTGGCCGACGTGGTCAAGCTCGACGCCAACAACCGCCGCCTGGTCGCCCAGGGCCTGAAGCGCATTCGCATGGGCCAGATGCCTGCCGGTGTGGCCGCGCTGTTCACCGCCGCCGGCCGCAAAGCGCCTGCCGCCACCACGTTCGACTTTGGCTTTGCCCTGGGCCCACGCATCAACGCCGCAGGCCGCCTGGCCGACATGACGCTGGGCATCGAATGCCTGCTGACCGACGACACCGGCCGCGCCGCCGAGCTGGCCGCCACGCTGGACGGCATCAACCGCGAGCGCCGAGATATTGAAAGCGGCATGCGCGACCAAGCCATGCTGATGGCCGAAAGCCTGTTCCAGGAAGACGAAGAACCGCCCCCGGCCATCAGCGTGTTCGACCCCGACTTCCACGAAGGCGTGGTCGGCATCGTGGCCAGCCGCATCAAGGACAAGCTGCACCGCCCCACCTTTGTGTTTGCCGCCAGCAGCGCGCCGGGCAAAGAGCACGAACTCAAGGGCTCAGGCCGCTCCATCCCCGGCTTTCACCTGCGCGACGCGCTGGACCTCGTGGCCAAGCGCCACCCCGGCGTGCTCCTCAAATTCGGCGGCCACGCCATGGCCGCAGGCTGCACGGTGGCCGAGGAGCACTTCGAGGTGTTTGAGCAAGGCCTGGCCCAGGTGGCGCAAGAATGGCTGGACGCCGCCACCCTCACCCGCAAGATCGAAACCGACGGCCCCCTGGCCCCCGAATACTGCCGCGCCGATATCGTGGACACCCTGCACCGCGAGGTCTGGGGCCAGGGCTTTTTGCCCCCCACCTTCAGCGAAGAGGTGCAAGTGCTAAGCCAGCGCCTGGTGGGCGAAGCGAAGAACCACCTCTCGCTCAAGCTCATCCACCAGGGCAACCCGGTGGACGCCATCTGGTTCGGCCACACCGAGCAACTGCCTGCGCGGGTGCTACTGGCCTTCCGCCTCGACGTGAACGAGTGGAAGGGGGAGCGCAAGGTGCAGTTTCTGGTGGAAGGAGCGCAGCTCTGAAGGGATGCGCAAGGCCGCGCCCCCTGTGGGGTGCCTCAAACAAAAACCCTGGAAGGGCAGCGTCGCCATTCCAGGGTTTTTTCATTGGCAAGCAAAGTAAATCTTCAAGCCAAATCACCCTCTAGCGATTTATCTATAAGCGCTAGCAGCTATTACTTCAATAGCAAACCCTTGCCCCGCACTGCCTCAGAAGCTCTCCCACTCATCGTCATTGCCCTTGGCTGCCGCTGGCGCCGGGGCCTTGGCCGGGGCGGGTGCCTTAGCGCTGCTGGTGAGCTTGGCCGCTGGCGCCGCCTTGCTGCCCGCCACTGCGGCCCGGGCGGGGGCCGGAGCAAAGCGCTGGGCAGGCGCAGGCCGGGGGGCCGGGGCGCTCGCGCTCGCGCGGGTGCTGGCGCCCACGTTGAAGACGCTCACCACTTCGGCCAGCCGCTGCGCCTGGTCGCGCATGGAGGCGGCGGCTGCGGTGGATTCCTCGACCAGCGCGGCGTTTTGCTGGGTCATCTGGTCCAGGTTGGCCACGGCTTGGTTGACTTGGCCGATGCCGTCGCGTTGTTCGGTGGACGATGCCGTGATTTCTCCAATGAGGTCGCTCACGCGGCGCACGCTGGCGACGATTTCGTCCATGCTTTTGCCTGCCTGGGTGACTTGTTCGGAGCCGCTTTCAACGTTTTCGACCGATTTGCCGATGAGGGTTTTGATTTCCTTGGCGGCTTCGGCGCTGCGCCCGGCCAGGCTGCGTACTTCGCTGGCCACCACGGCAAAGCCTCGGCCTTGCTCTCCGGCCCGGGCGGCTTCCACCGCTGCGTTCAGCGCCAGGATGTTGGTCTGGAAGGCGATGCCGTCGATCACGCCGATGATGTCGCTGATCTTGCGGCTGCTTTCGGTGATCTGCTGCATGCTGGTGACCACTTGGCCCACCACTTCTCCGCCGCGGGCTGCCGCCTGGGCGGCGGTGCCTGCGAGCTGGTTGGCCTGGCGGGCGGTGTCGGCCGATTGGGTGACGGTGGCTGTGAGCTCTTCCATGCTCGATGCGGTCTCTTCCAGGTTGGCGGCGGTTTGCTCGGTGCGGGCCGAGAGGTCGTGGTTGCCGTTGGCGATCTGTACCGAGGCGCTGGAGACGGAGTCCACGCCCTGGCGCACTTCGCTCACCACGCCGCGCAGGCGCGCAGACATGTCCGAGAGGGCACGCAGCATCTGGCCGAGTTCGTCTTTGCGGGTGGATTGCAGCTCGCGGGTGAGGTCGCCTGCGGCGATGGCATTGGCCGTGTCCACCGCACGGTGCAGCGGGCCCGTGACAGAGCGCACCAGCAAGGCCGCCAAGCCCATGCCCAGCAACATCAAAACCAACACCACGGCGCCAGCCACCCACACCATCTTGGTGCTGGCAGCTTTGGCTGCTTGCACTGCCTCGTCACGCTGGCGCTCTTGCAGCGCTACGAACTTGTCGATGGACTCCAGGTACAGCGCAATCTTGGGGCGGTAGACGGTCTCCAGGAATTTCTGCTTGGCTGCCGGGTCTCCCGCCTCGACCAGCTCTTTGATCTTGTCGCCCTGGCCGCGCACGTCGGCACGCGCAGCCGCCACGGCGGCCAGCGCGGCCTTGTCAGCGTCCGAGATGGCCGATTTGTTGATCTTTTCCTGCACCGGGGTGATGCGGGCGGTGAGCGCTGGCACCCGGGCGTCAAAGTCTTCTTTGAGCTTGGCGTCGGTGGTGACGAAGCCGGACATCGACATCGTCACCGCCAGCTCCGCCAAGCCACGCCAGCTCACCGCCGTGGTGATGGCGCTTTCGTACCGCTCCACCAGGGCCTCGGTCTTGTCGGTCACGCTGCGGCTGTACAGCTGGATGCTCACAGCGGCCGCCAACATCAGCAGCAAGAGACCGAGGATCACGCTCCACATCTTGTGGGCTACACGCAGGTCGTTGAATTTCATAGTTTTTCGTGGGTGGGCTGAGAAAAAGAGACGGCTTGGGGCTGCACACAGCCACCAGGCAACGAGAGTGAGGCATGATGCATCATATTTATCATTTGTTTTATTTTATTCAAAATAATAGAAGCTATACCACCCTCGTGGTCTGGGGCAAACCCGTAGAATGAAACCGTGACTACCTACCTCAACGCTGATCTGCACTGCCACTCCGTGGTGTCCGACGGGACTTTGACGCCCGAAGACCTCGCAGCCCGCGCCAAAGCCAATGGCGTCGAGCTGTGGGCCCTGACCGACCACGACGAAATTGGCGGCCAACACCGCGCGGCCGCTGCAGCGCACAGCCAGGGGCTAGCGTATCTGACAGGCACCGAAATCTCTGTCACCTTTGCGGACACCACGGTGCACATCGTGGGGCTGGGGTTTGACCCCGACAACACCGCCCTGGCCCAGGGACTGGCCGCCACACGCGGCGGACGCGGCCAGCGTGCCCAGGAGATGGCGGCGCAATTGGCCCAGGTGGGCATTGCAGGCGCCTACGAGGGCGCGTTGCAGTTTGTGGGCAACCCCGAACTCATCTCGCGCACCCACTTTGCGCGCTTTCTGGTCGAAACCAAGGTCTGCCGCGACACGGCCGAGGTGTTTCGCAAGTACCTGATCGAGGGCAAACCCGGCTACGTGCCCCACCGCTGGGCCACCCTGGGCGATGCCGTGCGCTGGATCACCGAGGCTGGCGGCGTGGCGGTGATTGCGCACCCCGCGCGCTACAAGTTCACCGCCACCGAGGAATACGCGCTGTTCTCCGAATTCAAGGCCCATGGCGGCACGGGGGTAGAGGTGGTCACAGGCAGCCACAGCGCCGCCGAATACCTGACCTATGCCGACATGGCGCAGGAATTCGGTCTGGCTGCCTCACGCGGCAGCGACTTCCACAGCCCCGACGAATCCCACACCGACCTGGGCGCCCTGCCCCTGCTGCCGGGCCACCTCACGCCCGTCTGGGAAACGCTGGCCCACCGCGTGCGGCCCGCCGCCTGAGGGCCCCAGAACACCCAAGCCATGGCCCAATACTTCGAAGTTCACCCCGACAACCCACAGCCCCGCCTGCTCAAGCAGGCTGCCGCGTTGCTGCAAAAAGGCGGCATTGTGGCCGTGCCCACAGACTCCAGCTACGCCCTGGTGTGCCACCTGGACGACAAGGACGCCGTGGACCGCCTGCGACGCATTCGCCAGGTGGATGACAAGCACCACCTGACGCTGCTGTGCCGCGACCTGTCTGAGCTGGCCAACTATGCGCGGGTGGACAACCGCCAGTACCGCTTGCTCAAGCTGGGCACGCCGGGGCCTTACACCTTCATCCTGGAAGCCACCAAGGAAGTGCCCCGCCGGGTGAGCCACCCCTCACGCAAAACGATTGGCCTGCGCGTGCCCGACCGCAAGGGCCTGCAATTGCTGCTGGAGCTGCATGGCGCGCCGCTGCTGGCCACCACCTTCATCCCGGCGGGCGAGAGCGAGCCCCTGAACGACCCCGAGCAGATCCGCGAACGCTACGAAAAGGTGCTGGACGCCATCGTGGACGCTGGCGCCTGCCCGCTAGAGCCCACCACCGTGATCGACCTGACCCCCATGGGCACCGGCGGCGACCCCGAAGTGGTGCGCGAAGGCCGGGGCAGCCTGCAAGCCCTGGGGCTTTAAGAGCGCGGACAGTGGCAGGCTGCGGCACCTGCCGCCCCGCCCCCACGGATTACAGCTTGAACGCGCCCACCGCGCGCTGCAGTTCCTGAGCCCGCCCTGCCAGGCCCGAGGCCGCGCTGGCCGCCTGCTCCACCAAGGCCGCGTTTTGCTGGGTGGCGCCATCCATGTGGGCCACGGCCTGGTTCACATGCTCAATGCCCGCCGTCTGCGCATGCAGCGCGCCCGAGATATCGCCCAGCAGTGTGGTGACCTGGCCCACGGCCTGCACGATCTCTTGCATGGTCTCGCCCGCCTTGCCCACCAGCCCGGAGCCGTTTTCCACCTGATCCACCGACTGGCTGATCAGCGTCTTGATCTCGCGCGCGGCCACAGCACTGCGCTGGGCCAAGCTGCGCACTTCGCTGGCCACCACGGCAAAGCCGCGCCCCTGCTCCCCTGCCCGCGCGGCCTCCACCGCCGCATTCAGGGCCAGGATGTTGGTCTGGAACGCGATGCCCTCGATCACCTGAATGATGTCCACGATCTTGCGCGAGCTGCTGCTGATGGCGTCCATGGTCTGCACCACATCACCCACCACGGCGCCGCCGCGCTCGGCAATGTGCGACGCGTTCACGGCCAGGGTGCTGGCCGAACGGGCGCGGTCGGCGTTTTCGCGCACCGTCACCGTCAACTGCGACATGCTGGCCGCCGTGTCGGCCAAGGAGGCAACCTGGTCCTGGGTCCGCCGGGCCAGGTCGCTGTTGCCTGAATCAATTTCGCCGGTGGCGTCCGAGATGGAGTCGGAAGACTGTTTGATGCCCGTGACCAGCTCGGTCAACGTGTCTTCCATGGACCCGAGCGCCGTGAGCAAACGCCCAAAGTCGCCATGCAGGTCAGACGAAAACTCCTGGCTCAAATCCCCGGCCGCCACGGTCTCGGCAATCAGCAAGGCTTGCTTGAGCGGCGACACGATGGCGCTGCGCAGCACGCCAAACGCCACCACAGCCACCACGCATGCCGCCAGGCCCAGCACCACCAGCCACACCCGCATGTTTTGCAGCAGGCCATGGGCCTGGTCAGCGGCCCGCAGCAGGGGCAGCTTTTGCGCTTGCTCCAGTCCCGACACCGAGGCTACCGCCGTGCGGTAGGCGTCTTCCGCCTGGCCCATGCCCAGCCACACCACGCCCACCAACACCGCCACCAGCAAAGCCACCGTTCCAAAACCCAGCAGCAGCAGCGTTCCAATCCGCAGTCGATCCAATCCCATGTCTTTGTCTCCGTCCTTTGGTTTTTTGCGGTGCGCGCGGCTGGCAAACGCCAGCGGTGGCACCGCAGTGTGTTGCGGCATCGTACCCACGAACGCGGTCTGGCGCTGGCGAGCACCGACCGTCGTCGCACATCCGAGACAATCTGCAGCGTGCCGCCGCGGCGAGCAAAGCCCCGGGCCCACACAAGCCTGCAGGCCAGCACACGCCAGAGGCACGGGCACCTTCTGAGACAATCTTCGCGTGGACACCTCCAATCTCATCCAAACCATCCTGATCTACGCCCTGCCCGTGCTGCTTGCCATCACAGTGCACGAGGCGGCCCACGGCTACGCAGCGCGCCACTTTGGCGACAACACGGCGTACATGCTGGGACGCATCACCCTCAACCCCGTCAAGCACATCGACCCGGTCGGCACCATCCTGATGCCACTGCTGCTGCTCTTCGCAACCTCGGGGGCCTTTGTTTTTGGCTACGCCCGGCCTGTGCCGGTGAATGTGGGCGCCTTGCGCAACCCCAAGCGCGACATGATCTGGGTGGCCCTGGCGGGTCCCGCGTCCAACTTTGCGCAGGCCGTGGCCTGGGCGGCCCTGTGGGCAGTGCTGGCTGGTGTGGGCGTTGAGGAAGAGTTTTTCATCGGCATGGCCCGCGCGGGCGTGCTGGTCAACCTGTCGATGTGGGCCTTCAACCTGTTTCCACTGCCGCCCTTGGATGGCGGGCGCATCCTGGTCGGCCTGCTGCCCTGGAAGGCATCGCAAATACTGTCCCGCGTCGAGCCCTACGGCTTTTTCGTGGTCATGGCCCTGGTCTATTTCCAGATCGTCTCGCAGTTCTGGATGACGCCCCTCATGACCATGGGCCTGAACCTGATCAAAGCCCTGGTGCTGTCCCCGCTCAACGCATTGCTGCGCTGAGCGCGCAGACCACACCGGCCCTAGCCGCCAGACCCCATTGTCCTTTTTGACCCCGTTTTTCCCTCCATGAGCACTACCCGTTTTCTGACCGGCATCACCACCACAGGCACGCCCCACCTGGGCAACTTTGTGGGCTCCATCCGCCCCTCGGTGCAAGCCAGCCTGCGTCCGGGCGTACAGAGTTTTTACTTTCTGGCCGACTACCACGCGCTCATCAAATGCGAGGACCCCGTGCGCATCCAGCGCTCTACGCTGGAGATTGCGGCCAGCTGGCTGGCTGCGGGCCTGAACCCCGAACACGTCACCTTCTACCGCCAGTCCGACATCCCTGAAATCCCCGAGTTGAACTGGATGCTCAGCTGCGTGACGGGCAAGGGCTTGCTCAACCGGGCGCATGCCTACAAGGCCTCGCAAGACAAGAACACCGAAGCCGGCCGTGAAGCCGACGACGGCGTGACCGCCGGGCTGTTCATGTACCCCGTGCTCATGGGTGCGGACATCCTCATGTTCAAGGCCCACAAGGTGCCCGTGGGACGCGACCAGGTGCAGCACATCGAGATGGCGCGCGACATGGCCAGCAGCTTCAACCACCTGTACGGCGAGCACTTTGTGCTGCCCGAAGCCGTCATCGACGACAACGTGGCCACCCTGCCCGGGCTGGACGGCCGCAAGATGAGCAAGAGCTACAACAACACCATCCCGCTGTTCTCGTCGCGCGAGCAGCTAAAGAAGCTCATCGGCAGCCTGCTGACCGACTCGCGCGCGCCCGGCGAGCCCAAGGACACCGAAGGCTCCGCCCTCTTCCAGATCTACCAGGCCTTTGCCAGCGCCGATGAAACCGAGGCCCTGCGCCGCGCCTACGCCGACGGCATTGCCTGGGGCGACGCCAAGCAACTGCTGCTGGAGCGGGTGGACCAGGTGATTGCCCCCATGCGCGAGCAGTACGACGCGCTGATCAACGACCCCGCGCGCATTGAGCAAACCCTGCTGGCCGGCGCCGAACGCGCCCGCGCACTGGCCACGCCGTTCATCAAAGAACTGCGCTCGGCCGTGGGCCTGCGCAGCCTGTCGCAAGCCAGCACCGCCAAAGCCACCAAGGCAGCCAAAGTGGCGCTGCCCTCGTTCAAGCAATACCGCGAGGCCGATGGCAAGTTCTACTTCAAGCTGCTGGCCGCCGACGGGCGCCTGCTGCTGCAAAGCACGGGCTTTGATGCCCCCAAGGAAGCAGGCCAGGCGATTGCACAGCTGCAAAGCCAGCCCGACGCGCTGAGCATCTTGGCCGCCAAGCTGCCTGCGGTGGCCGGTGTGGACCCGGCCGACGTGCGCGCCGCGCTGCAAGCCCTGGCAGAGGCCAACGCCGCCTGAAGCGTGGCGGTGACAGCACCGCCCATCCAAAACGCTATCAAATCAATAGCTTCTAGCGCTTACCAATCAGGCGCTAGAGGCTATTTTTCATCAAGCCCCAACACATCTGCAAGCGCGACCAACACTCGTCGCGCAGCTGCAAGGTCCAGGGTCAGGCACACCGCAAACGCCTTGCCTTACACTGCCCCTCACGTCTTGAGGCCCTCCATGCAAGCACCCTTTCATGTTGCACCGCTGATCGCCGCACTGGTCCTGGTGGGGGGCTGCAGCACCGCGCCCAGCCGCTCCTCAGGCCCGCCCCTGGCGCCTGACCGGACCTTCACCGTGCCCGTGTACGCCAACGAACCAGGCCGGGCAGACGCCACCGCCAAAGCCGAGTGCCGCAGACAAGGCCTGCACCACAAACTGCTGCGCAACGACGGCGCCCGCATGACCTACCAGTGCGTGAACGAGGCGCCAGCGCGCTGACCATCCCACCTCACCCCGGCACACCATGACCACCCCTCACGCCCTCTGGCAACGCCTCATCGCATGGGGGCTTTACGGTGGGCTGGCCTGGGCCTGTGCCGCCTGCACCACCACACCCATCACGGACCACACGCCTGCGGCGACCAGCCAGCCAGCGGTCACACGATTGACCAACTCGCTCGGCATGGAGTTTGTGCCAGTGCCCGCAGGCAGCTTCTGGATGGGCAGCGACGAGGCTCCGGGCGAGCTGGCCCTGGCGTTTCCGCTGCTGGGCGCCGCACGCTTCACGGCCCTGGCCGATGAAGCCCCGGTGCACCCAGTGCGCATCAGCCAGCCGTTTTACCTGGGGCGGCACGAGGTCACGGTGGGGCAGTTCCGCCGGTTTCTGGAGCTGTCTGGCTACCAGCCCGAATCCGTGGCCGACGGCACGGGCGGCTACGGCTACAACGCCCAGTACGACCCCGCCAGCACGGCGCGTGGCGACGCCTTTGAGGGGCGCAACCCCCGCTACAGCTGGGCCCAGCCCGGCTTTGCGCAAAGCGACGAACACCCCGTGGTCAATGTCACCTGGAACGATGCCCAGGCCCTGGCCCGCTGGCTGACTGAGCGCGAAGGCGTGCGCTACCGCCTGCCCACCGAGGCCGAGTGGGAATACGCCTGCCGCGCCAACACCCGCACCCGCTACCCCCACGGCAACGACCCGGCCCAGCTCACCCAGCACGCCAACGTGTTCGACCAGACGGCCGCCCCCCTGTGGCCGCGCTGGCAGCAGCACGCACTGCCCGGCAGCGATGGCCAGGCCTTCACCGCCCCGGCGGGCAGCTACCCGCCCAACGCCTTTGGCCTGCACGACATGCTGGGCAACGTGTGGGAATGGGTGGCCGACTGGCATGACGAGGGCTACTACGCCCAATCCCCCGCCACCGACCCGCAGGGCCCGGCCACGGGCTCGGTGCGGGTGCGCCGGGGTGGCTCGTGGCACACCTGGGCGTTTTATGCGCGCTGCAGCTACCGCAACTGGAACAGCCCGGAGACCCGCTACACGCTGGTCGGCATGCGCCTGCTGCGGGAGTGGGGCGAGGCCACTGGCGCCGCCAGCCGCCCTTGACCGCCCTTGACCTGGCGTCAAGATTCAAGAATCGCAAAACGTAAACAACCGTCAACTCACCCCGCCTGTTACACAGGCAGGGCGAGAAAACGGCAGGCCCTCGGAAATAATGGGCCATGACTTATCCGACAGGCAACCCATGCGCATAGCCGCGCTGGACGACGACGCGCTTCAGCTCGATCTCTTCAAACAGGCCCTGGAAGCCATGGGCCACATCTGTCACACCCACCTGACCGGAGCCGATCTGCTGCGCGAACTGCGCCGCGAGACGTTTGACCTGCTCATCGTGGACTGGCACCTGCCCGACACCACCGGCCCCGAGGTGGTGCGCTGGGTGCGCGAACATGTGGACGCCCCAATGCCCATCCTGTTCGTGACCCACCGCCAGGAAGAGCGTGACATCGTGGAAGGACTGGGCAGCGGCGCCGACGACTTCATGACCAAGCCCGTGCGCATTGGCGAGCTGCGTGCCCGCGTGGGCGCCCTGCTGCGCCGCGCCTACCCCGACGCCCGAGACGAAGTGCTGGAGTTCGGCCCCTACCGCTTCTTCCCCGAATCGCGCTCGATTGAAATCAGCGGCAAGCCGGTTGAGCTGAAGAACCGCGAGTACGATCTGGCCCTGTTCCTGTTTCAAAACATGGGGCGGCTGCTGTCACGCGATCACCTCAAGGAAATCATCTGGGGCCAGGTGCCCGATGTGATGTCCCGTTCACTGGACACTCACATCTCCCGCCTGCGCACGCAACTGGATTTGCGACCCGCCAATGGTTTCATGGTGACGGCGGTGTACGGTGTGGGCTATCGGTTTGAAGCGGTGGAGAAAGAGCGCAGAGCCTGAGAACCTGTTCAAAGAAGCGGGTTTCACAACCTGCGTCGGGCCATGGTGCCGCAGGGGGTGCAGTCCAACCGCCGCACGCCCGCCTCTCCCGCTATTTGCACCGCAGTCCAGAAGCCCTTGCCGCCCGCCCCTACCAAGGATACCAAGGAGTCTCTTTTGCACCTCAGTGCCCCCTTCCAACGCCTGCCTTCTGCCTTACTGGTGGCCGGTCTGGCGCTCAGCGCCTTTGCCGCGCCCCTGGCCCTTGCGGCCGAGCGGGGCGACGAAATTCCCCACACCGTTCAACCCGGCGACACGCTGGAAGGGCTGGCCCAAAGCTACCTGGCCGCCCCCCAGCTGTGGCCGCGCCTGCAGGCACGCAACAAGGTCAAAGACCCCAAGCACCTGCAGCCGGGCTCGGTGGTGTGGATTCCGGTGGGCCTGCAACCGGTGGAATCGGCCAGCGTGGAGTTTGTGCACGGCAACGTCAAAGCGCTGCCGCCCGCACCCGACGGAAAGGCTGGCAACGCGGCACCGGCCAGCGCCCCCCTGGCCGCAGGCAGCACCTTGGCCGAAGGCACCAAGCTGGAAGTCGGGCCCGATGGCTTTGTCGCCGTGCGCCTGGCCGATGGCTCCATCGTGCGGGTGAATGCCCAGTCGGACGTGCAACTGCGCCAGCTGCGCCGCCGGGGCCGCGCAGGGTCCGTGCAGTCGGTGCTGGAGGTCCAGCGCGGCAGCGTCGAATCCACCGTCTCCCCCAGCAGCGACAAACTGCGACGCTTTGAAGTGCGCACACCCCGTGCCGTGACCAGCGTGCGCGGCACCCGTTTTGGCGTGGCCCTGAGCGAGGACGGCAAAACCACGGCAGCAGTGCTGCAAGGTGCCGTGGCCGTGCAGTCGCGCACCGGCGAAATCCCCGTGCCTGGCAGCCCTGCCGCCCTGCTGCAGCCCGGCCAAGGCCTGGCGGTGCAGGCCGACGGCACGGTGGGCAGCCCCCGCCCTCTGCTGCCCGCCCCCGACCTGCAAACCCTGCCCAAAGCCGTGCACGAGCCCGGCCTGCTGGCGCTGGACGTGCCCCCGCAGCCCGAAGCCACGGCCTACCAGGCCGTTGTGGCGCGCGATGCAGACCTGACCCAGGTGCTGCGCTCAGGCACCTTTGCCAACGGCCGTTTGCGCTGGCCGGGGCTGGAAGATGGGCCGTACTACCTCTCCGTGCGCTCGGTCGATGCGGCAGGCATTGCGGGCCTGCCGAGCACCCAGCCGCTCACCGTCAAGACCCAGCCGGTGCCGCCGCTGTACCAGCAGCCCGCCGCCGCGGGCGTGGTGTCCAACGCCGGTGGCCAACTGCTGTGCACCCAGGTGCCCGGCGTGCGCTGGTACCGCATCCAGGTGGCGGCAGACGCGGCCTTCACCCAGCCTGCGCTGGACGAAGCCCGCCTGGACAACTGCAAGCTCTCGGTCGCCTCGCTGCCCGTGGGCAACTACTTCTGGCGCGCAGCCAGCGTGCGTGAGCTGGCCCAGGGCAAGGCCGACCAAGGCCCGTTTGCGGCCGCCCAAAGCTTCGTGCTGGCGCAGCAGCCCCCCACCCTCTCGGCCCAGTCCATGCAGGCCAGCGATGGGGACACCACCGTGAACCTGCGCTGGCAGGCCCAGGCCGGGCAACGCTTTCGCCTGCAATTGGCACGCGACATAGGCTTTGACAAGCCCACGCTGGACACGACGCTGGACGCCCCCCAATGGACCGCAACCGACCTGGCGGCGGGCACCTACTTTGTGCGCATCCAGGTGCTGGACCCCTCCGGCCTGCAAAGCGACTTCTCGCCACCACGCTCCATCCGCGTGGGCACGGGCTTCAGCACCAGCTCCGGCCTGCCGGTGTCGGACTCCAGCGGCGAGGCTGTGCGGCGCCCCTGAGGCTCCAGCACCGGCACCGCATCACCCCAACCGCCCGCACGGCCATGCTCAAAGCCGCACGCACGCGCGCCCAGCAGCGACGCTTTGAATGGACCCTGCTGGCGCTGGCGCTGCTGGCCCTGGTGGCCTGGCTGAGCCCTCCGGGGCAGTTGGCAGGCCCCAACCACCTGATCCAGGACCTGGGGCTGCGCGCCCTGGCGCGGCCACCCCACCCCGACATCGTGCTGGTGGCGGTGGACGACCGCAGCATCGCCACCATCGGCCGCTGGCCCTGGCGGCGCGCGCTGCATGCGCAGTTGCTGGAGGCCATCAGCGCACAACAACCCCAGGCCATCGGCCTGGACATTCTGTTCAGCGAGGCCGATGCCGACTACCCGCTGGACGATGCCCTGCTGGCCCAGGCCATTGCGGCGAGCCACCGGGTGGCGCTGCCTGTGCTGCAGCGCAACTATGCGGGGCTGTCTGCAGGGGGATCTGAAGGGATGTCCGAGCTGCCCCTGGACATGTTCGCCCAGGCCGCAGCCGCCCTGGGCCATGTGCACGTGGCCCCCGATGGCGACGGCGTGGTGCGCGGCCTGTACCTACAAGAAGGCCCGGCGGATGCGCCCTGGAGCCACCTCAGCCAGGCGCTGCAATGCATTGCACAGCCCCCAGCGCAAGGCTGCAAACCGCAGGCTCCGTCAGACCCCGCCAGCGCCTTGGGCAACAGCACCCCCGCCCCCTGGGCCGTGCGCCAGCATGAGCTGATTGCCTACGCCGGCGGGCCCGCCCACTACCCCACCTATTCCTACATCGATGTACTGCGCGGGCAGGTGCCCAGCAGCGCCTTTCGCGGCAAATACGTGCTGGTGGGCGCAGCGGCATCGGGCCTGGGCGACATGTTTGCCACTCCGGTCAGCAGCGGTTCCCGGCTGATGCCCGGCGTCGAAGTCGTCGCCCATGTGCTCGACAGCCACCTGGCCCAGGTGCGGCTGCAGACCGCCCCCACCGCCGCCAACATCGCCTTCAATTTGGTGCCTGTCGCGGCGGCCCTGCTGGCCTTGCTGGTGACGGGCCCCTTGGCGGCCTTGCTCACCAGTGCGGGGCTGGCGCTGGTCACGCTGCTGCTGTCGATGTTGCTGCCTGCCTGGACGGGATGGCAGTTTGCCCCCGCCGCCGCGCTGCTGGGCCTGGTGCTGGCCTACCCGCTGTGGAGCTGGCGGCGGCTCAGCGCCGCCGCCCAGTTTTTGCGCACCGAAATCGAACACCTGCAGCGCGAAGGCATGCTGGTGCTGAAGACCCCCACGGCAGGCACCGGTGATTTTCTGGAGCGGCGCATCAACGCGGTCGAGAGCGCATCGCGCCAGCTGCGCGACCTGCACCAGTTTGTGAGCACCAGCCTGCAGCAACTGCCCTCACCCAACTTTGTCTGCGATGCGCAAGGGCGCATCCTGCTGGCCAATCTGGCGGCGCAGCGCCACACCGGCCTGGGGGCGTTCGAGCCGCCATCGGCACTGCAGGGCAAACCCATCACCCAGGTGCTGCACGACCTGCAAGACCCGCGCACCCAAGAGCCCCTGATCACCCAGGACAAATTGCGCAGCGGCCAATTGCCCGCACAAAGCGAAGGACAAGACGGGCAAAGCCGCAACCTGCTCATGCTGTGCAAACCGTTCACCGACTTTGCCAACGTGGGCTGGCTCATCACGCTGGTGGACATGACCGAAATCCGCCGCGCCTTGCAGCAACGCGACCAGGCGCTGCACTTCATCTCGCACGACATCCGCGCGCCCAACGCCTCGATCCTGACGCTGCTGGAGATGCAGCGCGCCTACCCTGGCCGCATGCCCGCAGACACGCTGATGCAGCGCATCGAGCGGTACGCGCAGGCGTCCCTCGGCATGGCAGAAAACTTTGTGCGCCTGGCCAGTGCGCAAACGCAGGAATACCGCATGGCCCCCCTGGACCTGGTGGCCGTGCTGAACGAAACCGTGGACGACGCCTGGGCCCTGGCCAGCGAACGCGACGTGCAAGTCACCCTGCAATCACTGCCCGACACCGCGCCCTGCCTGGGCGACCGGGCCTTGCTGTGCCGCGCCGTGGCCAACGTGCTGAACAACGCCATCAAATACAGCCCGGAAAACGGCGTGGTGCAGTGCAGTCTGCAAGCACGCGGCACGCACTGGGTGTTGGCGGTGCGCGATGAAGGCCCCGGCATTGCCCCAGGCCAGCAAGACCGCCTGTTTGCCCCCTTTGCCCGCCTGCACGACCAAAGCCACCCCCACATCTCTGGCGTAGGCCTGGGGCTGGCCCTGGTGCACACCGTGGTGCAACGGCACGGCGGCAGCCTGGAAGTGGAAAGCGAAGAGGGCCGGGGTGCTGAATTCAGGCTGGTGCTGCCGCTGGAGAGCCATACGGCGTGAACCGGCTCTGGTTCTCATCCACCTGCAGCGCCCGGCCCACGTACGGGAAGGCGCGCTGCGTGCAGTGCTCGCGTTCGCACACCTTGCACCCCATGCCGATCGGTACCGCCGCCTCGGGGTCTTGCAGGTCCAGGCCTTTGGCGTACACCAGGCGCGCGGCATGGCGCACATCGCAGCCCAAGCCGATGGAGAAGGTTTTTTGCGGTGCGCCGTACCCGCCCGCGCAGGTGGATACGGTGCGCGCAATCCACAGGTAGCGGCGCCCATCGGGCATGCTGGCCAGCTGCGCCTGCACGCGATCAGGGCGCGCAAAGGCCTCGTACACGTTCCACAGCGGGCAAGTGCCCCCAGCGCGGCTGAAGTGGAAATGCGTGGCCGACTGGCGCTTGGAGATGTTGCCCGCGCGGTCCACCCGGATGAAGAAAAACGGCACCCCCGGCGCACCCGGGCGCTGCAAGGTGCTTAGCCGGTGGCACACGGTCTCAAAGCCCACGCCAAATTGCTGGTCGAGCAAATCGATGTCGTAGCGCAGCGCCTCGGCCGCGCTGAGAAAGGCCTGGTAGGGCAACAACAGCGCCCCGGCAAAGTAGTTGGCCAGGCCCACGCGGGCCAACTTGCGTGAGGCCGGGTCGGCGGTGAATGGCGCCACCTGGATGAGGGCGTTGATGGCCTGCTCGCACTCCAGCAAGGCCAATTGCGTGCCCAGCTGAAAGGCCCGCTGCGAGGCATCGAGCGTGTGCGACAGCCGCAGCAGCCGCGTGTCGGGGTCAAACTGCCGCTTGCCTGCCGCGGGGTCTTGCGTCAGCGCCACCCGCACGCCATGGAGTTGCTGCAGCCGCACGGTCAGCCAATCGGCCAGGGGGCCGGGGTGGGCTTGGGCCTGCACGGCCAAGGCTTCTGCCGCACGGTCCAGTCCATCGAAGTAGTTCTGGTGCGCAAAGAAGAAATCCCGAACCACCTCAAACGCCATGGCCCGGGGCGCCGATGCGGCCGAGCGGTCGTCCCCCAGCTGCAGCGACAGCGCCTCCAGCCGCTCCATCGCCTCCAGGTTGCGGCGGTGCAAGGCGATGACGGCGCGCCCCACCCCGGGCATCTGCGCGGCGATCTCCTGCAGCTCGGGCAGCCCGATAGGCTCAGCGCTGCCTGCCAGGGCCTCTTTGAGCCCGGCCATCAGCCGCGCCTCTTCGTCTTCAGAAAACTGCTGGATGTCCACGCCCAAAGTGCGGTGCAACTTGAGCAGCACCGACACCGTCAAGGGCCGCTGGTTTTGCTCCAGCTGGTTGAGGTAGCTGGGGGACAGCCCCAGCGCCTGCGCCAACGCAATTTGGGACAGCCCCTGCTCAGCCCGCAGCTTGCGCAGCTTGACGCCCATGAATGTCTTTTTCAAACCCTGCCCCTTTTTGCGCGCATGGATTGCGCCTTGATCGCGTATTTGCAGCGCACTTTTCGCTCATCGAAATTCGCAAAATTTGCAATTTGAAGGTTTGCTTTCGCAAAAATTCGCCCTTTTAGCCCTTCTTCGAGGCGTGTATTTTGCGTAAATTGCGAATCATGACAACACCTTTTGGAACGATGGAACTGCACGAACTGGTGCTGCCCATGCACAGCAACCACCATGGCCAGCTGTTTGCAGGGCAAGGGCTTCAGTGGCTGGCCAAGGCTGCGTTTCTGACGGCCCGTGGCCTGGCGCAGCGCGAGGTCGTCATGGCGGGTGTGACCCGCGTGGACTTCCTCGCGCCAGTGCCCGTGGGCTGCCAGCTCACGCTGCGCGGCTGGGCGAGCCGAATCGGTCGCAGTTCGATGACCGTGTGCATCCACTGCCTGGCCGTGCGGCCCCACATGCCGGGCGAAGACGTTCTCAAAGGGGTGTTCGAGATGGTTGCGGTGGATGCCACCGGCCGCCCCGTCGCCATCCACCCTTCGCACTTGAACCAGGAGACAACACCATGAACACCACCCTCGCGGGCACGGCCCCCTCTGCACCTTCAGCCCCTTCGGCCCCACTCCCCAAGCCCAAAAAATCCGTCGCCCTCTCGGGTGTGACGGCGGGCAACACCGCCCTGTGCACCGTGGGCCGCACCGGCAACGACCTGCATTACCGGGGCTACGACATCCTGGACATTGCCGAGGTATGCGAGTTTGAAGAGATTGCCCACCTGCTGGTGCATGGCAAGCTGCCCACGCGTGCCGAGCTGAAGGCCTACAAGGCCAAGCTGCGCGCCCTGCGTGGCCTGCCGGGCAGCGTAAAGGCCGCGCTGGAGCAACTGCCCGCCGCCAGCCACCCCATGGACGTGATGCGCACCGGCGTCTCGGCCCTGGGCTGTGCGCTGCCCGAGAAGGACGACCACAACCTGCCAGGCAGCAGAGACATTGCCGACCGCCTGATGGCATCGCTGGGCAGCATGCTGCTGTACTGGTACCACTTCAGCAACTCGGGCCGCCGCATTGCGGTGGAGACGGATGACGACTCGATTGGCGGCCACTTCCTGCACCTGCTGCACGGTACCCCGCCGCCCGAGGGTTGGGTGCGCGCCATGCACACCTCGCTCAACCTGTATGCCGAGCACGAGTTCAACGCCAGCACCTTCACCGCCCGGGTGATTGCGGGCACGGGCAGCGACATGTATTCGAGCATTGCTGGCGCAATTGGCGCGCTGCGCGGCCCCAAGCACGGCGGCGCCAACGAGGTGGCGTTCGAGATCCAGAAGCGCTATGACAACCCCACCGAAGCCGAGGCCGACATCCGCCGCCGCGTGGAGGCCAAGGAGGTGGTGATCGGCTTTGGCCACCCGGTCTACACCGTGAGCGACCCACGCAACGTCGTCATCAAAGGCGTGGCACAACGCCTGTCGCAAGAGGCGGGCAGCACCAAGATGTTCGACATTGCCGAGCGGCTGGAGAGCGTGATGTGGGAGGTGAAGAAGATGTTCCCCAACCTCGACTGGTTCAGCGCCGTGAGCTACCACATGATGCAGGTGCCCACCGCCATGTTCACGCCGCTGTTCGTCATCGCGCGCACCAGCGGCTGGGCAGCGCATGTGATCGAGCAGCGCGTGGACAACAAGATCATCCGCCCCAGCGCCCACTACACCGGGCCAGAGGACCAGGTGTTCGTGCCCATTGAAGAACGCTGCTGACAAAAAACGATAGCAGCCAGCGCTGGTTGGACGCCACTTTCAAGCCATTCATGCTTGAAAATCGCACACAACAAGCGCTAGCAGCTATCAAAAAAATAGTGAACCACTCTGCCCCATGACGAACACCGCCCACCGCAAACCCCTGCCCGGCACCACGCTGCAGTACTTCGACGCCCGCGATGCCGTCGAACAGCTCCAGCCCGGCGCCTGGGCCGCCCTGCCCTACACCGCCCGCGTGCATGCCGAAAACCTGGTGCGGCGCGCCGACCCCGCGCAGCTGGGTGCCTACCTGCGCCAGCTCATCGAGCGCCAGCGCACCATCGACTTCCCTTGGTACCCCGTTCGCGTGGTGTGCCACGACATCCTGGGCCAGACGGCGCTGGTGGACCTGGCGGGACTGCGCGATGCGATTGCGAAAGAAGGGGGCGACCCTGCCGCCGTGAACCCGGTGGTGCCGGTGCAGCTCATCGTGGACCATTCGCTGGCCGTGGAGTGCGGCGGTTTTGACCCCGATGCCTTTGCCAAGAACCGCGCCATTGAAGACCGTCGCAACGAGGACCGCTTTCACTTCATCGAGTGGACGAAGAAGGCCTTTGCCAACGTGGAGGTGATCCCGGCGGGCAACGGGATCATGCACCAGATCAACCTGGAGAAGATGTCGCCCGTGGTCTATGTTCAGGAAGGCGTGGCCTTCCCCGACACCTGCGTGGGCACCGACAGCCACACGCCCCATGTGGATGCGCTGGGCGTGATTGCCGTGGGCGTGGGCGGGCTCGAAGCCGAGAACGTGATGCTGGGCCGCGCCAGCTGGATGCGCCTGCCCGATATCGTGGGCGTGGAGCTGACGGGCCAGCGCCCAAGCGGCATCACCGCCACCGACATCGTGCTGGCGCTCACCGAATTTTTGCGCCACGAGAAGGTGGTGGGCGCCTACGTAGAGTTCTACGGTGCAGGCGCCGAGAGCCTGTCGATTGGCGACCGCGCCACCATCAGCAACATGTGCCCCGAGTACGGCGCCACCGCAGCGCTCTTCGCCATCGACGCGCAGACGCTGCAGTACCTGCGCCTGACGGGCCGCGAGGAGGCGCAGGTGCAGCTGGTGGAGACCTATGCCAAGGCCGCGGGCCTGTGGGCCGACACGCTGCGCGAGGTGCAGTACGAGCGTGTGCTGCGCTTTGACCTCAGCAGCGTGGTGCGCAACATGGCTGGCCCCAGCAACCCGCACCGCCGCCTGCCCACCACCGCGCTGGCCGAGCGCGGCATTGCCGCCCACTGGGTGCAAGAGCCCGGCCGCATGCCCGATGGCGCCGTGGTCATCGCGGCCATCACCAGCTGCACCAACACCAGCAACCCGCGCAACGTCATCGCTGCCGCCCTGCTGGCGCGCAACGCCCGCCGCCTGGGCCTCACGCGCAAGCCGTGGGTCAAGACCTCGCTCGCGCCCGGCTCCAAAGCGGTGGAGCTGTATTTGAAAGAAGCCGGTCTGCTGGCCGACCTGGAGGCGCTGGGCTTTGGCATCGTGGCCTTTGCCTGCACCACCTGCAACGGCATGAGCGGCGCTCTCGACCCCGCCATCCAGCAAGAGATCATCGACCGCGATCTGTACGCAACGGCCGTGCTTTCGGGCAACCGCAACTTCGATGGGCGCATCCACCCGTACGCCAAGCAGGCCTTCCTGGCCAGCCCACCGCTGGTGGTGGCGTACGCCCTTGCGGGCACGGTGCGCTTTGACATTGAGAACGACGCCTTTGCGGTAGTGAATGGCCAGCCCGTGCGCCTGAAGGACCTGTGGCCCAGCGATGCAGAGATCGACGCCATCGTGGCCCAGGCGGTGAAGCCCGCGCAGTTCCGCGCCGTGTACGGGCCCATGTTTGCGATACGCCAGGACGATGGCGAGGCAGTGAGCCCGCAGTACGACTGGCGCCCCCAGTCCACCTACATCCGACGCCCGCCGTACTGGGACACTGAGGGCGTGGGCGCTTTGGCCGCCAGCCCGCGCAACTTGAAGGGCATGCGAGCGCTGGCCCTGCTGGGCGACAACATCACCACCGACCACCTCTCGCCGTCCAACGCCATCTTGGCCGACAGCGCGGCGGGCGAGTACTTGGCGAAGATGGGCGTGCCCGAGGAGGACTTCAACTCCTACGCCACGCACCGGGGCGACCACCTCACCGCCATGCGCGCCACGTTTGCCAACCCGCAGCTCGTCAACGAGATGGCGGTGGTGGATGGGCAGGTGAAGAAGGGGTCGCTCGCCCGCATCGAGCCCGAGGGCCGCGTGGTGCGCATGTGGGAGGCGATGGAGACGTACCTGCACCGCCGCCAGCCGCTCCTCATCATCGCCGGGGCCGACTACGGCCAGGGGTCGAGCCGCGACTGGGCCGCCAAGGGCGTGCGCCTGGCGGGCGTGGAGACCGTGGTGGCCGAGGGCTTTGAACGCATCCACCGCACCAACCTGATCGGCATGGGCGTGCTGCCGCTGGAGTTCACGCCCGGTGTGACCCGCCTGACACTGGGACTGGATGGCACCGAGACCTACGATGTGCTGGGCGAGCGCACGCCGCGCGCCACCCTCACGCTGGTGGTGCACCGGCGCAATGGCGAAGTGCTGCGGGTGCCGGTGACCTGCCGCCTCGATACGGCCGAGGAAGTCTCGGTGTACGAAGCGGGTGGCGTGCTGCAGCGCTTTGCACAGGACTTTTTGGAATCCAATGCCAAATCAGCCGCTAGCGCGCTTTCTTAAAACGCAAGCAGCTATCAAAACATGAGCAAACCCCAAATCAAAATCCCCGCCACCTACCTGCGCGGCGGCACCAGCAAGGGCGTTTTTTTTCGCCTGCAAGACTTGCCCCCGGCCGCACAGCAGCCCGGCCCAGCGCGCGACGCGCTGCTGCTGCGCGTGGTGGGCAGCCCCGATCCGTATGGCAAGCAGACCGATGGCATGGGCGGCGCCACCTCGTCCACGTCCAAGGTGGTGATCCTCTCGCCCGCCACGCAGCCGGGGCACGATGTGGACTACCTGTTTGGCCAGGTGTCCATCGACCAGCCTTTTGTGGACTGGAGCGGCAACTGCGGCAACCTCTCGGCCGCCGTGGGGCCCTGCGCCATCCACATGGGCTTGATCGATGCCGCGCGCATTCCGCACAGCGGCGTGTGCACCGTGCGCATCTGGCAGGCCAACATCGGCAAGACCATCGTGGCGCATGTGCCGATCACCGAGGGGCAGGTGCAGGAGACGGGCGACTTTGAGCTGGACGGCGTGACCTTCCCGGCCGCCGAGGTAGCGCTGGAGTTTCTGGACCCGGCGGACGACAGTGAGGGCGATGGTGGCGGCGCGATGTTCCCCACGGGCAACGTGGTCGATGCGCTGGAGGTGCCGGGCGTCGGCAGCTTCCAGGCCACGCTCATCAACGCGGGCATTCCCACCATCTTCCTCAACGCCCGTGACCTGGGCTACACCGGCACCGAGATGCAGAGCGACATCAACGAAGACAAGGCGGCCCTCGCCCGCCTGGAAACCATTCGCGCCTGGGGCGCCGTGAAGATGGGGCTGATCCGCGACGTGGCCGAAGCCGCCACGCGCCAGCACACACCCAAGATCGCCTTCGTGGCACCGCCTGCGGCCTACACGGCATCCAGCGGCAAAGCTGTGCAGGCAGGCGATGTGGACCTGCTGGTGCGGGCCCTGTCCATGGGCAAACTGCACCACGCCATGATGGGCACAGCGGCTGTGGCGATTGGCACCGCCGCCGCAGTGCCCGGCACGCTGGTGCACCGGGCGGCCAGTGGCGGCACGCGCAACGCCATGCCAGGCTCCGTGCGATTCGGCCACCCCTCTGGCACGCTGCGCGTGGGCGCAGAGGCAGCACAAATCAACGGCCAGTGGACGGTGACCAAGGCCCTGATGAGCCGCAGCGCACGCATCCTGATGGAAGGCTGGGTGCGGGTGCCGGGCGATCTGGCCTGAAGCCCCACAGCAGTCACTCCTGATTTGATAGCTGCTAGCGATTATTTAGTGAGCGCTAGCGGCCCTTTTTATTCAAAACACCATGTCTACCCGCAAACAACTCAAGCAACTCGTCGAAGCCCGCAACGGCCTGATCGTGCCTGGCGCTTTCAACGCCCTCTCCGCCAAGGTGATTGCCGACCTGGGCTTTAAAGCCATCTACGTGACGGGCGCAGGCGTGACCAACATGTGGTTCGGCATGCCCGACCAGGGCTTCATAGGCCTGCACGAGATTGCCGACCACACGGCCCGCATCCGCGACGCCGTGGATGTGCCGCTGATCGTGGACGCCGACACCGGCTTTGGCAATGCCCTGAACGTGGTGCACACCGTGCGCACGCTGGAGCGTGCCGGGGCCGACTGCATCCAGCTTGAAGACCAGGTGGCGCCCAAGCGCTGCGGGCACTTCAGCGGCAAGGAGGTCATCAGCACCGAAGAGGCCGTCAGCAAGATCAAGGCGGCAGTGGACGCACGGCGCGACCCAGACTTCCTCATCATGGCGCGCACCGACGCTGCCGCCACGCACGGCTTTGAGGCGGCGGTGGAGCGCGCACAGAGGTTTGCCGAGGCGGGGGCCGACATCCTGTTTGTAGAGGCGGTGACCCAAGCCGAAGAAGTGCGCGCCCTGCCCCAGCGGTTGCACAAGCCCCAGTTGATGAACATGGTGATTGGCGGCAAAACGCCCCTCTTCAACGCCGACCAGCTGGGCGAGCTGGGCTACGGCATCGTGCTGTACGCCAATGCGGCGCTGCAGGGCGCAGTGATGGGCATGCAAAACGCGCTGACCACGCTGCGCGACGCCAAGGAAGTGCGCGAGGACAGTGGCCTCGTCACCCCGTTTGCAGAGCGCCAGCGCCTGGTCGGCAAGCCTGCGTGGGACGCGCTGGAAAAGCGCTACACCTGACGATCCTCCTCACCCGCAGGGATGCCAGGGGGTGACTGCGATCTCGCAGCGCAGCGGCCTTGGGCAGACCCGCTAGCGGAGTGGCTGACGCAGCTCGACTCAGGCTGACGCATCATCTCCTGCAGGCAAGCGCATGACCCTTGTGCGCGCGTCATATTCAAACACCTCCCCGTGGCGTGCCCAGGTGATGGCGGTGCGCAGCACACGTTCGGCCTCTGCGTCTCCATGCTGCTCACTCAGCAGGTGCAAGAAGGGCTCTTCGCGCAGCTCACCTGTCGGCTCCTGCTCCAGGCTGTGGCGAATGTGTGCCACCAACGGAACGTGGGCCAGCAATTGCTGCCCGAAAATGTCTTGTCGCAGGCTGTGGCTGCCCTCCACATAGCGACGGCCCAGCGGGGTCATCTGCAAGTCGCCACCCGCCAGCGTTGCCAGCCCCAGCTGTGCCACTGCATGGGCCAGAGGCAGCAGCTCCGCATCGGTCAGGCTGGTTTCCTCAGCCAGCTGCGGCAGGTCCGCACGGCCATCGAAGGGCGGCTCGGCCAAGAGCTCCAACAACCCGTCCATGCGCACCACGTCTGCGGCGGGCAGGCGGTCGGTCAGCAGGGCGAGTTCTTCCGGCTGCTCGGTCTCGGCATCACCGGGTGTGGCGCCATGGCGTGTGGCACCGGCGGTCATGAACGCGTAGACCTCATCGATCAGCGCACGCACGTGGGCGCTGTCTGCGTTGCGGGGTCTTGGCAGCTGGATCGCCAGCTGAAAGCGGATGCGGCCCGGGTCGCTCGCGAAGATCAGCACACGGTCGGCCATCATCACGGCCTCTTCAATGTTGTGCGAGACGACGAGCATGGCTTTGGTGGGCATGGTGCCACTGCGCCACAACTGCAAGATGTCTTCACGCAGGCGTTCGCCAGTCAATACGTCCAGGGCAGAGAAGGCCTCGTCCATCAACAGCACGTCCGGCTCGGTCACCAGCGCGCGGGCAATGCCCACACGCTGGCGCATGCCGCCCGACAGCTCCCGTGGCAGCGCCCCTTCAAAGCCCGCAAGGCCAATCAAGCCGATGGCCGCAGCCACCCGCGCGTCGCTCTCCACCTGCGGCACACCGCGCGCCTCCAGCCCCAGCGCCACGTTCTGCTGCACCGTGAGCCAGGGGAACAAAGCAAACGACTGAAACACCATGCTGATCGCGCGCGCAGGACCGTGCAACGGTTGCCCGCGGTATTGCACGTCCCCCTGGTCGGCGGGCACCAGGCCAGCCATGATGCGCAGCAAGGTGCTCTTGCCCGAGCCCGACTGGCCTAGAAGCGCGACGATCTCGCCTTCCTTCAGGGTGAAGTCCACGCCATGCAATACGGGCCGCTCTCGGCCGTCTGAAGAGCGAAAGGTTTTCCCAACGCCTCGAAGTTCAATGATGGATTGCGTCATGGTGGCAGCAGTTGCGGTCTTGTGCGGTCTTTTCCCTGGGGCGTCAGAAATGCATGCGGTCTTCCGCCAAGCGGTAGAGCCTTCGCCACAGGAAGTGGTTCAGTCCCATGACGAACACCACCATGGCGCCAATGCCCAGCGCGATGCGAGGAAAGTCGCCGCTGGCCGTCATCTGGGCGATGTAGCTGCCCAGGCCTTGGGCCTGCAAGGTGGTGTCACCCCAGGTCACATATTCGGCCACGATGCTGGCGTTCCATGAGCCACCACTGGCGGTGATGGCCCCTGTCACAAAGCTGGGAAATACGGCGGGCAAGAGGTAACGCTTCCAGCGCAGCCAGCCCTTGAGGCCCAGGTTTTGCGCGGCCAGGCGCAGTTCGTTCGGAATGCTGGAGGCCCCGGCAATCACGTTAAAGAGGATGTACCACTGCGTCCCCAGGATCATGAGTGGCGAGAGCCATATGTCGGGGTCCAATTTCCAGTGCACCATCAGCATCACGGCAATCGGAAAGAACAGATTGGCAGGAAACGCTGCCAGAAACTGCGCCACCGCCTGCAAACGCCCAGACCAGCGCGGGCTCATGCCCACCCACACCCCAATAGGCACCCACACCAGCGCCGCCAGCGCAATCAGCACCAGCACGCGGACCAGCGTGTAGCCACCCAGGACGAAGACATGTGCCACCTCAGTCCAGCCCACCTCGGTGTGCACAAACTGCACCAACCGCGCCACGGCAAACAGCACACAAGCCGCCAACAACGCATCCCACACCCGCTCGGCCCTGGTAGAGACTGCGCGTGGTCTCGCGCGGATCGAGGTGCCGTCGTAGCTGCGCCGAAACCAGCCCAAGGTGCGGCCCAACAACCGTTGCCCGCCCCCCGCCAGGCTCTGCACGGCATGTGCGCGGCGCAGCCAGCTCAACAGCCAGGAGCGCGGTGCGGCATCGGCGCCGCTTTCTTCGAAACGAAACTTGTCGGCCCACGCCACCAGTGGCCTGAACAGCAACTGGTCATACAGCAAGATGGCCACCAGCATGCAGCCAATGGCCCAGCCGATGGCACCCAGATCGCGGGCCTCAATGGCCAGCGCAATGTAGGAGCCCACACCAGGCAGCTTGATGTCCTGGTGCGAAACGGAAATGGCCTCGGAGGCGACCACAAAGAACCAGCCCCCGGACATTGACATCATCATGTTCCACAGCAGTCCTGGCATGGCGAAGGGCAACTCCAGGCGCCAAAACCGCTGCCAGCCCGACAACTGGAACACGCGCGCTGCTTCCTGCAGTTCTGCAGGCACCGTGCGCAGCGACTGGTACAGACTGAACGCCATGTTCCAGGCCTGTGAAGTGAATATCGCAAAGATGGCTGCACACTCCACCCCCAGCAAGCTGCCGGGAAACAAGGCAATGAACCCTGTCACGGTAATGGACAGGAAGCCCAGGATGGGAATGGACTGCAATATGTCCAGCAATGGCACCAGCACGCGCTCGGCCCAGCGGTATTTGGCCGCCAGCACGGCAAACACGGCGCTGAAAATCAGTGCCGCCCCCATGGCGATGAACATGCGCAGCGTGGTGCGCAGCAGGTAGTAGGGCAGTTGCCAGGGATCGAGCGACAGCGGCAGCGTGTCGCCCATTTGAAAGGGCTTGGCCATCTGCGCCGCACCATAGGCCAGCACCACCACGACGGCGAGCACCAAGGGCAACAAGGCCCAGTCCCAGCGATTGGGCGACGCCTCCACTATCTGGCGGGGAAGAAACTCACGGCGTCGGGGCTGAGTCATGGGAAGGCCAACAGCAAGCCTTGGCCACACCGAGGGATTCGACTGTGCGCCGGGCACCGGATGGTACGCGTTTTCACGCGGTTCATGGGGGTCGGCGGCGCTACCGCTACGGAGTCCGTGCATCGCATGGTGCCACCCGCCTGAGCCGACTTGATCCGTCCATCCGACAAAACGGCTCGCACTTAAAAAACGCTCGCTACGGGAGACATGTCACACCCAGGTCACACCCATGTCACACAAGCGCGGCCCAATGTAATCGATTACATCAGGCCCAGGAGCTGCGTGAATATCCAGGATGTTGCCCAGGCTGCGGGCGTTTCGGTCGCTACGGTCTCGCGGGTTTTCAACCTGCCGGACAAGGTCACACCCGCCACGCGTGCGCATGTGGCACAGGTGGCCCGCACCCTGGGCTACCAGCCCAATGCCAGCGCCCGCACGCTGCGCACGCAGCGCAGCCGCGTCGTGGGCGTGGTGCTGCCCACCCTCACCAACCCGGTCTTTGCCGAATGCCTTGAAGGCATTGCCCGCGCTGCGGCTGCGGCGGGCTACGCCATCTTGCCCTTCACCACCGACTACCGGCTGGACCAGGAAGAGCGGGCGGCGTCCCTGCTCATCGCGGGCAATGTGGACGGGATGATCCTGACCGTGTCCAACCCCGGCACCTCTCTGGCGCTGCGCCGCTTGGCAGACACGGGCCTGCCCTATGTGCTGGTCTACAACCGGCATGCCGAGCACCCCTGCGTGTCGGTGGACGGCGAGCAGGCCGTGGCCGAACTGGTGGCGCGCCTTGCGGGCCTGGGCCACCGGCGCATCGCCATGGTGACGGGCCAACTCCACGCCTCAGACCGCGCGCAGCAACGCTGCCGGGGCTTTCAGCGCGGCATGGCGCAAGCAGGGCTGGGCGATGGCACCAGTGCCACGGTGCTGGAGGTGCCCTTTGTGGACACGGCCATCCAGTCCATCTGCGGCCTGCTGCAAGCCCGCGAACGCCCCACCGCACTGGTGTGCTCCAACGACCTGCTGGCCATCCGCGCGCTGCGCAGCGCCCATTTGGCGGGCCTGTCGGTGCCGCGCGATGTGAGCGTGGTGGGCTTCGACGGCATTGCGCTGGGCGAAGACCTGGCGCCGCAGCTGAGCACCGTGGCCCAACCCAATGCCGACCTGGGCCACGCCAGTGTGGAGCTGCTGGTGCAAGCCATGGCCAACCAGGCGCTGCTGCCTGCCCAGGCCAGCTTGACGCTGCCGCATGCCTGGCGTGCGGGCGAATCGTGCGGCCAGGCACCCAAAGGCTCTGCCTGACAACCGAGATTTCTCATTCACCTTTTTTCCCTCAACCCACGGAGCTTCTTCCATGCGTTCCATGCTGCCTTCCCTCTTGCGCACCACAGCGCTGGCCATTGGCCTCACCGCCTCCACCCTGGCCATGGCCCAGACGGCCATTTGCTACAACTGCCCGCCCGAATGGGCCGACTGGGGCAGCCAGATCAAGGCCATCAAGGCCAAGACGGGCGTCACCGTGCCGCCTGACAACAAGAACTCGGGCCAGTCGCTGGCGCAGCTGGTGGCCGAGAAGGCCCGCCCCGTGGCCGACGTGACCTACCTCGGCGTCACCTTCGCCATCCAGGCGCAAAAGGACGGCGTGGTGGGCAGCTACAAGCCCGCCGCCTGGGCCGATATCCCTGACGGTCTCAAGGACCCCAACGGCCAGTGGTTCACCATCCACTCAGGCACCCTCGGCTTCATGGTCAATGTCGATGCGCTCAAGGGCAAGCCGGTGCCCACATCGTGGGCCGATTTGCTCAAGCCTGACTACAAGGGCCTGATCGGCTACCTGGACCCCGCCTCGGCCTTCGTGGGCTATGTGGGCGCCGTGGCCGTAAACCAGGCGCGCGGCGGCACTCTGGACAACTTTGCCCCGGGCATCGACTACTTCAAGGCACTGCAAAAGAACGAGCCCATCGTGCCCAAGCAGACCTCGTATGCCCGCGTGCTGTCGGGCGAGATCGCCATCTTGCTGGACTACGACTTCAACGCCTACCGCGCCAAGTACAAGGACCAGGCCAATGTGCAGTTTGTGATCCCTGCCGAAGGCACGGTGGTGGTGCCCTATGTGATGAGCCTGGTGGCCAACGCCCCGCACGAGGTCGATGGCAAGAAGGTGCTGGACTTTGTGCTGTCGGACGAAGGCCAGGCCATCTGGGCCAATGCCTACCTGCGCCCGGTGCGTGCAGCGGCCATGCCCAAGGAGGTGCAGGCCCGCTTCCTGCCCGCCAGCGAATACGCCCGCGCCAAGACGGTGGACTACCAAAAAATGGCCACCGTGCAAAAGGCGTTCTCTGAGCGCTATCTGAAGGACGTGCAGTAAGCCGCTGCGGCCACTGCCTTCAGCGACCTCCTCTTGCAATCTGCCATCGCCATGCGCTCCGGCTTTGCTCCTTCCCGCACGCTGCTGCTGGCCTGCGCCGCACCGGCGGCGGCCTTCTTTGCCGCGTTCTGGCTGCTGCCGGTGGCGCGGCTGCTGGCGCTGCCCGCCCACCAAGGCTGGGCCACGTACTTTGCCGTGCTCAGCCATGGCCGCTATCTGCAAAGCCTGCTGCAAACGCTGGGCCTGTCCATCGTGGTCACCCTGGCCACGCTGGTGCTGGGGCCCTGGTGGGCATCACGCTGGCACGCCAGCGGTTTGCGGGGCGCAGGCTGCTGTTGTCGCTGCTCACGCTGCCGCTGTCGTTCCCGGGGGTGATCGTGGGGTTCTTCATGATCTTGCTGGGCGGGCGCCAGGGCGTAGTGGCGGACCTGTCTGCACACCTGGGCGGCGAGCGAATCACCTTTGCCTACGGGCTTGCGGGCTTGTTCCTGGCGTACCTGTACTTCTCGCTGCCCCGCGCCATCACCACCTACACCGCGGCCGCCGAGGCCATAGACGCGCAGCTGGAAGAGGCCGCGCGCTCTCTGGGCGCATCGCGCTGGCGTGTGGCGCGCGACGTGTGGATGCCCGAGCTGGCCCCCACCACGCTGGCCTGCGGTGCCATCGTGTTCGCCACAGCCATGGGGGCGTTTGGCACAGCCTTCACGCTGGCCAGCAAATTTGAGGTGCTGCCCATCACCATTTACAACGAATTCACCAACTACGCCAACTTTGCCCTGGCGGCCAGCCTGTCGATTGCGCTGGGGCTCATCACCTGGTTGGTGCTGTGGCTGGCGCGCCGCGTGGGCGGCAAGGAGGCGTTTTGATGTCTACCCCACCCAACGCCTACAAAGCCCGCCAGGCCCCCTGGCTGCTCATCGCGCTCACCACGCTGGTGGCTATTTTCATGCTGGCGCCCATCGCCTTGTCGGTGATGACGGGGCTGGTGGTCAACTACAGCAAGGGCCTCGCCAGCGGGCTCACCACACGCTGGCTCGCCGAGGTGTGGGAGCTCTACGGCGGCACGGTGGGTGCATCGCTGTGGCTTGCGCTGCTGTGCGTGGCAGGCAATTTGCTGCTGGGCGTGCCCTGTGCCTACGCTCTGGCACGCAGTCCATCGCGCGCGGCGCGGTGGTTTGAAGAGCTGCTCACCCTGCCCGTGGCGGTGCCGGGCCTGGCCAGCGCGCTGGCGCTCATCCTGGTCTATGGCCAGCTTGCGGGCTTTCGCCAAAGCTTCGCCTTCATTCTGGTGGGCCACATGGTGTTCACGCTGCCCTTCATGGTGCGCACCGTGGGCGCGGCGTTTCGCAAGGGGGAGCTGCGCGCGCTTGAAGAGGCTGCACGCTCGCTGGGGGCCAGCTTTGCACAGCGCTTTTTGGGCGTGCTGGTGCCCGCCGTGCTGCCCGCTATCGTGGCAGGCAGCCTGATGGTGTTCACGCTGTCGGTGGGCGAATTCAACCTTACGTGGATGCTGCACACGCCGCTCACCCGCACTCTGCCCGTGGGCCTGGCAGACAGCTATGCCTCCATGCGCATCGAAATCGGATCGGCCTACACGCTGGTCTTCCTCATCGTCATCCTGCCCGTGCTCTGGGGCCTTCAGGCCATCGGCGCCCTCATCGAAAAACACCATGGAACTTGAACGCACGCGCGTGGACATCGTCCAGTGCGCCAAAACCTATGCCGACGGCACACGCGGCCTGCAGCCCACCGACCTGGTGGTGGAGCCCGGCGAAGTGCTCGCGCTGCTCGGCCCCTCGGGCTGCGGCAAGACCACGCTGCTGCGCCTGATTGCGGGGCTGGAAGCCCCCGATGCGGGCAGCCGCATCGCCTTTGGCGGCAACGATGTGACGCAGTTGCCCATTGAGCAGCGCGGCGTGGGCATGGTGTTCCAGCACTACGCGCTGTTTCCGCAGATGAGCGTGGAGGCCAACATTGGCTACGGCCTCAAGATCCGCGGAGTGGCCGAAGACGAGCGCAGCCGCACGGTGGGCGAGCTGGTCGACCTGGTGCGCCTGAATGGCCTGGAGAAAAAACGCCCCGCCGAACTATCGGGCGGCCAACGCCAGCGCGTGGCCCTGGCCCGCGCCGTGGCCGTGCGCCCGCGTGTGCTGCTGCTGGACGAACCGCTCACCGCGCTCGATGCCAAACTCAAGGAATCGCTGCGCGACGAGCTGGCCGAGCTGCTGCGCCGCCTGCACATCACCGCCATCCACGTCACGCATGACCAGCAAGAAGCCCTGGCCATTGCCGACCGCCTGGCCGTGATGCGTGCGGGCCGCATCGTGCAAGTGGGCGATGGCGAGACGCTGTACCGCACCCCGGCGCACCCGTTTGTGGCGGCCTTTTTGGGCAAGGTGAATCGCCTTGAACGCAACGCCGCCGCCCGCGACCGCCAAGTGCTGCCCCTGGGCGGCATCGACCTGCCCTGCACTGCATCCTGCCAAGGCCTGGACACCTTGCTAGCGCGCCCTGAAGACCTGGAAGTGGCCCTGGACACCACAGGCGACGCATTCACCATGGCCTGGGGCCGTGCCGAGGTGGTTCAGCGCAGCTTTCTGGGCGACCGCGTACAGCTCAGCCTGCGCGTGGCCGACCAAAGCGCCCTGCTGCACGCCGATGTGGCCCGCGACCACCCTGCACGCACGGGCGACACCGTCGGCATCCGCATCCACCCAGAACGCCTCATGCCCTTGGCCGAGGAATCCACGCAATGACCACCACCTTGCTGCTGCAACTGTCCGATCTGCACATCCGCGAGCCAGGCCGCCTGGCCTATGGCCGCATCAACACGGCACCGTACCTGCAGCAGGCGGTGCAGAGCATCACCCGCCTGCCCCAGCGCCCCGATGCCGTGGTCATCACCGGCGACCTGACCGACTTTGGCCGCGCAGCCGAGTACGACCACTTGCGCGCCCTGCTGGCCCCGCTGGGGTCCATGCCCATCTACCTGCTGCCGGGCAACCACGACGACCGCAGCCAACTGCGCGCCAGCTTTCCAGAACACGCCCATTACCTGGGCAACCACCTCGGTCACGACGGGTTTGTGCAATACAGCGTGCCCGTGGGTGACCTGCAATTGATTGCGCTGGACACCGTGGTGCCCAGGGCCAGCACCGGCAGCCTGTGCGCCCAACGCCTTGCGTGGCTGGAGGCCGAGCTGGAACGCCAGAGCCACCGCCCCGTGGTCATCGCCATGCACCACCCACCGTTTCAAACACTGATCGGCCACATGGACCACATTGGCCTGCTCGAAGGCGCCCAGGCGCTAGAGGCCATCGTGGCCCGCCACCCCAACGTCGAACGCGTCATCTGCGGCCACCTGCACCGCAGCATCCAGGTGCGCTTTGGCGGCACCATCGCATCCACCGTGCCCGCCCCGCGCACCAGGTCAGCCTGGACCTGTCGCCGCAAGCGCCATCCACCTGGATGCTGGAGCCCCCAGGCTTCGCCATCCACGCCCTGCCACACGGGTCGCGCATGGTGTCTCATCTGGCAGCCAGTGGGTCATTTGAAGGGCCGTTCCCCTTCCATGAGCCGGATGGGCAGCTTATCGATTGATAGGGTGGGGTTTTGATTCAACACCCCAGAGCGGGGTGGAAGTGTGGGCAGAAACAAAAAAGCACCCCGAGGGGTGCTTGTCTGTTTGCCTATTGGCGGAGAGGGTGGGATTCGAACCCACGGTAGTGTTGCCACTACGCCTGATTTCGAGTCAGGTACATTCGACCACTCTGCCACCTCTCCAATGTGTCGAAGCCTACGATTATAGCAAGATTTTCTGTGCTTCAGCACAGCGGTGCTGCCCAAATAGGAACGCAGCGCTTCGGGCACCGTCACACACTGCCGTCGGCCTGCTGATAGTTCTCCAGCACAGCCACCAGGGTGCGGCCCACGGCCAGGCCCGAGCCGTTCAGGGTGTGCAGCAGCTCGTTCTTGCCTTGGGCGTTCTTGAAGCGGGCTTGCAGGCGGCGGGCCTGGAAGGCTTCGCAGTTGCTCACCGAGCTGATCTCGCGGTAAGTGTTTTGCGCGGGCAGCCACACTTCCAGGTCGTAGGTCTTGGCGGCGCCAAAGCCCATATCGCCCGTGCACAGGCTCATCACGCGGTAAGGCAGGCCCAGCTTTTGCAGCACGGCTTCGGCGTGCCGGGGGTCATGTCTTCCAGCGCTTCGTAGCTCTTACCAGTCCCGGGCTTTGACACAAACCCAGACCCAACAAGCACTTGATGCTCAGGCAGAGCTGAATGGCAGCATCGAAGAATGTCAGTTGGCATCCACGCGTACTGGCGGTAGGGCGCACCACCGAATGCCCTTGTCAGCCAAACCGTCCGTGACCTGCGAACCTTGGGTCAGAAGTTATAGGCAGCCCAGTCGTCGTCTTGTACTTACCCCTTGGCCACTACCCTGCAGGTGCCTGCGCCTCTTGAGCCCTCATTGCGGCGGCAGAACCTGTTTGACCCGCTGCGAGGAAGAGATTGCAACGGATGCACCCAAGGCAAGCAACAGCGAAAGAATAATCATGCCCCACTCCGACAACGTGGGAATATTCTCAACGCTCGCAGCACCGGGCACACCAATGCCGCCCGGATCGCTGATGCTGCCGTTCGGCACGCCATCACTGTCCCCTGCGCCACCGTCGGTCAGCGTAAAGGTCACGCTGTTGGCGCCAAGCGTTGCAGGGTAACTTGCGTAGCTGCCATTTTGATATTTGTAGAAGGTGGCTCCGCTGGGCAGATTCTGCGAATAGGTCACCGTAACCGTTGCCGTACCACCAGTCGCACAGCCGGTGAGCGTAAAACCAAGCAGACCATAAGGAAAGCTGGCAGGCCCTCCAGCCGGTGCGGGCATGAAGGTCGGGCTGCTGATGCTAGAACAACCGACCACACTTAGCGAGGAGGTCACGCCTGCAGTGGTGGTCGGAATGCTCGCCTGATTCGCAACCGGCACCACCGTCACGCTGATCGTGCGCGTCGCTGTGCTGGTGCCATCGCTGACCTGCACTGTAAAGCTGTCAGTGCCAGCGTAGCCAGCCGTGGGGGCGTAGGTGATCACACCGCCAGGGGTAATGTCGGCGCTGCCGCTGCCGGCAGTAGCGCTGCTGAAGCTCAGCGTACCGTGCAAAGGCGCAGTGTTTTGCGACCAAGTGAGGGTTTGGCCGGAATTACTGTCGCTGGCGTGCAGCAGACTCTTGATGTCCGTGGCGCTGGCGTTTTGCAACACACTCAGGGTGGTGGTGGCACCAACAAAACTGGGAGCGGTGTTGGCAACCAACGTCACCGTGTTGTCGGTGCTCGTCGATGCAGGGTTAGTTTGATCAACGACGTTGCTTGGAATCGATGCGACCACGGTGCCATTGCCTGTCATGCCAGTGACCGCGATGTTGAATGTCGTCGGTCCACCAGTAACAGTAGCAACCAAGGTCCCGCCCACGGTGCTTCCAGCGAAGCTGACGTCTGTTCCCGTGAAACCGGTCACTCCTTGGTCAAAGACCGCCGTGAAGTTGATCGGTGACGCACCCGCCGGGTCTGCCTGACCAGAGGCCTGATTGATCGTGACGCTTGTTGGTACGAAAGACAGGCCACCGTCGGTCGTGCCCGACAGGGTAAGCACATTGCCCAGAACGGTTCCTGTACCGTTGACAAGTCCCTCCGGAACAATGCCGAGCTTGGCCGTGCCGGTCTGCTGGATACCCAGAAGCATCCGCACATCAATGCTGGCACCATTTGCCAGGGGCGTCCCCAACGTGACCGTCCCCACAGACATCGTGCTATTGAATCCCCCCCATTGGGTTGACTGGGAGGCTGCTCCAAGCTCGTTCCCTGGACGGTGACATTGCTGGTGCCACTGCCACAAGGTGTGCGATCCACGGTCACGACAACCGCCGTCGATGTGCGCGGGCGATAGTCAGCGAAACCAGACGGTGCGGGGAAGGTCGTGAGATCGACAACCCGGAAGCGCAGCCGTGTGATGTTGGCACCTGTGTTGTTTGTGAATGTCAGCCGCACGTCCGAAGTGCCGAAGGTCGAATTGTTGGCTGGGTCGCTGGTGAAGTCACGCACATAGTTCGGGGCGCTCAACTGCGCGGCACAACTGTCAAGCGATGACGGGGCGACGCTCAAGCCGCCGTGTATCGGGCTGCTCATGTTCTGTGGGCCCGGTGCGCCAAGCCGTTGGCCTGCGCCAGCTGAGGTGCCGTTGGTATCGACGAAGATGAAATCCGCCGCGTTGTTGTTTGTGTCTTTCGGCGTTGAGATGGTGCATGCCCCCATCGCGGTGATGGAGCCGCTCTTTCCACACTCATCGCGGTAAATGGACTTCACCCGGTTCAATAGACACCTATCAAGGTCGAAATTGAACTGGAGAGTGAGAAATGAAGAGAGTGCGATACCCGGCTGAGTTCAAGGCAGAAGCCGTCAAACAGGTGACCGAGCGTGGTCATGGGGTAGTGGATGTAGCCAAGCGATTGGGCATGTCGGACAAAAGCCTGTACCTGTGGGTGCGGCTTGCCAAAGAGCAATCGAGCGCAGGGGGGCAGAGACAAGCCAGCTCAAGGCCGAGGTATCCCGGCTCAAAGCGGAGCTCAAAAGGGCCAATGAGGAGCGCGACATCCTAAAAAAGGCCGCAACGTACTTTGCCAAGCTGTCCGGGTGAAGTACGCATTCATGGCCGAACATAAAGGCCAGTTCCGGCTCAGCAGCATGTGCCGCGTTCTGCGCGTACAGCGCAGTGGCTATTACGCTTGGAAGGCCAATCCAAAGTCCAAACGCGCCTTAGCCGACGATGTCTTGCTGGCAAGCATTCGGCAATCCTTTGACGACAGCCACGGGATTTATGGAAGCCCACGCATCCTGCGGGACTTGCGAGAGGACGGTATGGCGTGCGGTCAAAAACGTGTAGCACGCCTGATGCGCCAGGCCCAACTGCGCTCAGTGCGTGGTTACAAGCGGCCACGCTACCGAGTCGGTCTTCCTGCGACTGCCGCACCGAACCGGTTGCAACGTGAGTTCACGGTCACGCTACCGAACCAAGTGTGGGTCACCGACATTACCTATATCCGAACCCATGAGGGCTGGTTGTACCTAACGGCCGTAATTGACCTGTACTCGCGCATGGTGGTCGGCTGGGCGATGAACTCCAGCATGGCTACAGAGTTGGTGTTGGATGCGCTCACGATGGCAGTGTGGCGCAGGCGCCCAACGGGTCCAGTGATGATCCATTCCGACCAAGGAAGTCAGTTTGGCAGTGACGACTTCGCCCGCTGGTGCAAGGACAACCAATTGGTGCCAAGCATGAGCCGACGTGGAAACTGTTGGGACAACGCGGTAGCAGAGTCCTTCTTCAGCAGCTTGAAGAAGGAGAGAATCAAACGCCATATCTATGCCACCAGGCAAGACGCCAAGTCAGATGTGTTTGACTACATCGAAGGTTTTTACAATCGAATCCGTCGGCACAGTCACCTAGACCAACTGAGTCCGCTGGCATTCGAACAACTTCGAAACGGAAGTTGAAATATGTCTACGAAACCGGGTGAAGTCCATGGCACGCCTTGGCGCCATAGGCCCCATCGCCACCCACGCTGGCAATCGATTCACCCGCTCAATAGAGAAGAAAAGTAGTGGCGGCGCTACCGCCCACACGCGCTCTCCGAAAGTAGGCGAAACGATAGATAGAAATACAAAACGGGCACTTGGGCCCGTTTGACATGAATACTTGCAGGGGAATTTGAGCCCACGGTAGTACTGCCACCAAGCCTGACTTCGAGTCAGGCACATTCGACCACTCTACCGACTCTCGCTTGAGCCAACGCTGCCAATTTAGCAAGTGTTCAAAGCAGCACGTGCCTGTTCTTGTCTTGTATACCCAAGACTCCGCACTTGACACTCTGTCCGCTCAAACCTTGCCCATGTAGTCGCGCTTGCCCAGTTCCACCCCGTTGTGGCGCGCCAGCGCATAGGCGGTGGTGACATGGAAGAAGAATTGCGGCAGGCCGTAGTGCAGCAAGTAGGCTTGGCCCACAAACTGCTTTTCACGCGGAGTGCCGGGCTGCAGGGTGATCTGGCGGGTGGCGGCTTCGGCGAAGTTCTCGGCGGGCAGGCCTTCGATGAATGCCAGCACCGCATCGATGCGTTCATTCAGCTCTGCAAAGCCAGGGCGCTCGCCGTCAGGAAACGATGGCACTTCAACGCCGGCCAGCCGGGCGCAGACGCCCTTGGCGAAGTCGCAGGCAATCAGCACTTGGCGGGCCATGGGAAACATGTCGGGGTAGAGCCGGGCTTGCAGCAGGGCATCGGGCTCGATCTTGCGGGCGGTGGCGTGGGCCTCTGTCTTGGCAAGCACGTCCTTCAGGGCGCCCAGCATCTGGCGAAACACGGGGATGCTGGAGGTGTGCATGGGGTAGGTCATGGAAATCGGTCCTGGTAGGTGGGTGTGATCGCGACGCTGTGGCGTGGCGCCCGCAGCGGCAACGGATTGCACCACAACGCCCAGGATGCTGCTGGCGGCGCCACCCTAATACCTACCGGGCATGAAAAACGGGCCCGAAGGCCCGTTGTGCAAAGAGCGCAGCAGAGGTTCCGACTTAAGCCTGCGGTGCAAGCTCCGACACTCCGCCCATGTAGGGGCGCAGAACAGCCGGAACCTCGACGGTTCCGTCCGCACGCTGATAGTTTTCCAGCACGGCCACCAGGGTGCGGCCCACGGCCAAGCCCGAGCCGTTCAGGGTGTGCAGCAGCTCGTTCTTGCCTTGGGCGTTCTTGAAGCGGGCTTGCAGGCGGCGGGCCTGGAAGGCTTCGCAGTTGCTCACCGAGCTGATTTCGCGGTAAGTGTTTTGCGCGGGCAGCCACACTTCCAGGTCGTAGGTCTTGGCGGCGCCAAAGCCCATGTCGCCGGTGCACAGGCTCATCACACGGTAAGGCAGGCCCAGCTTTTGCAGCACGGCTTCGGCGTGGCGGGTCATTTCTTCCAGCGCTTCGTAGCTCTTTTCAGGGTGCACGATCTGCACCATCTCGACCTTGTCGAACTGGTGCTGGCGGATCATGCCGCGCGTGTCACGGCCGTAGCTGCCCGCTTCAGAGCGGAAGCACGGGGTGTGGGCCGTGAGCTTGATCGGCAGCTGGTCTTCGGCCACCACCACGTCGCGCACAAAGTTGGTCAGTGGCACTTCGCTAGTGGGGATGAGGTACAGCGCCGCGTTGTCGGGCACGGGCTCGCCGTCTTGGCCGCCCTTTTTGGCAGCGAAGAGATCGCCTTCGAACTTGGGCAACTGGCCCGTTCCTTTGAGCGAATCGGCATTCACGGCATAGGGCACGTAGCACTCGGTGTAGCCGTGCTCCTGGGTCTGCACGTCCAGCATGAATTGGCTGAGCGCGCGGTGCAGGCGGGCGATGGTGCCCTTCATAACCGTGAAGCGCGAGCCCGAGAGCTTGACGCCCATGTCAAAGTCCAGGCCCAGCGGGGTGCCCACGTCCACGTGGTCTTTGACCTCAAAAGCGAAGGTGGCGGGGGTGCCCCAGCGGCGCACTTCCACATTGCCAGCCTCGTCACTGCCCACAGGCACGGATTCGTGCGGCAAATTGGGTACGGCCACCAGCATGGCCAGCAGCTCGGCCTGGATCTGTTCCAGGCGGGCGGCAGATTGCTCCAGCTCGACCTTGCCTGCAGCCACTTGGGCCTTGATGGCCTCGGCACCGTCCTTGTCGCCACGGCTCATCAGCATGCCCACCTGCTTGGACAGCTGGTTGCGCTGGGCTTGCAGCTCTTCCGTGCGGGTCTGCAGCGTCTTGCGCTCGGATTCCAGTGCCTGGAACGCTTCCACGTTCAGGAAGGCCTGGGGCTTTTTGCGGGTTTCCAGACGCGCGATCGCGGTATCGAGGTCTTTGCGGAGAAGAAGAATGTCAAGCATGTGAGGATTTTAAAGGGGCGCTCGGCACTGGGCTCAGGCCAGCGTTGTCGGATCGAAATTGGCACCACACAGGATCAGGCCCACGGTCTCCTGCGGCTGCGGCTTATAGACGCCGGTTTGCAGCGCTGCCAGGCCCAGCGCGGCAGCGGGTTCCACGGCCAGTTTCAGTTCTTTCCACAGCCACAACTGGGCGGCGCGGATGGCGTCATCGGGCAGCAGCAAGGCATCGTGCACATGGCGCTGGCTCACTTCCCAGCCAATGGCGCCGATGCGCTTGGCCCCCAGGGAATCGGCGGCCACGCCGCCCACCGCCACATCCACCGGCTGGCCCGCCGCCCGCGCAGCGTGCAGCGTGGGCGCGCGCTCGGGCTCCAAGGCCACCACATGCGCGCGACTCTCGACCCATGCGGCCACACCGCCGATGAGGCCACCGCCGCCCACGCTGACCAGCACCGTGTCGGGGAGGCGGCCCGCTTGTTCTTCCAGCTCCAGCGCCAGGGTACCTGCACCGGCCACCACCTCGGGCTGGTCGTAGGCATGGGCCTGCAATGCGCCGGTGGCCTGTTGGCGCGCCACGCAGGCGTCAAACGCTTCGGAATAGGCTGCGCCGGTGACCACCACCTCGGCCCCCAGGGCGCGCAGGCGGGCGCGTTTGGCTTCGGGCGAGACCTCTGGCACGAAGACTTCGCAGCGCACACCCAGGGCCTGGGCTGCCGCCGCCACGGCAATGCCGGCATTACCGCCGGAGGCAATGACCACGCCGCTGCTGGGCACCGGGTTGGCGAGCAGGCGGTACAGCATGCCCCGGGCCTTGAAGCTGCCGCCCACCTGCAGGTGCTCCAGCTTGAGCCAGACTTCTGCACAGTCCACCCCCAGCGTCTGCCCGGGCAGGCGCAGCAGCGGCGTGGTCCGCAAGAAGTGGGGCTGCAAGGCCAGGCGCTGGCGGGCGGCAGAGATGGCGGCGCGGTCGATCATTCAGAGGGCTCCGATGGGAAAGGGGCTTGCAGTGTAGGGTGCAACGGCCTTACTGCCCCTCCGCAGCAGGACTCAATGGCCTGGCCCCGGATGCCGATACCATCCGCTAAAGGCCGATTGCGCACAGAGTGGGAGATTCGTTTGTCAACAAGCCCCTATTCGGTGCGCCAGCGCAGCCCCACAGGAGGTGGTGATGTTTTTTGTATTCGGCCCATCGGGCCAGATCTACCGAGGGGGGCCTGAAAACCTGGCCCAGATTGCCGCAGTGCGGCGGGTGGAGCGCCCCCAGGCGCTGCGCACGCGGGGCATGGACATTCCCCCAGACGCAGCCGCGGCCCCTGCTCCGCAGGATGCAAAGCATGCGCCCGCAGTCAACCTGCGTCTGCAGGATGCGGTGGCCGCCTATGTCCAGACGGGCAAGGGGCCCCAGCGCCGGCGCGAGCCCCTGACGCTGGTGCGCGATGTGATGAGCCACGGGGCCTTGAGTGTGGAGCCCGGCACGCGGGTGAACGACGCCTGGCAAACCCTGGCCGAACACAAGGTGGCGCAAGCCCCGGTGGTGGACGAGCGGGGCCGCGTGGTGGGGCTGCTGCTGCGCGCCGACATGGCCCCACTGGATTTGCTGCCCGAACCCGGGGCGGTGCAGCAGGCCATTGCCTTGGCGCGCCGCCCGGTGTCTGAAGTGATGATCAGCCCCGTGACCACGGTGGCGGCCGACACCGCCCTGCGCCGCGTGGCCAGCGTGCTGCTGACCACTGGCTTGCCCGGTTTGCCGGTGACCGACGAGGCGGGCGTGCTAGCGGGGTTCATCTCGCGCACCGACATCTTGCGCGCCGTGGCGGCAGACCCGCCGCTGGATTTGTGGAGTGGACCTGCACCCCACCAACCTTGAAGCAGAAAGTGCCTCTAGCGCTTTATCAGAAAGCGCTAGCAGCTACCAAATAGATAGCAAAAATCCCTCAATGCGCAGCCGGCCCCGTCTCCGGCATGCGCTGGGTAATCTCCAGCCCCGTGGCGGCGTCGATCTTGAGACCCTTGGGCAGCGGGAACTTGATGGTTTCTTCGATGCCCGACATGCTGCGCACCGACACCGCGCCCAGCGCCTTGATGCGGTCTATGACTTGTTGCACCAGGATTTCTGGTGCCGATGCCCCCGCCGTCAGGCCCACCCGGGCGGCGCCTGCAAACCATTCTGTGCGCAGCTCTTCGGCGCTGTCGACCATGTAGGCCTGGGTGCCCAGGCGCGCCGCCAGCTCGCGCAGGCGGTTGCTGTTGGAGCTGGTGGGGCTGCCCACCACAATCACCACGTCCACCTGCGGGCTCAGCACCTTCACGGCATCCTGGCGGTTTTGCGTGGCGTAGCAGATGTCTTGCTGCTTGGGCTCGCGCACGCTCGGAAAGCGCGCACGCACCGCCGCTGTGATCTCGGCAGCGTCGTCCACGCTCAGCGTGGTCTGCGTCACCACGGCCAGCTTGGCGGTTTGCGCAGGCTGCACGCGGGCCACGTCTTCCACGTCTTCCACCAGGTGGATGCCGTGGTCCAGCTGGCCCATGGTGCCTTCGACCTCGGGGTGACCCTTGTGGCCGATCATGATGAATTCGTAGCCCTCTTTGGCGAGCTTGGCCACCTCGACGTGTACCTTGGTCACCAGAGGGCAGGTGGCGTCAAAAATGCTGAAGCCGCGCTGCTCGGCCTCTTGCTGCACCGCGCGGCTCACGCCGTGGGCACTGAAGACCAGCGTGGAGCCGGGCGGCACGTCGGCCAGCTCTTCGATGAAGATCGCGCCCTTGGCCTTGAGGTCGTTGACCACATAGGTGTTGTGCACGATTTCGTGGCGCACATAGATGGGGGCGCCAAACTTCTGGATGGCGCGCTCGACGATCTCGATGGCCCGGTCCACGCCCGCGCAAAAGCCGCGCGGCTCGGCCAGCAATACCTCCTGGGGGCTGATCATTACAAAACCCCGATCAACTGCACTTCAAACGTGACCGGCTGGCCCGCCAGCGGGTGGTTGAAGTCAAACAGCACCGCGCCGTCTTCACGCACCTGCTGCACGGCACCGGCGTAGCTGCCCAGGCCGTCAGGCGTGGGGAACTGCACCACATCGCCCACGTTGTATTTTTCGTCCGGGTCGCCCAGCTCATTGAGCAGCTTGCGCGCGACCCATTGCTGCATGTCGGCGTTGCGCTCGCCAAAGGCCTCGCCCGCAGGCAGCTCAAACGTGGTGCGCGTGCCCTCCGGCAGGCCCAGCAGGCGCTGCTCCATGGCGGGCGACAGCTCGCCCGTGCCCAGCGACAAAGTGGCGGGCTTGTCGGCAAACGTGTTGATCACATCGCCCGCCGGGCCAGCCAGGCGGTAGTGCAAAGTGAGAAAGGAGCCCGGCTGGACGGTGGGCAAAGCAGCAGCGGTTGTGGTCATGGCAGTCTCGATAAACTCCTGCGATTGTAGAAAACCGGGCAAACCCCTACTTTGCCACCCGCCCCGCCCGCCCTTCAGCCCCTCCCCCGCCTCTTCGACACACCCGCGCCATGGCCCTCAAAGACCTGCCCACCGACGCCCAGCCGCGCGAAAAACTGCTGGCCCGTGGCCCCGCCGCGCTGGCCGATGCCGAGCTGCTGGCCATCTTGCTGCGCACCGGCATCGTGGGCAAAGGCGTGCTGCAAATGGCGCAAGAGCTGCTGGAGCCGCCCGGCGTGGACCCGGACACTGGGTGCGTCACCGGCGGCTTTGGCGGCATTGCCGGGCTGCTGCACACCAGCGCGGCCGATTTGGAGCGCATCAAAGGCCTGGGCCCCGCCAAGCGCGCCGAGCTGGTCGCAGTGCTCGAACTCGCGCGCCGGGCCCTGGCCCAGCAACTGCGTGAGCGCGAAGTGTTCGACTCGCCCAACGCCGTCAAGCACTACCTGCAACTGCACCTGGCCGCCAAGGGACACGAGGTGTTTGCCGTGCTGTTTCTGGACGCGCAAAACCGCCTGCTGGCGCTGGAGGAGCTGTTTCGCGGCACGCTCACGCAGACCAGCGTCTACCCCCGCGAAGTGGTGCTGCGCGCCCTGCACCACCAGGCCGCCGCCGTGGTGCTGGCCCACAACCACCCCAGCGGCAGCGTGCAGCCCAGCCGCGCCGACGAGGCGCTGACGCAAACCCTCAAGACCACGTTGGCCCTGGTCGATGTGCGCGTGCTCGACCACGTCATCGTGGCGCCGGGCCAGGCCTTGTCGATGGCAGAACAAGGGCTGGTGTGACCCAGCCCACCCCGCCACGGCAGCCGCCCGCAGCCCCCACGGCGCCAGAGCTTGGTGGCGCCCTGGCCGCTGCTTTGACACGCGCGGCGCAGCCCGCCGGCCCTGCCAAAGAACCCATAGAGCCAGCCGTGAAGACACCTGCGCCCCCCTCGCGTGCAGCGCGCCGGGCGGCCGCCGCAGCCCGCAAGGCGGCGCTGCAAGCCTGGCGCCAAACATCGCCACGCGCACAGGTGCCTAACACCCCAGGCGCGCAAGGCGCGGCACAGCCCACCAAGACCCGGCGCACGCCCACCGCCCCACGCCGCGCCAGCGTGCGCCTGCACGACTTGCACGACCTGGCCACCGTGGCCCGGCAACTGCGCGAGGAGCAGCAACGCGCCGAAGCCGAGGCCCAGACCCGCCGCGAAGCCGCAGCCCGGCAGGCGGCCGAGCGCACCCTGTTCAGCCGAGCCGTGGGGCCCATCACGCCCCTGCCCCAGCCCAACCTGGCGCGGCTGGAGCAGCAACTGCCCCCGCCCCTGCCGGTGCAGCACTGGCTGGACGAAGAGCGGGTGCTGATGGAATCCATCAGCGATGACTTTGACGTGAGCACCCTGCTCGACACCGATGACCAGCTGAGTTTTCGCCGCACGGGCATCGGGGTGGAGATCACCCGCCGCCTGCGATCGGGCCACTGGAGCATTCAGCGCCAGCTGGACCTGCACGGCCTGCGCGTAGACGAGGCCCGCGAGGCCCTGGGCGACTTCATCCGCCACGCCCACAAACTGGGCGTGCGCTGCGTGCGCGTGGTGCACGGCAAGGGCCTGGGTTCGCCCGGCAAAAGCCCGGTGCTCAAAGGGCGCGTGCAGGGCTGGCTGGTGCAAAAGAAGGAAGTGCTGGCCTTTGTGCAGGCCCGCCCCATGGACGGCGGCGCCGGGGCGCTGCTGGTGCTGCTGCAGCCTGCGGGCGGGCGCAGCGCCTGAGGCCCTGAATCTTTGATAAAAACAGGCTCTAGCGCTTTATCCACAAGCGCTAGCAGCTATATCTTTAATAGCAAAAAAGGAACCACCCCGTAGATGCCTACGGAGTGGCTCCAATCCGATACCTCAGCAGCCGCCCGCCCATCAGGCGGACGGCCCACAGGCTTACTTGGACAAATCCACGGCGTACTTGGAAGTGCCCTTGCCACTGCCATCGTCCGCTGCCACCAGGCTCACATTGGCCAGGCCCGCAGCCTGCGCCACGGCCAGCCCGTTGGCGCCCGAGCTGAACACCACCGGCCCGGCCACGGTGGCCTTGGCAAAGCGCCAGCTCTTGGCAGCGCCGTTGGCGGTTCGCGTCACGGCGGGGTTCTTGCGGATGTACTCGATCACCACGTCGCGGTTGGCATCGGGCGAAGCCCAGATGGTGCCCGAGCCGTCGAGCTTGTCGATGAAGCTCTTGCCGCTGGTGGCGCGGTAGTTGTTGGTGGCGATCACGAACTCCTGTGCGGGGTCCATGGCCTTGCCCAGGTAGGTCAGGTTCTTGATGCGGCCGCCCTTGGCCTGTGTCACGTCGATGTCGTACTGCACGTCGGCTGTGGTGAACATGTCGAAGTTGTAGCCAGGGAAGGTGCTGATGAGCGCCTGCTCGGTGGTCTTGACGGGGTCGATCTGGTTGAAGCGCTGGGCAGCGGCTTCCAGCCAGTTCTTGATGTCGGCGCCGTTCACCTTCACCGCGTACACGGTGTTGGGGTACAGGTACAGGTCGGCCGCATTGTTGATGGCCAGCGGGCCCACTGCCACGTCGGTGTAGTCCGCCCCGCCCTGGAAGCCGCTCTTGAACGGCGCGCTGACCGACAGCACCGGCAGCGCTGCGTACTGCGGCAAGTTGGCCTTGATGTAGGCGGCCACATAGGCCTGCTGGGCCTGGTTCACGATCTGGATCGCGCCGGGGTCGCCCACATCGGCAAACAGCGTGCTCATGCGGAAGTCGGTCTGGCCGATGGGTGTCTTCACGTACTTGATCGCGGCCTGGTGCTGGGTCTCGATCAGCGGGGCGATGGTCGCATCCGCATCCACATAGACCGTGGCGCCTGCGGCATTCTTGCTCTGGATGTTGCGCAGCTCACTCTTGCTGGCAGTCTTGTTGATCACCCATTTGCTGCCATCCCATTGCAGCGCCAGTTGCACCACGCCCAGGGCCTTGCCCCAGGAGCTGGCCATCACCGCGGGCACGCCGTTGATGGTGCCCGCCTTGTGGTCCACGCCGGGCAGGTTGAAGCTGGGGGTGGCTGCCGTGTCGGGGAACACGCCGTGCTGGTGACCCATCACCATCGCGTCAATGCCCGCCACCTTCGACAGGTGCAGGCCGGGGTTCTCCATGGTGGGCGAGTAGGCCGCGCTATCGAGCCCGCCGTGCAGCAGCGCCACGACGATGTCGGCGCCCTTGGCGCGCAGTTCGGGCACGTACTTGGTGGCCGACTCGACGGCGCCTTCGGTGTAGACCTTGCCTTCGAGGTAGCGCTTGTCCCAGTTCATGATGCCGGGGGTCGTGAAGCCGATCACGCCGATCTTGATGGGCAGCCTCACCTCTTGACCGTCGGTGCCCTTGGCCACCAGCGTGCGCTCCAGCAGTGTGTAGGGCTGCACCAGCGGCTTCTTGGTCTTGCTGCTGTACACGTTGGCCAGCACGGCGGGGTAGCCCGCGCCTGCGCATTTCTTGGTGGCGTCCACACCGTCCACATCCAGCCCTCCGCCCAGCACCTGATTCAAAAAGGGCAGGCCATAGTTGAACTCGTGGTTGCCCAACGTGCCCGCGTCAAAGCCCAGTGCGCCCATGGCCTTGTACATCGACAGCTGCTGCGTGCAGGGGATGGGGCTGATGGTGGCCTCGTAGTCGGCCAGCGCGGTGCCCTGGATGGTGTCGCCGTTGTCCACCAGCAAGGTGTTGGAAAACTCTTTGCGCGCAGCGCGCACCAGCGTGGCGGTGCGCTCAAAGCCGTAGCTTTTGTCTTCAGCGAGCTTGAAGTAGTCGTAGCTGCGCACGTTGAAGTGCAGGTCGGTCGTCTCCAGCACCGCCAGGGTGGCTGTGGCACCGGCGTTGGACGGGCCGCCATCGCTGCCACCGCAGGCAGTGAGCAGGGCCGTGGATGCGGCCATGGCCACCACGCCCAGCGTGGCGGTGCGGCGCGACAAGTGCCCAGGGTGCCCGGGCTGGGCGGGTTGAGCAGAGCGGAACACAAAGGTCTTTATCGACATGGGGAACCCAGGAAGAAACAAAACCACGAGTGTGTAAAGACAGTTTGACAGCGCTGTGACGGACCTTGCCCCCAAGCCAGCCAGCGCAAGTCCCGTTACGCGCCGACACCGCACCCCGGCCCAACTGCGCTATGGTGTGGTTCATTTTTCGGCACTAGGAGTATTGGTATGAGACACACCCTCTGGATGGTGGCCTGCAGCACCGTGGCCGCTGGTTTGATGGCAGGCTGCGCAGGCCACGGCGCAGGCGCCAACCCCGCCCCGACCGCACCCGGCGCCCCACCCGTGGGCGGGCAATGCAATGCAGCGCCAGCGCAGTCGTTTGTGGGCAAGGACAGCACTGCCAGCGTGGTCGAAGCGGCACGCGTGCAATCCGGCGCCCACATGGCGCGGGTGCTGCGGCCCGGCCAGATGATCACCAAGGAATACAACGAGCAGCGCCTGAACCTGCTGGTGGACGACAGCGGCCGCATCACCGCCGTGCGCTGCGGCTAAGGCTGACGACGGGCGCACCAGGCTGGGTGGGCGTGCGCTGCACGTCCACGCCCTGGAGCCCTTCTCAGTCCGCCAAAAACAATTCCTGCAGGTCGCTCAAGAAGTCAAAGCCCCGCTCGGTGGGGCGCACCTGCACGCCCTCGCGCACGATCAGGCCTTTGCTCTGCGCCGCCTCCAGCGCCTTGGCGATGGCGCTGATTGGCAGGCCTGTGCGCTCGGTGAACTCGGGCAACGCAAACCCACCGCGCAGGCGCAGCGCGTTGAGCATGTATTCAAACGGCAAATCAGCGCGGCGCACATCGTCGTCCTGCGCCACGGCATGGCCTGCCAGGGCGTTGTCCATGTAGCGGGCCGGGTCACGAAAACGCACCTGCCGCACCACGCGGTGCGCAAAGCTGAGCTTGCTGTGCGCGCCCGCACCAATGCCCAGGTAGTCGCCAAACTGCCAGTAGTTGGTATTGTGAAAGCACTGGTGGCCCTCGCGGGCGTAGGCTGAAATCTCGTACCGCGCCAGCCCTGCAGCGCTCGTCATCTCGGTGATGCGGTCGAGCATGGCGTAGGCCAGGTCGTCCTCAGGGATGGCGGGCGGGAACTTGGCGAAGTAGGTGTTGGGCTCGATGGTGAGGTGGTAGATGGAGATGTGCGGCGGTGCCAGTTGCAGCGCCTGCTGCATGTCCTGCTCCATCTGCGCCAGGGTCTGGCCCGGCAGCGCGTACATGATGTCGAGGTTGAAGGTGTCGAACGCGCTGGCGGCCTCTTGCACCGCTGCCAGGGCCTGGGCACGGTCATGCACGCGGCCCAGGGCCTTGAGGTGCGCATCGTTGAAGCTCTGAACCCCGATGGACAGGCGCGTGACGCCCGCGCTGCGGTAGGCGCGGAACCGGTCCTTCTCAAAGGTGCCAGGGTTGGCCTCCATGGTGATCTCGCAGTCAGCCTCCAGCCGCAAGCGGGCGCGGATGTCGCTGAGCAGGCGATCTATCGCCTGCGGTGCGAAAAGGCTGGGTGTGCCGCCTCCGATAAAGATGCTGTGCACCGAGCGGCCCCAGATCAGCGGCAGCGCGGCCTCCAGGTCGGCCATGAGCGCGTCGATGTAGCGCTGCTCTGGCACCTCACCCGCAGCATTGCCACCGCGCGCTTCGTGCGAGTTGAAGTCGCAGTAGGGGCACTTCTTCAGGCACCAGGGCAGGTGCACGTACAGCGACAAAGGCGGCAGGGCTGTGAGTTGCAGCAGGCCGGGGCGCATGTAGTGTTGGATGTCGCGCACCACGGCGGGCGCATCGTCGGTGTGCGGGGCAATCGGGATATGGGTCACAGGCAGGCTCTTCTCACCACTCAATGTTCAAAACCAGCGCTCGCGCATCAGGGCGAGCATTTGCGCGGCAGAGCGGCCACGGTGGCTGTTGGCGTTCTTCACCTCCACGGGCAGCTCGGCAAAGGTCTTGCCAAATTCAGGGATGAACATGATCGGGTCAAACCCAAAGCCATTGCTGCCACGCGGTTCGGTGGTGATCTCGCCCACCACGCGGCCCACAGCGATCAACGGCTCCGGGTCTTGCGGGCTGCGCACGGCCACCAGGGTGCTGACCATAGCGGCGCGGCGGTTGGCCACGCCCTGCAGTTGCTCCAGCAAGGCGCGCACGTTGTTGGCATCGCTTTTTTCGTAGCCAAACTGGGTGCAGTAGTAGGCCGTGTCCACGCCCGGCAGGCCGCCAAAGGCGTCCACGCACATGCCCGCATCGTCGGCCAGCGCGGGCAGGCCGGTGTGCTGCGAGGCGAAGCGGGCTTTGGTCAGCGCGTTTTCGACAAAGGTGCGAAAGGGCTCTTCGGCCTCGCCCACACCCAGGTCGCCCTGGCGCACCAGTTCCACGCCCAGCGGGGCGAACATGGCCTGCAGCTCGGCGAGCTTGCCCTGGTTGTTGGATGCCAATACGAGTTTCATAGTCAAATCAGGCCCTAGCGCTTATTTATCAACCGCAAGCAGCTATCAAATAAATAGCAAATGATTAAACGACCAGTGCTTGCTGCTGCCGTTGGATCAGCTCGGCAATGCCCTTTTCGGCCAGCGCCAGCAGTTGGTCCATTTCCTTGCGGGTAAAGGCCACGCCTTCGGCCGTGCCCTGCACTTCCACGTAGTGGCCCGCACCGGTCATCACCACGTTCATGTCGGTGTCGCAGCCCACGTCTTCCACATACTCCAGATCGAGCAGCGGCGTGCCTTGCACGATGCCTACCGAGATGGCGGCCACGGGCTCGCGCAGGGGCGACTGGGTGATCTTGCCCGCGGCGATCAGCGTGTTCACTGCGTCTTGCGCGGCCACCCAGGCGCCGGTGATGGCGGCGGTGCGGGTGCCGCCGTCGGCCTGGATCACATCGCAGTCGAGCTGGATGGTGCGCTCACCCAGCAGCTTCAAGTCAAACACCGCACGCAGCGAACGGCCGATGAGGCGCTGGATCTCTTGCGTGCGGCCGTTTTGCTTGCCGCGTGCGGCCTCACGATCGCTGCGGGTGTGGGTGGCGCGGGGCAGCATGCCGTATTCAGCCGTCACCCAGCCTTCGCCACTGCCACGCTTGTGTGGGGGCACGCGTTCTTCCACCGAGGCAGTGCACAGCACCTTGGTGTTGCCAAACTCGATCAGCACCGAGCCCTCGGCGTGCATGGTGTAGTGGCGGGTGATGCGCACGGGGCGCAGCTGGTCAGCGGCGCGTTGGCCGGAGCGTTGGAAGGTGGTCATGGCACAAGCGATGGCATCGCAAAAGAAAAGACAGGAAAAGACAGGAGCAGGCAAGGCTGCAATGGAGCGCCAAGGGCGGCCCAGGGCCGCCAATAGACACCAGTAGCCACCAATAGCCCCGGTGCAAAAGGGTCAGCGCCCCTCAGCCCCTGCGGGCAGCAGAGCGGCGGATGGCCTCGTTGATTTCAGCGATCGAGCGCTCGATGGCGGCGTCGTCCAGGTCATCCACCAAACCATCGAGCGGCCCGGCCTGGATGGTGGAGGCAAACACATCGTCGCTGATGCTGTCGGTGGACACGCCCTGGGTGGATTCAAACGCATCGGGCGTTTCCCACTCCAGCGCCACCACCGTCACGTTGTCGCTGCTTTCGCCCGCCTTGCGCAGCGCTTCTTCGACCAGGTCGGGCACGGCATGCGATACCGCCTGGCGGGCCATTTGCTTGGCGATTTCTTCGTCGCTCAAGGTTCCCCACAGGCCATCCGAGCACAGCAGAATGCGGTCACCCTGCTCCAGGTACACCGGGCCGGTGATGTCGTAGATGGGCTTGGTCGGCGAGCCCAGGCAGGTGAACAACACGTTGCGGTTGATGCGGTCCAGCCCAGGGGGCGGCGCGTTGCGCAGCTCCAGGTACGAGTGGTCGCGCGTGCGGGTCAGCAGCTCACCATCGCGCACCATGTACAGGCGCGAGTCGCCGCAATGGATCCACGAAGCCGAGCCGCCCTGCAGCACCGCCGCCACCAGCGTGGTGCGCGGCGTATCGATCATGCCTTTCTCAGAGGCGTACCGCAGAATCTGGTGGTGGGCCGCCAGCAGCGCGCCCGACAGGAATTCCTGCACATCCTGGATCTGGGGCTTGGCTTGGCGCTGGAACAGGGCCGACACGGTTTGCAGCGCGATTTGCGCAGCCACTTCCCCCTCGGGGTGGCCACCCATGCCGTCGGCCAAAACGAACAGGCCCGATTCGCGCGTGTAGCAATAGCCCATGCGGTCTTCGTTCTTTTCGCGGCCACCACGGCGGCTGATCTGGAAAACCGAAAATTTCATAGCGACTCACGCAAACAGGGATGCACGCTGGCATCGTCAATGAAGATGTGCCTTGCCCCAACCCGCTTTGCGTGGGTCGCCTTCATTTGGGCTTGGCTCCGATGCCGGTGGCTTCACCCACCTTTTGCACGTTCTTTTTGGTGTCAGACACCAGGGTGTCCAGCTGCAGGCGCATTTTTTCGGCCACCGTGAGCTTGGTGTAGCGGCGCTCGCCCTCGCGGCTCAGTTCCTTTTGCAAGGCAAACACCGACTGCGGGCGCGACAAGGGGTCCAGCGCCATGCACCACTCCACCACCTCGATCAGGTTGTCAGAGTACACGCCACGCAGCTTGGTCAACGCCAGCGAGAGGCGGTCTTTTTCGATGCGCTGCGGCGCCTCGTTGGGCGGGAACCCTTGCATGCAAGCGTAGATGCAGGCACCGATGGCGTAGATGTCCGTCCAAGGCCCCATGGAGGAGTCGCGCCGGTACATCTCGGGAGCCGCAAAGCCGGGGGTATACATCGGGCGGATGAAGTTGCCCTCTTTGCTCAACACTTCGCGTGCCGCGCCAAAGTCAATCAACACGGCCTTGTTGTCGTCGGTGATGAAGATATTGGCGGGCTTGATATCGAGGTGCAGCATCTTGTGCTGGTGCACGATGCGCAGGCCACGCAACACCTCGTCAAACAACGAGCGGATGGTGGACTCGCGAAAGACCTTCTGCGTCTTCAAATCGCGTGCGGTGATGATGAAATCCTGCAGGGTCGCGCCCTCCAGATAATTCATCACCATGTAGACGGTTTCGTTTTCTCGAAAGAAGTTGAGCACGCTGACCACCGAGGCATGCGAGATCTGCGCCAGCGAGCGACCTTCTTCAAAGAAGCTTTTGAGCCCCAGTCGGTACAGCGAGAGCTTTTCGGAGGGCACCTTGGGCAGCAACTCGCCCGGCCCGCGCGTGGCCAGAGACGATGGCAGGTATTCCTTGATAGCGACCTGTTGGCCCTCAGGGTCCATGGCGAGATACACCACACCAAAGCCCCCCGAGGAGACCCTGCGAACCACGCGGTACCCACCAAGAACGGTGTCTGGCGGCAATGGAGCCGGCTTGATTTTTGACATATTTTGCGAAGATGACTCGGGGGTAAGGCGGAACCCGGATAATCGCCGGATCGCAAGCAACCATCAAAAAGTCCAATGCCAGTTTACAGCATGACCGGATACGCCAGTGCACAGCAAGGCGCGTCTGCCGCTGGCGCTGAAACCGAGGGCCGCGCCCCCCAAAATCGCAGGCTGGGCCTGGAGATCCGTTCGGTCAACAGCCGCTTTCTGGACCTGTCCTTTCGCCTGCCCGATGACCTGCGCGCGCTGGAGCCCACGCTGCGCAGCCTGCTCACAGCCCGCCTCAAGCGCGGCAAGGTCGAAGTGCGCGCGGCCATTGAAAACGAAGACAGCAACACCCTGCAAGACCCGCCAGCGCGCCTGCTGCAACGGCTAAACACCCTGCAAGACTCCGTCAAGGCCTGGCTGCCAGGCGCCGCACCGCTGAGCGTGGCAGATGCCCTGCGCCTGTGCGCCAACGCCAACACAGGATCGGAAGACTGGAGCGAGGCTGTGCCCGCCCTGGCCGAAGAGGCCCTCACCGCCCTGCTGGCCGCCCGCGAGCGCGAAGGCAAGCGCTTGGCCGCCATGGTGCTGGACCGCGCCAAACAACTGCGCGCGCTGGCCCAGCAGGCCGTGCCGCTGGTGCCCCAACTGGTGGAGCAGCAGCGCCAGCGCTTTATGGAGCGCTGGAAGGAAGCCATGGCGTTGACCGACGGCTCCACCCTGCCCGAAGCAGCCCGCGACCGCGCACTGACCGAGGCCACCGCCTTTGCCATTCGCATTGATGTGGCCGAAGAAATCACGCGACTGGAATCGCACCTGGACGAAATTGAGCGCCTGATGAAAAAAGGCGGAGAAGTCGGCAAGCGCCTGGACTTCCTCATCCAGGAATTGCACCGCGAAGCCAACACCATGGGCTCCAAATCTGCAGCACTGGACCTGACCCGCATCAGCGTGGACATGAAGGTGCTGATCGAGCAGATGCGCGAACAAGTGCAAAATATCGAGTAACACTCATTTTTTGATAGCGCTTAGCGCTTACCAGCTATGGACTATCCCGGAAATTTATTCGTTGTTGCAGCCCCCAGCGGGGCGGGCAAATCCAGCCTTGTCAAAGCCCTTTTGGAGCTGGACTCGCGTGTGAGCCCCTCTATCTCGCACACCACGCGCGCGCCCCGCGGGCAAGAAAAGCACGGCCGCGAATACTTCTTCGCATCGCAGTCAGAGTTTGACGCCATGGTGCAGGGCAACGCCTTTGTGGAATGGGCGTTGGTGCACGGCAACCGCTATGGCACCTCCAAAAAGGCCATTGAAGAACGCATCGCCCAAGGGGCTGATGTGATTCTGGAAATCGACTTCCAAGGCGCACTCCAAGTCAAACAGGCCTTTGCCAATGCGGTGCTGGTATTCATCCTGCCCCCGAGCTGGGAGGAATTGCGCTCCCGCCTGGAGCGGCGCGGCGAAGACTCTCCAGAAACCATCGAGTTGCGGCTGAAAAATGCAGCCACCGAGATGGAACAGGCCAACAAATTCGACTTCGTTATAATCAACGAGTTGTTTGAGCGCGCGCTTTTCGACCTGAAAGCCGTAGTTCACGCCCAGCGACTCAAGTACGCCGCACAGCGCCGCGCCCGTGCTGACACCTTCAAGTCGCTCAATATCACCTGAATCCCCGGAGTAAAACGATGGCACGCATCACCGTAGAAGACTGTCTGGAAAAGATCCCCAACCGCTTCCAGCTTGTGTTGGCCGCCACGTACCGCGCACGCATGCTGAGCCAGGGCCACGCCCCTCGCATTGAAAGCCGCAACAAGCCTGCCGTGACAGCCCTGCGCGAAATCGCCGAGGGCAAAGTCGGCCTGGAAATGCTCAAGAAGGTTCCCGGTTGAGCTTTGTCAGGCAATGCCTTCCAAAAAGCACCGCTCTGCGGTGCTTTTTTTTGCTTCCCCGTCGGCCCGCGCGCTCCCACGCTACATTTAAGGCATGAACGCGGTGCTCAATTCAACTTCTGCAACGCAGACCCGACCTGGCGACAGCCAATCCCCTGCCAGCCAAACCGCTGCAGCCGCCAACGCAGCTGCAGCCAGCTTTGCTGCGCTGACAGAAAACCTGGACTACCTGGACGCCACCAGCATTGAGCAGGTGCGCCAGGCCTATCGCTTTGCAGACGAGGCCCACCTGGGCCAGTTGCGCAACAGCGGCGAACCCTACATCACCCACCCCATCGCAGTGGCGGCCCAATGCGCCACCTGGAAGCTCGATGCCCAAGCCCTGATGGCGGCACTGCTTCACGACGCCATGGAAGATTGCGGCGTGACCAAGGCTGATTTGATCGACCGCTTTGGTGCGCCAGTGGCCGAGCTGGTGGACGGGCTGACCAAGCTGGACAAGCTGCAGTTCAACACCCGCGAAGAAAACCAGGCCGAGTCGTTTCGCAAAATGCTGCTGGCCATGGCGCGCGATGTGCGCGTCATCCTCATCAAGCTGGCCGACCGCACGCACAACATGCGCACGCTGTCGGACATGCCGCGCAGCAAATGGGGGCGCATTTCCTCCGAGACCCTCGAAATCTATGCCCCCATCGCGCACCGCCTGGGGCTGAACCAGACTTATCGGGAGTTGCAAGACCTGTCTTTCAGGCACCTGCACCCTTGGCGCTACGCCACGCTGTCCAAAGCCGTGAACAAATCACGCAACCGGCGGCGCGACCTGGTGCAAAAGGTGCAAACAGAAGTCGATGCCGCCTTCAATCGCATCGGCATGAAGGTCCGTCTCGCGGGCCGCGAGAAAACGCTGTATGCCATCTACCAAAAGATGGACCTCAAGCACCTGAGCTTTGCGCAGGTCACAGACATCTACGGCTTTCGCGTGATTGTGCCCACCGTGACGGACTGCTACACCGCACTGGGAGTACTGCACCAGATGTACAAGCCCGTGCCGGGCAAGTTCAAGGACCATATTGCGATTGCCAAGCTCAATGGCTACCAATCTTTGCACACCACCCTGGTGGGCCCATCCGGAGTGAACATTGAGTTCCAGATGCGCACCGACGAAATGCACGTGATCGCAGAAGCCGGTGTGGCTGCGCACTGGCTATACAAGGCACAGGACACCGACGGAACATCAGCAGAGCGTTTGGGCACCAAATGGCTGCAATCGCTGCTGGACATCCAGAATGAAACCCGAGACGCGGCCGAATTCTGGGACCACGTCAAAGTGGATCTGTTCCCAGACGCGGTGTACGTCTTCACACCCAAGAGCCAAATCATGGCCCTGCCCCGTGGCGCAACCGTGGTGGACTTCGCTTACGCCATCCACAGCAACGTGGGCGACCGCACGACCGCAGCCAAAATCAACAATGAGCAGGTTCCCCTGCGCACCGAGCTCAAGAACGGCGATGTGGTGGAAATCATCACAGCCCCCGTGTCCACACCCAACCCCGCTTGGCTGGGGTTTGTGCGCACGGGGCGTGCACGCTCCAAAATTCGCCACTACCTCAAAACCCTGGCCCAAACCGAGTCCGAGGGCCTGGGCGAAAAGCTGCTCACCCAGGCCATTCGGGCCGAGGGCTTGGAGCAACTGCCGCCGGATGAAGGCGACACACATGTCCTATGGGAAAGACTGCTGCGATTCACGGGCAACCGTAATCGCAGTGAGCTCATGACAGATTTGGGATTGGGCAAACGCATCGCAGGCATCGTGGCCAAACGGCTGGTGGTGCTGCTGGGCGAAACCGGACATCGCCCTGACGCACTGCTGCTCACCCGAGAACGCTACACCTCTCACGAGACGTTGTCACAGGGGGCCGTCACACTGGATGGCAGTGAAAACGCGTCCGTGCAGTACGCGCCCTGCTGCCGCCCTGTGCCCGGGGATCGCATCGTGGGCTACCTGGGACGCGGTGAAGGACTGGTTGTACACAACGCCCACTGCAGTGTGGCCAAGCGGCTGCAGCACAAAGACAGTGAACGCTTCATCGCAGTGGACTGGGCCGATGAGCCAATACGCATGTTTGAAACCGGCGTGGTAGTCACCGTTGCCAATGGCAAGGGCGTGCTGGCGCGCATAGCACAGGAACTCGCCAACTCCGAAGCGGACATCACCCATGTGGACATGGACGATGAGGTCGCCCTGGACACCACCGACCTGCGCTTCATCGTCGCCGTCAGAGACCAAGCCCACCTGGAAGCCGCACTGCGCAACCTCCGCCGCACCCAGGCGGTCCTTCGCGCCTCACGGATCACTCCGCAAGCCACCTGACAAGCACAAGCACCTCAAGCCATCCATCAATCCAGGATAGCTTGGGTTTTATTGAGCAGGCCTCTTTGAACTTGAAATATCCGTTCGGGTTGAGCTTGTCGAAACCTTGTGCAGCGCTTCGGCAAGCTCAGCGTGAACGGATCAAGTAGGTTCGTGCCGGATCAATAGCCGGGTAATGCAGGCTTTGGATAGGTTACGGACAAAACCTCCAACGACCGCACCCCGCCCGGCGTGGGCAAAGGCACCTCATCGCCCACACGCGCCTTGAGCAGCGCACGTGCGACTGGAGAAATCCAACTGACTTGGCCAGCATGGCTATCGGCCTCGTCAATCCCCATGATGGTGATGATGCGGTCAATGCCTTCATCGTCGCCATAGGTGACCGTTGCGCCAAAGAAGACTTGGTCACTGCCCGCGTGCAAACTGGGATCGACCACCTCGGCAATCTCTAGCCGCTTGGTCAAAAATCGAATGCGCCGATCTATCTCGCGCAGGCGCTTTTTGCCATACAGGTAGTCACCATTCTCCGAGCGGTCACCATTGCTGGCCGCCCAGTGCACCGTCTCAACCACCTTGGGCCGCTCGTTGTCGATGAGGTCCAGCAGCTCAGAACGCAAACGGGCATATCCAGCGGGTGTGATGTAGTTTTTTCCACCTACGGGGATGGGAGACAGAGCGACTTCATCACCCTCATCCCCATCAGACTCTTTGGTAAAGGCTTTACTCATAGCGCGCTCATCCCCAAAAAGAATCAAGCGATCAGACAAATGAAAAAGCCTGCAACTTTTCAGTTGCAGGCTTTAAACATTGGTGCGGCTGGCAGGAATCGAACCCACGACCCCTTGGTTCGTAGCCAAGTACTCTATCCAGCTGAGCTACAGCCGCTAAGCTTTGAATTATAGCATAAATTTTTATAACTTTAAAAATTTATGCAACTTGTTTTTGTCAACTTAACGAAGACATCAACTTCATCGCATGCCTCAGATTGTAATGCACTCTGATGGGTGTTTTCCCCAAAATCTCAACTTTTCATAAAAAAGTAAGAGTGCAGACAACCGCGGGCTTTGGTAGGGCGTGAGGGACTTGAACCCGCGACCAAAGGATTATGAGTCCTCTGCTCTAACCAACTGAGCTAACGCCCCGGTACCAACCCGCTCTCGCGGAAGACCCGGATTGTAAGGTGTTTATTTGCGGTAGCTGAGCGCGTTGGAGACCAACTTGGAGGTGATGTCCACGATCTGAATCATCTTGTCATACGGCATGCGCGTAGGCCCGATCACCCCCAAAGTGCCAACCACTTTGCCATCGACTTCGTAAGGCGCACTTACAACAGACAGCTCTTCAAATGGCACCACTTGGCTTTCACCGCCAATGTAGATACGCACACCCTCCGCCTGACTGGAGATGTCGAGCAACCGCAGTATCTGCGTCTTTTGCTCAAAAAGGTCGAAGGCCCTGCGCAGGTTGCCCATGTCGCTGGAGAAGTCACTGACGGACAGCAGGTTGCGCTCGCCAGAAATCACGACTTCATCTTGCGCTTGTGAAAGCACCTCAGAGCTGACAGTCACCGCCGCTTGCATCAATGCAGCGATTTCTCCTCGCAGCAAGTCCACCTCTGACTTGAGGCGCTCGCGCACCTGCTCCATCGCGAGCCCCGCATAGTGGGTATTGAGAAAGTTGGCGGCCTCTATCAACTGTGACTGGGAATAGTCGGCGTCCGTAAAGATCACGCGGTTCTGAACGTCACCTTCAGGGGAGACGATGATGACCAGAAAGCGTCGCTCAGAGAGCCGCAAGAACTCAATGTGCCGAAACACCGAGGTACGGCGCGGAGCCATGACCACGCCCACAAACTGAGATAAGTTTGAGAGCAAATGGGCTGCATTGGCAATGACCTTTTGCGGCTGCTCTGGCCTCAGTTGCGGCGCATCCAGTCCGTCGCGCTGAACCGTGAGCATCGTGTCCACAAAAAGCCGGTAGCCCCGGGCTGTCGGAATACGCCCGGCGGAGGTGTGTGGGCTGGCGATCAGCCCCAACTCCTCCAGATCCGACATCACATTGCGGATCGTTGCAGGCGAAAGGTCCAGCCCAGACGCACGTGAAAGGGTGCGCGAGCCTACGGGCTGCCCATCAGCGATATAGCGCTCGACAAGCGCTTTGAGCAACAACTTGGCACGGTCATCGAGCATTGTTTGATTTTAATGATGTAATTTCCAAATGACCCCGAAACTCCGTCGCGTCGCCTTGATTGGCAAATACCAAGCCTCTGCAGCGTCCGGCATGACTGACAGCAGCTTGCAGGCTCTGGAAGAAATTGCCAGCTTCATGACCCATATGGGCTGTGAAGTCATGCTGGAAGCCGAGACCGCTGCGAACACAGGTCTGCGGCAATATGCGTCCATAGAGGTTGATGCGATTGCCAACTGTGATGTCGGGCTGGTCGTTGGAGGTGACGGCACCATGCTTGGGATTGCCAGAAGGCTTGCTCGGCACGGTACGCCGCTGATTGGGATTAACCAAGGTCGATTGGGCTTTATCACCGATATCCCTTTCGATGCCTATCAGACCACACTGGGGCCCATGTTGCGAGGTGAATATGAAGAAGATTCCCGGCCATTGATGCACGCCAGGGTCATGCGCAACGATGAAATGGTTTTCGAAGCCTTTGCCATGAACGATGTGGTGGTAAACCGAGGCGGAACCTCTGGCATGGTGGAGTTACGCGTGGAAGTGGGAGGCAGGTTCGTATCCAATCAGCGTGCTGACGGCTTGATCATTGCATCACCTACGGGGTCCACCGCGTACTCTCTGTCTGCTGGCGGCCCCATGCTTCACCCCTCTATTCCAGGCTGGGTGCTGGTTCCTATTGCCCCCCACACATTGTCCAATCGCCCCATTGTTCTATCTGACGCGACCGAGGTGGCGGTGGAAGTGGTGAGCGGACGCGATGTCAGCGCCAATTTTGATATGCAATCGCTGGCCTCGCTTCAGCACGGAGATCGCATCCTTGTGCGCAGGTCGGAGCATTGCGTGCGCTTTTTGCACCCGGTCGGCTGGAACTACTTTGCGACATTGAGGAAAAAGCTCCGCTGGAATGAGGGAGGGTCCTGACCATGTCACTCAAGCGGATGGTGCTGCGCGATTTTGTCATCGTGGAATCGCTTGAACTGGAGTTGCAAGAGGGATTTACCGTTCTGACAGGGGAGACCGGTGCAGGCAAATCCATCTTGGTGGATGCCTTGCAAATCGCCTTAGGCTCCCGGGCAGATGCCAGCGTAGTAAGAGAGCGCGCCACCAAGGCGGACATCTGTGCAGAATTTGACGTACCAGACCATTTGCGGCCGTGGCTAGAGCATTTGGGCATTGATGCCGACAGCACCGTTTTGTTGCGGCGCACGGTGGATACCCACGGTCGAAGTCGCGCCTGGATGAACGGCACACCCGTCACAGCCACCCAATTGCGGGCTTTGGGGGAGCAGTTGCTGGACATCCATGGGCAGCACGCGTGGCAGAGTTTGACCCGCCCCGAGTCTGTCCGTGGACTGCTGGACGCCTATGCCAACACAGATCCCAGTTTGACGGCAGCGCTCTGGGCACAGTGGCGGCAAGATCAAAAAGCTGTACAACAAGCGCACGAAGCGCAGGCTACGCTGCAACAGGAACGCGACCGCCTTCAGTGGCAAATTTCAGAACTGGACAAGCTCGCCCCGCAGCCCGATGAATGGGATGAGCTGGAGTCAACGCACAAACGCCTGTCCAACGCCCATGCATTGATCGAAGCCGCGCAGTCGGCCATTGACCTCTTGGAAGACGAAGACTCCGGTGTGCTGGCAGCGCTTTCCAGGTCTCATCTTCTGCTGCAAAATCAAGAGCATATCGAGGTCGATTTCAGCAGCATGGCCGACATACTGGCATCCAGCTTGGCCCAAGCTAGCGATGTTGCACACTCGTTGCAAAGCTATTTGCGGCGCACTGAGATTGATCCCACACGATTGGCAGAGCTGGATGCACGGATTTCGCAATGGCTCCAACTGGCCCGCAGGCACAAGCGCCCCCCGCGCGACCTACCGGCTCTGCTCAAGGACTGGAAAACTTCGCTGGCACAGTTGGACGCCTCCAGTGATCTCGCCGCTCTTGTGACCAAAGCGGATGCCAGCGGCAAGGCCTTTCACGCTGCGGCCAGGGCCTTGTCAGTGCAAAGAACCAAGGCGGCACCAAGGCTGTCTTTGGCGATCACCAAGGCCATGCAAGGGCTGGGCATGCAAGGTGGCAAATTTGAGGTGGAGTTGCGCAAACTGCACGAGCCGGCATCGCATGGATTGGACGAAGTGTCCTTCCTCGTCGCAGGTCATCCTGGCATGGCGCCCAAACCCATTGGAAAGGTCGCGTCTGGCGGGGAGCTATCGCGCATCTCGCTGGCCATTGCCGTGACCACCAGCCAGTTGGGCAAAGCACCCACTTTGATCTTCGATGAAGTAGATTCCGGAGTGGGCGGTGCCGTCGCCGAGACCGTGGGTCGCTTGATGCAAAAGCTGGGCGCAGACAGGCAGGTCTTGGCAGTCACCCATCTGCCACAAGTGGCCGCATACGCCCACCAGCATTTGCAGGTCTCCAAGCTGCGATCCAGCACAGGCACCACCAGCACAGTGAGGCACGTTACCAAAGAAGCGCGAACTGCCGAGATTGCGCGCATGCTCGGAGGCGAGCGCTCCACAGCCACCAGCCTGGCCCATGCCGCAGAAATGCTGCAAGCGGCCAACAGCGAATGCGGGGAAACCCATGGCGCTTGAAATCGTGTTGATCACCGGAATGTCGGGTTCTGGAAAGTCGGTGGCACTCCATGCCATGGAAGATGCAGGTTACTACTGCGTCGACAATTTGCCTCCCGAACTGCTGACCGCATTTGTCGCTCTGGAGCATCAGCACCACGGCAACAGAGTGGCGATTGCGATGGATGTGCGCAGTGCCACCTCGTTGCCCCAGGTCCCCAAAGAACTCAACCGACTAAAGTCCCAAGGGGTCGTCGTTCAGTCTCTGTTCTTGGATGCAACCACAGGCACTTTGGTACGCCGGTTTTCAGAGACAAGGCGAAGGCACCCACTCTCCCACGACGAAACCCAACAGGGACGCCAAGCACTGGTGCAAATCATTGAGTTGGAGCGGGAGCTGCTGGCCGACCTGCGCGAACAAGCCCATGTCATCGACACCAGCAACATCCGCGCGTCCCAATTGCAAAGCTATGTCAAGGGACTGCTGTCCGTAGCGCCGGGTGGCATGACGCTGGTGTTCCAGTCATTTGCCTTCAAACGGGGCATTCCGGTGGACGCGGACTATGTGTTTGACGTACGCATGCTACCCAACCCCCACTACGAGAACGCATTGCGAGACCTCACCGGGTTGGATGCGCCTGTGGCCGATTTTTTGAAGCAGCAGCCGGACGTATCCACCATGCGCCAACACATCGAGCAATTTCTAACCCACTGGCTGGACGTCTTGGAACAAAACCACAGGAGCTATGTCACTGTGGCCATTGGATGCACTGGAGGCCAGCACCGTTCGGTGTACTTGGTAGAGCAACTGGCGCAGATTTTTGAAACACGCTGGAAGGTTCTGCGGCGGCACAGAGAGCTGGACGGACGCTGAAGTGCCGCACGCCGAGAGCAGCTAGACCAAAGCGTCCAGCATTTTGCGAATCGGTGCAGGCAAACCGGTTTTGGACCACTGCTCTTTCGTCAACCACTGCCCGTCTCCATTGGGGCGAGAGCCTGTGGGCACCTGAGCCACAACGGGATGCAAGTGGAGGTCCCTGTGCGTCAAAACGTGCAGGAATACACCCACTTCCCGAGTTTGATCCACAGAGCCCAGTGACGAAGCCAACGCCCACAAAGCATCACGGTCCGAAAATGCAGGCACACATTGCAGGCCTGCCCAGATGCCTTTGGGAGGACGTGTTTCCAACCACACAGCACCATCTTCCCGCAATACCACCAAAAGCCACCAAGACTCAGAACGGCGCGAAAGCTTGCGTGTCTTGACAGGGTACTTCTCTGGCTCGCCCGATTTTTGTGCAGCGCACAGGCCCATCAAGGGGCATATCAGGCACTGCGGATTCTTAGGCACACAGATGGTGGCACCCAAGTCCATCATTCCCTGCGTGTAGCGCGGCATGCTCACCGAAAGCTCATCCACCGGTAGCAAAGATTCCGCATGGTCCCACAGAACCCGCTCGTTTTTGGCAACGGACAAATCCGCATCGAATCCAAGCAGGCGCGTAAGAACCCTGCGGACATTGGCATCCAGAATGGGGGCACGCTGTGAAAAACAAAAAGCCGCGATGGCACCGGCGGTAGACCGACCAATCCCAGGGAAATCGGCCAGCAATGCAACCGTACCGGGGAAGAGACCGCCGTACTCAGCGACCACCCGTTGGGCACAGCGATGCAGATTGCGTGCGCGGCTGTAGTATCCCAGGCCACTCCACAGCCCCAGGACTTCATCCAAAGAAGCCGAAGCCAATGCTCTCACATCTGGAAAACGCGCCAAAAATCGGGCGTAATAGTCGAGGACTGTCACCACCTGGGTTTGCTGCAGCATGATCTCTGAGAGCCAAACCCTGTAAGGATCTCTGGTTTGCTGCCAAGGCAAATGACTACGCCCGTGCTCAACCTGCCACCGTACAACACGCGTGGCCACTGAATCAACAACCACGGTCATGCGATCAAGAAGTCCAGTGAAGCGTCTTGATGCTCTTCCTCAGGCAACGAAATCAATTGGGCGGTGAGTTCCTGCAAGCGGTGCTCAAGCTGAATCAACTCATCCTCACCCGCCTCAATTTCGGCAATGCGCTCAACCAGTCCACTGGCAGCTTGCTGAATGCGATCCACAGCCTCAATGCGGCGGGAGAAACTGCGCCGACGCTCCCTTAATTGAGCGTCGAGCTGTGCTGTCGCAGACTTGCTCCACAACTCCAGATCGTTGGCCGCCGATTCGTACACGGTACGCAAACGCGTTCCAAGTGCGCGCACCAAGCGCTCAGAAAACTCTGGTTGGGCCAGCTTCAGCGCATTGCTCACGCCAAGGTACTGCAAATGGCTTTGCTCAATTTGGGCCAGGTCGTGCAAAAAGTGCTCAAGCTGAGGCGGCGGCGGCACCTGCAAAGAGAACCCGAACTCCGCATTCAATTGCCTGAATGTGCCGCCCAGCATCGCCTGGATCTCGGTACCGGAAGCCTGGGCTTTGTCCAAGGTGCCGCGCAATCTATCAAAGGTTTCCAGATAGATCTTGCGCACCCCGAGCTTCAAGCCCTTTTGCTGGAGCAACTGTGACAGCTCCGTCAACTCGGTTTTCAGAGCCTTGGAGCCGAGCTGATGAAACACCTCGCGCAACAGTTTGAGGTGTACGGCGCGCACAGCCTGAATCTTTGCAGTGCTGAGATCAAACTCCTGCTGCTCCTGCTCGATGCGATGCCGCATGCTCTCAATGACCGAGATATTCTTGCCGCGCAAGCTACGCAGCTCCGCCATCTGGTCATCGAGGTCACGGCGCCGGATGTTGATGACACGCGATGTTTCAGCGCGGAGATTGGCCACGCCCGTGGCCACAGCGGCACGCAAAATGGCTTGCCGTCGCCCCATCACGCCTTGCGCAAGTGCCTCCTCCAATGCAGGAAGTCCACTGGACTCCAGCAAAAGGTCGTCACAGGCAATTTTTGCGACCAGTCCCTTTTGGGCTGAGACAGGCACCACCTGATCTAACGGAATGCCCAGCATCTCTGCAGAAGTCCTGCATTGGCGATCCAGTTGCGCCTGCACCTGCTCTGGCGAATTCAAGGCATCCCACAAGGTGTCGATCTTGTTCAGAACAACAAGCCGCGCGTCCATGCTGTCAGTGGATGTGGCCAGATGCTCTCGCCAAATAGAGAGGTCCGAGCGGGTCACCCCGGTATCCGCACTGAGGATGAACACCACGGCATGCGCCTGCGGAATCAGGTTCACCGTCAGCTCTGGCTCTGCCCCAACCGCATTAAGTCCGGGCGTGTCCAGGATGACCAGCCCTTGTTTAAGTAACGGATGCGGAATGTTGATCAACGCATGGCGCCACATGGGCACTTCCACCATGCCTTCAGCGTCAGGCACGGGGTTTTCTTCGGCAAGATCGTCGTGCCAAAAGCCCAAGGCCCTGGCATTGTCGAGACTCACCCGCCGAATTTCTGCGACTTTTTCGAGGGCTTTCGCAATCTGATCCGCGTCATTCACATCGAGCGGAATCTCAACCCAACGATCATGCTTAAGACGCCACTCTGCCAAGCCTTGCATCTGCAGACGCGTCTCAATAGGAAGCAGCCTCAAGCTGGGAGCGAATGCGGGGTCGTAACCCAACTCGGTGGGGCACATCGTTGTGCGCCCAGCGCTGGCAGGCATGATGCGCCGACCGTAGTCGGCAAAGAAAATGGAGTTGATCAACTCCGACTTGCCACGCGAAAACTCGGCCACGAAGGCCACCATGACTTTGTCAGTCCGGACCTGATTTTCCAAGCGCTGAAGCCGCTCCTGCACAGCAGCATCCATAAGATCATGGCCAGACATCCACTCGGCAAGCTGCTTGAGCTGCTGAGCAAATGCACGTCGCCATGCACCATGCTGGTCGAACTGTTCGTTGAATGAGGGTCCCACTTTGCTCCCGGAATGCGATAGTCGGTCTGCAAGCAGACATGAACAAAATATAGCACCGACCGCTCTGCCTACATAACGCGGCCCATGATCAGCCCATCAAGCTGTTACAACTATCGTTGGCAAACAGGACAATAAAAGCTGCTGCGTTGACTCTGGCGCACCATTTTGATGGGCGTGGCGCACACATGGCAGGGCGCTTGGGCACGCCCATAAACCTGAGCCGCCGTCTGAAAATGGCCACTGGCGCCATCTGCGCTAGAAAAGTCCTTCAAGCTACTTCCCCCCATTTGCACAGCCCTCTCCAGCACTTCGCAAATACTCTGGTGCAAGCGCTTGATCCGGGCAATCGTTAACCCAGAAGACCGTACTGTGGGGCGTATGCCAGCCAGAAAAAGGGCTTCGGACGCATAAATGTTGCCCACCCCCACCACCAAGCGCCCTGCAAGCAGCAGTTGCTTGATTGGCAAACGGCTCGACCGCACGCCTTGCACAAACGTATCAACGGCAAAGGCGCCTCCCAGAGGCTCCATGCCCAAACCCCCGAGCAGCTTGACCGCGACAGGGTCACCCTCGTCCACTGCATAAACCACAGCGCCAAAACGCCGTGGGTCATGCAAGCGCAGCGTTCCGCTGGAAGTCACCAAATCCCAGTGGTCATGCTTGTCCGCTTCGGGCAAATGCGACGCAAATCGCAAACTCCCCGACATTCCCAAGTGAACCAGCAACATCCCCCGATCTAGGTCCAGCAAGAGGTACTTGCCACGGCGCCGAACCCGCACCACGAATCGACCAACCACCGCGTTCGGCTCACACCCCAAGGGCCAACGCAAGGGTTTCCCCATTCGCATGGAGAGCACCTGAGCACCCGCAATGGCGTCCGCGAAGCTGCGTCGAGTGACCTCAACCTCTGGCAACTCAGGCATATGCAGTCTCTTCGAGCAAGGGGGTGTACATGTGGATTATTATGGTTCGATGGAGCATATTCATCGCTTTCGCTTGATCCCCCTGACCACTGTTTTGGCGCTTGCCGCGACTTGCAGTTGGGCTCAACCAGTACAAACAGCCAAACAAAAAACAGCCACGACCGACGTCGCAGAGGAAGGTACGCCGGCAGACGGTAACCTTTTCTACGAAGTTTTGCTTGGAGAAGTCACCACACGCACGGGCGATCCAGGTGCAGGCTATGCCTTGATGCTGGACGCCGCCCGGCGCAGCCACAGCAGCCAGCTGTATCAACGGGCTGCCGACATTGCCTTGCAATCACGCTCTGGCGAATATGCGTTGGCAGCAGCCAAGGCGTGGCAAGAAGACCACCCCCAATCCCGGGAGGCCAATCGCTATGTGCTCCAGATCCTGATTGCCCTCAACAGAGTCAGTGAAACCGCAGCGCCATTGCAGCAACTCATCCTGCAAGCGCCTGCGCCCGGCAAAGTCGGCATTTTGAGCGCCATCCCACAGATGTATGGGCGCGTAAGCGATAAAGCTGCCGCAGCCAGAGCAGTACAAGAAGCACTCAAAGCCGAAATAGCCAATCCGTCCACCGGGGCAGCGGCCTGGATTACCGTGGGACGCATGCGTTTGGCCGCTGGCGACCAACCCGGATCGCTGGAAAGTCTCGCGAAGGCGCAGGCCATCGACCCTGCCCATGAAGGTTTGGCCAGACTCGCGTTGGAGCTTCTGGATGAAGGTCGTAACGAAGCCAAGCCTTTTGTTACACACTTTCTACAACAACAGCCAGCCCCTGAAATCCGGATGCTCTATGCACGGGTTCTGCTTGCCCAATCCCAATTTACAGAAGCATCAGACCAACTGCATCGAGTCACCCAAGACAAGCCTGATATGGCAGAGGCATGGCTTGTGCTCGCCAGCCTGCAGATGCAGGATCAAAAGCTGACGCTGGCAGCAGAATCCTTGCGCAAGTTCATGGACATAGCCCAAGCTGCGGGTGATACCGAGATCAACCAGCGGATCATGACCCAAGCCTATGTGCTGGCCGCGCAAATTGCAGAAAAGCAAGGCGACCTGAAGGCGGCGCAGGGCTGGTTGGATCGCATCGAAAGTCCCAACGATTCTTTCAGCGTGCAACGCCAACGCGCGTCCATTCTGGCCAAGCAAGGGCGCATGAATGAAGCAAGGGCCTTGCTAAAAGAGCTGCCAGGCAGCAACGCAGAAGAGCAACGGATGAAACTGTTGGCCGAAGTGCAATTGCTCAAAGAGCACAACCAAAACGAAGAAGCTTTTCAGCTGCAGGGCAAAGCACTGAACGAGTCACCAGAAGACAACGACTTGGCCTATGACCAAGCCATGCTGGCAGAAAAAACGGGGCGACTGGATGTCATGGAAAAGCTGCTGCGCCAAGTCATCGCACGGCAGCCCGACTACCACCATGCCTACAACGCTCTGGGCTATTCGCTTGCAGACCGTGGGGTGCGGTTGAACGAAGCCAAGCAGCTCATTCAAAAAGCCCTTGACCTCGCCCCCGGTGACCCATTCATCACAGACAGCTTGGCCTGGGCGGAATTCCGCTTGGGCAACAAGGCCCAGGCACAGCAACTGCTGCAATCCGCCTTCTCCAAAAAGCCCGACGCTGAAATAGCAGCCCACCTGGGTGAAGTGTTCTGGAGCCAGGGCAATACAGAGAAAGCCAAAGCCATCTGGAAAGAGGGCTTGCGGCTGAGCCCCGACAACCAGACGCTCAAAGAAACGCTCAAGCGCCTCGGGGTTTCATTTTGATGCGTGATGCGCGCTATTTGACATGTGATGCACCGCAATCCTCCCTGCGCAGAGGGATGCTTCTGAGCATCTCAAGCACCCTGTTGGGAGGGCTTGTGGGCTGCGCACTCCCCCCTCGCACCACCAATGCAGAGACTCCATTCTGGTCGGGGCGCATTGCGCTACAGGTAGAAGGCGACACACCCCAATCGTTTGCAGCCTTGTTTGAACTGGAAGGCGAAGAAAGCCAAGGCCAACTCACGCTGTTCAGCCCCCTGGGCACTACGCTGGGGCAATTGCGCTGGGATGCAGGCACCGCGACCTTGCAAACCGGCCAACAAATTCAGCGCTCCGACTCGCTGGACGCCTTGGTGCTCCAACTGACCGGTGCAGCATTGCCAGTCAAAGCCATTTTTCATTGGCTAAAGGGCTCCCAAGCAGAGGCAGCCGGCTGGACTTCTGACTTGAGTGCGGCCCACCAAGGTCGCATCACGGCGCAGCGGGTCCTCCCCGAGCCCAAGGCGACGCTGCGCATCTCGCTGTCCCACTGAGCCTGGCTCAACACCAACGTATGCAAGCGCTTTACGACGTTCCCGCCCCAGCAAAGCTGAATCTGTTTTTGCATATCACCGGCCGCAGAGAGGACGGATATCACCTGCTTCAGTCAGTCTTCATGCTGCTGGACTGGTGCGACACGCTCCACTTTGAAATGCGGTCCGACGGGAGACTCAGCCGCGAGGATCTCGACACTGAACTGCCCGCCATGGACCTGACCCTGCGAGCAGCCCACGCACTGCAAGAGGCCACGGGCTGCCGCGCAGGCGCACACATTGGAGTGCAAAAAAACATTCCAGCGCAAGCAGGCATGGGCGGCGGCTCGTCAGATGCAGCAACCACCCTGATCGCCCTCAACCGCCTCTGGAAGCTGAACCTTCCCCGCCCAGCGCTGGAGCGCATCGGCTTGGCATTGGGTGCAGACGTTCCGTTTTTTTTGCGCGGGCACAACGCCTGGGTGGAAGGAATTGGTGAGACAATCCGGCCCCTTGAGCCAGGACAACAACCACCATCTACGCAATTTGTGGTGGTCAAACCTCAGGCCGGATTGGAGACAAAAGCAATTTTTTCTTCACCCGTTCTGAAGCGCGATTCAAGTCATGCTACAATCTTAGGCTTTGCTGCAGCACACTACGACTTTGGTCGTAACGACTTGCAGCCAGTCGCAGAAAGTTTGTGCCCCGATGTGAAAAAAGCCATAAATTGGCTGAAATTCAAAGGAATGCATGCTAGAATGACGGGCTCGGGTAGTGCAGTGTTTGCACAAATGCCGCGCGATGTCAATTTTCAGGACGCTCCCAGCGAATGGAAAATTAAAACATGCGGCAATCTGATGATTCATCCTCTGGCAGGGTGGGTTTCAGAATGAAATTAAGGTTGATTGCCTTCGGCAGTTGACCCGTGTAGGGGAGTCGCCAAGCTGGTTAAGGCACCGGATTTTGATTCCGGCATGCGAAGGTTCGAATCCTTCTTCCCCTGCCAAATTCTCGTTTCCGCATACAGGCTTTTTTCAGACTGCTGGGATGCTCATGCAAGCCAACCAACCCGACTTCATGGTTTTCACCGGCAATGCCAATCCTGGCATGGCAGCTGAAATTGCAAAACACCTTGGCACCCAATTGGGCGCAGCCGATGTGGGCCGATTCTCTGACGGTGAAGTCACTGTCGAAATCAAGCAAAACGTTCGTGCACGCGATGTGTTCGTGGTTCAGTCCACTTGCGCACCAACGAACGACAACCTCATGGAATTGCTGATCATGGTGGATGCGCTCAAGCGCGCATCGGCCGAACGCATCAGTGCCGTGATTCCTTATTTTGGCTACGCCCGCCAAGACCGCCGCCCCCGCTCCACACGCGTGCCCATCACCGCCAAAGTGGTGGCCAACATGCTGCAGGCCGTCGGGGTGGCCCGTGTGCTGACGATGGATCTGCACGCGGACCAGATTCAAGGGTTCTTCGATATTCCCGTAGACAACATCTACGCATCGCCTGTGCTGCTGGGTGACCTGCGCCAAAAGAACTACGAAGACCTGATTGTGGTCTCCCCCGACGTGGGTGGTGTGGTGCGCGCTCGCGCATTGGCCAAGCAACTGGGTTGCGATCTGGCCATCATCGACAAGCGTCGCCCCAAGGCCAACGTTTCGGAAGTGATGCACGTGATCGGTGAGATCGAAGGCCGCAACTGCGTCATCATGGACGACATGATCGACACGGCTGGCACGCTGGTCAAAGCCGCCGAAGTGCTCAAGGAGCGCGGTGCCAAGAAGGTGTACGCCTACTGTACCCACCCCATTTTCTCGGGTCCTGCCATCGAACGCATTTCCAAGGGCTCGGCCCTGGATGAGATCGTGGTGACCAACACCATCCCATTGAGCGAAACCGCCAAGGGATGTTCCAAGATTCGCCAATTGTCCGTGGCACCGCTGATTGCAGAGACGATCCAGCGCATTGCCAAGGGCGAGTCGGTGATGAGCCTGTTCTCGGACCAAGACAACGCCTGATGACCAGCGGGCTCCCCTCAAGGGAAGCCGCGTTTTCATCGACGCTGCAACAAGCCTCCTTCGGGAGGCTTGTCCGTTCGAGAACAACCCAGTAGGTCTGCCATACGCGATACGCAGGCAGATCTTTTTTAACAGGGAACGACTGGTCGCGGTCGACCCTTTCCAGGAGCTAACTATGAACTTCGTCGCTTTTGAGCGCGCCAAGCAAGGTACGGGTGCGAGCCGCCGTCTGCGCAATTCGGGCAAGACGCCTGGCATCGTGTACGGCGGTGCTGCGGAACCCCAACTGATCGAGATCGACCACAACGCTCTGTGGCACGCCCTCAAGAAGGAAGCCTTCCACTCCAGCGTGCTGGACATGGAAGTGGCTGGCAAGACTGCCAAGGTTGTGCTGCGCGACGTGCAATACCACCCCTACAAGCAATTGGTTCTGCACATCGACTTCCAGCGCGTGGACGACAAGACCAAGCTGCACCTGAAGGTGCCACTGCACTTCAGCGGTGCAGAAGAGTCCCCTGCCGTCAAGGTGGACAAGTGCATGGTCAACCCCATCGTGAACGAACTCGATGTGACCTGCATGCCTTCGGACCTGCCAGAGTTCATCGCTGTCGATCTGTCCAAGCTGGAAAAGGGCGTGTCCCTGAACCTCAAGGACATCAAGCTGCCCAAGGGCGTGAGCGCCGTGATCCGTGGCAACAAGCAAAACCCTGTGCTCGTGTCGGTGGTGCCTCCAGTGGTGGTGGAAGACACCCCAGCTGAAGCCGCTCCAGCTGCTGACGCCAAGGGCAAGGGCAAGGGCAAGAAGTAAGCTCAGGCTTGCATTGACTCCCCTGCTGCTGCCGCCCTATACAGGGTTGGCAGCCCAAACGGCCCACCCATGTGGGCCGTTTTTTTTGATCTGCTCCACAGATAATCGCCGACATGATCAAGCTGTTTGTGGGCCTGGGCAATCCCGGGCCAGACTATGAGGCCACGCGCCACAACGCCGGGTTCTGGTGGATTGATGCACTGGCACGCGAGTTGAAAGTGCACTTGGTGCCTGAGCGCAGCTACTACGGGCTGGCGGGCCGCGCCACGGTGCACGGGCAAAGCGTCTGGCTGCTGCAACCGCAGACCTTCATGAACCTCTCCGGCAAATCGGTCGCATCGCTGGCACGCTTCTTCAAGATCCAGCCAGATGAGATTCTGATAGTGCACGACGAGCTGGACCTCCCACCAGGCCAGGTCAAGCTCAAGCGCGGCGGCAGCCACGCAGGCCACAACGGGTTGAGGGACATCCATGCCCAACTGGGCTCGCCCGACTACTGGCGCTTGCGCATCGGCATCGGCCACCCGGGCGAAAAAGCCGAAGTCCCCCACTGGGTGCTCAAAAAGCCGGCCCCCGACCAGCGCACGCTGATTGAAGACAGCATTGCCCACTCGCTCAAGGCCCACCCCGCCCTGCTGGGAGGCGACATGGACAAAGCCACCTTGCTGGTGCACACCACCAAGCCCCCACGCCCCAAGCCGCCTCGGCCTGCCGAAACGTTCTGATACTTCAACAATTTGCTATGTTTTAGATAGCTGCTAGCGCTTGATTGATAAGCGCTAGAGACCCAATTGGGTCATAAATTCCCCAGCAAGCGGGGCCCTATCCCCAGCCGCCCCGTTGGGACGACCAGCCCAAGCACGATGCAAGCGGCGCATCGTCGCCCCAAGCCTTGCGGGGCCATGCCGACCCCACCGCCTCAGGATGCAGCGGCCTGCAGGCGCTGGAATTTCTGCCACAGGGTTTCGCGGCTTTCCACATGTTGCGGGTTCACCGGGATGCAGGCCACAGGGCAAATCTGCACGCACTGCGGCTCATCAAAATGCCCCACGCACTCGGTGCATTTGCTGGGCTCGATCTCATAGATCTCCTGGCCCAGGTAAATCGCATCGTTGGGGCATTCGGGCTCACACACATCGCAGTTGATGCATTCGTCGGTGATCATCAGCGCCATGCGAGGCTCCCACAGGCGCCAGGGGCCGCCTGAATACGAAGGGACAGGGCCATGGATGGGGCCACCGAAGAGGGCAAGGCAAACGTCATGGCCGTGATTATCCCGCGACCATGGCACAAAGCTTGCACACCTGGGCACAACCCACTGCCCGCAGAAGGGGCGCTTTGCCGCTATGCTTTGTCCGCACATGCATTGATACCTCCTCTCTTGCCTCGCCACTGACACCTCCCCATGGGACTGTTTCTCCTCAAACGATTGACCACGCTGCTCGCCACCTTGCTCGGCGCGTCTGCGGTGGTGTTCCTGGTGCTGGAGATACTTCCGGGCAATGCCGCACAAATGCTGATGGGCCCGGATGCGTCTCCCGAGGCCGTGGCCGCCTTGGCCAGCAAATTGGGGCTGGACCAGCCCGCGCTGCAGCGCTATGGGCAATGGATCGGAGGCCTGGTGGGAGGCAACATGGGCGAAAGCTACGCCTACAGCTCGCCCGTGCTGGACCTGGTGCTGGAGCGGCTGGCCCTCACGGTGCCGCTGGCGCTCATGGCCATGGTGATCACCACCGTGCTCGCTTTGCTGGCAGGCGTCTATGCCGCCTCGCGCCACAACCGCTGGGGCGATGTGGGCGTGATGGCCCTGGCACAGGTGGGCATCGCCATCCCCAACTTCTGGTTTGCCATCCTGCTGATCCTGCTGTTCTCGGTCAAGCTGCAATGGTTTGCGGCGGGCGGTTTTCCGGGCTGGACCGAGGACAGCGGTGGTGGACTTCTGCAAGCACTCCAGGCGCTGCTGTTGCCTGCCATTGCCCTGGCCGTGGTGCAAGCGGCCATCCTGGCCCGCATCACCCGATCGGCCGTGCTGGAGGTGCTGCGCGAAGACTTTGTGCGCACCGCCCGCGCCAAGGGCCTGTCGCAACGGGCCGCACTGTGGGGCCATGTGCTGCGCAACGCCATGATCCCGGTGGTCACCGTCATGGGGCTGCAATTTGCCTCGTTGCTGGCGGGCACCATCGTGGTGGAAAACGTGTTCTACCTGCCGGGGCTGGGGCGGCTGATTTTCCAGTCCATCGCCAACCGCGACCTCATCGTGGTGCGCAACTGCGTCATGCTGCTGGCGGCCATGGTGATCGTGGTGAATTTTGTGGTGGACATCCTTTACGCGGTGATCGACCCTCGCGTGAAGGCCAGCGACATCTGAGAGGCTGAACCTGCCCCATGGCCAAAGACACCTCCACACTCGCTTCGGCGCAGGCCACAGGCCCACAGCCCGCGCCCGCTGCCCTGCGCCCGCCCACCTGGGTGCAGCGTGCACTGCGCCACCGCAGCTTTGTGCTGGGTGCCGTGCTCACGCTGTTCATGCTCGGCACCGCCGCGCTGTCCCTGGTCTGGACACCCTGGTCGCCCTATGAGGTGGACATGGCCAGCAAGCTGCAGGCCCCTTCGGGCGCGCACTGGCTGGGCACCGATGCCTTTGGGCGCGACATCGTCTCGCTCATCATGGTGGGGGCGCGCAACTCCATCCTCGTCGGCGTGATTGCGGTGGGCATCGGCATGGGCATCGGCACCGCGCTGGGCCTTCTGGCCGCTGCACGGCGCGGCTGGGTAGAAGAAGCCATCATGCGCCTGGCCGACTTCACCTTCGCCTTCCCTGCCCTGCTCCTGGCCATCATGCTCACGGCCGTGTTTGGCGCGGGCATCGTCAATTCCATCATTGCCATCGGCATCTTCTACATACCGACCTTCGCGCGGGTCACCCGGGCGTCGGCCAATGCCGTGTGGTCGCGCGAGTACATCCTGGCGGCCCGCGCCTGCGGCAAGGGGCCCTGGCGCATCACGCTGGAGCATGTGCTGCCCAACATCCTTTCCGCTTTGATTGTTCAGGCCACCATCCATTTTGCACTGGCCATCCTGGCCGAAGCGGCCTTGTCGTACCTGGGCCTGGGCACACAACCGCCCGAGCCCTCCTGGGGCCGCATGCTGAGCGAGGCCCAGACCCTCATGTTCCAGGCCCCCATGCTGGCCGTCTGGCCCGGCGTGGCGATTGCCCTGGCCGTGCTGGGGCTGAACCTGCTGGGCGACGGTTTGCGCGACCTGATGGACCCCCGTTTGGCGAGGAAGAGATGACATTGCTTGAAGTCTCCAACCTCCGCATCCGCTTGCAGACCCACCGGGGCCCCGCCGATGCGGTGCGCGGCGTGGGCTTTGCGCTGGGGCGTGGCGAGACGCTGGGGCTGATTGGCGAGTCGGGCTGCGGCAAATCGCTCACCGCCATGGCGCTCATGGGGCTGCTGCCTGACAGCGCAGAAGTCTCGGGCAGCATCCAGTTTGACGGACAAGAACTGGTGGGCCGCAGCGACGCGCAGATGTGCCAGTTGCGCGGGCACCGCATCGGCATGGTGTTCCAGGAGCCCATGACCGCGCTCAACCCCGTGCACACCATAGGCCGCCAGGTGGCCGAGCCCTTGCGCAGGCACCTGGGCCTGGATGCCAGCACCGCACGCCAGCAAGCCATTGCCCTGCTTGACCGCGTAGGCATCCCCAGCGCGGCGCAGCGCTTTGACGCCTACCCACACCAGTTCTCGGGCGGCCAGCGCCAGCGCATCACCATCGCCATGGCACTGGCCTGCGGGCCAGACCTGCTGATTGCCGATGAGCCCACCACCGCGCTGGATGTGACCATCCAGCAGCAGATTTTGGACCTCATCAGCGACCTGGTGGCCGAACGCCACATGGCGCTCATCCTCATCTCGCACGACCTGGGCGTGATCTCGCAGAACGTGGACCGCATGCTGGTGATGTACGGCGGCAGCGTGGTCGAGAGCGGCCCCACGGCCTCGGTGTTTGCGGCCATGGCCCACCCCTACACGCGCGGCCTGCTGGCCGCACGCCCGCAGATGGGCGCGCAGCGGACACCCACAGCGCGGCTCGCCACCATCGCAGGCACGGTGCCCGAGCTGGTGGATTTGCCCACAGGCTGTACCTTTGCAGGCCGCTGCGCCTTCACCGCACAAGCCTGCCACGGCACCTGCCCGCAGGCCACCGTGGTCGCGCACGATGCAGACGGTGTGCACGAGGTGCGCTGCCTGCGCCCCGAGGCCATGCAGGCGGCCAGCCACACCGCCCAGACCACTCAGGCAGCCGCATGACCCTGTCCACCCCCTCTTCGGCCCCACCAGCCCTCGACGCGCCTCTGCTCGAAGTGACCGACCTGGTGCGTGAATACACCCTGCCCCGCGAGCACCTGCTGCGCCCACCGGCCAAAGTGCAGGCTCTCAAAGGCGTGAGCTTTTCCATGCCCAGCGGCCGCAGCCTGGGCATCGTGGGCGAGTCAGGGTCGGGCAAATCCACTCTCGCCCGCACCGTGATGGCGCTGGACACCCCCACCTCGGGCAGCGTGCACCTGCTGGGCCGCAACCTGCACCAACTGGCCCCAGCAGCGCTGCGCCAGGCCCGGCGGGATTTTCAAATGGTGTTCCAAGACCCCTACGGCTCGCTGGACCCGCGCCAGACGGTAGAGCGCATCGTGAGCGAGCCCCTGCAGGCCCAGGGCGAAACCACCCGCGCCATGCAACGCGAGCAAGCCGCCGAAGTGCTGGCCCAGGTGGGCCTGCGCACCAACGACCTGGACAAGTACCCGCATGAATTCTCGGGCGGGCAGCGCCAGCGCATTGCCATTGCGCGGGCCCTCATCACCCGGCCCCGGCTCATCGTGGCGGACGAGCCGGTCAGCGCCCTGGATGTGTCGGTGCAAGCCCAGGTGCTCAACCTGCTGCAGGATTTGCAGCAGACCTTTGGCGTGAGCTACCTGCTCATCAGCCACGACCTGGCCGTGGTCAACCACCTGTGCGATGAGGTCGTGGTGCTTTACCAGGGGCAGATTGTGGAACGCGGTGCACCTGCGCAACTGTTCCACCACGCGCAGCACCCCTACACCCAGGCCCTGGTGGCCGCGGTGCCCCAGGTGCAGCCGGGGCGGGCGCGTGCAAGGCGGCTGGCAGCGGCGGCCGCACGCGCCCACAGCCCTGCCCCCGCGCCTGCGGCGTGACGTCCCAAAGGCTGTCGATGGTGTACAAAGCGCTCTGTCTCCCGCCCCGCTGCCACGCACCGATGCGCGGGCGGCTGCAGGTTTTTGTCTGGTCTTAGTCTGGAGTTTGCGAACATGCTGAACCGCCGATCCGTCCTCGCCACTGGCGCCCTGGCCGCCATCCCACTCGCCGCCCCCGTGGGTGCACTGGCCCAGGGCCGCAAAGACGCCGTGGTGCTCGCCATGACCCTGGAGCCCCCAGGCCTGGACCCCACGGCCGGGGCCGCGTCGGCCATTGCCGAGATCGTGCAATACAACGTGTTCGAGACGCTCACCAAGATCAACGCCGACGGCAGCGTCACGCCCCTGCTGGCCGAAAGCTGGGAGGTCTCGCCCGACCTCAAAACCTACACCTTCAAGCTGCGCCGTGGCGTGAAGTTCCAAAACGGCGAGCCCTTCAACGCAGCCGCAGTGAAGTTCTCGTACGACCGCGCAGGCGGCGAAAAAAGCACCAACAAAGACAAGCGCACCTTTGCCAACCTGACCACCCAGGTGGTGGACGAGCACACCCTGGTGGTGCTGAACAAGGACATCGACCCCGACCTGCTGTTTGCGCTGGGCCAGGCCACCTCCATCATCGTGGAGCCCAAGAGCGCCGACACCAACGCCACCAAGCCCGTGGGCACTGGCCCCTACCAGCTGGGGGCCTGGAACAAGGGCTCGTCCGTGGTGCTGACGGCGTGGGATGGCTTTCGCACCCCGGGCGCCGCCAAAATCCGCCGCGCCACCTTCCGATTCATCTCAGACCCCGCCGCCCAGGTGGCCGCCTTGCTGGCGGGCGATGTGGACTTGTTCCCCCGCGTCACGCCGCGCAGCGTGGCGCAGTTCAAAGCCAACCCGCGCTTTCAGTTGCTGGTCTGTGGCTCACGGGCCAAGACCATCCTCGCCATCAACAACGCCAAGAAGCCGCTCGATGATGTGCGCGTGCGCCGCGCCATCGCTGCGGCCATTGACCGCAAGGCCGTGATCGAAGGCGCGGGTGACGGCTACGGCGCCCCCATCGGCAGCCACTATGTGCCCGGCGCGTTTGGCTATGTGGACACCACAGGCGTCAACCCGTTCGACATCGAAAAGTCCAAAAAACTGCTGGCCGAGGCAGGCGTCAAGACCCCGCTGGAGCTGACCCTCACCTTGCCCCCCACGCCCTATGCACGCCAGGGCGGTGAGGTCATCGTGGCCCAGCTGGCCAAGGTCGGCATCGTGGCCAAGACGCAAAACGTGGAATGGGCGCAGTGGCTCAGCGGCACCTATGGCAACAAGAACTACGACCTGACCCTCATCTCGCATGTCGAGCCCTTCGACCTGGGCAACTTCGCCAAGCCCGACTACTACTGGGGCTACCAGTCGGCCAAGTTCAACGACCTGTACAACCAGATCAAGAACGCAGCCCGCCCGCAAGACCGGGCCCGCCTGCTGGGCGACGCACAAAAGCTGCTGGCCGAAGACGCTGTGCACGCCTTCCTGTACCAGCCACAGTGGATCACCGTGGCGAACAAAAACCTCAAAGGGTTGTGGAAGGACATGCCGGTGTTTGTGAACGACCTCTCCGCCCTCTCTTGGTCATGATGCCCATGCTGCCTCTGCGGCAGCGGATTACTCCTTAAATGATAGCTGCTAGCGCTTTATTCATAAGCGCTATCAGCCATTTTCATTGATAGCCCCCCCCGCCATGACCGCACTGCACGACCTGCCCGCCCACGACCTGCTTGCAGCCTACCGCCAGCGCACGCTGTCCCCCGTGGAGATCACGCAGGCCGTGCTGGCGCACATGGAGCGCTGGGAGCCCCACATCCGCGCCACCTACTTGCTGCGGCCTGAGCACGCGCTGGCGCAGGCCCGCCAGAGCGAAGCCCGGTGGCAGCGCGGCGAGCCCCAAGGTCTGCTGGATGGCGTGCCTGTCACCATCAAAGAAAACATCGCCACCCAGGGCGACCCCACGCCGCTGGGCACCGCCGCCGTGCCGCTGGTGCCTGCGCTGGCCGATGCGCCCCCCGCCGCCCGCCTGCGCGAGGCCGGCGCAGTGATGGTGGCCAAGACCACCATGCCCGACTACGGCATGCTGTCCTCAGGGCTGTCGAGCTTTCACCCCCTCTCGCGCAACCCGTGGGATGTGAGCAAGGGCCCGGGCGGCTCCAGCGCCGGGGGTGGCGCTGCCGCAGCGGCGGGCTATGGGCCGCTGCACATTGGCACCGACATCGGTGGCTCGCTGCGCCTGCCTGCCAGCTGGTGCGGCATCTTCAGCCTCAAGCCCAGCCTGGGGCGCATTCCCATCGACCCACCCTACACCGGCCGTGCGGCGGGCCCCATGACGCGCACCGTGCAGGACGCCGCGCTGATGATGCAGGTGCTCAGCCTGACCGATGCGCGCGACAGCATGAGCCTGCCGCCGCAGACCATTGCCTGGGACGACCACGACCAGGGCGTGCAACGCCTGCGCGGCCTGCGCATCGGCCTGCTGCTGGATGCCGGTTGTGGCCTGCCCGTGGAAGACGAAGTGCGTTCTGCGGTGGAACATGCCGCCCGCCTGTTCGAGCAAGCCGGTGCCCGCGTGACGCTGATGCAGCCCTTCATGACCCAGGCCATGCTCGACGGCATGGACCACTTCTGGCGCATGCGCTCGCACATGGATTTGCAAGCCCTGCCCGATGCGCAGCGCGCCAAGGTGCTGCCCTACATCCGCGCCTGGGCCGAGAGCGCGGCGGGCTTCACGGGCACGCAGGTGTTCCAGGCCAGCCAACAGTTCCACCTCACACGGGTCGCCACGGTCAAGGCATGCAGCGCGTTCGACTACGTGCTCTCGCCCGTGGCCCCCATGCCCGCCTTTGCGGCGGAGCTGCCCTCGCCCACCAATGACCCGCTGCGGCCGCTGGAGCACATTGGCTTCACGGTGCCGTTCAACATGTCCGAGCAGCCCGCAGCGTCCATCAACTGCGGCTACACCGCCAGCGGTCTGCCCATCGGGCTGCAAATTGCCGGGGCACGGTTTGACGACCTGGGCGTGCTGCAGGTGGCGCGGGCCTTTGAGCTGATCCGCGACCCGCAGCGGCCTTGGCCCCAGCCGCCCGCACGCTGACGCTGCCATGTAAAAAGCCCCGGTCACCTGTGCGGTGACCGGGGCTTTTTTGTACCGTCGCACAGCCGCCCTGAGGGCAGTCGCGGGCCGGTGGATTACTGCAGGAAGTTAGGCAAATCCATCACCTTGCCATTGAGCTTGGCCTGGCCGCCTTCCATCTTCAGCGAGCTGGTCAGGTTGTCGCCCTCCTGGCGCACATAGCCAGCGGCCTGGGCCATGCCGATCATGCCGTCCATGTCCTCGCTCTTGAACTCTTGCTGGCCAGCGGCCTTGGCCAACTGGGGCAGCCAGGCCTTGGGCAGGCGCACATCGGCATGCAGGGTCGAGTTCTTGAGCAGCACAGGGCCCCAACCGGCCTGGGTCACTTCGTCAGCAGAAGGGGCGCGGGTCACCTCGCCACCGTACGACAGCTCGCCTTGTTGCCCGCCCAGCGTGGCAAAGAACTTCATCGAATACGCAGGCAACGCGGCCGTGAGGCGCTGGGCGTTGTCGGCCAGCAGCTTCATCAGCTTGCCGCCCTGCTCTTCGTTGGCCATGGTCATGGCCTTGAACCCGTCCTTGCTGTAGCTCTCGACCATCAGCACCTGCAGGCTCTTGAGCACATCGGCGTCGATGCGCTGGAGCTTCTCTTCAAAGCCGATGGACTCAAAATCCACCGGGCCGATCAGGCCCTTGCCCTTGATCGATGTGCTGACGCTCATCAGTTTGTCCGCACGGTCAATGGTGGTGGTGCCCGCCAGGTCCTTCAGCGACATCAGCGGCTTGGCAGCGCCGTCCTTGGGGGTGCTGGTCGCTTCAATCTGCGCAAAGCGCATGTTGCCCTTGCCCGGTGCCAGCATCCACAGGCCATCGATGATCTGGTTCTCGAAGTCGCCCGTCATGCCCTTCATCGACACGGCAAAGCGGTCACCCGAGCCGCCCAGGTCTTCGTCCGCAGATTTGTTCACCCCCGAGAAAGACATCTCGGGCCACTGGAGGCTGCCCTTGACGCGTGTGCGGTCGCCATTGACCGAGAACTCGGTCTTCATCTCTTGCCAGCGCAGCGTCACTTCTTCGTCACCCACTTCGCCAGCTGGCACCAGCAGGGTGGCATCGTGGCCGCCCATCAGGCCGTGCACGGTGGTGAGCGTGGGGGCTGTCACCTTGGCCAGGTCCTTGGCGGCTTTTTCATCCAGGCCGTCCAGGGCAAAGCGTGTGTCCACCACGGCGGCGGCCAGGCGGGCACCGGCCAGCGGGCCGTGGCGCACCGCGCTGTTCACCACCACGCGCAGGGGCTGGGCTGGCTTGTTGGTCTCGGCATCGGCAGGCGGCGTCCATTGCAGCACCAGCTTGGCCTGCGAAGTGAAAAAGCCCTTTTGGTAGTCCTGCGACACCACGGCTTCAGCGCCCAGCACCTTGCGCACTTCCTCCAGCGCCTCGTTGTAGCTGGCTTGCGCACGTTGGCCCATGTACCAAGTGGCGCCACCATAGGCCACCACGGCCAGCGCCACGGCGGCGCCCAAAGCTGTTTTTTTGCTCATTTTGAATCTGTGAATTGGGTTACCCACCCCCTCGGATGGTGCGCGGGAGAATACCAGCGCCTCTGAGCACCCAGGCCAAGCCCCTACGTTCCATATGCAAGCAGATGTGCATTTGTAGGCACTGCAGCCCACAAATTGATCTCCCGCACGACCCACCCCGCACTGCGCAGCCTTTTTGCGGTGCTGCGTTGACTCGGCGGGAATATCCGCTATCTTTGGGTAAGACCACCCTGGCGGCCAGCCCGCCTCACTTTTTCACGCCTTCACTGCAGCACTTCATGGACCTTCTCTTCATGGCGATCCTCATCGCCTCCGGCACCTACATGCTCAATGCCAAAGAGCAGCGCAAACGCATCGCCATTTTGGGCATGCACCTGAGCCATTACCAGATTGAAAAGCTCATGGAAGCCCTGACCGAAGGCTACATGCGCGCCCTGGGCGAGAGCAGCGCAGAGCGGCGCGACCAAGTGTGGTCGCTGCTGAGCACCACAGAGCAGCAACTCAGCGAGCAATTCAGCCGCTTTGCCGCCGATTTCGCCAAGGTCAGCGAAGAGGATGCACGCGTGAGCCGCTTGCCCATCGCCCTGCCCTTTGCCGACAAGCTGCTGCCTGCCCTCACCTTTGACATGCGCCAGGCCCTGGCCATCCACGCCAAGGGCATCGCCCATGTGGTGCAAAACACCGCACACCTGGCCACCAAAGACCGCGCCTTCATGATGACGGCCGAGCTGTTTTTGATGCAGCACACCTGCCACTGGTACTGCAAGTCCAAAACCATCGCCTCGGCCCGCATGATGGCGCGCCACCAGACGCCGCACGCGCAGTTGGTGGAATCGGTCTCTGAGACCACCCGGCGCGCCTATCTGGCGCTCATCCAGGGCGAATAGGCGCCCCGCCCGTCGCCAGCCACCTCACATGCAAGGCCGTGCACCCTCCCTGGCCGACAGCCTGGGCAACCCGCTCACGCTGCATCACACAGGCAGCGTGGATGCGGTGAACGACTTTGTAGAAGGCTTCATCGCCTGCGAAGCCAGGGCCGTGAACGTGCTGCAAGCCGCAGGCGATACCAGTGCCATGGTGCAGGCCTGCTGCGCCGCGCTGCACATGTTTGCCGAATCGGCCGAGGCACCGCGCAACGCGCACCCCTTCATCACCCAGGCGCAGGCCAGCGCCCACCAGGCCAGCGAGCGCGAGCAGCGCTTTGTGGCCGCCGTGGCCGCGTGGGTGGATGGCAATGTGCCCCGCGCCATTGCCCTGCACGAAGAGCAAGCCCGCCTGCACCCGCGTGACCTCGCCTCCCTCAAGCTGGGCCAGTACCACCTGTTCAACCGGGGCGACTCGCCCGGCATGCTGCGCCTGGCCTTGCAGGCCCTGCCCGCTGCGCCCGAGGTGCCCTACCTGCACGGCATGCTGGCCTTTGGCTGGGAGCAGTGCCACCGCCTCCAAGAGGCCGAGGCTGCGGCCCGTCACGCCATCGCCCTGTGCCGCAAGGAGCCCTGGGCCCAGCACGCCCTGGCGCATGTGATGCTGACGCAAGGCCGCATCCGCGAGGGCGCGGCCTTCATGGCCAGCGTGAACGACACCTGGACGGGACTGAACTCCTTCATGGTCACGCACAACTGGTGGCACCAGGCGCTGTTTTTGCTGGAGCAAGACCTGCACGCCGAGGCCCTGCACCTGTACGACACGCAGGTCTGGGGGGTGGTCAAGGAGTATTCGCAAGACCAGATCAACGCCATTTCCCTGCTGGTGCGGCTGGAGTTGGCGGGCGTGGACGTTGGCGACCGCTGGGCCAATGTGGCCCGCTACCTGGCTGCGCGTGGGCAGGACCAAGTGCTGCCCTTTCTCGACCTGCAATACCTGCTGGGGCTGGGCCGTGCGGGCGAAGACGCTGCTGCCGCACGCCTTATGGCCCATATCGAAGCCCATGCCGCCAGCCGCACCGAGGCACAAGAACGGGCGGTATGGCAGGGCGTGTGCGTGCCCGCCGCGCGCGGCATTCAAGCATTTGCACAAGAGCAATGGGGCGATGCCGTCGCAGGCCTGGGCCAGGCCCTGCCCCAGTTGGTGGAGATTGGCGGCAGCCATGCGCAGCGCGACCTGTTCAGCCAGCTGTACCTGCACGCCTTGCAGTGCAACGGGCAATGGGCATCGGCCCAGAACCTGCTGCAGCCGCAGTGCAATGCGCAGCCGCAATCGCGGCGGCTGGCGCGGCAGATGCACACGGTGAACACGGCGCTGGGTTTGCCAGATTGAGAACTTGCTTTCTCTCTCCAACCCGTTAAGCCTTCAAGCCTTTCAGGCCTCTAGCGCTCTATCCACAAGCGCCAGAAGCTATCAAATCAATAGCAAACAATCAGCCAAAGCATTAGCAGCTCAAGGCCCATCCACGGTCTCCGTCGCTTCGGCCTTGAGCCATGCACGGGGCGACGCACCCACCACCTGCGTGAACGCCCGGCTGAAGGCTGCCGGGCTGGCATAGCCCAGCCCGTCACTCACCGACTTGACCGCCGCCCCGCTGCGCAACTGCGCCTGGGCGATGGACACCCGCCAGCGCAGCAGGTAGTCGCCCGGCGGGGTGCCCACCACCGCCTTGAATTCAGCGGCAAAGCCGCTGCGTGACATGCCCGCCACCTGGGCCATGCGGTCCAGGGACCAATCGGCGCCGGGCTGCTCGTGCACGGCGGTGAGCGCGCGGGCCAGCTTGGGGTGGGCCAGGCCCGCCAACACGCCGGACTGGATGCCGCTGTGCGCGGGCTGGTCCAGCAGCCAGCGCAGCATCTGCAGCAGCAGCACCTCAAACAAGCGGTCGGCCAGCAGGCGCTGGCCGCAGCGCACGCGCTCGGTCTCGGCAAACAGCAAGTCCAGCGTTTGCCCAATGCCCTGCACCTGTGCCACGGGCAGCGCCAGCACCGAGGGCAAGGCCTGCACCAGCGGGTGGCGCACGCCGCCATCAAAGTCCAGCGTGGCGCACACAAAGTCGCTGCCATCGACCGGAGCGTTGTGAAAGTCGTGGTCCAGCGGCCGGGGGTAGAACAGCAGCGTGGGCTCGCTCACCTGCAGGCGGCGCGGGGCCCCGCTGCGCGGCTGGTGCGTGACCACCATGTCGCCCCGCCGCAGCACATGCAAAAAGGCCCGCCCCGGCTGCGCCGCAAAGTGCGTGACGCCACACAGCGGCCCCGCGTGGAACAGGTGCGCCCGCACGCGAAAGCGCTCCAGCAGGGCCGAGAGGCGGTCCACCCCTGCGTTGGGTGCCGCTGGGGCTTCTGAAGAAGGGGTTGGTGCACTCATTGGACGATCTGCATTGTTTGATGTATTTTATGAATCCAATCATACAAACATCCGCCCCACACTAGAGGCTCTTTCACACCACCCACAGGAGTCTTTATGAACCGCATCCCCCTCATCGACCGCGCCCACACCAGCCCCGACCGCAAGGCACTGCTGGACCAGATCCACGGCGCCTTTGGGGCCACACCGAACATGTTCCGTGCCGTCGCCAATTCGCCCGCCGCGCTGCAAAGCATGTGGGCCGCCTTTGGCGCACTGGGCAGCGGCACGCTCAGCGCCAAGCTGGGCGAGCAGATTGCCGTGGCCGTGGCCAACCGCAACGCGTGCGAGTACTGCCTGGCCGCCCACACGGCGCTGGGCCGCAAGGCCGGTGCCACCGCCGACGAAATGGCCGCCGCCCAGGTGGGGAACGCTGGCGATGCCGCCACCCAGGCGGCGCTGAACTTCGCCCTCAAGGTGGTGGAGCAGCGCGCCCAGATCACCGCCGACGATGTGCAGGCCCTGCGCACCGCGGGCTTCAGCGACGAAGCCGTGATGGAAATCCTGGCCCATGTAGCGCTGAACCTGTTCACCAACTATGTGAACGTGGCTTTTGAGGTGCCGGTGGATTTCCCTGCCGTCAAACTGCGCCCTGCAGCCTGATCTGCACACGCAGCAATAGCCCACATCGCCCGCCCGTGGCGCGCAGGGCCCAAGCCGGGCCCTGCGCCACACCTTTGACCAAGAAACGCGAAACACCCCATGACCCCACCCACCGCCCACATCCTGCAAGTGCTGACCGGAGCCGTGGCCCCACTGGGCGAAGCCGGTGCCACCAGCGCCATTGCCAAGCAGCCCGTGGCCCATCCGGTTGCCATCGGCCCGCTGGGGCTGGCGGGCGATGCCCAGGCCGACCTGCGCGTGCACGGCGGGCAGGACAAGGCGGTGCACCTGTATGCCTGGGAGCACTACGCCCAGTGGCAGCGCGAGCTGGGCAACCTGCCCCTGCTGCAAGCCCCCGGCGCGTTTGGAGAGAACCTGGCATTGACGGGCCTGGACGAGGCCGGTGTGTGCCTGGGCGACCACTGGCGCGCGGGCAGTGCGGTGCTGGAGGTCACGCAGGGCCGCCAGCCGTGCTGGAAGCTCAACCTGCGCTTTGGCGTGCCCGACATGTCGGCCCGCGTGCAAAACACCCTGCGCGCGGGCTGGTACTGCCGCACGCTGCAAGGCGGTGTGGTGCAGGCGGGCGACAGGCTGAAGCTGCTGGAGCGGCCCCACCCCGGCTGGACGGTGCAGCGCCTGCTGGCGCTGATCCGCGACCGGGAATGCGATCCCGCAGCGTTGAGCGGTGTGCTGGAGCTGCCCCTGCCGCCTTCCTGGCGCAAGCTGTTTGCGCGGCGGCTGGAGCAAGGGCTGGCGGAGAACTGGGAGGCGCGGCTGCAAGGCGCCCAACCGGAACGCTGAGAACTCAGCGCACCAGCAATTTCTTCTGGTCGTACACCGGCTGCGCGGGCAGGTCTGCCAAGTGGCGGGTGTCGGCCCAGTGCAGCACCTCAATGGCATCGCCCTGCAGGCGCACACGGCTCAGGCCTGCGTTGGGGATGTCGCTTTGCCGGGGGCCGCTCAGGCCCAGGCCCTGGGCGGTGCGCCACACCATGTCCAGCACGCCGCCGTGGGTCACCACCGTCACCGTCTGCCCCGCGTGCTGCGCGGCCAGGCGGCGCACGGCGTCCATAACACGGGCGTGGAACTGGCGTGTGGTTTCGCCCCCGGGCATGGCGTGGTCGGCATCAAAGCGCAGCCAGTCGGCCCAGGCCTGGGCGTGCTGCTGCTGGATGTCGCTCACCCGCATGCCATCCACCTCGCCAAAGTGCTGCTCGCGCAGCCCGGCATCGGTCAGCCCCTCCAGCGCCAAATGCGGCAGCAAGGCCTGGGCCACGGGTTGCGCAGTTTGCTGGGCACGGATGAGGTCGCTGCACACCAGGTGATCGACCACGCACTGCTCTTGCGCCAGCCGCTGCGCCAGGCGGCGGGCCTGCTCATGCCCCATCGCGTTCAGGGGCACGTCCACCTGGCCCTGAAAACGCAGCTCACGGTTCCAGTCGGTTTCGCCATGGCGGATGAGGATGAGTTCGGTCATGGCGTCATTTTTGAAGATACAGACGCAAATGACAAGCAAAAACAGCGCCTAGCGCTTGAACCACAAGCGCTAGCAGCTATTCAATTCATAGCAAACTCTGCAGCCTCAGCGCTGTAGGGGATTCAACGCTGAGAGGTCGCCAGGCGCACCGCCAGGCCCAAAAACACCACGCCCGCAATGCGGTTGAGCCACTGCTGCGCCCGGGGCGAGCGCAACAGCAGCGCACCAAACACGCCAGAGAAGCAGGCGATGGCGCCAAACACCAGCAGCGCCGCCACGATGAACACCAGCCCCAGCACCATGAGCTGCCCGCCCATGGGTCCACGGGCAGGGTCGGCAAACTGCGGCAAAAAGGCCAGGAAGAACACCAGCACCTTGGGGTTGCTGAGGTTCATGACCACGCCGCGCCCCACCATGCGCCACAGGCTGGGGGCTGCCGCGCCCGCCGATGCCGCCGCGGTGCCGCCCGCATCGCCCGACGGCGCCGGGGCCCGCAGCGCTTGCCATGCCAGCCACGCCAGGTAGGCAGCGCCCAGCAGCTTGAGCACCGTGAACGCCACGGCCGAGGCCGCAAACACCGCCGCCAGCCCCAGCGCCACGGCCGCCGTGTGCCCCACCAAGCCCATGCACAGCCCCACCACCACGGCCATGCCCGCACGCCAGCCGCGCTGGGCCGATTGCAGCAGCACAAAGAGGTTGTCTGGCCCGGGGGTCAGGCCCAGAAGAATGGAGACGCCGAAAAAGGCCAGCAAGGTATCGGTAGAAGGCATGAATCTATCGCCACGCGAATGGCGCAAAGGTGCAAAAAAGCCCGTGGTGAAAGTGACGGGCAAACGGAACAAGCAGGCCGCCACGCCACGCCGGGCAGCAACCTGCCATTGTGCCGCTACGGCGCAGGCACAGCGCCGCAACAGGCGCTATCGCACAGGCACCACGATGACCTTGCGGCGGGGCTGGCAGCCGGGGCCGTCATAGGGCGGGCTGTCGCGCTCCCAGCCAGGGCCGGGCGAGGTCTGGGCGCATACCCGCGCACCATCGACCTTGCTGCGCCAGTAGTACCAGGGCGCAGGGGCGGCCTGCAATGCAGAGGCGGCCAGGCCCGCGCACAACGCCAGGGCCGACAGACGGATGCACCAGTGCAGGGGTTGGGGGTGGTTCATGGTGGGCAGAGATTCGAGGCACTAGGGAACAGGGGCGGTCACGATCCAGCCTTCCAGCGCATCGAGCCCCGGTGGCAGGCCATACAGCGCGTCGCCCTGCACATGCTCGCGTTGCGCCCAGGCGGCTTGCAGCAGGCACAGCGTAGCGTCCAGGCTGTCGCCGCTGGCGTCTGCCACCAGCGCATCGCGCTGCGCGTGGCTGAGCTTGAGGCGCAGGCCCAGGCGGGTCTGCCCCATCTCCAGCGCGTTGACTAGGTCCTTGCGGGCAATGAGGCGCTCGGGCGTTTGCTTGGCGCGGTCGTCGCTTTTGTAGCTGCGCCGCTGCAGCACCTCGCGCGCCAGCAGGCCGGGGTAGGCCTCCAGCGCCACGCGCTGGGCATCGCCTGCGCCAGGGGGCATCAGGCCGGGCAACCAGACCCCGGCCTCCAGCAACAAGGGCACGCCGGCGTGCAGCATGTAGGCCACCGGCGGGTTCACCCACTTCATCGAGGGGCTGGAGCCCGCGGGGCCATCAGTGGCGCGGTGGGCAAACTTGCCGCCCACGGGCCGGGCATCGCAAAAGCCCGCAAAGGCCTCACGGATCTGCTCGCGCGTGAGGCTGCGGTAGTGCTGCATGCAGGCACGCCAATCGGTGGGCCAGCGCAACGTCTGCACCAGTTCACGCGGCAGGCCAAAGGGCAAATCGAAGCCGCCCACCCAAGGCCGGGATTGGCCCAGCCACTGGGCAAACGCAGGCAAGGTCTCGATGCGCTCCAGCGCCAGCAATTGCACACGCACACCGTCGCTGCGGCCCAGCGCCAGCACGATGGGTTTGCGGCGACTGGGGCTGCTGGAGAAATCGCAGCCGACTAACATGCCTATTCCTTTCAGACTCTGAACTACCTACGGGGCGCAACCTACGCTACTGGCACGACAAACGCCAGCGCCCCCGCGCAAGGGCCGCCCCGCCCCGCTGGGGGCGTCCCCCACCCAACTCGCGCCGCGAGATGAGAGAGGGGGAAGGCGCGAAGCGACTCAGGGGGTGCATCTTGTCATCCTAAAGCCAGTGCCGTGACGCCCGCGGCAATGCACACGGCCCCGCACACGCGCGCCAGCCGGTCGCCCTCGCCCAGCAAATGCCCGCCAATCAGCGCGGCAAACAGCATGGACACTTCACGCGCCGGGGCCACATGCGACATGGGGGCCTGCTGCATGGCATACAGCACCAGCACGTAGGCCACGGGGCTCACCAAGGCCACCAGCAGGGCAAATCGCCATTGCGCCAGCCACAGCGTGCGGGCTGTGGGCAAGTCACGCAGCACCACGGGGGCCAGCAGGCCTACGCGCACAAAGTTGCCCATGTAGTCGATGAGGATGGGCGACATCAGCAGCACCTTGACGGCATAGCCGTCCACCACCGTGTAGCTGGCAATGAACGCCCCGGTGAGCAAGCCGTAGGCAATGCCTTTGTGCACGCGCTCACGCGCAGCGGGGTCGTGCGCTGCGCGCAGCAGGCCGGGGCCACCGGCAATCAAAAACACCCCGCCCACCACGCCTGCAATGCCCAGCGCGCCCAGGGCCGAAATTTGCTCGCCCAGCAAGGTGATGGCCACCAGCGACGACAAGAGCGGCCCAGAGCCCCGCGCCAGCGGGTACACCACCGTGAGATCGGCCACGCGGTAGCCGCGCAGCAGGATCACGTAATACAGCACATGCAGCACGCCGCTGGCCACCACAAAGCCCCACTCCACCGCGCCCCATAGCGGCACCGCATCACGCCCCAGCCACCACCCCAGCGGTGCCCAGAAAAACATCATCAGCGCCGAGGTAAAAAACGCAAAACGCGAATCGCCCCCCGCTTTCTTGGCTGCAATGTTCCAACAGGCATGGATGAGCCCGGCAAGGATGATGAGGGCGAAGGCGTTAAGGGTCACGGCTGAAAAGAAGAACGGCTTGAATGCAAAAAGCCGCAGCGCCTGGGGCTGCGGCTTGGTGTGGCGTGAAAGGGTCTGTCTATTGCAGGGTTGAATATCGCTCAAGGCATCTGCAACTGGCGCGACCCCAGCCAGCGGCCACCGTGCAAGGGCCGCCCCGCCGCACTGGTGGCGTCCCCCTGCCCGCACCGCGCAGCGGTGCGAGAGCGGGGGGAAGGCGCGCAGCGCCTCAGGGGGGTGATCCTTATGCCCTGCCGATGATGGAGGCCGTGGCCATCAGCTCTTCGAGCAGCGCAAACGACACCTTGCCCGACACGGCATACGGGTCCAGCTCGGGCTTTTCAGAGTACTTGAGCAAGATGGAATGGTTGATCTTGTTGAGATTGACCTGCCCCATGGTCCAGCCGCCAAAGCGGCGCTCGGAAATCTCTTCGTAGTGCAGCAGTTCCACATCCTTGTGGCGCACATCGCGCTGGATGTGGCCGTATAGCTCGCTGACGGCCGAGCGGCCGCCTTCGATAGCTTGCAGGAACACACCGCCGCCGTAGCACAGCACGCCGGTGATGCCGCAGCCCGGGTTGTGCTGGCGCGACTGGGTGAGGATGGCTTCGATGGCGGCGGGCGAGGTGTCGACCGCGCGGCTGGCGTAGAGCAGGCGTACCAACATGGTCAGTTCTTTCTGGGGATGAGGGACAGGAATTCGCGGCGCAGGGCGCTGTCCTTGAGGAACACGCCGCGCATGACGGAGTTGATCATCTTGCTGTCCATGTCGCGCACGCCGCGCCAGGACATGCAGAAGTGGCTGGCCTCCATGACGATGGCCAGGCCGTCCGGCTGGGTCTTTTCCATGATCAGGTCGGCCAGTTGCACCACGGCTTCTTCCTGGATCTGGGGGCGGCCCATGATCCAGTCGACCAGGCGCGCGTACTTGGACAGGCCGATCACGTTGGTGTGCTCGTTGGGCATCACGCCGATCCAGATCTTGCCGATGACGGGGCAGAAGTGGTGGCTGCAGGCGCTGCGCACGGTGAGCGGGCCCACGATCATCAGCTCGTTGAGGTGCTCGGCGTTGGGAAATTCGGTGATGGGTGGCGCGGCCACGTAGCGGCCTTTGAACACCTCGTTGAGGTACATCTTGGCCACGCGGCGCGCGGTGTTGTGGGTGTTGTGGTCGCCCGCCGTGTCGATCACCATGCTGTCGAGCACGCCCTGCATCTTGGCTTCGACTTCGTCCAGCAGCTTTTCCAACTCGCCTGGCTCGATGAACTCGGCAATGTTGTCGTTGGCGTTGAAGCGTTTGCGAGAGGCGTTGATCCGCTCGCGGATCTTCACGGAAACGGGGGTGCCTTCTTCATCCGGCGGGGTGGGCGTCATAGCGGCAGCGGGTTGACTGGACATGGGCACATCCTACCAGCGATCGCACCACGCAGTGCTGCAAAGGTTTTAGGCCCCTAGCGCTTATTGGATAAGCGCTAGCAGCTACCAAATACATAGCAAACCACGCAACCAATGCAGGCCAGGCCCTGCCATGCAGCACCACCCCAGGCGGTCAAGCGCCACGGCAGCGGCGTCAGTAGCGGTTGCCGGTGATCCACAACGCCAGCCGCATCAGGCCAAAAGCCACGCGGTCCAGCACGCGCTGGCGCAGGGGGCGCCCAGCGTAGCGGGCCGGGTCCATGCGCCGCCCGGCGTGCTGCATGGCGTGTACCAAGCGCTGGCGCAGGTCGGCGGCAAAGGCGGCGTCTTCCACCACCACGTTGGCCTCGCGGGCCAGCAGCAGGCTCAGGGGGTCGAGGTTGGACGAGCCCACCGTGGCCCAGGGCTTGTCGCCCCGCGCATCGACCACGGCCACCTTGGCGTGCAGGAAGCTGGGTTCGTACTCGTGGATTTCCACGCCCGCCTCCAGCAGCGTGCCGTACACAGGGCGCGCCGCGTGGTACTGCATGAAGTATTCGTAGCGCCCCTGCAGCAGCAGGCGCACACGCACGCCCCGGCGAGCCGCCATCAGCAGGGCCTTGCGCAGCTTGCGCCCGGGCATGAAGTAGGCGTTGGCGATGATGACCTCATGCCGGGCGGCGCCAATGGCACGCAGGTAGGCTTTTTCAATGCGGCTGCGGTTGCGCACGTTGTCACGCAGCACCAGGGCCGCGCGCACGGGGGACGAACCCTGGCCTGGCCCGGCAGGTTGCTGCGCGTGGTGCTGGGCACTGGCCGTGCGCAACGCCAGCAGGGCTTCGGGCAGGCGGCGTTTGCGCACGTCACGCACGGCCTGCATGCGCCACCACAGCTGCTCCATGGTGTCGCTGGCCTGCGCCACCAGGCTGCCCGTGGCGCGCACGGCAAAGTCAAAGCGCGGGGCGTCGAGGGCGCCATGGTTGGGGTCGTGAAAGTCGTCCAGCACATTGATGCCGCCACAAAACAGCACCCGCCCATCGACCACGCACAGCTTGCGGTGCAGGCGCCGCCAGCGGTGGGGCAGCAGCAGGCCCAGGGTGCCCAGGGGCGAGTACACGCGCCACTGCACCCCGGCGGCGCTCAGGCGCGCCGCCCAGGGCTCGGGCAGGCGCCCGGTGCCCACGCCGTCCACCACCAGGTGGGTGCGCACGCCCCGCTGCGCTGCGCGGATCAACGCATCTCCCACGCTGGCGCCCGCGCCGGTGAAGTCGAAGATGTAGGTTTCAAACTGGATGTCGCTGAGCGCGGCATCCATGGCCTGCACCAGCGCAGGAAACAATTCCTGCGCGCCTTGGTACAGCTGCACGTCGTGGTCGCGCGCAAACTCTGGCGTCTGGGTCATAGCCTGGGCGGAGATAAAGACAGGGCCACGGGGTCAGAGCTTGAATTCAGCGATCAGCGGCAGGTGGTCTGACATGCGCCACCAGATGCGGCCACGCGGCACATGCAGGCCCAGGGGCGTGAGGCCCCGCACGTAGACATGGTCCAGTTGCGCCAGCGGCAACCGCGCCGGGTAGGTGTAGGCGCGGGGGCATCGAACTCGTGCAGCCCGTACCCCGCCAGGATGCGCTTGAGCTGGGGGCCCCAGTCGTTGAAGTCTCCCGCCACCACCACGGGTTCGCTGCGGGGAACCTCGCGCTCAATGAACTGCTGCAGCCGCTCGACCTGCCGCACGCGGCTGCCGGGAATCAGCCCCAGGTGCACCACGATGGCATGCAGCGGCCGCCCCTGCACCTGCACCTGCACATGCAGCAGCCCGCGCTGCTCAAAGCGGTGGTCAGAGATGTCTTCATGCTGGTGGCCCACCACGGGCCAGCGCGTCAGCAGCGCGTTGCCGTGCTCGCCATGCTTGGTCACGGCATTGGTGCGGTACACGGCCTCATAGCCCTCGGGGGCCAGAAAGTCGGCCTGCGGCAGCTCGGGCCAGTGGTGAAAGTAGGCCTGCTCGCGCCGGTGCAGCTTGCGCACTTCCTGCAGGCAGACCAGGTCGGCGTCCAGTTGCTCCACGGCCAGACCGAGGTTGTGGATCTCCAGCCGTCGCGCGGGCCCCAGGCCTTGCACGCCTTTGTGGATGTTGTACGTGGCTACGCGCAAGATGTCGGTGTGATCCATGGCGCTGATTGTGTCGCAACGGCGCCGCGCAGAGCGCATCAACGGGCTTTCCCGCATCCGCAAAGCCACCAAAGTGGGCATACACTAGCCGCAATTCACCCACAGGCCGTGTGCTTAAACACAACCCAGTGGCTGCGCCACGAGCAAGCGGCGGAAACAAAGCCTTTGGCTCGTGCCGTTCGCAGTGGCAGAGGTGAACGCGCGATTTCAGCGGACCGTTATTTGCGAGACAGCACCCCCGATGGCCACAGGCAAAGATCAGGACCCTCAGGACAGCCAGGCACTGGTGATTGACAGCAATGCCACGTCACGCAGCATCCTGGTGGCCCAGCTGCGCGAATACGGGGTGAGCAAGATCGTGCAGTGCAGCCGCGTGCGCGATGCCCGCAACCGGCTGGAGCACACCGTATTTGACTACGTGCTGTGCGAGCAGTACTTCACCGAATCCAACCACTCGGGCCAGACCCTGCTGGACGATCTGCGCCGCGCGCAGTTGCTGCCGTTCTCCACCGTGTTTTTCATGGTGACGGCCGAAGCGTCCTACGCCGCCGTGGCCGAGGCGGCCGAGTCCGCACTGGACGGCTACCTGCTCAAGCCCTTCACGCCCAGCGCCCTGTTTGAACGCATGAGCCTGGCGCGGCTGCGCAAAGTCCACCTCAAGCCCATCTTCGACGCCATTGAGCAAGACGACTTCAAGCTGGCCGCCAGCCTGTGCGCAGAGCGCTTTGAGGCGCGCCAGCCGTATTGGCTGTATGCCGCGCGCATCGGCACCGAGCTGCTGCTGCGCCTGGGCCGCCACGCCGAGGCCCGCACCCTGTTCGAAGCCGTGATTGCAGCGCGTGCCCTGCCCTGGGCCAAGCTGGGGGTGGCGCGCGCGCAGATTGAGTCAGGCCAGGCCCAGCGCGCCATCACCACTCTGCAAGGGCTGATTGGCGAAGACGCATCGTTTGCCGATGCCTACGACGTGCTAGGCCGCGCGCAGGTGGAGCTGGGGCACTTCAGCGAGGCCATCGAAACCTACCGCGTTGCCAGCGAACTGACCCCGGACTCGGTGGTGCGCCTGCAAAAGCTGGGAATGATGTCGTACTACATGGGCGAGCGGGCCACCGCCACCCGGGTGCTGTCGCGGGCGGCCATTCTGGGGCTGGATTCCAAGCTGTTTGACTGCCAGTCGCTGGTGCTGCTCACGTTCGCCTACTTTGCCGACAACGACCGCAAGGGCATTGAGCGCTGCATGGCGGACTTTGCGCGCCTGCTCGAGCGCCACGAAAACACCAACAGCCCGCGCATCCTGCGGTTTGTCGAAATTTCCCGCACCCTGCAGCTCATCCAGCAGCGCCAGTTCTCCCAGGCCGTGGCCTCGGTCAAGCAGATGGCGCTGGAAATCATGGAGAGCAGTTTCGACTTTGAAGCGGCCTGCAACCTGGGCAGCCTGCTGGCCGTGCTGGCCACCACGTCGATTGAGCTGGACGAGGGACCGATGTGGGTGAATGCCATTGGCATGCGCTACGCCAACACACGGGGTCTCTGCGAGTTGATGGCCAATGCCTGCAACCTGTACCCCCCTTATGCAGACAGCGTGCGCGAGTGCCTGCAGCACATCAACAAAAGGGCCGAAAAGGCCATGGCCCGCAGCCTGTCCGGCGATGCCGCAGGCGCTGTGCGCAATCTGATCCGGCACGGAGGCGAGACACTCAACTCCAAACTGGTGGACATGTCGCAGCAGGTGCTGCTGCGACACCGCGAGCGCATTGAAGAAAGCGACGAGCTTCAGCAGGAGATTGACGCATTGCGTGCCCGCTGCGGCACGGCCCCAACGCGCGCGGTGCTGGGGCAAGACAGCGAACGGCACCCAGGCGGCGTGGTCATCCGCACACGCTCATCGTCGGGCGATGCCGAAGGGGCGGCGCGGCCACGCACAGACAGCATGCCCTCCGCCCAGGCCCCGGCGGAAGACCCCGCAGCGCAGTGGAGCGAGGCGGACCCGTTGGACAAGCTCAGGCTGCGCCCCGGTTGAAGCGGAGCCAGGCCGTGTCACCGCACCTGGGCTGCGAAGCGCGGCAGCCACAGGCAAGCCTCCGCGTTGGAGGCTGAAAAACACAAGTCGGCAGCCTCCAGCCAAGGCAGCCACTGCCAGCGCACATGTTCACGCGGGTTGAGCCGCACCGGCGTTCCGACCGGCACACACAGGCCAAAGACCCGCTCGCGGTTGCGCTGCACCCCAGGCGCATAGCGGTGCAACCACTGGGGCCAGATGTCGTAGTGGTTTTCCAGCTGCCAGTCGGTCAATCTGCAACCGGGCGCGCCGACGTCCATGCCGGTTTCTTCGTGCACCTCGCGCGCTGCCGTCTCGTGCCACGGCTCGTCCCAACGGTCTTTGCTGCCGGTGACCGACTGCCAGTGCTCCACACCCACCTCGGTGCCCGTGCGCTGGACCATCAACACGTCCAGCATGGGGGTGTAGATCACCACCAAGACCGATTCAGGGATCTTGAACGAATCCTGGGCGGGCATGGCGGCCATCGGGGCAGGCAGTTCTGTACAAACCGTTGGGGCCAGCATCAGCGCTGGTTCTTCACCGCCACGGGGGGCGGCAACTCCTTGGCCTGCAGCAAACGCACCTGGGCCACCAGCTTGTTGTGCGAGTCCAGGAAGGCTGCGACAATCACCTTGCCTTCGTTGGTGTTGCTCCAGCCCGCACCCGCCCCACCGCCCAGGCGGCCAAACAGAACACCGGCGGCGCCCAGGTCCGTGGTGCGGGCCGAGCCCGTGGCGGCAGCGACTTGTTCAGTGGTTTCGTTGTCGGTCAGCAGCAGCGCCGTTTGCGCCTCCTTGAGCTTGACCTGCTCTGCCAGCCCGATCAGCCCGGCAATGTCGCGCAGCACCGGAATCATGGCGATCACCCCCGCAATGCTGCGGCCCGCATCCTGCTCACTGAACGTCAGGCTGGGGATGAGGGTGTACTGGGCCTCGTAACCGCGCCCTTTGGCCACGGTGGACTTTTGCCGCAGGATGCCCGCGTCTTTCAACTCTTGCTCCTGCACCGTGCCGCGCAGGCCCGCCGAACGGTCCACCACCCGAAAGCAGCCGCTTTGCTGGGCGATCAGCCGAATCAGGGGCACAGGCGACGCGGGCAGGTGGTAGCTGCTGGAGACGGTGTAGCCGTTCGGGTTCTCTGCCAGGGCCAGCGTCGCCACCGGGGCATCGCACTGCGTGAGCGACTTGTCTGCCCCCTTGGCGCCGGCAGGGCCTGCAGACCCTGAAACCACCGAGCCGCCCTCGCCCAGCTCGGTTTTCTTCTCACCACAGCCGGCCAGAGCCAGGGCTGCGGCCAACACCACCAGACGGACACCCACACGGCGGCACAGCACGTTTTTTTTCATCTCTTACTCCCTGAATCGAAAAGGTAGGCTCCAACGAAAAAGCGGCCCAGACCAACGCCTGTGCCGCTTGGGTTCCTGCTACTGCATGCAACAGGCCTTGGTTTGTGTCCTATCAGCTGGCTTTGGCAGCATCCAGGTTGCGCAGGCGAATGTGCAGCTCGCGCAGTTGCTTCTCGTCCACAGGCGAAGGGGCCTGGGTCAGCAGGTCCTGGGCACGCTGTGTCTTCGGGAAGGCAATCACGTCACGGATGGACTCGGCACCGGTCATCAACGTGATCAGGCGGTCCAGGCCAAATGCCAGGCCCCCGTGTGGAGGAGCGCCGTACTGCAGCGCGTCCAGCAGGTAGCCAAACTTGGCGCGCTGGTCTTCTGGACCGATGTTGAGCGCCGCAAACACCTTGGCCTGCACATCCGCACGGTGGATACGCACCGAACCACCGCCCAGCTCCCAGCCGTTGAGCACCATGTCGTAGGCCTTGGCAATGCACTTGCCTGGATCGGTGTCCATCAGGTCCTCGTGGCCATCCTTGGGGCTGGTGAAGGGGTGGTGCACGGCTGTCCAGCGGTTTTCTTCCTCGTCATGTTCAAACATCGGGAAGTCCACCACCCACAGCGGCGCCCAGCGGTTTTCGAACAGGCCATTCTTCTTGCCGAATTCGCTGTGGCCGATCTTGATGCGCAGCGCGCCAATGGCGTCGTTGACGATCTTTTCCTTGTCGGCACCGAAGAACAGCAAGTCACCGTCTTGTGCGCCCGAGCGCTTGAGCACTTCGGCCAGCGCAGCGTCGTGGATGTTCTTGACGATGGGCGACTGCAGGCCGTCGCGCCCCTTGGCCAGCTCATTGACGCGGATGTAGGCCAAGCCCTTGGCACCGTAGATCTTGACGAATTCGGTGTAGGCATCGATCTCACCACGGCTGATGCCGCCGCCTTCGACCGAGCCACCGGGCACGCGCAGGGCCACCACACGGCCGCCCTTCATGTTGGCGGCCCCCGAGAACACCTTGAAGTCCACGTCCTTCATCACGTCGGTCAGCTCGGTGAATTCGAGCTTCACGCGCAGGTCGGGCTTGTCCGAGCCAAAGCGGTAGGCCGCGTCCTGGTACGTCATGATCGGGAACTCGCCCAGGTCCACGCCCAACTGGGTCTGGAACACCTCGGTGATCATGCGCTGGAAGATGGCGCGGATTTCTTCTTCGTTCAGGAACGAGGTCTCGCAGTCGATCTGGGTGAACTCGGGCTGGCGATCGGCACGCAGGTCTTCGTCGCGGAAGCACTTGGTGATCTGGTAGTAGCGGTCATAGCCCGCCACCATCAGCATCTGCTTGTACAGCTGGGGCGACTGGGGCAGCGCGAAGAACTGGCCATCGTGCACACGGCTGGGCACCAGATAGTCGCGTGCGCCTTCGGGCGTGCTCTTGCCCAGCATGGGCGTTTCGATGTCGATGAAGCCTTCCTTGTCCAGGAAGTTGCGCACCTGGATCGCGGTCTTGTAACGCAGCATCATGTTGCGCTGCATGTGCGGGCGGCGCAGGTCCATCACGCGGTGCGTGAGGCGGGTGGTCTCCGACAGGTTCTCGTCGTCCATCTGGAACGGAGGTGTGACCGAAGGGTTCAGCACATTCAGCTCATGGCACAGCACTTCGATCTTGCCGCTCTTGAGACTGTCGTTGGTCGTGCCCTCCGGGCGGGCGCGCACCAGGCCCTTGACCTGCACGCAAAACTCATTGCGCACGCCTTCGGCGGTCTTGAACATCTCGGCACGGTCAGGGTCGCACACCACCTGCACGTAGCCTTCGCGGTCGCGCAGGTCAATGAAGATCACACCACCGTGGTCGCGGCGGCGGTTCACCCAACCCGACAGGGTCACGGTTTCGCCCATCAGGGCTTCGGTCACAAGACCGCAATAGTGGGAGCGCATGGCCATGGCATTACTTCCGGCGCCGCTGTGGCGCAATGAATGAAAAGAAAATTATTTGAGAGGCAACTGATTGGGGTCGGCTGGCGCGACAACCCCCATCGAGACGATGTACTTGAGCGCGGCATCCACGCTCATATCGAGCTCCACACAATCGCTCTTGCGCAGCATGACGAAGTAACCGCCCGTGGGATTGGGGGTGGTGGGCACATACACGCTCACAAACTCGTCGCGCAAATAGGCTGCGACTTCACCATTGGGAGCCCCAGTGATGAACGCAATCGTCCAGACCCCTTCGCGCGGCCACTGCACGAGCACGGCGGTGCGAAAGGCGTTGCCGCTTTCTGAAAACAGGGTGTCAGAAACCTGCTTGACGCTGGAGTAAATGGAGCGCACCACCGGAATGCGGTGTACCAGGGCATCGCCCCATTGCACCAGTTTGCGTCCTGCAAAATTGCTGGCTACAGCCCCGACCACCAACAGGATCAGCAGCGTCAGCAGCACGCCAAACCCTGGGATGTGAATCCCCAGGAGTTTGTCTGGCTGCCACGCACCGGGCAGGATTTGCAGCGTCTGGTCCAGCGTGCTGACGATCCAGTTCAGCACCCACGCGGTGATGACGCCGGGCACGATGACCAGCAATCCGGTGAACAGCCATTTGCGCAAGGCGGACATGGCGGCCTGTCAGGTCGAAGAAGAGGAGCCACCGCCGCCTGCCGAAGGGGCAGGAGCAGCTGCGGGGGCAGGCGCTGGCGCGCTGGCAGCAGGCGCTGCGGCATCGGACTTGGATTCGGTCGCAGGGGCAGGGGCAGAACTGCCACCGCTGCCGCCACGAAAATCCGTCACATACCAGCCTGATCCCTTGAGCTGAAAGCCCGCGGCAGTGACTTGTTTGGAAAAGGCTTCTGCTCCGCAAGCGGGGCAAGTGGTCAACGGCGCGTCGGAGATTTTTTGCAGCACATCCTTGGCATGGCCGCAGGAGCCGCATTTGTAGGCGTAGATAGGCATGTCAGAGCGTTGAGGGAAAGTGCAAAACCTTTAATTATAGGCGGGCGTCTCTGCGCCACAGCCCTCGCCAGGCTCTGGGCGTCACTCCACCCCCACCACGCGGTGGTGCCCCGCATGGCTGTTGCGAATGGCCTGGGGGCCCAACGAGCCCGCAAGCATGCCCACCAGGGCGGCCAGAACGCCTGCCAACTGGGCCGGAAACTCCTTGCCAGCGGGTGTTGCCAAGAACAGCAGCCAGGTCAGCAACCCCAGCACAATGGCAAAAATAGCCCCCTGGGTAGTGGCACGCTTCCAATACAAACCAAACACCAGGGGCACAAACGCCCCCACCAAAGGCACCTGGTAGGCGCCCGAGACCAGTTCATAGATGGGCGTGCCCTGCATGTAAATCGCATATGCCAGCACAAACAGGCTGAACACCAGTGTGGTGACGCGCATGGTCAGCAGATGCTGGCGGTCAGACGCGTGCGGGCGGAACTGGCGCCAGATGTTCTCGGTAAACGTCACGCTGGGCGCCAGCAAGGTGGCCGAGGCGGTGGATTTGAGGGCGGACAGCAAGGCGCCAAAGAACAGCACCTGCATCACAAAAGGCATCTTGGACAACACCAGCATGGGCAGCACTTTTTGCGGGTCGTCCTTGAGCAGCTCGGCGGTTTCGCCCGGCATGATGATCAACGCACTGGCCACCAGAAACATGGGCACAAAGGCAAACAGGATGTAGCAGATGCCACCAATCACGGGGCCGCGCGTGGCGGCCTGGATGTTGTTGGCCGACATGACACGCTGGAACACGTCTTGCTGCGGAATGGAGCCAAACATCATGGTGATGGCGGCCGCAACGAAAAACGCGATGTCGTGAAACTTGGGCTCGGGCAGGAAGCGGAACAGCTCGCGGCTGGAGGCGAACTCCAGCACCTTGCCGGCGCCGCCAGCCATGTTGCCCGCAAACACGGCAATGATGGCCAAGCCCACCACCAGGATGATCATCTGGATGAAATCGGTCACCGCCACGGACCACATGCCACCAAACAGGGTGTAGGCCAAGATGGACACCACCCCAATGACCATGCCTACCGAGATGCTGATGGCCCCGCCCGAAAGCAGGTTGAACACCAACCCCAGCGCCGTCACCTGAGCGGACACCCACCCCAGGTAGCTGAGCATGATGATCAGCGAACACACCACCTCCACCGTGCGGCCAAAGCGCTCGCGGTAGTAGTCGCTGATGGTCAGCAGGGTCATCCGGTACAGACGTCCCGCAAAAAACAGCCCCACCAAAATCAGGCAAAAGCCTGCACCAAAAGGGTCCTCGACCACATTGCCGAGCCCCCCTTCAATGAACTTGGCCGGAATGCCCAGCACGGTTTCCGACCCAAACCAGGTCGCAAACGTGGTGGTGATGATCATGTACAGCGGCAAATGTCGCCCGGCAATGGCGAAATCGGCCGCGTTCTTGACGCGCCTGGCGGCCAGCAGGCCAATGGCGATAGTGATCAGCAGATAGACGATGACCAGGGTCAACAGCACGGCATGCTCCTTGATGTCGCGGACGTTGGAGGAAAGAAAAACCTAAGCGAAAGTGGTGCCAGGGGCCCCGCAGGGCCCCTGGAATCTGCCCACGGCAAACGGGACTTAAAACAACCGAATGCGCACCAGCACCTGCATGGCCAGCAAACCCAGCACAAAGCCCAAGCCCACGCTGCAGATCAGTTGCAGCAAGCGGTTGGTCCGCTTCTGGGTCTCCACCAGCTCTCGCAGGGCTGTGTGCTCTTCGGAGGGGCGGCGGCGCAAAAAGTCGTGGAGCAGCCTGGGCAGCTCGGGCAGCAGCTTGGCGTAATGCGGGGCCTCGGCACGCATATCGCGCCACAGCCTCTGCGGCCCCATTTGCTCCAGCATCCACTTTTCCAGGAAGGGCTTGGCCGTGCTCCACAGGTCCAGCTCAGGGTCCAGCTGGCGGCCCAGGCCTTCGATGTTGAGCAGGGTTTTTTGCAGCAGCACCAGTTGGGGCTGGATTTCAACATGAAACCGGCGCGAGGTCTGGAACAGGCGCATCAGCACCATGCCCAGCGAAATCTCTTTGAGCGGGCGGTCAAAATACGGCTCGCACACCGCCCGAATGGCGGATTCGAGATCGTTGGCCCGTGTCTCGGGCGGCACCCAGCCGCTTTCAATGTGCAGCTCGGCCACGCGTTTGTAGTCGCGGCGGAAAAACGCCACAAAATTCTGCGCCAGGTATTCCTTGTCCACCTCGGTGAGCGTGCCCACAATGCCGAAGTCCAGCGAGATGTAGCGCCCAAAGGTTTCAGGCTCCAGGCTGACCTGGATGTTGCCTGGGTGCATGTCGGCGTGGAAGAACCCATCGCGGAACACCTGGGTGAAGAAGATGGTGACGCCATCGCGCGCCAGCTTGGGAATGTCCACCCCCGCGTCGCGCAAGCGATCCACCTGGCTGATGGGCACGCCCTTCATGCGCTGCATGACCATCACTTCAGGGTGGCAGAAGTCCCAGAAAATCTCAGGGATCAGCACCAGATCCAGCCCCTGCATGTTGCGCCGCAGCTGCGCGGCGTTGGCCGCCTCGCGCACCAGGTCCAGCTCATCGTGCAGGTAGTTGTCAAACTCGGCCACCACCTCGCGTGGCTTGAGGCGCTTGCCATCGGCCGACAGGCTCTCGACCCAGCCCGCCATCATCCGCATGAGGCTCAGGTCTTTTTCAATCACAGGCAGCATGCCAGGGCGCAGCACCTTGACGGCCACCTCGCGCTGCACGCCATCGCGGTCAATCAGCGTGGCAAAGTGCACCTGCGCAATCGATGCGCTGGCCACAGGCACACGCTCGAACGAGGTGAACACGGTATCGACCGGTTTGCGAAAAGCGCGCTCGATGGTGGCAATGGCCACGTTGGGGTCAAACGGCGGCACCCGGTCTTGCAGCAATGCCAGTTCGTCGGCAATGTCGGGCGGCAACAGGTCACGCCGGGTGGAGAGCACCTGGCCAAACTTGACGAAGATGGGGCCCAGTTGCTCCAGCGCCTCGCGCAGGCGCTGGCCTCGCGGCGCGTCCAGCTTGCGCCCAAACGACAGCATGCGCGACAACCAGCGCAAACCGGGCTTTTGAAAGCTGTCCAGAACCAAACCGTCCAGACCGTACCGGAACACCACCCACAAGATGGTGCAGCCGCGCAAAAAACGCTTCATGCCGCGGCCCGGTCCACGCCGTCTGGTGCAGAGGCGGGCACCACGGCACCCTGGGACACGCGGGCCCCGACAAACTGGCGCAGCGCCTGTGCGGCGCGCCGGGCCACGTTGCACAGCTGGTGGGCGGGCGCATCGCCCATCAAGCGGGCCAGGTCCTCCTCCAGATCCCAGCGCACATGGTCGGCCAGCCAGTTGATTTCTGCCGCCAGTTGCACATCGCCCTCGATGCGAATGGCGGGCTTGTCGCCCCGCAAGGCGCCTTGGGCCAAGGCCAGCGGCGACAGCTCGGTCACCTCCAGCCGCAGATCAGGGGTATCGCCCTCGCCCGCCAGGTTAAACAACCCGGCAGGTGTGACCAGCAACGCCATGGAATAGTGGCGCCACTGCACACGCGCAACGCGGCCCTTTTGGCGGCGCAGGCGCTCCATGGCCTCGGGCTCTTGCATCAGAACGTGGTTGATGAACAGCACGGCGCGCTGATGCACTTCGTGGACCAGCCATTGCGGAGGCTGCGGCCCAGAAGTGACGCGGTCAAAAATGCCATCCAGAAATGAAAAAGGGGACTGTGTTGCCATAGTCCCCGATTATTCCCTGAACTGGGATGACCCTGCGCGTTTACTGCAGAGCTTGCACGCCAGCCACCAGCCAGCCGCTGTTGCCAGTCTTGCCCTTGGTCATGTTCCAGACTTCGCGGAAGGGACTGGGGCCTGCCGAGAGTTCTTCACGGATCATGCCGGAGAACTCCACGCTGGCCATGTAGCGGTCGTCCATTTCTTCGATGCCCAGCAACTGCGCTTCGATCATGACCACATCGGTGTGGTTGGGCTCTGCACCGCGCTGCGACTCGCGCTCGGCCAGTTGGGTGCGGATTTCTTCGAGCATGCTGTCCGTCATCATCGAGCGCAGCGTGGAAATGTCAGAGCGGTCCCAGGCGGCTTGCAGCGTCACGAAGTTGCGCTTGGCGGCCGACAGGAAACCGTCGGTGTCAAAGCCTTCTGGAACGCCCCAGTTTTGCGAGCCTGCCAGGCCAGAGCCGATCACCACACCAGAGCCTTGGGCCTGGCGCGAGGCATCAAAGGCCATGCTGCTGCGCTCCCAGGGGCGGGCCGACGCGTCGTTGCCCACGTTCTCAGGGCGGTAGGTGTTGGGGACCTGGGCCGCTGCCGGTGTGGCAGCCCCAGCGCCCGCACCTTGGAAGGCGAACGGTGCGCCACCTGCCGGGCTGGCAGCACCCGAGCGGCGAGCGCGCATGACCATGCCAATCACCGCAACCGCCGCCAAGGCCAGCAGTGCAATCATCAAGAACTGGCCGAACCCGGCACCCAGGCCCAAAGAGCTGGCCAGCCACGCCAGGCCCAAGCCTGCCGCCAAGCCGCCCAGCATGGCGCCCCAAGGCCTCTTGGGCGCTGCGGCAGCAGGCGCTGCGCCCGCCGGTGCGGCAGGCTTGGCAGCGGCTGCGTTGTTTGTGGCGTTCTGGGCAGGTGCCGCGCCGCCAGACGATTCGCGTTGGGTCACGTTGCTCGATTGCTGTCCAACGGACTTACCACCCCCCATGCGCTTGGCTTCGGCGTCCACATGGACCACCGCCATCAGCGCCACCAAAACCACAGACCACAGTTTCATCATGTCATCTCCGTTGAGTCATTCATCAGCATTGAGCGCACACATTGCGCTCAGCACTTGATTCCAACATGCAAAGCCACTACTCCGCCAGTCATGTTGTGATAGTCCACATGCCCAAAACCGCTTTGCTGCATGAGGGATTTGAGATCTTCCTGGCTTGGATGCATGCGAATGGACTCGGCCAGGTAGCGGTAGCTGGCGTCGTCTCCCGCCACCAGCTTGCCCAGTTGCGGCAGCACCTTGAAGGAATACCAGTCGTACACCTTCTCCAGCGGCTTGGCGACCTTGGAAAACTCCAGCACCAGCAGCCTGCCGCCGGGCTTGAGCACACGGCACATTTCTGCCAAGGCGCGGTCTTTGTGGGTCATGTTGCGCAGGCCAAAGGCCACGCTCACCACGTCGAAATGCGCATCAGGAAACGGCAGTTGTTCGGCGTCACACACCAGCGTGGGCAGCACCACGCCCGCATCGATCAGGCGGTTGCGTCCCGTGCGCAGCATGGCCTCGTTGATGTCGGTGTGCACCACGCGCCCGGTGCTGCCGACCTTTTTGGCAAACGCCAGCGACAGATCGCCCGTGCCCCCCGCAATGTCCAGCACCTGACTGCCTTCGCGCAGGTTGGCCACCATCACGGTGTAGGCCTTCCAGGCGCGGTGCAGACCGCCCGACATGAGGTCGTTCATCACGTCGTACTTTGACGCAACCGAATCAAACACACCGCGCACGCGCTGTGCTTTTTCCGTTTCGTCGACCGACTCAAATCCAAAGTGGGTGTTGCTCATGGCATTCATGCTAGGCGCCTGCGCGCCTGCCGTACAGCGACAACCCCGCACTGATATGGGGCATCCGTCGCAGGGTTGATATCAAAAAGGGGGCTAGCGCTTTCAGAATAAGCGCTAGCAGCTACTATTTTTATAGCATTTGCACTGCCGCGCGGCTCCATCCCCTGACGGGCGCGTCGCACTTCAGTGGCTACCGCAGGCATGGCCACCACCTTTGGCGGCCATGGGGGCATCACGCTCCACACCGGCAGCGGCCAGGCGCTCAGCATATTGCTGCCACAAGGCGTCTTGCTGCTGGCCCAGCTCGTAGAGATAGTCCCAGCTGAAGATACCGCTGTCGTGGCCGTCCGAAAACGTAGGCTTGACGGCATAGTTGCCCACCGGCTCTAGGTTCACCAGCGTCACCTCGCGCTTGCCGGTTTGCAGCACTTCCTGGCCGGGCCCGTGGCCCTGCACTTCGGCCGAGGGGGAGTACACGCGCATCAGCTCAAACGGGATGCGGAACGCGGCACCGTCCGAAAATGCCACCTCCAGTACGCGAGAGGCCTCGTGGACCGTGAGCGCGGTGGGCGTCGGAGCGCCTGTTTTCAAACCAGCCATGCAATCACCTGTCAAAAAATGGAAGCGGGCCTGCGCCCGTCAAAAACTGGGAAAGCTACCGCTCACGCGACAGGCATCACGGCATCCAGACGCGCCCGCAGTGCAGACTCCAGCGCGGGCAGCAGCGCATGCACGGCAGCCTCTTGGTCTGCAGGGCCAGGGCGTTGCGCTGCGGCCCAGACCGGCGCGGGGAAGTGGCTGTCCCAATCAAAGCGTGCAATCACGTGCCAGTGCAGGTGCGGCACCATGTTGCCCAGCGCCGCGATGTTGACCTTGGTGGGGGCCAGGTGCTGGCGCAGGGCTTGCTCCACCACCGTCACCGCCTCCATGCAGTGGCTGCGATCGGCGGCCGACAGATCAGAAAATTCGGCCACATGCGCCGCCCACACCACGCGGTAGAAGGCCGGAAAACCCGCCTCCTGCGCGCGGATGACGCGCAGCTTCTCGCCACGCCAGACCAGCGCACCGCCGTCTTCTTCGCACAGGGGGCAGCTCATTGGGATAACTCCACGGAGCTTCTCATATCAAATGCAGCCCGCAACCGGCGCAGCCTATAGCCGTGGACGCCGAGCAAGGGCCGCCCCGCGGCGAGGGCGTCGTCCCCCTCCCGCGCAGCGAGAGAGGGGGAAGGAGCGAAGCGACTCAGGGGAGCTTCATTGCTACACCAGCACCCGCTCGATGCCACCCTGGTTGGCGCGCTGCACATACTCAGGCATCCAGTTCTCACCCAGGATCTGCTTGGCCATCTCGATGACGATGTAGTCGGCTTCGAGCAGGCCGTTTTGCAGGTCGCCCTCGTAGCGGTTCAGGCCCTGCAAGCAGCTGGGGCAACTGGTCAGGATCTTGACGTTGTCCTCTGCGCCCACAGCACCGCTGGTGCGCAAGGCGGCTTCACCCTTGCGGATTTCTTCTTCCTTGCGAAAGCGCACTTGCGTCGAAATATCGGGCCGCGACACGCCCAGCGTGCCGGATTCGCCGCAGCAGCGGTCGCTCTTGAGCACCTGCTCGCCCACCAGCGCCTTCACGGTCTTCAGGCTGTCCTGCTGCTTCATGGGGTTGTGGCAAGGCTCGTGGTACAGGTAAGCGCCCTTGCCTTGCAGGGTGATGCCCTTTTCCAGCAGGTATTCGTGGATGTCGATGATGCGGCAGCCCGGGAAGATCTTGTCGAACTGGTAACCCTGCAGCTGGTCGTAGCAAGTACCGCAGCTCACCACCACGGTCTTGATGTCCAGGTAGTTGAGCGTGTTGGCCACGCGGTGGAAGAGCACCCGGTTGTCCGTGATCATCTTCTCGGCCTTGTCGAACTGGCCGCTGCCGCGCTGCGGGTAGCCACAGCACAGGTAACCCGGTGGCAGCACCGTCTGCACGCCCGCATGCCACAGCATGGCCTGGGTGGCCAGGCCCACTTGCGAGAACAAGCGCTCGGACCCGCAGCCGGGGAAGTAGAACACCGCCTCCGACTCGGCCGTGGTGGCCTGCGGGTTGCGGATGATGGGCACGTAGTTCTTGTCTTCGATGTCCAGCAGCGCGCGGGCGGTCTTCTTGGGCAGGCCGCCGGGCAGCTTCTTGTTGATGAAGTGGATCACCTGCTCCTTGATCGGCGCGGTGCCCACCGTTGCAGGCGGCTTGGCCGTCTGCTTGCGGCCCACGGTGCGCAGGATGTCCACCACGGCGCGCTGGGCCTTGTAGCCCACGTCCACCACAGCGGTACGCAGGAACTTGATGGTGTCCGGGTTGGTGGCATTGAGCATGGCCATGGCCAGCGCATTCCCAGGGCGGAAGGTCTTCTTGCCCATCTTGCGCAACAGGTTGCGCATGTTCATGGTCACGTCGCCAAAGTCGATCTTGACCGGGCAAGGCGTGTAGCACTTGTGGCACACCGTGCAGTGGTCGGCCACGTCTTCAAACTCTTGCCAGTGCTTGATAGACACACCACGGCGCGTTTGCTCTTCGTACAAGAAGGCTTCGACCAGCAGCGAGGTGGCCAAAATCTTGTTGCGCGGGCTGTACAGCAGGCTGGCGCGCGGCACGTGCGTGGAGCACACGGGCTTGCACTTGCCGCAGCGCAGGCAGTCCTTCACGCTCTCGGCAATGGCGCCAATGTCGCTTTGCTGCATGATCAGCGACTCGTGCCCCATCAACCCGAAGCTGGGCGTGTAGGCATTGGTCAAGTCGGCATGCATCACGGGTGCATTAGAAGCATTTTTGGCCTCTAGCGCTTTCCCATCCAGCGCTAGCAGCTCCTGATTTCGTAGCAGCTTACCCTTGTTGAAACGGCCCTCGGGGTCCACCTTGCGCTTGTAGTCGGCAAAGGGACGCAGCTCGTCGTCGGTCAGGAACTCCAGCTTGGTGATGCCAATGCCGTGCTCGCCCGAGATCACGCCATTCAAGCTGCGCGCCAGCACCATGATGCGCGCCACGGCCTCGTGCGCGGTCTGCAGCATTTCGTAGTCGTCGCTGTTGACCGGCAAGTTGGTGTGCACGTTGCCATCGCCCGCGTGCATGTGCAGCGCCACCCACACGCGGCCCTTGAGCACGCGCTTGTGGATAGCCACGGCCTCGTCCAGGATGGGCTTGAACGCCGCGCCGGTGAAGATGCCTTGCAGCGGCGCCCGCAGTTGGGTCTTCCAGCTGGCCCGCAGGGTGTGGTCTTGCAGTTGCGGGAACAGCGTTTCGACGTTGTTCAGCCAGCCTTGCCACAGGGCACGCACTTCGGCCACCTGGGCAATGGCCTGGGCCACGCGGTCTTCCAGCAGCTCGGCCGCAGGCACGTCCTCGGCAGCGTCTTGCTTGCCCAGGGGCAGGTTGCCACGCTCGAAAAAGTCGGTCAGCGCATCGCACAGCTTGAGCTTGTTGCGCAGGCTCAATTCGATGTTGATGCGCTCGATGCCGTCGGTGTATTCGGCCATGCGCGGCAGTGGGATCACCACGTCTTCGTTGATCTTGAAGGCGTTGGTGTGGCGGCTGATGGCGGCCGTCTTCTTGCGGTCTGCCCAGAACTTCTTGCGCGCATCGGCGCTGATGGCAATAAAGCCCTCGCCGCTGCGGGTGTTGGCCAGGCGCACCACTTCGCTGGTCACGCGGGCCACTTCGTCCGCGTCGTCCCCGGCAATGTCGCCGATCAGCACCATCTTGGGCAGGCCACCGTTGCCCTTCTTGCTCTTGGTGGCGTAGCCCACGGCCTTGAGGTAGCGGTCGTCCAGGTGCTCCAGGCCCGCCAGCAACACGCCACTGCGCTTTTGCTCGGCAAACATGTAGTCCTTGATGTCCACGATGCTGGGCACGGCGTCCTTGGCGTTGCCAAAGAACTCCAGGCACACGGTGCGCGTGTGCTCGGGCATGCGGTGTACCACCCAGCGCGCACTGGTGATGAGGCCGTCGCAGCCTTCCTTCTGGATGCCCGGCAGGCCCGCCAGGAACTTGTCGGTCACGTCCTTGCCCAGGCCTTCCTTGCGGAAGGTGCGGCCCGGAATGCTCAGGCGCTCGGTGCGCACAGGCGTCTTGCCATCGGCCTCGAAATACTGCAACTCGAAGGTGGCGATTTCCACGTCATGGATCTTGCCCATGTTGTGGTCCAGGCGCGTCACCTCCAGCCACTGGGCATCGGGCGTCACCATGCGCCAGCTGGCCAGGTTGTCCAGCGCCGTGCCCCACAGCACGGCCTTTTTGCCGCCTGCGTTCATGGCAATGTTGCCGCCAATGCAGGAAGCCTCGGCACTGGTGGGGTCCACCGCAAACACAAAACCGGCGCGCTCGGCCGCGTCGGCCACGCGCTGCGTGACCACGCCCGCTTCGGTCCAGATGGTGCCCACATCCCTGTCCAGACCCGGCAGGCGGCGCAGCTCCACCTCGGTCATGGCTTCGAGCTTTTCGGTGTTGATGACCACGCTCTTCCAGGTGAGTGGAATGGCGCCGCCGGTGTAGCCCGTGCCGCCCCCACGCGGGATGATGGTCAGCCCCAGCTCGATACAACCCTTGACCAGCGCGGCCATTTCGGCCTCGGTGTCGGGGGTGAGCACGACGAAGGGATATTCGACACGCCAGTCGGTGGCGTCTGTCACGTGGCTCACGCGCGAGAGGCCGTCGAACTTGATGTTGTCCTTGGCCGTCAGGCGGCCCAGCGTCTTTTGCACCTGGCGGCGCAACTGCGCAGCGTTCTCGAAGGTGGCGTTGAACTCTTGCACCGCGCGGCGCGCGGCCACCACCAGCTCCCCCACCAGGCGGTCGCGCTCGGCGTCGTCGTTGGGGGTGCGGCGTTTTTCGATTTCGCCCAGGCGGTGGTTCAGCGCATCGACCAGCAGCTTGCGGCGGTCGGGGTTGTCCAGCAGATCGTCCTGGAGGTAGGGGTTGCGTTGCACCACCCAGATGTCGCCCAGCACTTCGTACAGCATGCGGGCAGATCGGCCCGTGCGGCGCTCTTTGCGCAGTTGGTCCAGCAGGTCCCAGGCGGAGGAGCCCAGTAAGCGGATCACGATCTCCCGGTCAGAGAACGAGGTGTAGTTGTACGGGATTTCACGCAAACGGACAGGCTCGGCAGCCTGCGCCTGCAAGGCGGCCAACGCAATCGGAACATTCATGGGGATCAACCTGGGGTGGGCGCCGCGCGCCCATGAGCCTCGGGGCGTGATTTTATGTCAGCGGCCCCAGCGGCGCGCAAAGCAGCAGGCAGAGCCCCTTTTCTGCTGAAAAAGAGCCCCCAACCTCAATCAAAACAATAGTTGGCGCCAAACCGCTGTCCTACGCGCAGCAGCGTGCCCGCACCGCGGACCACCACCGCGTTCATGCCAAAGGTGATAGCCCCCTGCAAGCGCTTGTCACTGCGGTAGGCGCTCAGGGCATCGCCTACCACCGGGCTGCTTTCGGCCGTGGTGGGGTCGATATTGGGGATCGGGCAACGGGCGCAGGGCTTGACGTGGCGCAGGTGCACCACACTCTGCGCTCCTGCGTCAATGCGCAGGTCCTCAATGCGGTCTTCGTCATGTGCATCCACCCCGCCCAGCACCAGGTTGGGTCGAAACCGCTCCACCCCCACAGCCCCATGGCCTGCGGCCGCCAGCCGTTCGTTGAGCCCGTCCACGGACCCCTCACTCGTCACCAGCAGCGAAAAGCCATCGGCAAACTGGGTGTGGGCCGCCACATCAACCGCCCACTGCTTGCTGGACCAGCGCCGGTGGTCGGGGTCAAACCGCACCAAGCGGCAAGGCTGGCCCAGAAAGTCACTGAACCACTGCGCTGCCACGGCCCCCATGTCCCAGGCAGGCACGGTGTCATCCCACACCGTGACGGTGGCGGGCGCCTCGACCACATCCAGCGCCACATGCAGGGCCAGCATGCCGGGGGCGCGCAGCACCAGTTCGTCCAATTTGAGCTGCGGGCGGATGAGTGCCATGCGCGGCAGGCTGCGCTGGGTCAGAAACTGGCCCTGGGCATCCACCACCATCCAGGCACGGTCCAGGTCCAGGCCGGTTTCGGTCAACAGGGCTTCTTGCACTTCAATGCCCGCACAGGACTTCACGGGGTAGACAAACAACCGGGCAATGGTTCCAGTCACATCGGATTCGGCTTCAAATGACGACACGCTGCAGCGCTCCTGAAAAATGGGGACAAAAGGGGCGCACCAGCTCACTTGCTTCGGTGGCACAGCCAAAAGCCCGCCCACGGGCGCCCATGGGGCGATTCTGCACTGCACCAGCAGGCTGCCGGGCCGCTCCTACAATCCCTGCCATGGCGCACACCTTTGATATCTGTATCCGTGGGGCTGGCATTGTCGGCCGCACCCTGGCTTTGCTGCTGGCCCGCGAACGCTTGCGCGTGGCCCTGGTTGCGCCCCCTGCCATCCAGTCCCCAGCCACCGACGTGCGGGCCTATGCCCTCAACACCGCTTCGCGCACGCTGCTGGAGTCGCTGCGCAGCTGGCCCGACCCCGAGCACGCCACAGCCGTCACCCGCATGCAGGTGCAGGGAGACCAAGGCAGCACTGTGCACTTCGACGCCGCCACCCAGGGCGCCGATGCCCTGGCCTGGATTGTGGACGTGCCCGCACTGGAGCAGCGTCTGGCCGAAGCCGTGCGCTACCAACCCCAGGTGGAGGTGGTGCCTGCGCCGGTGGACGCCGCCCTGACCATCGTCTGCGAAGGCCGTGCCAGCAGCACACGGGCCGAGTTTGGCGTGGAATTTGACGTCACCCCCTACACGCAGCACGCCATTGCCACCCGCCTAGCGTGCGAGCACCCCCACGGCCAAATCGCAAGGCAGTGGTTTTTGCCGCAGGGCATCCTGGCCTTTTTGCCCCTGAATGGCGCCGATGGGCACACCGTGGCCGTGGTGTGGTCGGTCGAGCGCGAGCAAGTGGCCCCACTGCTGGACATGGCACCCGAGGCCTTTGCCGAAGAACTGCAGGCCGCCAGCCAAGGCGCGCTGGGCCAATTGGAGCTGGTCGCCTCCCGCGCAGCATGGCCTTTGCAACAGGCCCAGGCCTCGCGCTGGTGCGGGCCCATGGCCGAGTCGGGCAAAACCACACGCAGTTGGGTGTTGGCGGGCGACGCCGCCCACAACATCCACCCCCTGGCAGGCCAGGGCCTGAACCTGGGCCTGGCCGACGCCCAGGCGCTGGCCGCCGTGCTGCATGGGCGCGACTACTGGCGCAGCGTGGCCGACCTGCGCCTGCTGCGCCGCTACGAGCGCGAGCGCAAAGCCGCCATGCTGCCCATGAGTCTGGCCACCGACGGCCTGCAACAATTGTTCTCACGCCCCGAAAACCCGCTGCAAGCCCTGCGCAACTGGGGCCTTCGCGGCGTGGAGCGCAGTGGCCCGATCAAAAACTGGATTGCCCGCCAAGCCATGGGAACCCACGGGCTTTGAGCACACTCCCACCGACCTGAGCCCCCCAGACAACCCGCCCCTCTTTTTTGATTGATCTGCCCATGAAACTCATCTCCCTCCTGCTGGCTGCTGCGGCCCTCACCCTGGGCCTGTCGGCCCAGGCCCAGGAATCGGCCATCCGCAAAACCCTGGCCGAGCGCATTCCACAAATGGGCAAGATTGACGAGGTGCGCCCCACCGCCATGCCGGGCCTGTATGAAGTGCGCATTGGCACCGACGTTTTCTACGCCGATGCCAAAGGCAATTACGTCATCCAGGGAGAGCTGATCGACACCAAGGCCCGGCGCAACCTGACCGAAGACCGCATCAACAAGCTCACGGCGGTCGAATTCTCGGAGCTGCCCCTGAAAGACGCCTTCCCCATCGTGCGTGGCGACGGCAAGCGCAAGGTGGCCGTGTTTGAAGACCCCAACTGCGGCTACTGCAAACGCTTTGAGCGGGATTTGCAGAACGTGGACAACGTCACCATCTACCTGTTCCTCTACCCCATCCTGAGTCCGGATTCGGCCGAAAAGTCGCGCAACGTCTGGTGCGCCAAAGACCGCGTGGTGGCCTGGCAAGACATGATGGTGCGCGACAAGCAACCCAGCAACGCCAGCTGCGACACGGCCGCCATCCAGCGCAATCTGGCCTTTGGCCGCAAGCACAAGATCACCGGCACCCCCACCCTGATTTTTGCCAACGGCACCCGTGTCCCCGGCGCCGTGGACGCGCAAGAGGTGGAAAAGCGCCTGGCCGAAGCCGCCAGCGACACCACCAGCAAGAACTGACACGGCTGACGCAAACCGGGACGTGGCACCGGCCCCGCCGCAAGGCGAACCGCTTGCCTGAGCCCTGTTTTGCGTCAATCATGACTAAGCGGCGCCCGCCCGGCGGGCGCCCCAGAGGGTTTGAACCAACCCCAAATCGGCACACCACACGCCCCCCACACGCTCTGCGCACCCCGCAGCAACGCCATGCCCAAAACCACTGCCGTCCCCGCACCGGTTCACTACGAGGTGGCTGCAGCCAACCTGCAAGCCCACCTGTACCAGGTCACGCTGACCATTGCGCAGCCCCAGGCGCGGCAGACGGTGTCGCTGCCGGTGTGGATTCCGGGCAGCTACCTGGTGCGCGAGTTTGCAAAGAACCTGCAGAACCTGCAGGCCCGCCAGGGCAAGCGCGCGGTGCCGCTGCACCAGGGCGACAAGCACTCCTGGGTGGCGCAGTGCCGCGAGGACGCGCCGCTGGTGCTGACCTACGAGGTGTATGCCTACGACAACTCGGTACGCACCGCCTGGCTGGACAGCGCCCGGGGCTTCTTCAACGGCACCAGCCTGTGCCTGCGCGTGCACGGGCAAGAAGCCGCCCGCCACAGCCTGTACATCGCACCCACGCCTGCCACAGCAGCGTGGTCGGTGGCCACGGGCCTTGCGCCGCTCAAGACCGACAAAAAGGGCTTTGGCCTGTATGGCGCAGCCCACTACGACGAACTGGTGGACTGCCCTGTGGAGATGGGGGACTTTTGGCAGGGCCACTTCACAGCCTGTGGTGTAGCCCACCGGTTTGTGGTGGCCGGGGCCGCTCCATCGTTTGACGGCGAGCGCCTGCTGGCCGATACGCAAAAAATCTGCGAAACCGCCATTCGGTTCTGGCACGGCAAAGGCAAGGCGCCGTTTGGCAGCTACCTGTTCATGCTCAACGCGGTGCACGACGGCTACGGCGGGCTGGAGCACCGCAACTCCACCGCCCTGATCTGCGGGCGGCGTGACTTGCCCCGCGTGGGCGACAAGCGCCAAAGCGATGGCTACACCACCCTGCTCGGGCTCATCAGCCACGAGTACTTTCACACCTGGAACGTCAAGCGCCTGCGGCCTGCCGAGTTTGCGACGTACGACTACGACCAGGAAAACTACACCCAGCTGCTGTGGTTCTTTGAGGGCTTCACCAGCTACTACGACGACCTGCTGCTGCGCCGCGCCGGGCTCATCGATGACGCCACCTACCTCAAGCTCATCACCAAAACCATCAACCAGGTGCTGCAAACCCCGGGGCGCAAGGTGCAAACGGTGGCGCAGGCCAGCTTTGACGCCTGGGTGAAGTACTACCGCCAGGACGAAAACACCCCCAACGCCACGGTGAGCTACTACACCAAAGGCTCGCTGGTGGCGCTGTGCCTGGACCTGCGCCTGCGCCAGGAAGGCAAGACCACACTGGACGATGTGATGCGCGGGCTGTGGAGCCGCTGCAAGGCAGGCCCCATGGCCGAAGCCGACGTGCTGGCCGTGTTGGAACAGTTGGCAGGCCGCTCCTACGCCCGCGACCTCCAGCAATGGGTGCACAGCACCGATGAGCTGCCCCTGGCCGAGCTACTGGCCGCCCACGGCGTGGCCGCGAAAAGCGAGCCCGCCCAGCTGGCGCAGCGCCTGGGCCTGCGCGTGGCCGAAAACCACAGCGTGCAGATCAAGACCGTGCTGCGCGGCGGCGCCGCCGAGAAGGCGGGCCTGGCCCCCGGCGACGAATGGCTGGGCGTGCAGGTCAAGGGCCAGGGCTGGCGCATCAGCAAGCTCGACGATGTCGGCTTTTACGCCGGCAGCCAAAAGCAGCTGACCGCCGTGGTGGCACGCGATGGGCGCCTGCTGGAATTGCCTTTGCAACTGCCGTTGCCCGGCACCTCCCCCGCCCCCGCCAAGGGCCGCAGCCGCCCGGCAACGCCCGACAACGTGGGCCTGACCTGCACCGATGCTGCAGCCACCAGCCGCTGGCTGGCAGGCTCCGCCTGACGGCGGCTTGACGGTGGCGCGACAGCCCCGTGCAAGCCGCATGGGTATAGTCATTGGCTACCGTTTTGAACAGGCTTGAGCCACAGGTTCCAAGAATCTGTTCCAAGCGATTCCCACCGGTTCTGATACCCCAAACCAGGAGACAACATGGCTTACGAAACCATTGAAGTGCGCACCGAAGGCGAGAAGGTCGGCATCATCACGCTCAACCGTCCCAAGCAACTCAACGCGCTGAACGACCAGCTCATGAACGAACTGGGCGAGGCCCTCAAGGCGTTCGATGCCGATGAAAAAATCGGCTGCATGATCGTGACGGGCAGCGAAAAAGCGTTTGCCGCCGGTGCAGACATTGGCGCCATGGCCAAGTACAGCTTTGCCGACGCCTACAAGGGCGACTACATCACCCGCAACTGGGAAGCCATCCGCAGCATCCGCAAGCCCGTGATCGCCGCCGTGAGCGGCTTTGCCCTGGGTGGCGGCTGCGAGCTGGCCATGATGTGCGACTTCATCATTGCCGCAGACAACGCCAAGTTTGGCCAGCCGGAGATCAAGCTGGGCGTGATCCCCGGCGCCGGCGGCACGCAGCGCCTGCCACGCGCCGTGGGCAAATCCAAGGCCATGGACATGGCGCTGACCGGCCGCATGATGGACGCCACCGAGGCCGAGCGCGCCGGGCTGGTGAGCCGTGTGGTGCCTTTTGACAAGCTGCTGGACGAAGCCCTGGGCGCCGCGCTGATCATTTCGGACTTCTCGCGCATCGCCGTGATGGCGGCCAAGGAGTCGGTCAACCGCTCGTTTGAAGGCACCCTGGCCGACGGGGTCATGTTTGAACGCCGCCTGTTCCACGCGCTGTTTGCCACCCAAGACCAAAAAGAGGGCATGGACGCCTTCGTTGCAAAGCGCAAGGCCAATTTTGTGCACCAGTGATTTTTTTGGTCTATAATTTGAGGCTTCGGTGGTATAGCTCAGTTGGTTAGAGCGCAGCATTCATAATGCTGATGTCCCAGGTTCAAGTCCCGGTACCACCACCAAATCAAAAACCCTGCTTGGTTCGCCAAGCAGGGTTTTTTGTTGCCTGTAACGGTTTGCGCCCTTCACACCATGCCCTGCTACTGAGTGCCTGTTTTTAGGTATTTTTGGACTCCAAGGCAATATCAGCAAGCGCAAGCAGCTATTTATTTCATAGCAAATTTCGGCGCATCCACCAAAGCCCCCAGTGCCGCAACCCCCACCGGCGGCTGGGCCAGCCAGGGCAACACATAGGTGCGTTGCGCCAGGCCGTTGGCAATGCGTGCGGCCTGCTGCTGCTCACCCACCAGGCGGGCCTGCAGCAACGGGTCGCTGGTGCCGGTGGCCGCCACGCTTTTGTTGATGACCCAGGCCCAGGGCTCGATGCGGGCGCGGCGCAGGTCGTCCTGCAGCGCGGCGGCCTGGCTCACGGGCGTGACCTCGGGCAGGGTGACGATGACCACATGGGTCATATCCGCGTCCTGCAGGCGCATGAGCGGCGTGATGATGTGTTTGGCCATCGCGCCGCCCGCGCGGCCTTCGTACTGCTGCGTCATCTGCCGGTGGTAGGCGCCGGTGGCGTCCATCAGCAGCAGGCTGTGGCCGGTGGGCGCCGTGTCCAGCACCACAAAGGCGCTGCGGGCCTCGTTCACCACGCGGCTGAAGGCGTGGAACACGGCCACTTCTTCGGTGCAGGGCGATTGCAAGTCTTCCAGCAGCAGGGCGCGGCCCGCGTCGTCCAGCACCTTGCCGCGTGTGGCCATGATCTTGTCGATGTAGGCCTGGGTTTCGGCCTGTGGGTAGATGCGCCCCACTTTCAGCCCCGGCAGGCTGCCATCGAGCTGGCTTTGCACATGGGCCGCCGGGTCGGTGGTGGTGAGGTGCACGCTGTGCCCGCGCTGCACCAAGCCCACGGCCAGCGCGGCGGCGATGGTGGTCTTGCCCACGCCGCCCTTGCCCATCACCATGATGAGGCCATGGCCCTTGGCGGCCAGCGCGTCGGCCAGGGATGACAGCGGTTCTGCCTGCAACAGCACACCCGCCGTGGCAGCAGGCGCGCCCAATGGCACATCGCCACCGCCCAGCAATGCCCGCAGCGCGGGCAGGCCCACGGTGTCGAAGGCGCGCAGCGGCACCTCGTCGCGTGGCAACTGGGCCAGCGCATCGGGCATCTGGTCCATGGCCTGACGGCCCAGGGCTTCAATGGCGTCGGCCACAGCGTCCTGCCCCGGTCGGCTGGCATGGAACACGCCGTTGATGGCCAGGCGCTGGTTGGCCAGGCCCAAGGCGCGCAGCTCCAGCGCGGTGCGCGCGGCCTCTTGCATGGGTCGGGGGTCGGGGCGGGTGACCAGCACCACGGTGGTCAGGGCCGGGTCGCTCAGCGCGGCCAGGGCGGCGTTGAAGCGCGCCTCCTGCATCTTCAGCCCCGAGTGCGGGCCCAGGCACGACGCCCCCCGGTCGTTGCCCGCCAGGAATCCGGTCCAGGCCTTGGGCAGGCTCAGCAGGCGCAGCGTGTGGCCGGTGGGCGCAGTGTCGAACACCACATGGTCGAACACATGGCCAATGTCGCTGCCCTCGCTGGCCAGCAGTGCGGCAAATTCGTCGAACGCAGCGATCTCGGTGGTGCAGGCGCCCGAGAGTTGCTCGCGCACTGTCGCGCGTTCATCGCTGGTGGCGGTGGCCTCCAGCTGCGCCAGCACACGCTGGCGGTAGGCCTCGGCGGCGGTATCGGGGTCGATGTTGAGCATGTGCAGCCCCGGCACCCCGGGCACGGCCACTGGCTGGTTGGACAGCGGCACGCCCAGCATTTCATCCAGGTTGGAGGCCGCATCGGTGCTGACCAGCAGCACCTGGCGGCCCGCATCTGCCAGGGCAATGGCCGCAGCCGTGGACAGCGAGGTCTTGCCCACCCCGCCCTTGCCGGTGAAGAACAGGAAACGCGTGGGCTGGGCGAGCAGGCCCAAACGCACCCCAGTGGAATGGGGCGGGGCAGATGCGGCAGAGTTCATGCCATCAGGATGGCACAGCCACCGCCTTTTGTCTGGCGCAAATTGCCCCGGGCCCCAGGCACTCGCCAACCCACTGACCTGCATCAAGGGCCAGGGGGCACGGCGCCGCACGGCAAGCAGCAACCCGCTGGCCGCTTATTCCTTGATGTTCGCGGCCTTCACGATTGCGGCATACCGGGCGCTTTCGGTCTGCACAAACCGCGCAAACTCCGCCGCACTGCCCTTGCCCGCCACGGCGCCGCCGTCGGCCAGCTTGGCGCGCACATCGTCCATGCGCAGCACTTCGCCCAGCTCGCGGTTCAGGCGCTCCACCACGGCGGGGGGCGTCTGCGCGGGGGCGAACAGGCCCGTCCACGAGACCATGTCAAACCCTTTGAAGCCTGCGGTCTCGGCCACGGTCGGCACGTCAGGCAACGATGGCAGGCGCTGGCCGTCCGTCAGGGCGATGGCCTTGAGCTTCTTGCTGTGGATGTGCGGCGCCGCCGTCACGCTGATGAGCACAGCCAAGTCCACCTGGTTGCCGATCACATCGGTCACGATCTGGGCGCCGCCTCGGTATGGCACATGCACCATGAAGGTCTTGCTCTGGTCTTTGACGCGCTCCATGGCCAGGTGCAGCACCGTGCCCACACCCGACGTGGCGTAGCTGAGCTGCCCTGGCTTTTCGCGCGCCAGGCGGATCACATCGGCCAGGTTGTTGGCAGGCAGGCCCGGGCGGGCCACGATCACCATGGGGGCCGTGGTCACCAGGCCCACGGGGGCCAGGTCCTTGAGCGTGTCGTAGCGCACCGCCACCGGGTTCACCAGCCGCGCAATGGCGGCGGGGCTGTCGGCCCCCAGGACGAAGGTGTAGCCGTCCGGCGCGGCCTTGGCGGCCTTTTCCATGCCGATCACGCCCCCAGCCCCGGCCACGTTCTCAATCACCACGCTTTGCTTGAGGCGCTCGCCCAGCTTTTGGGCAATGAGCCGCGCCGTCACATCCACACTGCCCCCAGCGCTGAATGGAACGATGAGCGTGATGGGCTTGGCCGCAGGCCAAGCGGGCTGCGCCTGCGCGGCCACGCCGCAGCCGCCCGCCAGCACGGCTGCGGCGAGGTGCAAGGCGAGACGCCGGGTGCGGGAAGGCACGGAAGGTGGCAATGAAGACAGTGCCGAGAGGGGCGACAAAAGGGACAACATCAAAAAAACTCCTTCAGGGTGGCGCGGCAGCAAAAGCAGAGGCCTGCACTGGCGCCAGTTGCTGGTCAAACGCCGCCAGCCACTGCGTACGCCACGCACGGCGCGTGCCATCGTCGATCCACGCGGCATCCAGGCCGTTGACAAGAAAGCTGCGCAGGTCGGCCGCACCAAAGCCAAAGTCGCGCACCATCATGGCCCAAGCCTGTGTGGGGTTCACGTGGTGCAGCGTGGGGTCATCGGTGTTGGGGTGAATGCGCAGGCCCGCCGCAGGCATGTGGCGGATGGGGTGGTCCAGCGCCCAGCGCTCAGGGGCCAAGGTGCGCAGGTAGTACGAATTGGTGGGCACCACGGTGAAGACGATGCCCCGGTCGGCGCATTCGCGCACCAGCGCCGGGTTGTCGAGCACCGTGTAGCCGTGGTCGATGCGGTCCACCTGCAGCACGTCGATGGCCGTGCGCACGTTGTTCCAGGGCATGCCGAACTCGCCCGCATGGGCCGTGGTCTTGAGCCCGCCCCGGCGCGCCAGCGCATAGGCCGGGGCAAACCACTCGGGCGGGTGGTCCACCTCGCGGTAATCAATGCCAATGCCAATCACCTCGTCGCGCCGGTGGGCCAGCACCCACTCGACCATCTCGGTGGCGGCTGCGGGCGGGGCCTCGCGGTCAATCGCTGCAATCAAACGGCCGGTGATGCCGAAATCGGCCTCGGCATCGGCAATGGCGCGCACGATGCCGCCCAGCGCCTGCGGGTAGGCCAGCCCCGACTGCTGGGCGGTGCCCGTGGGGTTCCAGAAGAACTCGGCATAGCGCACCTGGTGCGCAGCGGCATCCTGCAGGTATTCGTAAGTCAGGCGGTGCAGGTCGTCGGGGCTGCGGATGAGTTCGGCGTCCAGCGCACGCAGCACCCGCAGCACGCCCACGGGCTTTTCACCCCGGGTGTAGAAGGCCTCGATCTCGGCATCGCTGATGGCCGCGCCCGCCCGGCGCACCAGGTGGGTGAACGTGGTGCGCCGCACGGTGCCGAGCAAATGGCAGTGCAGCTCCACCTTGGGCAGGGCATGGAGAAAGGTGTACAGCGGGTCTGCGGGCGCGACAAAGGTGGGCATGGCCGCATGCTATGCAGCGCGGGGTGATAACGGAAGTGATTTAATTTGATGGCGCAATAAAAGCAATTTATGAGCAAGCCCCCTGCAAAGCCACTCACTACTGAGCCCGCCCCCGCGCACCGTGCGCCCACGCTGCGCCAGTTGCGCAGCTTTCAGGCCGTGGCCCGGGCCATGAGCTTTCGGCAGGCGGCCGAGGCGCTGTCGCTCACGCAGCCCGCGCTGTCGGCCTCCATCCGCGAGCTGGAGGCCGTGCTGGGCGCCCCGGTGCTGGAGCGCAGCACGCACCATGTGCGCCTTACCGCGCAGGGCGCCCTGCTGTTGCCGCAGGTCGAGCGGCTCATCAATGGCTATGAGCAAGGGGTGGATGGGCTGTTTCGCACGCTCCATGATGGCAAGCGCGTCCTGCGCGTGGCCGCCCTGCCCTCGGCCATGCACCTGCTGGCCGCGCCTCTGCAGCAGTGGCTGGCGCAGCACCCCGATGTGGACCTGCGCCTGTACGACCCGCTCAACGACGACCTGCTGGCCGCGCTGCAGCGCGGTGAAGTGGACCTGGCGCTGGGCGTGGCCTTGGACTTGCCGCCGCAGATCGAAGCCATCGCCGTGGCGCAAGACGACCTGGTTGCAGTGCTGCCCGTGGGCCACCGGCTGGCACCCCGTGCACGCCTGACCTGGCAAGACCTGGCGGGCGAGCGGCTGGCACTGTTTGCGCGCGGCAGCACCTATGAGCTGGCCATGGCCACCTTGCGCCAGCATGGGGCCGATCTGGCACGAGCCGACCAGCTGCTGTACAGCGAATCGCTCTACAGCCTGGTGCGTTGCGGGCTGGCGGTGGGCGTGATCTCGCGGCTGTACACCCACAGCCTGCACGAAGGCACCGTGAAGGTGTGCCCGCTGCAGGCCCCGGTGATCTCGCGCAAGGTGGCGCTCATGGTGCATGCCGCGCAGGACGCAAGACCCCCCCTGGTGCAAAACTGCCTGGAGTTCCTCACCCAGGCTCTGCGCAACGCTTGAAACGGGGGCTTGAACTAGGGGCCTGAGCGGGGCTGCTGCCCAACCCGTTGACAGCCTCAGTGGCTGTGCGCCGCCCCGCTCACCATCGTGACCACGACCATGCCCGCAATCAGCCAGGCGATCTGCGCAATGGTTTCGCGGGCCGTCAGCCGCTTTTGCAGCTGCGGGATCAAGTCGGCCAGCGCCACATACACAAAGCTGCTCGACGCCACGGCCAGGAAGTACGGCAGGAAGTCTTGCAACTGCCCCACCAAGAAGTAGCCCACCACGCCGCCCAGCGCCGTCACGGCGCCTGCCAGCGACACCTTCACCAGCGCCATGCGGCGGTTGGGGCTGGTTTGGCGCAGCACCACCAGATCACCCATGTGGTGCGGCACCTCGTGCGCCAGCACCGACACGGCGGCGATCACGCCCAGGCGCAGGTCGGCCATGAAGGCCGAGGCAATCAGGATGCCGTCGCCAAAGCAATGCACGCTGTCGCCCGTCAGCACCGCCCAGCCGCCCGCGCGCGGGCCGTGGTGGTGGGCGTGGCCATGATCGTGCCCCTCATGGTTTTCATGGGCATGCGCAGGGGCGTGTACGTGGGCATGCGCGTGACCATCGCCGTGACCGTGGTGGCTGTGCTCATGCCCGTGGTGCCACAGCTCGGCCTTGTCGAGCAGGAAGAAGAACACCACGCCCACCAGCAGCGTGGCAAACAGGTCGTGTGCGCCCGCCTGGCTTTCAAACGCCTCGGGCAAGAGGTGCATGAAGGCCGTGGCCAGCAGCGCGCCGGCTGCCAGGCTCAGCAGGTGCTGGGGCCCCACGCCGTCATGGCGCCCACCCAGGCCCATGCGCATCAAAAGGGCTGCCGCCCACACGCTGCCAATCCCCGCAGCCAGGGTGGCGATCAAGATTGCTATCAAAGTCATAGCTGTTAGCGCTTATTAATAGTGCCTTAGCGGCATTTTTCTTATCAAACGCTTGTACTGCACCCGAAAAAAAGCCGCCCCGAAAACTTCAGGGCGGCTTCTGGCAGAAAACCGGAGCGGCTTAAACCACTCCGTGGGTCTTGAACCAGGCCAGGGCACGCTTGTAGCCGTCTTCCGCCGCTTCCTTGCGGTAGCTGGGGCGGTAGTCGGCATGGAAAGCGTGCGGGGCATCGGGGTACACCACAAACTCGGAAACCTTGGCTGCAGCAGAACCGCTGGCTAGGGCTGATTTCATCTTATCAACCGTGTCAAGAGGGATTCCGGAATCTTTTTCACCATAGAGGCCCAACACGGGCGCCTTGAGGATGGGCGCGATCTCCACCGGGTGCTTGGGCGTGAGGTCGGTGGGCTGGCCCACCAGGCGCCCGTACCAGGCCACGCCCGCCTTCACCGGGCCGTGGGCCGCATACAGCCAGGTGATGCGGCCGCCCCAGCAAAAGCCCGTCACGCCCACACGGGCGGCGTCGCCACCGTTGGCGGCGGCCCACTTCACGGCGCCGTCCAGGTCGCCCATCACCTGCCCATCGGGCACCTTGGACACCAGCTCGGCCATGAGCTTGGACACCTCGGTGTAGCTGGCCGCGTTGCCTTGGCGCGCATACAGATCGGGGGCGATGGCCAAGTAGCCCGCCTTGGCAAAGCGGCGGCACACATCGGCAATGTATTCATGCACGCCAAAGATTTCCTGGATCACCAACACCACGGGCAGCCCGGTCTTGCCCGCAGGCGCGGCGCGGTAGGCGGGCACCTTGAAGCCGTCCACCTCATAGCTCACCTGCCCCGCCACCAGCCCCTCGGCAGAGGTGGCAATGGCGGTTTGCGCCATCACGGGAGCCGCAGCGGCAGCGTAGCCAAGGCCCAGCGCAGCTTGCAGAGCCGTGCGCCGGGTGGCGCCCGCCTCGGTAGAACGCCCGGGCAGCAGGGCTTCGGTGTCCAGTTGGTGGTCACGGTTGAGCATCAGATACCTCCAGAGTGCAATCAGAACAAAGGAAACAAAGGCGCAAGCCCTTGCAGAGGAAACCCACAGAGCGACTGGGCCAACCCAGAGCCCATGGGAATGGGCGCAGGCACCGCCGCACCAGCGCGTGGCTCAGCCCAGGCCCTGCACAGCGCCATGGCTTACAGGTGGGCCGCCAGCGTCGGCGGCCCATATTAGCCATTTGTGCTTCAACGCGCTGGCTACGCCCCCGTATCCATGCGGACCGTACCAAGGATTGAACGGCTACTTTCACATCCCGCAATTTCTTTCTTGACAGAAATTACAGAAACCATGAGACTGCCCCCCATGGAACTCACACCAATCGCCAAGCAATTCGTCGTCCACTGGGGCGAAATGGGCAGCGCCTGGGGCGTGAACCGCACGGTGGCCCAGTTGCATGCCCTGCTGTTCTTCCATGGCCGCCCGCTCAACGCCGAAGAGATCGCCGACACCCTGGTAGTGGCGCGCTCCAACGTCAGCAACAGCCTCAAAGAGCTGCTGAACTGGCAACTGATCCGCGTGACCCACGTGCTGGGCGACCGGCGCGACTATTACGAGACCAGCAGCGACGTGTGGGAGCTGTTCCGCACCGTGGTGCGCGAGCGCAAGACGCGCGAGTTTGACCCCACCACCCGCATGCTGCGCGAGCTGGTGCGCAAACCCGACTTTGCCCAAGAGAGCCCCGACGCCCAGGACCGCGTGCGCGAAACCCTGCACCTGATGGAGTCGCTGGGCACCTGGGCGGACGAGATGCTGCGCCTGTCCCCCAACACGCTGGAGAAGGTGCTGCGCATGGGCGCCACGGTACAAAAATTTGTGCGCGGTGGCGATGCGCCTGCGGCTCCAGCAGCGCCAGCAGCGCCCAGCAGCACGGACCGCACGCCCCCTGCCTCGTAATTTTTGGTGAAATTTTTTTGCCCTCACATTTCTCTTTTGACAGAAATTTCAGAAAGGATCGAGACCATGACCACAGCCCTCTATCCCCTCACCCTGTACTACGACAGCGCCTGCCCGCTGTGCGACACCGAGATGCACAACCTCATGCTGCGCAACCAGGCCGGGCAGTTGCGGTTTGAAGATGTGCAGGCCAGCGGCTTTGCCTGCCCCGAGGGCGTGACGCGCGACGCACTGCTGACCCTGATGCACGCCCGCACCGCAGGCGGGCAATGGCTGAGCGGCGTGGCCGCCTTTGAAGTGGCCTACGCCGCCGTGGGCCTCGCCTGGGTGATGGCCCCCGCCCGCATCCCCCTGCTGCGTGCGGGCATGAACGCGCTGTACCCCGTGGTGGCGCGCAACCGCTACCGCGTGCCAGGGTGGGTGATACGAACGTTTTTCGGCAAGGCCCTGCGCCGTGCCGCAGAGCGGGCAGCGGCCCAGCAATGCACGGACCAATGCATGCGTTAAGCCCCAAAACCTAGAAGGCCCGCCATGACCACGCCCCTCACACACACAGTCCCCCTGCAGGTGCTCCTGACCGGGGCTACCGGCTTCATCGGCCAGGCCATTGCCGCCGCGCTGCGCCGGGCCGGGCACACCGTGCACACGGGCCACTCGCCAAATTCACCACGGCAGCCACACGCTGGCGGCGTGGCCATGGACTTTGCCCGCGACATCGACGCAGCCACCTGGCTGCCGCGCCTGCAGGGCATCGACGCGGTGGTCAACGCCGTGGGCGTGCTGCGCAGCACCACCGCCCGCCCCATCGATGCCGTGCACCACCACACCCCCGTGGCGCTGTTTGAGGCCTGCCGACAAGCGGGCGTGCGGCATGTGGTGCAAATATCGGCCCTGGGCGTGCAGACCGGCACCACCCGCTACGCCCGCACCAAGCGCGCTGCCGACGAGCACCTGCTGGGCCTGGCAGCGGTCACCAACGATTCCACCAGCCCCCTGCGCGGCGTGGTGCTGCGCCCCAGCGTGGTGTTTGGCCACGGTGGCGCCAGTGCCACCCTGTTCATGCGGCTGGCCCGCCTGCCCGTGCTGGCGCTGCCTGGGCCGGTGCTCACCGCACGCGTCCAGCCCGTGGCCGTGCACGACCTGGCCGATGCCGTGGTGGCGCTGCTGGGCAGCCACAGCCACGTGCGCGGCGTGGTGCCCTGCGTGGGCCCAGAGGCCCTGCCCATGGCCGCGCTGATAGCCAGCCTGCGGGCGCAGCGCGGCCATCCGCCCGCCCATGCGCTGCGGCTGCCCACGCCGCTCACCCGCCTGTCGGCCCGGCTGGGCGACTGGGTGCCGGTGTCCCCCTGGTGCAGCGAAACGCTGGCCATGCTGGCCACCGACAACGTGGCCGACCCTGCGCCGCTGCAAGCCCTGCTGGGCCACCCCGCCACGCACTACAGCCAGCTGGTAGAGCGCGCCTGGGCCCCATCCCCCGCCGCCGCAGCGCCTGACGCCCTCCACCCCGGAGCCCCCTCATGACCCAATCCGTACACCACCCAGCCCCACTGCCCGCCCCCACCGGCCCATCTCTCAGACTTCTGCGCGCCAGCCTGGTGGCCGTGTGGCTGGGCACCGCCGTGGTCAGCGCCATCACCCACCGCACGCAAGGCGATGCCCTGCTGCGCCAGGCCGGGCTGACAGACGACGCATGGATACAAGCCCTCATCTGGGGCGGCGCAGCGGCCGACCTGCTGATGGGCATAGCGCTGTGGCGCTGGCCCGGCCGCCACAGCGCATGGGCCGCCCTAGGCCTGATGGGGGTGATGACCCTCACCGCCACCGTGCTGCTGCCCCACCTGTGGCTCGATCCACTCGGCTCCCTGCTCAAGAACCTGCCCATCGCCGCCATCCTGGTGGTTTTAGGAACCAGCTCCGCCCGCAACGAGGAAACCGCACCATGAACACCTATCTCGTTCTCAAGACCCTCCACATCATCTCCAGCGTTCTGCTGGTGGGCACGGGCCTGGGCTCTGCGTTCTACCTGTTCTTTGCCAACCGCAGCGGCAGCGTGGCCGCGCAGGCCGTGGTGGGCCGCCTGGTGGTGCGGGCCGACTGGTGGTTTACGACCCCCGCCGTGATCGTGCAGCCGCTCACGGGCATTGCCATGGCCCACATGGCAGGCTGGCCCATCACCACCCCGTGGCTGGCCTTGTCGATTGCGCTGTACCTGCTCGCCGGTGCCTGCTGGCTGCCCGTGGTGACCATCCAGATCCGCATGGCCCGCATGGCCCAGGCCGCCCACGCCGCAGGCACCCCGCTGCCCGCGCAATACGTGCGCCTGCAGCGCTGGTGGGAAGGCCTGGGCTACCCCGCCTTCATCGCCATGGCCGTGGTCTTTGCGCTGATGGTGAACAAGCCCGCGCTGTGGGGTGGGTGAGCCCAATGCCACTGGCCACAGACACAGGGCACGGCACAAGGCACGGCATCCAATCACCCCACACCGTTCACGCTGAGCCTGTCGAAGCGCAGCGCAAGGCTTCCACAAGCTCAGCCCGAACGGATCTTTCTCATCCAGACGAACGACAAACCACAACACATCCCGGGAGGAACCATGTCTGACAGCCCCACCAAGCCCCCCGCAGAGCCCATCGAGCCTGTAGACCCTTCGCCATGGGACGCTGCCGACAACCCCTCACGTCTGCCCTTTGGCAAGTTCGCCCCCATCGTCTGCGGCATGGTGTTTGGCGTGCTGCTGCGCCTGGCGTTCAGCGGCGCACCCAGCAGCCGCTGGTCGGCCATGGTGGGCGCCTTCATCTGGCTGGCGCCCCTGGCCACCGGGGCCATCACGGTGTACCTGGCCGAGCGGCAGCAGCGGCGCAGTTGGTCGTATTACGCCTGGGCCCCGGCGCTGGCCACCTGCCTGGTCGTCATCGGCTCCATGCTGGTGCTGATCGAAGGGATGATCTGCGCCATCGTCATCGTGCCGCTGTTCACCTTCATGGGCATGGCGGGCGGGCTGTGCATGGGTCTGGTATGCCGCCTCACCCGCTGGCCCCGCCACGCCGCCTATGGCTTTGCCGTGCTGCCCCTGGTTGCCGCGCTGGTCATGCCGCAGGGCGCACCCAACCAAATGGGGCAGGTAGAGCGCAGCCTGTGGATCAACGCCCCCGCCTCGGTGGTGTGGGAAGGCATCACCCACATCCGCAACATCCAGCCGCACGAAGTAGATACCGCCTGGACCTACCGCATTGGCGTGCCCCCGCCCGTGGAGGCCGTGACGGTGCAAGAAGGCACCGAGCGCGTGCGCAAAAGCCGCTGGGCCAAGGGCGTGCACTTTGACGAAATCATCCAGGAATGGGAACCCGGCCGCCACCTGCGCTGGACCTACCGCTTCGGGCCCGACTCCATCCCCGCTGGCGCACTGGACGACCACGTCGCCATTGGCGGCGCCTACTTTGACCTCAACGACACCGCCTACACCCTCACTCCAGAGGCGGGCGGCACCCGGCTGCACCTGCGCGTCAGCTACCGCGTGTCCACCGACTTCAACACCTACGCCAACTGGTGGGCCCATGCCCTGCTCGACAACTTTGCGCAGACCGTGCTGCAGCTCTACAAAACGCGGCTGGAAGGGTCGGCATAAACGACAAAGCGCCCTGGACTCCAGGGCGCTTTGCGCGCATTTCACTATCAAAAATATAGCTGCTAGCGCTTATCTATCAAGCGCTAGCGGCCATTTTTACTTCAACACCATCAAGCCTTCGGGGCCGCAGCCAGCTTGTCCTGCGTCTTCATCTCAAAATCGCTGGCGTCGTGCCGCTCATGCAACTGGCTCGCCAAGTCACCGCGCACCCGGTTCACCATGCGGCCACGCTGCACTGCGCGGCGCTGGGCAATCTGCTCGGCCCAGCGCAGCACATGGGTGTATTCATGCACCTGCAAAAACTCGCCCGCGTCGTAGGCCTCGCCCTTCACCATCAGCCCATACCAGGGCCAGATCGCCATGTCGGCCACGGTGTACTCATGGCCCGCCACGTACTCCGTCACGGCCAAGCGCTGGTTCAGCACATCGAGCTGGCGCTTGGTTTCCATCGCATAGCGGTCAATCGCGTATTCGATCTTGACCGGCGCGTAAGCATAAAAATGCCCAAACCCGCCGCCCACGAAAGGTGCACTGCCCATCTGCCAGAACAGCCACGACAAGCACTCGGCCCGCGCCGCGCCGTCTTTGGGCAAGAAGGCGCTGCCGAACTTCTCGGCCAAGTACATCAGGATGGCGCCGGACTCAAACACGCGCACCGGGTTGGCCGGATCCGTGCGGTCTTGCAACGCGGGGATCTTGGAGTTGGGGTTGATGCCCACAAACCCGCTGCCAAACTGGTCGCCATCGCCAATGCGGATCAACCACGCGTCGTACTCCGCCCCGCTGTGGCCCAGCGCCAGCAGCTCTTCCAGCATGACAGTGACTTTCACGCCATTGGGCGTGCCCATCGAATAGAGCTGCAACGGGTGCTTGCCCACAGGCAGCTCTTTATCGTGCGTAGCCCCGGCAACAGGCCGGTTGATGCTGGCGAACTGGCCGCCGTTTTCTTTGTTCCATTGCCAGATGGCGGGTGGGGTGTAGGGGGTGGGGTTGGACATGCAAGGGCTCCGGGCTGAAAGATGGAGGTTAGCGGGGTAGCGAACAGTTAGCCGGATGAGTCTAGCGACACGTTTGATTTGCTGCTGGGTTGGGGCAAATGATCGACGTTAGCTAGATCTTCAGGACAGGAATTGCAACGCCCAACTAATTGCAGACTTGGCTTGCCACAGCGTCGTCGGTCACCAGCTTTAGCGGGAAGCGGCGAGGGGCATCCACCTACCCAGACAGAAGATGGAGAGCACTATCAAGTACGAATTGCGCCATAAAAAGCAAGGTGCGCAAAGTGCTTGAGAACAGCAAGAAGGGTATCGCTCCGCCAATGCAAGCTGGGCAAAACAAAATGTTAGGCCCCCTTGCGTTGCCGCAGCTTTTCGGCAAATGAAACTCGCGAGAGAGGCATTGTTGGGGACTGGGGCAATCGCAGCCACCAAACAGGGCCAGTGACTTTTTCAAGGCGCAGTTCCGCTCTGATCGTATCTCGCAGATCTTCGAGCAATTGATCCCAGTTAACCTTGAAATCAGGCTTGAGAAAACTCTCTACCGCCTCATTCATGAGCTTTACTTGGTACGGGGTGCCATACAGCTGGATTTCAGCAACGAAAGTCTCTATCCGCTCTATCGTTTCAATCGTCAAAGGACGATTGCTGGATGAAGAAATACGCATGTATGCAGCTTCAAGGGCACGCAGACGGTCAACACGCCTTTTAGAAAAAAGTTCGCGTCTTACTGTGAGCCAATGAGCAAAGAACCAACCAGCTACAACCAACACACCTGGTATTCCAAGCGTCACTACCTGACTCCAATTGATCGCATCCATAGGCACGCTCCTTACCAAATCATGATGCCGAAGTTCAGGTGCCAAATCTGGCGCCCTAAGCACTACGAAAACTCCGCATCCCTTCATCATCCAATGCCTGAACGTCCACAGCACTTCAAAGGCGGGACAACAAACCCTAAAACTCAGAATACAGGCTCGGTAGGCTTATGGAACAGGTTACTGCTTCTAATTTCATAGCTGCCAGCGCTTAGTAGACAGGCACTACAGGCCAAAAACACTTAAACATGTTGACCTGCCTCGCTTATCACTGGGCTTCAATGCGCCTTATCCCAATTAGCCCCCACCCCCACCTCAGCCAGTAACGGCACCTTCAGCGCCGCAACCTCGGCCATCAGGCGCGGGATGTGGGTCTTGAGCCAGTCCACCTCGCCCTCGGGCAGCTCGAACACCAGTTCGTCGTGCACCTGCATGATCATTTGGATGCCCGGCTTGTGCGCGTCCAGCTCCTTCTGAACCGCCACCATCGCCAGCTTGATCAGATCGGCCGCCGTGCCCTGCATGGGGGCGTTGATGGCAGCGCGTTCGGCGCCCGCGCGGCGGGGGCCGTTGGGGGAGTTGATTTCGGGCAGGTACAGGCGACGGCCAAACACGGTCTCGACATAGCCCATGGACTTGGCGGCGGCCTTGGTGTCGTCCATGTACTGCTTTACGCCGGGGTAGCGCTGGAAGTATTTGTCGATGTAGGCGGCAGCTGCTTTGGTCTCTATCCCTAAGTTCTTGGCCAGGCCAAAGCTGCTCATGCCGTAGATGAGGCCAAAGTTGATGACCTTGGCGTAGCGGCGTTGCTCGCTGGTGACCTGATCGACCTCCACCCCAAACACTTCGGCAGCGGTGGCGCGATGCACGTCCAGCCCGGCGTGGAAGGCGTGCAGCAGCGAGTGGTCGCCGCTCAGGTGGGCCATGATGCGCAGCTCGATCTGCGAGTAGTCGGCACTCGCAATCACGCGGCCTGCGGGGGCCACAAAGGCCTCGCGCACGCGGCGGCCTTCGGGGGTGCGGATGGGGATGTTCTGCAGGTTGGGGTCGTTGCTGGACAAGCGGCCTGTGACGGCCACGGCCTGCGCGTAGTGCGTGTGCACGCGGCCGGTGCGTGGCAGGGCCAGTTGGGCGAGCTTGTCGGTGTAGGTGCCTTTGAGCTTGACGAGGCTGCGGTGCTCCAGCAGCTTGGCGGGCAGGGGGTAGTCCTCGGCCAGCTTTTCCAGCACTTCTTCGTCGGTGCTGCGTGCGCCGGTGGCGGTCTTCTTCACAACCGGCATGCCCAGCTTGTCGAAGAAGATTTCGCCGAGCTGCTTGGGGCTGCTCAGGTTGAAGGGCTGGCCTGCAATCTCATACGCCTCGGTTTCGAGCTGCAGGATGCGCTGGCCCAGCTCGTGGCTTTGGGCGGCCAGGGTGGGCGCGTCAATCAGCACGCCGTTGCGCTCGATCCGGTACAGGGCTTCGCTGCTGGCAATCTCCAGCTCGTAGATGAAGCGCAGTTTGTCATCGGCCTGCAGCAGGGGCCACAGGGCGTTGTGTACGTCCAGGGTCTGGTCGGAGTCTTCGCACGAGTAGGCGGCGGCCTTGTCCACGGGCACTTGCGCAAACGGGATCTGGTGCGCGCCTTTGCCGCACAGGTCTTCGTAGGTGATGCCTTTGCGGCCCGTGTGGCGCTCGGCCAGGCTGGTCAGGTTGTGGGGCTTGTGCACTTCGAGCACGTAGCTTTGCAGCATGGTGTCGTGCGCGTAGCCCTGCACCTCGATGCCGTGGTTGGCGAACACATGGCGGTCGTATTTGATGTGCTGGCCGAGCTTGTGGTGTTTGGCGTCTTGCAGCCAGGGCTTGAGGCGGGCGAGCACTTCGTCCAGCGGCAGTTGCGCGGGCGCGTCAGGCCCTTCGTGGCGCAGGGGGATGTAGGCGGCTTCGCCGGGCTGCACGCTGAAAGAGATGCCGACGATTTGCGCGCGCATTTCGTCGAGGGAATCGGTTTCGGTGTCGATGGCCGTGAGTGGGGCTTTCTGCAGGCGCTCCAGCCACTGGTCAAAGTCGGCCCAGTTGAGGATGGTGTCGTACACCACGGTGCGGTGCTGGGCCTCTTCTGCCACGGTGCTGGCAGAGTGGTCGGCAAACAGATCACCGCTTTGGCCGGGCATGGCGACGGTGGGGGCTGTGGTGGCGGGTGCCGCTGCGCCCTTGATCGCACTGGCCAGGCCCTTGAAGCCGTACTTTTCGTAAAACGGCAGCAAGCCGGTGTTGTCCGGTGCGTCGAGTGTGATGTCGTCAAACGCGGGCAAACCGGGGATGTAGTCGGCCAGCGCGCAATCGGTCTTCATGGTGACCAGCTGGCGGCTCAATGCCAGCTGCCCGCTGGCAATCGCCTCGCGCAGGTTGTTGCCCGCCACACCCTTGATGGCTTCGGCGTTGGCAATCAGGTTGTCGAGCGAGCCGTATTCCTCCAGCCACTTGGCGGCCGTCTTTGGGCCCACCTTGGTCACGCCGGGCACGTTGTCCACGGTGTCACCCACCAGGGCCTGGTAGTCCACCATCAGCGTGGGTGGCACGCCAAACTCTGCCGTCACACCCGCCACATCGCGGCGCTTGCCGCTCATGGTGTCGATGATGGTGATGTGCTCGTTGACCAGTTGGCTCAAGTCTTTGTCGCCGCTGGACACAATGACCTCAATGCCCTGTGCGGCTGCTGCGTTGGCCAAGGTGGCGATCACATCGTCGGCCTCCACGCCGGGCACGGCTACCACCTTCCAGCCCAGCAGGTCCACCACCTGGTGAATGGGCTCGATCTGGCTGCGCAGGTCGTCGGGCATGGGCGAGCGTGTGGCCTTGTATTCGGTGTACAGGGCATCGCGAAAGGTGGGGCCCGAGGCGTCGAACACGCAGACGGCGTAGTCGGCGCGCACCTCTTTGCGCAGCGCCTGCATCATGTTGATCATGCCGCGGATGGCGCCCGTGGCGGCGCTGCTCGGGTCACCCGGCACGGCCCGCAGGTCGGGCATGGCGTGAAAGGCGCGGTAGAGGTAGCTGGAGCCATCCACCAGCACCAGGGTCTTTTTGTCAGTCATGCACGGATTGTGCACGGGCAGGCTGCCTCTGGACGGCGCTCTACAATCGGCCCCATGCGCGCACTCCACCTCTTCCTTTTGCTGGGCCTGGCGTCCAGCCCCCTGCTGGCCCAAAATACGAACCAAAATGCCCCTCAGGGCACAACGGAAAAGCGCGAGCAGCTATCAAATCCAGAGCAACTTGAAGGCCGCACCAACCAGCGCACCGAGCGCATTCGGGTGGAAGACGGCGGCAGCCGCGTGGACGAGGTGCGTGTGGGTGGCCAGACGCAAAGCATCAACGTGCAGCCCAAGGGCAGCGAGATGCCCGCCTATGAAGTGAAATCGCCCGACGGCGCCCGCAGCCGCGCTGGCAGCAACAGCGGTGCGGAGACCAACACCGCCCCGCGTGTGTGGAACGTGATGAAGTTCTGAACCCCTGCGCGGGCCTGCCTTGAGGGCCCGCCGCACTGCACGCCCTGCCCCCGCACCCGCATGGGGGCCATGGCCCCGGCACGGGCTGGGCCCGTGACTCCCCGCCCCTTACTTTCTCCCCTGCTGAGCTGAACGATGGCTGTTTTTACCGAAGTCTCCAAAAAAGATGCACGCGAAGTGCTGCGCCGATTGCAAATTGGCGAACTGGTGGAACTGCGCGGCATTGAGGGCGGCATTGAAAACACCAACTATTTTTTGACCAGCTCGCAAGGCGAGTTCGTCCTGACGCTGTTTGAGCGCCTGACGGCAGAGCAGTTGCCGTTTTACCTGCACCTGATGAAGCACCTGGCGCACGGCGGCATCCCCGTGCCCGAGCCGCGTGGCGACAAGTACGGCGAAATCCTGCACACCGTGGCGGGCAAACCTGCGGCGGTGGTGAGCAAGCTGCGCGGCAAGAGCCAGCTGGCCCCCGAGCCCGTGCACTGCGCCGCCGTGGGCGCCATGCTGGCGCGCATGCACCTGGTGGGGCGCGATTTTGACCGCCACCAGCCCAACCTGCGCGGCCTGCCCTGGTGGAACGAAACCGTGCCCGTGGTGCTGCCGCACCTGGACACTGCCCAGGCCGCGCTGCTGCAGTCAGAGCTGGCCTACCAGAACCATGTGGCAGCGTCGTCCACCTACGCCGCCCTGCCCCGTGGCCCGGTGCATGCCGACCTGTTCCGCGACAACGTGATGTTTGCCGAGGACACCCTGACGGGCTTCTTCGACTTTTACTTTGCGGGCGTGGACACCTGGCTGTTTGACCTGGCGGTGTGCCTGAACGACTGGTGCATTGACCTGCCCACCGGCACACACCACACCGAGCGCGCCACGGCCATGCTCACCGCCTACCAGTCCGTGCGCCCCCTGACAGCGGCAGAGCGCGAGCTGCTGCCCGCCATGCTGCGCGCCGGGGCGCTGCGCTTTTGGATCTCGCGCCTGTGGGACTTTTACCTGCCCCGCGAGGCGTCCATGCTCAAACCGCACGACCCGACCCACTTTGAGCGGGTGCTGCAGGGGCGCATTGCGCACCCGGTGCAAGCCTGACGTCCCATCGATCCATCCATCGCGCCTCTGCAACGCCAAAGCGCCAAAGCGTTGCCTGGTGCCGTCTGCACCGGCGCACACGGTGGGTTTGCGGGGCCAGCAGCGCCCCTCAACCTCGGGCCCCGCACCAGCACAACCCCAGGCGATAGCCCTTTGCCCAGACCGGCTGCAGCGCGCTGGGGTAAATTCACTCTCTGGCGCGCGATGAGCTAGCAGGCACACACACCGCCCGCCACGGACCACACCACCACCCACTCCATGAAACTCCACATCGTTCCCGCCAAGACTGGCTTCACCTGGGTCAAACTGGGCGTGCAAGCGTTCCGGCGCCAGCCCATGGCCCTGGCGGCGCTGTTCTTTATTTCGTTTGTTGCGATGCAACTGCTGGCCAGCGTGCCCGTGCTGGGCAGCATTGCCTCGCTGGTGCTGCTGCCCTCCGTCACCCTGGCCATGATGGTGGCCACGGGCGAGTCCATCCAGGGCCACCGCCCCACACCGGCGCTGCTGCTGGTCACCTTCCGCAAAGGCCGCCAGCACCTGCGCCACATGCTGCTGCTGGGCGTGCTGTATGCGCTGGGCTTTCTGGGCATCATGGGCCTGTCGGCGCTGGTTGATGGCGGGCGCTTTGTGCAGGTGTACATGGACGGCACGCCAGTCACCGCGCAAATGACGTCAGACCCGAGCTTTCAGAAAGCCATGTGGCTGGCCACCTTGCTGTCACTCCCCCTGTCGCTGCTGTTCTGGCATGCGCCGGGCCTGGTGCACTGGCACGGTGTCCCGCCCGTCAAGGCCTTGTTCTTCAGCATGATGGCCTGCGTGCGCAACGCCGGGGCCTGCCTGGTGTTCCTCTTCACCTGGCTGGGCATTGGGGTGCTGGGGGCGCTGGTGATCAGCATCATCTCGCTGCTGCTGGGGCTGGGTGGCGAGGGCATTGGCAGCCTGCTGATGGCCGCCGCCATGATGATGGCCACCATGATCCTGACCTGCGCGGTGTTTATCTTCAGGGACTGCTTTGAGCCGCCCGAGAGCCTGCTGCACGAGGCACCCCATGACACACCACCCTCCGACGCCCCAACTACTGGGCCGAACTGAAGACGAGCTGCGCTGGCACCGGCGTCGCGGCCTGCTGCAAGCCGCCGCCGCATGGGCCGCCACCGGTGGCTGGATGGCAGCGCAAGCCCAGTCCCGCAGCAACATCGTTGAGCTGCGCGGGGACGTGCTGCGCAATGGCCAGGCGCTGACGGCACACGACAGCATTGCCACGGGCGACCGCATTGAGACCGGCCCAGGCTCCACTGCCGTATTTGCCGTGGGCAGCAGCGCCTTCATGCTGCGGCAGAACACGCGTGTCGCGCTCGAGGGCGACGGCAAGGGCGAGGAGTCCACCACCGTCAAGGTGCTGCGTTTGCTGACCGGCGCAGTGGCCAGCGTGTGGGGCAAGGGCACAGACCGGCAAGTGGCCCTGCCCACCCTCACCGCAGGCATCCGGGGCACAGGGGTGTATGCCGAGGTGTTCCCCGAGCAGGCCCTGCGGGGCTATTTCTGCAATTGCTATGGCACGGTGGACCTGGCCGCTGGCAGCGAAAGCCTGGTCAGCCAGTCGGTGTACCACCAATCCTTCTGGGCCGAGACCGCGCCGCGCAATGGTCGGCTGCTCACGCCTGCGGGCGCCATCAACCACACCGACGAAGAGCTGGAGTTTCTGGCCAGCCTGATCGGCCAGCGCACGGCGTGGCAGATTGCCGGGCGCAAAGGCACCAAGGATGGCAGCGGGCAGATGAACTACCCGGCGCCAGCCAGTGCGGCGCCCAAGCCTGCGCGCACCGTGCAGCCGTCTTACGGCGAAAACAGCCCCTACTGAGCGGCCCAGAGCCCCGCAACAAGCCGCCCAGGCCACTGACTTTGGTGTTTGGTAGGTCTCTCACCCCCCACCTCAAGAAATTTGCCGGGTACCGCGTGCGCACACGGGCCGCCACAGGTAGTGGATGCCCGTCACGCAATCGTCACAAAAGCATCAACGAAGTGTCACAGGATATTTCTAGCATCGCTGGCTGGTGATCACGACCACCGACCGCAGTGCCTGGCCCACTGGGTCGAACGTGGTGTGGTCTGCAGTAACGCAATACCCCACTGGAAATACCAAGACATGTCCCAATCCTCGCTGACCACCCGCCGCAAAGCACTGCAATTTCTGGCGGGGGTTCCCATGCTCCCCCTGGGCGCAACGGCTGCCACCTCCTTTTTGACAGCCTGCGGCGGTGGTAGCGACAGCACCAGTGCCAGCTTTGTTTCCGCCAGCTTTACCTCAATGGCCGCACCCACGCTGGCCAACCCAGCCGCCATGGCAACCACCACAGTGGGCTCGGCACTGAACGTGACCCTGAGCGACAACTCCGTGCGCTCTTTCCAACTGGCCTACCAGCCCTTCTTCGTCACGGGCGACATGGTGTCTGATGGCAAGGGCGGCAAGCTGCTGGCTGGCGGCTACTACGACATCAACAACAAGGCCATCACGGACACCTCCGTGGCAGGGTCTGAGCGCCAGTTCTTCTCTGACTCGCCCGATGGCACCTCGCTGCTGACCGTGGCCAATGCCAAGGTGGACGGCGTCAAGGGCAAGCCTGTGTTTGCCGTGGTGCAGTTTGAATACACCACCTGGGCGCAAGACGGCAAGACCGACATGTACGGCAAGCTGCCATCGCCCATCGCCGTGCTGACGCTGGACCAAGACCAGGACACAGGCAAGCTCAGCCTGGTGAAGTACCACAACGTGGACACCTCCAAGGTGCACGGCCTGTGGATCACCTGCGGCGCCAGCCTCTCGCCATGGGGCACGCACCTGTCCAGCGAAGAGTACGAACCCGATGCCTTCAGCATCGCCAGCAACACCATGTTCAAGGCCTACAGCAAGAACCTGTATGGCAACGAAGCCACGGCCAACCCCTACCACTACGGCCACATGCCCGAAGTGACCGTCAACGCCGATGGCACGGCCAGCATCAAGAAGCACTTCTGCATGGGCCGCATTTCGCACGAGCTGGTGCAGGTCATGCCCGACCAGCGCACGGCATTGATGGGCGATGACGCCACCAACAGCGCCTACTTTGTGTTTGTGGCCGACAAGGAAAAAGACCTGTCCTCGGGCTCGCTGTATGTGGCCAAGGTGGGCTCTGGCTTCTCCATCGACCCCGCAGCCAACAGCGCCGCTGCGCTCACCTGGATCAAGCTGGGCTCTGCCACCAGCACCGAGATCGAGAACCTGGCCAACACGCTCAAGCCCACGGACATCATGACCGTGGTGAGCGCTGACCCGAAGGACGCCACGTTCACCAAGATCGTGGCTAACGGCAAGACCGAGTGGATCAAGATCAACCCCGGCATGGAGAAGGCCGCAGCCTTCCTCGAAACCCACCGCTACGCCGCCTTCAAGGGCGCCAGCCTGGGCTTCACCAAAATGGAAGGCACCACCGTCAACGCCAAGGACAAGATTGCCTACTCTGCACTGCAGAACGTGCAAAGCTCCATGGTGGCAGGCAACGCAGCCAACGTGCCCGGCAACGGCATCTCGGTGCCCAAGCAGCTGTCGGCCGGTGCCGTCATGGCACTGAACCTGCGCGGCAGCCAAAAGGACACCGACGGCGGCGCCATCAACAGCGAATGGATGCCCGTGGACACCAAGGCTCTGCTTGCAGGCGAAGACATCACCGCTGACGCGCTGGGTAACACCGGCAACCCCAACAAGATCTGCAACCCCGACAACCTGAAGTTCTCGGAAAAGCTGCGCACGCTGTTCATCGGCGAAGACAGCAGCCAGCACGTCAACAACTTCTTGTGGGCCTACAACGTGGACACCAAGCAGCTGTCGCGCCTGATGTCGATCCCGGCAGGTGGCGAATCCACCGGCCTGCACGCTGTGGACGAGATCAACGGCTGGACCTACATCATGAGCAACTTCCAGCATGCTGGCGACTGGGGCAGCATTCACAGCGTCGTCAAAGACACGCTGGACCCGATGATCCGCGCCAACTACAAAAACAAGTCGGGCGCTGCTGTGGGCTACCTCACCGGGACACCCAGCCAGATGAAACTGGGCTAAGCACAAGCCTTGCCCCCAGCAAAAGGGGCACAACAAAAGCCAGCCGGGCCATACAGCCCGGCTGGCTTTTTTGCTGGCGTGGGCAACACCGGAGCAACCAACCACCCGACCAGCACCCGCACGGCAAAGCCTGCCGCGCAGTGCCTCCACAGGGTCAAGTATTCCCTGGCGTCAGGTACTGCATTAAATGCAAATCACTCTTATTAACTTACAATTCACTGCGGCACGCCCCAGCGATCAGCTTGCGTGCCCAGCCCCCCTAGCGTTGGCACCTCTGCCGCACGCACCTTCTTCCTATCCCTGGCCATGCACTGCTGCGGCAGCGCACAGGCCAAGCCATCTCTAAGGAGCCCATCATGCACACACCTTTCACCAAAACCATGCCTGTCATGGCACTCCTGATCAGTGCACTGGGCTCGGCCGCATCGGTGGCCCAAGCCCAGGCTCCTTCCAGCCCAGCGGCGGTGGCCGCCCCCCAGGCTGCGGCAGCCGCCGTAGCAGCCCCCCAAGTGGTGGCGCACTACGCACACTTGGTGCACACCAGCTACAGCGACACCCTTACCGCTGCCAAGGCCCTGCAAACGGCGGTAACAGCCTTCACCGCGCAGCCCTCGGCCGCCACGCTGGCCGAGGCGCGCAAGACCTGGCTGGCGGCGCGCGAGTTCTATGGGCAGACGGAAGCCTTCCGCTTTTATGGCGGCCCCATCGACAACGACAACGGGCCTGAGGGCCGCATCAACGCGTGGCCCATGGACGAGTCGTTTGTGGACAGCGTGCAGGGCAAGCCCAATGCAGGCCTGGTGAACAACCGCAAGTTCGTCATCAACAAGAAAAACCTCTCGGCGCAAAACGAGCGCGGCGGCGAGGAGAACATTGCAACGGGCTGGCACGCCATCGAGTTCTTCCTGTGGGGCCAGGACCTGTCGGAGACCGGCCCGGGCGATCGCAACTTTGAAGACTTTGTGGACGGCAAGGCCCCCAACGCCGACCGCCGCCGCCAGTACCTGAACGTGGTGACCGAGCTGCTCATCGATGACCTCACCACGCTGGTGAAGGCCTGGGCCCCGGACGCCAAGAACAACTACCGCGCCCGCTTCGTCAAGGGCAACCGCGAATCGGTGCGCAAGATGCTGGTGGGCCTGGGCTCGCTCTCGCGCGGCGAGCTGGCGGGCGAACGGCTGGAGGTGGCCCTCAACAGCCAGGACCAGGAAGACGAGCACTCGTGCTTCTCGGACAACACCCACCGCGACGCAGTGACCAACGCGCTGGGCATCCAAAACGTGTGGCTGGGCCAGTACAAGCAGGCCGATGGCACGGTGCTCATGGGCCCATCGCTGCGCGACCTGGTGGCCGCGAAGGACGCGGCTCTGGCCGAAAAGACCACGCAGCAAATCGCCGCATCGGTGGCTGCGGCCGAGGGCATTCAGGCCCCGTTTGACCGCGAGATCATTGGCGGCAAGGAAGCACCGGGCCGCCAGCGCATCCAGAAGACCATCGACAGCCTGACGCAGCAAAGCAAGGACCTGGTCGCCGCTGCCAATGCCATTGGCATCACCAAACTGACCCTGGTGCAGCCTTGAGCATGCAGCGTCCGCAAGCCATTCGCCGCCGGCGCGCCGCGCGCCTGGCAGCAGCCAGCACCGGTTTCGCCGCCCTAGCCTGCCTGAGCGTGGGCCTTTTGACGGCCGCGCCCCAACCCGACCCCTTGGGTGAAAAAACGGGCGGAGAGACCACGGTGTTTGCCACGGGGCGCAATGCGTTCTCGTTCCCCGCCGCCAACCTCAGCGATGAGGAGCGCACGCGCTTTGTCATTGGCAACTCGTTCTTTCGGCGCAACTGGGTGGAAGCCCCCGCCTCCACCAAGGCCCGCGATGGCCTGGGGCCACACTTCATTGCGCGATCGTGCGGCGGCTGCCATGTGCAGGACGGCCGGGGCGAGCCGCCAGCCATCTTCAACCGCCTGGGCGAGACCAAAGACCCGACGGTGGCGCTGCTGATTCGCCTGTCCATCCCTGGCGCCGATGCGCATGGCGGGCCCAAGCACGAGCCCACCTATGGCGACCAGTTCAACAACGCAGCCATCCAGGGCGTGAAGCCCGAGGGCCGCGTGACGCTGCGCTACGACACCGTCAAAGGCAAGTTTGCCGATGGCACGCCCTACGCGCTGCAAAAGCCCGCGTACGGCTTTGCCGACCTGGGCTACGGCCCTATGCACCCCGACGTGATGCTGAGCCCCCGCATTGCGCCGCAGATCATCGGCGTGGGCCTGCTCGAAGCCATTGCCGAGGCCGACATCCTGGCCAATGCGGCGGACCAAGCCGCTGCGGCAGGCCCCATCAAGGGCACGACCAACCAGGTGTGGGATGCGCCCTCGGGCCGCATGATGCTGGGCCGCTTTGGCTGGAAGGCCAACGTGGCCACCATTGCGCACCAGACGGGCGGTGCGTTTGTGGGCGACATGGGCATCACCTCGCGCCACTTTGCCGCCGAGGCCTGCACCCCTGCGCAAAAAGACTGCCTGGCTGCGCCCAGCGGCCAAAGCGCGGCAGTGCAAGGACAGCCGGGCGTGGAGATTGACGACAAGACCCTGGCCGACGTGATCTTCTACCAGGCCACGCTGGCGCCGCCTGCGCGCCGCAGCATCAACGATGCCCAGGTGCTGCGCGGCCAGGCCTTGTTTGCGCAGGCCCAGTGCGCCACCTGCCACCGACCAAGCTACGTCACGCAAACCGGCCCCTTTCCGCACCTGACGAGCAAGGCACTGAGCGGCCAGCGCATCTGGCCCTACACCGACTTGCTGCTGCACGACATGGGCGAGCGCCTGGCCGATGGCCGCCCTGACTTTGGCGCCAATGGCCGCCAGTGGAAAACCCCGCCGCTGTGGGGCACCGGCCTCATCAAGGACGTGAACGGCCACACCCGCCTGCTGCACGATGGTCGCGCCCGGGGTGTGCTGGAGGCCGTGCTGTGGCACGGTGGTGAGGCCGAGGCAGCCAAAGACCAGGTGCTCAAGATGAAGAAGGCTGACCGCGAAGCGCTCGTGAAATTTGTGGAATCGCTATGACCCATGCACCCCAAAGCCGCACAAGCACACCTGCAAGCACGCGCAAACCGTTGAGCCAGGCATGGACACTGTGCGCGCTGCTGCTGACCGTCGCGCCAGCCCTGCACTTGGCTGCCCATGCACAGGTCAAAAACACGCCCCCCCACGCAGCGCCCACCTGGCAACGCGAGGCCGTGCCGTTTTATGACACGGTGCACGCACTGCAAGGCATTTACGGCCACTGGGGCCTGCCTCGGGCGCAGGCGTTTGACCGCAGCGCGCAGGCACTGACCAACGCGATGGCGGCAATGTGCAGTGGCAACGCGGACACCAACGTATCCAAGGCCGCACTGGAATCAGCCCGCAACGCATGGCTGAGCACCACCCGCGCTTGGGAAGAACTCTCGGCCATCGCCATCGGCCCGGTGATTGCGCGCCGCACGCAGCGCGCCATCGACTTCGCCCCCACACGCCCCGCACTGGTTGAAAAAGCCATCCAGGCACAACCCCAGGGCGCCAAGGCTTTTGAACGCATCGGCACCCCTGCCAAGGGCCTGCCAGCGCTGGAATGGCTGCTGTGGACGCGCCCCGCACAGCCCGGCACGCCCGCCTGCAGCTACGCGCACGAAGTGGCCTTGGACGTGGCCCGCGAGGCCACCGCTGTGGCCGCCGACTTTGCCCGCACGGCGTCCAGTGACTGGGGTGCCGAGGAACAGCAAGAGCAGTCCACCCAGGCCATGAGCGAATTCGTGAACCAGTGGGTGGGCGGCATTGAGCGCCTGCGCTGGGCCCACATGGAAAAGCCCCTGCGCGCAGCCCAGGGCAGCAAGCCGCCCGAGTACCCACGCAGCGCCAGCCAGGACACGCTGGCCGCCTGGGCCGCCACCTGGAAGGGGCTGAGCACCGTGACGCAGCAACCCGCCCAAGCGCCCACGCCCGCCCCCGGCGAAGCGCTGGTGCCGCTGGAGACCTATCTGCGTGGCAAGGGCATGAACCCGCTGGCCGACAAGCTCCACCAGGCGGCGCAGAAGGTGGATGCCTCGATGGCGCAGGTGCAAAAGGCCGGGGTCAAAGGCAAGCCCGCCATCCAGCAGGCGGCGCGCGATCTGGCGGCGCTCAAGTTCCTGGCCGAGTCGGAAGTGGCGCCTGCGCTGCAGGTGAGCATTGGTTTTTCTGATGCCGATGGGGATTGAGCCCACAGCAGCTACGGGCCAGACTGCGCCAGCGGCGCTGCAGCGCCGCACCGCCCTGGCCCTGATGGCAGGCCTGGGGGGGCTGAGTACCTGGGCGCTGCTGCCCCGCACAGGGCAGGCTGCCGCAGCCAGCACCCGCCCCAACAACGCCACCCACACCAACAACGCCACCCACACCAACAGCGCCACCTTGGCCGCGGCGTGGGAGGCGCAGGGCAGCTTTCACATTGGGCTGCTGTCGGTGGCGGGCCTGCAGCTGCGCGTGCAAGCGGCGTTGGAAGTGCCCTCGCGCCCCCACGGGGTGGTCGCCTTGCCCGATGGATCGGTGCTGGCCGTGGCCCGCCGCCCTGGTGACTGGATGGTGCGCTGGCACCCGGGCCGCCACACAGCACCGCTGTGGCGGTGGCAGACCGCCGAGGCTGCGTTTCCAGACCGCACCTTCAACGGCCATGTGCTGGCGGGCCCAGACGGCCAAACGCTCTACACCACAGAAACCGACGTGGAAACCGGCGCCAGCCTGGTGGGCGTGCGCGATGCGCGCACGCTGGAGAAAGTGGCCGAATGGCCTACCCATGGCATGGATGCGCACGAGCTGATCTGGGACCGCCACAGCGCCAGCAGCAAAACCGGCGCCCCCACCCTCATCGTGGCCAACGGTGGCGTGCCCACGGCCCCCGAAACCGGCCGTGCCAAGCGCGACATGCACCGCATGGACTCATCGCTGGTGCGGCTGGATGGCACCACCGGCGAGTTGCTGGGCCAGTGGCGGCTGGACGACCCGCGCCTGAGCCTGCGCCACCTGGCCTGGAACCCGGCGGGCACGGTGCTGGGCATTGCGCTGCAGGCTGAGCACGATGACCCGGCCCTGCGCCACGCCGCCCCCGTGCACGCCCGCTTTGATGGGCAGGCGTTGCACGCAGAGCCCCAGGTGGGCCATTCAGCGCAGACTGGAGCCAGTGCGCTGGCGGAGGCCCCCGTGCCCCCTGTGCAAGCGCCGACCAACTTGCAGGGCTATGGCGGCAGCATTGTGGCCACGCCCGAGGGCTGGGCCGTGAGCTGCCCCAAGGCAGGCTGCGCAGTGCTGTTCAATGCCCAAGGGCTGCGCACCGGGCAGATTGCGCTGGCAGAAGTGTGCGCGCTGGCATCCGACGGGGCCCGGCTGTGGGCCGGTGGCCTGGGCCAGAGCCTGTTGCTCCAGCGGGTGCCTGGAGCCCCCGTCAGCACGCAGGCACTCACCCACCCGGGCGCGTTGCACCAAGCCAGGCTAGACAACCATTGGGGACTGGTCCAGGCTGTCTGAAGTCATGCACGACCATCTAATTCATAAAAAAATTGGCCTCTAGCGCTTGATAAATAAGCGCTAGCAGCTATATTTTTTATAGCAAACTCACTGCATGTCGCTGCGACGGGCGTCGTCCGCCAGCCGCACAGACTGCACCAGCTCGTGCACAAACCGGAGCTTGCCCATGGCCCCGGCCGACAAGGCAAACGGGTAGGCATCGCTTTGCCCCAGGCTGCGGTTCAGGCTGTTGAGCAGCAGGGTGAGCGGCACCCATTGGCGCACCATGTCGTCAAACCCCGGCGGCGGGGTGCCAAAGGGGTCTTGCATGCTGTGCAGCCAAGAAGCATGCGGCTCGGGCACCATCACCGTAGTTTGGTAGCTGGCTGCGGTTTCCAGCAAGTCCACCAGGTGCAGGTAGTGCGCCCAGGTTTCGGCCCAGTCTTCCCAGGGGTGCGCTGACGCATAAGCGCTCACATGGCGCTGCGCCCAGTCACCCAGGTCGTTGCCCTTGGCGTAGTGCGCGCTCAGGGCCTGGGCATAGTCTTGCCGCTCGTCGCCAAACACGCTGCGAAAGGCATCGAGCCTGCCGCCATCGCGCACCAGTTGGTCCCAGTAAAAATGCCCGGACTCGTGCCGCAAATGGCCAATCAGCGTGCGGTAGGGCTCGCCCAATGCAATGCGCCGGCGGGCGCGCTCGTCGTCATCGGCCTCGGCCACATTCAGGGTGATGGTGCCGCCCAGGTGGCCCGTCAGCACCTCTGGGCCGCCAGGCCAGTCGGCCAGAAACTCAAACACGGGGCCCGATCGGCCCGGCACGGGCTCCAGCCCCAGGCGCGCCAGGGTGTAAAAAAGCTGCCTTTTGGCGGCCTCGACCTGTTGCCAGCGCCCCAGGTTGGCGGGCTCTGAAAGGTCTGGCAGCACGCGTGTCTGCCGGCACGAGACGCACAGCGGCGAATAGTCGTTGGCAGGCACCGCAAAGTTGCAGGCACCGTGGGCCGTGCGGTTGTGGCACATGCGGTAGAGCTTGCCGCTGTGGGCCGAGCCGCCGCGCTCGCCCATACGCCGCCACAGGTCAGGGCCATCCTGGGGTGCAGGGGTCAGCGCCGCCATGCTGAGCTGGTCGGGCACAAATGCCAACGTGCTGCCGCAGTGCAGGCATTGCACGCTGTCAAAAAAAACCAGGTGACCGCAGTGGTCGCAATTGAATACGCGCATGGTGCCGAAGCTTACCCCTTGAGCAGGTTCGTCCGCACACGCCCCATGCAGCAAGCATGGGCCCATGCGGCAAGACTCTGGAAAAAAACAAACCCACCCGCTGCATGGCAACGGGTGGGCTTGCGATGAGCGACGGGGACTGCGTGGGCACCTGCGCCCTGTCGCTGTTGGGTCCAGGGGCCTTCGCAGCCCCTCGATCCGTCAAGGCATTACAACATCAAGGGCGCACCACGATGCTGTTGCGCACTTCGCGCACATGCTTGGTGTTGCGGGCGATGTTTTCGGCCTGGTTCTTCTCGGCCTGCGACTTGGCAAAGCCAGACAGCTGTACGGTGCCGTTCAAGGTCTCCACGCTGATGGAGGTGGCGGAAACGGTTTTGTCTTCTGCCATCTTGGCCTTCACGGAGGTGGTGATGCCTGCGTCATCGACGTAGGCACCCACAGTCTGCTGGTCTCGGGCCACGGAGCAACCCGTAGCGGCCAGAACGGTGATGCCGGTCACGGCAGCAAAAGCAAGGGCACGTGCGTATTTCATGGGAATTCCTTCGTTGGAGATTGGAGAACGCGGGTGCTGACAACACAATCAACCCACTGGCCTGTTGCACCCTCCGTGGCCAAGGGATTGAGGCTGGCGCAAAGGTGCGTGCCAGGCATGGCACCCGCCCCTGCGCCCGCAGAGAAAATCGATTCAATGCGCGCTGTTGCGGCGCGATAGCCACAGGGCCAGAGCCCCCAACGCAGCACCAGACGCCACTGCGATGGCCACCGACTTGCCGGGCTGCTGCGACACATAACGCGAAGTGGCTTCAGAGGCGTGGCGCAGTTGGCGTCGTGCGCGGTCGCTGGTGTGGGCGCAATAGTCAATGCTGCGCACAGCAATGTCTTGAGCGCGCGAGGCCAAGTCCTGGATCGCGGGACTGGCTTCCTCGCGCAACTGGCGCACCCGGTCTTGTGCCGCATCCAAAGACCCATCGGCCAAGGTGCGAGTGGCCTTCACGGCTTCTTCAGCGCTTTGCAGGACATCGTCGGCCAGGTTGCGAGCGGCATGGTTCATTTTGTCGGTAGTGGTTTGAAAGCTCATCGAAAACTCCTGAAGAGTGAAAGTGAAATGCGAGCCCCGCCAGGGGCAATGAGGAATGGGGGCATCTGTGCGCCTGAGCGCTGTATCCCGAATCAGCCCCGCTTGAGCAGGCCGAACACGAACGTCACCACGGCCATGATCACAAACACAAAGAACAAAATCTTTGCGATGCCCACGGCACCCGCGGCAATGCCGCCAAAGCCAAAAATTGCGGCCACCAGCGCGATCACCAGAAAAACAACTGCGTAATGCAACATCACCATCTCCCAAAAAGTGCCAGAGCGTTGCTGGCGGGTTAGGAACCTGACTAAAAAAGCGCCTCCGACGCAGCGCCTGGCATGAAGGTCCGCAAGTCATTGCACACGTCCCACCAGCACATTGCGCATGTCTGCAAGCCCGGTTTGGTGTGCATGGAGTTGTGAAACAACACACTGGAGTCCACTGTAGGTCGCGCAGCCAGCGGCCGATGCCGGTAGCCAGCGCAGGCGCTTGTCAGCACGCAGACGGCTGCCTTGTAGGACGGGGCCTGCCCAAGACCCGCACAGAGCGAAATGGGATGGAGAAATCGCACCGAGAAAGACGCACGCCGTAGCAGGCATGCCGGCGGACGCAGAGGGTGGCGCTGCTTGGGAGCGTCAGTAGGGGCTATGTTGGGGTGTGGGATGGACAGGGGGCACGGCCCCAGCGCGCGCTCCATAGCGCCAAGGAAGACGCACTGCCGCCATCACCCTCGCCAGGGCACCAAGAACCTGTTCAAAGGTGCACTGGGCGCGCAAGCAGACTCTGCCCAACCTGCCTCGGGTCGGAAAGAGCGCAGCAGTTCAGCGCTGCAGCGGCAGCACGGCCGACAACAGCGTGCCGTTACCGGGGCTGGAATGCACGCTCAAGCGGCCACCCGCTGCTTCCACGCGGTGGCGCATGCCCGCAAGGCCGTGCGAAGAGACGCGCACGCTGGCAGGGTCAAAACCCGTGCCGTTGTCATGCACCTGCACCGCCACGTGTTTGGGGTGGGCGTGCACTGACACCAGCACTTTGCTGGCCTGGGCGTATTTGCCAATGTTGGTCAGCGCTTCTTGCACCATGCGGTAAACAGTCAACTGCGCGCCCCCAGGCAGCTCCACCTGCTCGAGGTTGGTTTCCACCTCGATGCCAGCGCGCTGTGCGTACTCGCGGGTCAAAATTTCCAGCGCGGCCGTCAGCCCCAAGTGCGACAGGGACGACGGGCGCAGGTCTTCAATGATGCGGCGCTTGAGGGCGATGCCGCTGTTGAGCGTTTCGGTCAGATGCTTCAAGCGCTCTGCCACATCCGGCACGGTGGCGTCGATCTTGGACTTCAATCGCGCTACATCAAGCTTGGCGGCCGTGAGCAATGCACCCAGTTCATCATGCAGCTCGCGGGCCAGGTGGCCGCGCTCGTCTTCGCGCACTTGCTGCAGGTGGTTGGCCAGTTCTGACAATGTGGCCGTGCGCTCGCGCACCAGGCCCTCCAGCCGGTCGCGCTCATGCTCCAGCAACGCCTGCTCGCGCTGGTTGACCAACAGCAGCGCATGGGCTTGGCGCAGGTACATGAAAAACGCCAGCAGGCCAATTGCCGTCACCGTCGCAATGCCAATGCGCGAGAGCATCAGCGATTGCAGAACCTGCTCCTGCCCCAGCTGGACCTTGGCCGAGCTGCGCTCAATCAGCGCATGCGCGTGCTTTCGGATTTCGTCCATGTTCTCGCGCCCCATGTCGGTGTGCAAGACGAACTTCCAGGCATCTTCATTGCCTTGCCTGCGCAGCCGCAGGCTCAGCTCCATCTCGGCCAACTTGCGCGACACCTGGCGCGACAGGTGGGCCACCTCTTGCAAATCTTCTTTCGAATCCACAAACTGGTTGCGCAGCGTATCCAGATGGCTTTGCACCGCCGTCATGGCCTTGTCGTAGGGCTCCAGGTAGGTGTCGTTGCCCGTGAGCAGATAACCCCGCTGGCCCGTTTCCGCGTCCAGCATGCTTTGCAGCAAACTGTTGACTGCACCGCGCGTTACCTGCCACTGGCTCATCTGGCGCACGGCATCCTGCGAGCGCATGTGCCCCGTTTCGTTGATACCCACCAATACTGCGGCGGCGAGCAGGGCCATGGGCAGGCTCAGCGCCATGCGCCGCACCTTGGGAAGCCAGCGCCGAAAGGTTGCTTGCAGTGTCATAGATTGGAATCAGGATAAAGTTTCACGGTCTGCGTGCTGCGCGCTATCTGCCCAGCAGCACCCACCGCAGGGTTTCAACATCTCACCGCAGGCGGCTTGTCCGCCCTTTTGAAAGAACGTTCAATGATCAAAATTGGCATTGTGGATGACCACGCAATTGTTCGCACCGGCTTGCGCCAGTTCCTGTCGGAGCATGTTGATCTGCGGGTGGAAGGCGAAGCGTCTAACGGCCGTGAGGCCATCGACCTGGTGCGCAACCATGAAATCGACGTGCTGCTGATGGACCTGTCGATGCCTGGCCAAAGCGGCCTGGATGCACTGGCCATGCTGCGTGCCAAAGCGCCAGACATGGGCATCCTCATCCTGAGCGGCTACCCTGAAGAACACTACGCCATCAACCTCATCCGCCAGGGTGCCAGCGGCTATCTGAACAAGGAGTGCGAACCTTCCGAGATCGTGGAGGCGATTCGCGTCATCTCGCTGGGCAAACGCTACCTCACCCCACCGTAGCAGACCTGCTTGCGCAGCAGCTCAACCGCAAGGACGATGCCCCGCCGCATGAACAACTGTCCGAACGCGAGTTCCAGGTCTTCTTGAAACTGGCCAAAGGCGAAACCGCCGGAGACATTGCCAAAGACTTGTCGCTGAGCGTCAAAACCGTCAGCACCTACCGCACGCGGCTGATGGAAAAAATGGCACTCTCGTCCAACAGCGACCTGACGTACTACGCGCTCAAAAACCAGCTGATTGATTGACAGGGAGGGCAGGCTTTGCCTGCCCGATGGGCCAGGGTTGCGCCGCGCCCTAGGCCTTGCCACAGGTACGCAAGCCGCCGTACAAGGGTCTCCTGCGCGTGAGGAGAGCGACTCCCAACGATGGGCCAAACCGCTTGGGCGACAGTGCGCAAACACAGTCAGCACCACCGCAAGATCACTGCAAAGCGCACCTCAGGGGCGGCTGCGTTCCATGCAGTAATCCACCAGCGCATCGATTTCGTTGGACTTGTCAAACACCGCATCCACGCCCAGTTGGGCGCAGCGCATGCGGATGTCAGGGGTGGCGTAGTTGCTCAGCACCACCATTTTTTGATCGGGGTTGCGTGCACGGCAAGCCTCCAGCACCCCCAGGCCGCTGCCTTGGCGCAAGAAGAGATCCACAATCGCCAAGTCCCACTGGGCTGCGCGCTCTGTGAGCCAGGTCTTGCCTTCGTCCTCGGTTTCGGCGAAACCTACAGGCTCTATCGACGCAAGCTCTTCCAGAGTGCCAATGAGATTTTCGCGGATGGTGGCGTTGTCTTCAACAATGTAGGTACGGAGTTTCACAGGCTGGCCCAATGCTCTGGCCTCCCACAAACGAGGTGCGGCCGAGCCCTTACTGTACGTGCATCTTTTTTACAATTTTGCCAGCCAGCACTGGCGCAGACCGTAGGAATATTCCTACTCCCTGCCCAATCGGCAGGCCTGTCGTTACAGGCCGCGATGGCCGCAAACCTTGCAGCCGCTGTCGCGCGGCACGTTCATCGTGCTCCACTCCATGCTGCGTCCGTCCAGCATCAAGAGCCGCCCCGTCATCGCTGGCGCAGCCCCTGACACCAGCTTGAGCGCCTCTGCCGCCTGCATGGCGCCTATCACCCCACCAGCGGCGCAAAGACGCCCATGGTTGAGCATTGCACCTCTTCAAACTCTGCATCCGGCGCAAACATGCACGCGTAGCAGGGCGACGCCGCATCGCGTGGGTCGAACACCATGATCTGGCCATCAAACCGGATCACCGCCCCCGCCACCAAAGGCACACCATGGCGAATGCAGGCTGCATTGACGGCATGGCGTGTGGTGTAGTTGTCGCTGCAGTCCAGCACCACGCTGGCCTGGGGCACCCAGGTGTCGAGCAGCGCTTCATCGGCCTTCTGCTGCAAGGTCGTGATGTGCACATCGGGGTTGATGGCGTGCACCGCCTGCGCAGCCGACGCTACCTTGGGCTGCCCCACCCGGTCGGTGGTGTGGGCCACCTGGCGCTGCAGATTGGTCAGGTCGACCACATCGTGGTCTACCAACGTGAGGCGCCCCACCCCGGCAGAGCCCAGGTACAAGGCAGCTGGCGAGCCCAACCCACCGGCACCAATGACCAATGCATGCGCGGCCAGCACCCGCTCCTGTCCTTCAATCCCTACCTCATCGAGCAGGATGTGGCGCGAGTAGCGCAGCAGCTGTTCATCGGTCATTGTTTGTCATCCACCACGTTAAAAAGGCCGGGCTCCTTGCGGGAGCCCGGCCTTGTTCACAGAAAACCAAGCGGGGCTTAGTTTTCCTTCTTTTCTTCCTTGCGCTCGGTCAGCGTCTTGCTCACCAGCACTTCGCGGCCCTTGAGCTTGTTGAGCGCCTGGGTGAGCTGGAAGTCCTTGTCGGTACCAAACTCGGGCAGCTTGCGCTCCGCCGCTGGCTTTTTGGCTTCTTCTTCCAGACGCTTGCGCGCTTCCTCACGGGCCTTTTCGCGGGCCTCATCCTTTTGCTCTTCGCCTTGACCGCTGCCCAGGTGCTTGTCCAGGTCGGCTTCACGCATGCGCAGGGCGGCAAACACATTGCCCTCTTCCGACTCGTCGATCATGACGTCAGGCACGATGCCCTTGGCCTGGATGGACTTGCCGCTGGGGGTGTAGTAGCGGGCGGTGGTGAGCTTGATGCCCGTGTCCGGCCCCAAAGGCCGCACCGTTTGCACCGAGCCCTTACCGAAGGTCTGGCTGCCCATGATGGTGGCGCGCTTGTGGTCTTGCAACGCACCGGCCACGATTTCGCTGGCAGAGGCGGAGCCTTCGTTGACCAGCACCACCAGGGGCACCGTCTTGATGCCTGCGGGCAGGCGGCGCAGAGGGTCGCTGCCGCTGCGGCGCTGGTAAAACTCGGGCGACGCCTTGTAAGTCGCTTTGCTCTCAGCCAACTGGCCGTTGGTGCTGACCACGGTCACGTTCTCAGGCAAGAAAGCTGCCGAGATCGCCACCGCCGCATCCAGCAAACCACCGGGGTCGTTGCGCAAGTCCAGCACCAGGCCCTTCAGGTTAGGGTCTTGCTTGTAGACGTCTTCGACCTTGCGCACAAAATCGTCCACCGTACGTTCCTGGAACTGAGACAAGCGGATCCAGGCGTAACCTGGCTCCATCACCTTGCCTTTGACGGACTGGGTCTTGATTTCTTCACGGATGATGGTCACCGGGAAGGAGCGGTTTTCGTCCTTGCGGAAGATGGTGAGCGTGACCTTGGTGTTGGGCTCGCCACGCATGCGCTTGACCGAATCGCTGAGCGACAGGCCCTTGACGGCGGTGTCGTCGATCTTGGTGATCAGGTCGTTGGTCTTGAGCCCAGCGCGGAAGGCAGGTGAGCCCTCGATGGGGGACACCACCTTGATGAGGCCCTCTTCCTGCGTGATCTCGATGCCCACGCCCACAAAGCGGCCCGTGGTGCCTTCGCGGAATTCCTTGAACGACTTCTTGTCGAAATACTGCGAGTGCGGGTCCAGGCTAGAGACCATGCCCGAGATGGCATCGGTCATGAGCTTCTTGTCATCCACAGGCTCGACATAGTCGGTCCTGACAAGGCCAAACACGGCAGACAGCTGCTGCATTTCTTCCAGCGGAAGCGGCACCATGGCACCGCGTGCCACGGTCTGCAATGACACGGTGGTCAGCGCACCGGCCACCACACCTACCGACACCCATCCTGCAATTTTGAGTTTCTGGCCCATACAACACCTTTTACCGCTTCAATATACACCTTGGAAGGGCCGCGCCCGTCGCAGTTCCGCGCGGGCGCTCACTTTGGCAGGATCTGGAGGGATTTTCCCGCAGATTTACAGCGTCTTTACGCTTTGCCTTGCGAAGCCACGGCTGCAGCGGCCTTGGCCGCAGCTTCTGCATCGCCCAGATAGTAGTGGCGGATGGGCTTGAGGTTCTCGTCCAGCTCGTAAACCAGCGGAATCCCGTTGGGAATGTTCAGGCCCACGATGTCGCCGTCGGAGATGTTGTCCAGGTACTTGACCAGGGCGCGGATGGAATTGCCGTGCGCAGCCACCACCACGCGCTGGCCCGAGCGAATGGCCGGGGCCATGGTGTCGTTCCAGAACGGCAGCACGCGGGCCACGGTGTCCTTGAGGCACTCGGTCAGCGGGATTTGCTCGGGGCTGAGCTGGCTGTAGCGGATGTCGCTGCGCTCGCTGCGGGGGTCGGTGGCTTCCAGCGCTGGCGGGGGGGTGTCGTAGCTGCGGCGCCACACCAGCACCTGCTCATCGCCATATTGCTTGGCCATGTCGCCCTTGTTCAGGCCCTGCAGCGCGCCGTAGTGGCGCTCGTTCAGGCGCCAGCTGTGCACCACGGGCAACCAAGTGCGGTCCATCTCGTCCAGGGCATGCCACAGGGTGCGCGTGGCGCGCTTGAGCACGCTGGTGTAGGCCACATCAAACTCGTAACCCTCGGCCTTGAGCAGGCGGCCGGCGTTCTTGGCCTGGTCCACGCCCGTGGGGGTGAGGTCCACGTCGGTCCAGCCGGTGAAGCGGTTTTCAAGGTTCCAGGTGGATTCGCCGTGGCGGATCAGAACGAGTTTGTGCATGGTTTCCCTAGAAAGAGCGGGTCAAAACCTTACATTCTAAAATTGCTCTGTTTGCCAACCCAAGGAATCTTCGTGAAATTCTTCATCGACAACTGGTATTTGCTCGTCGTAGCCCTCGCATCGGGCAGCATGCTGCTGTGGCCCACACTGCGCAGCGCTAGCGCTGGCTCGCTTTCCCCGGCCCAGGCCGTGCAACTCATCAACCGGGAAAAAGCCGTCGTCATCGACGTATGCGAAGCCGAGGAATTTGCCGCAGGCCACGTGGGTGGCGCTAAAAACGTGCCCCTGGGCCAACTCGAAGAGCGCCTGCCCAGCCTCGTCAAGAACAAAAGCCTGCCCGTGGTGCTGGTGTGTGCCTCTGGCGCCCGTGCCAACCGCGCGGCGGCTGTGGCCAAAAAACTGGGCTACGAAAAAGCCGAAGCCCTGGCCGGCGGCCTCAAAGCCTGGCGCGATGCCAGCATGCCCGTCGAAAAAGCCTGAACGCCCCTTTACTGCAGGAGAGCACCATGCAACCCGTCAAGATGTACACCACCGCCGTCTGCCCTTACTGCATTCGCGCCAAGCAGATTCTCAAATCCAAAGGCGTGGAGCAGATTGAGGAAATCCGCATCGACATGGACCCCGAAGCCCGCAACCACATGATGGAGATCACCGGCCGGCGCACCGTGCCGCAAATCTTCATTGGCACCACCCATGTGGGCGGCCACGACGATCTGGTGGCACTGGATGGACGTGGGGGCTTGATGCCGCTGCTGGGCGCTGCCTGATTCTGGCAATCCCACCTACGGGCGCTGCATAATGCAGCCCCATGTGCCCGCTGCGGGAGCTGATCCCCGGCGGGTTTTGTTTTGCAAGCAACTTCAGTTTGAGCAAACGTAAATCGTAAGTAGAGAGACTTTGACCATGGCCGATCAAGACACCCCCGTTTTCCAGATCCAGCGCGTTTACCTGAAGGACCTGTCGCTCGAGCAGCCCAACTCCCCGCCATCCTGCTCGAACAAGAGCAACCCAGCGTGGACATCCAACTGGGCGTGGAAGCCGCCCCCGTCGCCGATGGCATCTACGAAATCTGCGTCACGGCCACCGTGCAGACCAAGATCAAGGAAAAGACCGTGTTCCTGGTCGAAGCCAAGCAAGCAGGCATCTTTGAAGTGCGCAACATCCCTGAAGACCAAATGGGCGCCATCATGGGCATCGCTTGCCCCCAGATCGTGTACCCCTACCTGCGCGGCAACGTGGCCGACCTGATCAACCGCGCTGGCTTCCCGCCCGTTCACTTGGCCGAAATCAACTTCCAAGCCATGTACGAGCAGCAACAGCAAGCCGCAGCGGCCGACACCGCCGTGGCCCAGTAAGCCACCGGCATCGCTGCATTGGCACCCATTTGCGATTCGTTTTGCAGATTGGATTTGCAGACCAACAAGGGGCCTTCGGGCCCCTTTTGCTTGATACAAGGGCGTAAGCAGCTATGAAAATCGTAGTACTCGGCGCAGGCGCCTGGGGCACTGCCGTGGCACTGAGCGCTGCGCAGCACCCTGCGGGCCATCAGGTCACGCTGTGGGCCCGCAGCACACCACAGGCCAGCAGCATGCAGGCACTGCATGAAAACCGCCACTACCTGCCCGGCATTGCACTGCCCCCCTCTTTGCAACTGGCCAGTGGCGACGCACTGGCCGCTTGCGCGCAGGCAGACCTCATCATCGTGGCCACCCCCATGGCCGCCCTGCGCGGCATGCTCACGCAATTGCAGGGCAGCGCCGCCCCTGTGGCATGGCTGTGCAAAGGGTTTGAGGCGGCTCACGGCGCGCACTCTGCCGCAGGCTTGCTGGCGCACGAGGTGTGCGCCCAGGTGGCGCCCGCGCTGCGCGCGGGTGTGCTCAGCGGCCCCAGCTTTGCGCTGGAAGTGGCCCGCAACCAGCCCACAGCGCTGGTCGCAGCCAGCGAACACGCGGCCGTGCGCGACACCCTGGTGGCCGCCTTCCACAGCCCCAGTGTGCGGGTGTATGCCAACGAAGACATCGTGGGCGTGGAGGTGGGCGGCGCGGTAAAAAACGTGCTGGCCATTGCCACCGGCCTGTGCGATGGGCTGCAGCTGGGCCTGAACGCCCGCGCCGCACTCATCACCCGGGGCCTGGCCGAGATGACCCGGCTGGGCGTGGCGCTGGGTGCGCGGGCAGAGACCTTCATGGGCCTGTCGGGCATGGGCGACCTGGTGCTGACAGCCACTGGCGACCTTTCGCGCAACCGGCGGGTGGGCCTGCTGCTGGCCGAGGGCAAAACGCTGCAGCAAGCCGTCGAATCCCTGGGCCATGTGGCCGAGGGCGTTTACTGCGCCCGCACTGTGGCGCAGCGCGCAGCGGGCTTGGGCGTGGACATGCCCATCACGCAGGCCGTGGTGGCGCTGCTGGACGGGGGCATGACCCCAGCCCAGGCCGTGGCAAGGCTGATGGGGCGCGGCCCGGCCTCAGAGCAGGTCTAAAAGAACCGCCGCTTAATCACGAAAACAAAAGGGGGCCGCCAAGGCCCCCTTTCTTTTTCGCCGAGGTGTTACAGCCCCAACTCCAGCGCCAGCAACTCGTCCACCGTCTGGCGGCGGCGGATCAGGCGGTGCTCAGCGCCGTCCACCAGCACTTCGGCAATCAGCGGACGGGTGTTGTAGTTGGAGGACATGGAGGCGCCATAAGCCCCCGTGTCGTGCAACACCACCAGGTCGCCCACCTGCGCGGCGGGCAGGTCGCGCGGCAGCACCACGCCACCGTCGCCCTGGGTGAACACATCGCCCGACTCGCACAGCGGACCAGCCACCACGGTGGGCTGGCTGGCGCCCTGGCTGCCATCGCGGCGCAGCACGCTCATGGCGTGGAAGCTGCCGTACATCGAGGGGCGCATCAACTCGTTGAAGCCGGTATCGACCAGCACAAAGTGGTTGTTGCCCGCATTCTTGGTGGCGCGTACCTCGCCCAGCAGCACACCCGATTCGGCCACCAGGAAGCGGCCGGGCTCAATCTCCAGCCCGAGCTTGTGGCCCACGATGGCCTCGGCCTGCTGGCGTGCGGTGTTCCACAGGCCGTAGTAGTGCTGGGTGTCGATGACCGGCTCGCCCGCGCGGTAGGGGATGGACAGGCCGCCACCGGCCGAGATGGCATGCAGGTCATGCCCCGCCGCATGTGCCGTGCGCACCAGCTCCACCATGGCACCGCACACTTCGGCCAGGTGGCCGTAGTCCACGCCCGAGCCAATGTGCATGTGCAGGCCCGCCAGCGTCAGCCCCTGCTCGCGGATCGTCTGCAGCGCCAGCGGCAAGTCGGTGTGCCAGATGCCGTGCTTGCTGTGCTCGCCGCCCGTGTTGGTCTTGTTGCTGTGGCCATGGCCAAAGCCGGGGTTGATGCGCAGCCACACGGCGTGGCCCTTGGAGCGGGAGCCCAGCTGGCGCAGCATGTCGATGGAGCCTGCATTGACGGGCACACCATGCTCCACCACGCAATCGAGCGTGGCCGCGTCGAACAGGTCGGCGGTGAACACAATTTCAGACGGCTCACCACCCGCTTTGAAGCCCGCCGCCAGCGCCCGCAAGATTTCACCGCGCGAGACGGCGTCCACCTTCACGCCCTGCTCGCGCATGAGCTTGAGGATGTGGATGTTGGAGCAGGCCTTTTGTGCAAAGCGCACCGTATCGAAGTTGGACACCTGCGCAATGCGCTGGCGGATGGTGGCCGCGTCGTACACCCACAGCGGGGTGCCAAACGCGTCGGCCAAGGACCACAACTGGGCGGGGGTAAAGGGGTTGGACATGCAGGGCTCCAGGAATGCCGATCCACGGCAAGGAAAACGAACAACAAAAGACACCATGGCCCGCCATAAGGTGAGCAGCCTGCGCATCATGCCGCGGCCCATCCATCCAGTCCAATGGCAATTTTTCCATAGTCAATTCATTTTAGATATGCTTTGAACATGCCCACCCACCCTGCTTCAAACACCAGCCCCGCCCGCAGCGCCCTCATCACCCACCGGCACATCGAAGTCTTTCGCGCCGTGATGACGGCCAGCAGCGTGACCCATGCCGCCGCCCTGCTGGCCAGCTCGCAGCCCACCGTCAGCCGCGAGCTGGCCCGGCTGGAGCAGTTGCTGGGCTACCCGCTGTTTGAGCGGCAGCAGGGCCGGCTGCGCCCCAACGCCCGTGCGCTGGCCCTGTGGGATGAGGTGCAGCGATCGTGGCAGGGGCTGGAGCGCGTGGTGGAGCGGGCCGTGGCCCTGGGCCAATCGCACGAGGCCCAACTCTCGGTGCTGTGCCTGCCCGCCCTCGCCCACGCCCTGCTGCCCGGTGCCATCGCCCGGCTGCTGCAAACGCAGCCCCACCTGCGCGTGTCCATCACGCCGCAAGAATCGCCGCTGCTGGAGGAATGGATGAGCGCCCAGCGCTTTGACCTGGGCCTGAGCGAGCAAGCCGCCACGCCCCCCGGCGTGCAAGCCGTGCCGTTACTGACGCTGGACGAAGTGGCCGTGCTGCCCGCCGGGCACGCACTGGCGAACCAAGCCGTTCTGCGTTTGCAGGACTTTGCAGGCCAGCCGTTTGTGAGCCTGTCTGCCGACGACCCTTACCGCCGCCAGATCGACGAACGCTTTGCCCAAGCGGGCGTGGCGCGCCAGTTGCACCTGCAAACCCACAGCGCCGTGGCCGTGTGCGCGATGGTGCAGCAAGGCCTGGGGCTGGCCATCGTCAACCCGCTCACGGCCCTGGCCATGGCGGGGCCAGGGCTGGTGGTGCGCAGGCTGGGGTTCTCCGTGCCGTTCAGCGTCAACGCCTTGCTGCCGCTGTACCGCCCGGCGCTGCCGGAAGCCCAGCCACTGGTGCAGTCTTTGCAGGAGCAAGCCCAAGAAGTCACCGCAACGCTACAACGCTTGCTGGCCCCATAGACATCCTGAGGTAGCGACGTACCTTCGGCAAAAAACAGGTCTAGCGCTTATAAAACAAGCGCAAGCAGCTACACTTTTCATAGCAAATTGCCCTGCTTCGCATCCGCTAAAGCCCAAGGCGGCACGGCAATGACTGCGACCACCGCGTTTGTCGCGTTAAACAGTGCTGCCGAATGCATGTAGCCCAGTGCAGCAAGCACAGACGAAAAAAACCGGCCTCAAGGGCCGGTTTTCGTTGGGAGCGCAGGAAGCCGCGCAGCAATCAGTAGCGACCGCCGCCGAAGCCACCCGAGCCATAGCCCACGTCGGAGCGTTTGTTCGACGTGTACTCGCCAGCGTTATGCCCCCCGGCGCCACCACCGGCCTCACGCGGGCGGGCCAGGTTCACGACGATCGAGCGCCCATCCACGGACATGCCGTGCAGCGCAGAAATGGCCGCCTGCGCGACTTCTGCCGAAGCCATTTCAACGAAGCCAAAACCCTTGGAACGGCCGGTTTCGCGGTCCATCATGACCTTGGCGGAAGAGACTCCGCCGAACTCGGCAAAGTTGCTTTGCAGGCTGGCATCGGTCACGGAATAAGGCAGGTTGCCCACATAAATTTTGGTGCTCATGGAGAAGTCTTTCTGGTGAGGGGCGCGCAGCGAACGGCGCACGGGGAAGAATCGGTGTGCGAACTTGAGAGTCCGCCGCGATGGCAAAGAGGGGGTCGGCAGTGGGCTGATGGGTCAGCACACCGGGGGGTGCGGCATGCAAGCTTGCAGCCAGCCCTGGGTCACCGCGAACAGACGGGCGGCTTCGGGCGAAGCAAAGGCTTTGTCAAAGCGGAACACGCGGCAGTAGCTGCCGTTGCCTTGAGACCGGTGGACCGAGAAGGAGGCGCGAAAGCGGCCACAGTCGGTCGGGTGTGTCGCGGGCGAAACGACGTACTGGCCCATGGAAATGGCTGTCTTGGAAATCTGGTGCATTCAGGGGAAACGCATACCCGGACCGGGTTGCGTGAGCTTCAAGGGAACACAGTTGGCGGTAGCTCTACCGTCCAGCTGGGCGACAAGGGTCGCAAAAGGCGGCTAGCGCGCGCTGGTGAAAAACCGCCGCGCTAGCGTTGCAAAGACGGCGCGGCTTGCCGCCGCCCTGTCGATACAACGGCGTCTAGTATATGGCCAAACACATAAAAAGGCCAAACAATATTCTTCAAAGTTTTATAACGCCACGCTTGGCCGCGTGGCGCTCGGCCCATCGCCCATCGCAGGGTGGGGCTGCTTCGTAGCAACAGGGCCCCGTCACCCCGCCGCCATCCCCCGCACCTTCGCCGCCAAGCGCTCTTGCACGGCGGGCGAGACGAACTTGTCCACTTCTCCGCCCAGCACCGCGATCTCGCGCACAAAGGTGCTGCTGATGAACTGGTACTTGTCGCTGGGGGTGAGGAAGACGGTTTCCACCTGCGGCATGAGGCTGCGGTTCATGCCTGCAAGCTGGAACTCGTAGTCAAAGTCGGTCACGGCGCGCAGGCCGCGCACCATGGCCTTGCCGCCGCGCGCCACCACAAAGTCGCGCAGCAGGCCCGAGAAGCTCTCGACCTGCACCTGTGGGTATTGGCGCGTGGCCTCGCGGACCATGTCGATGCGCTCTTCCAGGCTGAACAGGGTTTTTTTGTGGTGGCCGGCGGCCACGGCCACGATGACCTGGCCGAACAACTGGGTGGCTCTGCGCACCACGTCTTCATGGCCCAGGGTGATGGGGTCGAAGGTTCCGGGGTAAACGGCGAGGACGTTGTGGGCCATGGCGGGCTGTCTCCTGTGCTGACGGAATGGTCGTTGGCCCTGTGCCGGGCCGCGTGGGCGCATTATGCAGAGTGCACTGCAACATGGATGGCAGCGGCCAGCCCAGGCCACTTGGCAATTCACATAAAAATAGCTGCCAGCGCTTGATAAACAGGCGCTGGCAGCTATCAACTCAATAGCAATCTAATCGCAAATCAAGCGCAATTACAGCGCCACGGCGCGGCGCAGCAGGTGCGCGTGTACCGCCCCGGCCTTGAGGTGGCGGTGCACTGCCAGCCCCCAGGCGGCCAGCTCCTCGTCGGCCCAGGCGCGGGGGCTTCCAGGTACACAAAGCCTTGCGCAGACACTGCCTGGGCGGCGGCTTGCAGGGCGGGGGTGAATAAGTCGCTGCCAAACGGCGGGTCGAGCAACACCAAATCCAGGCTGCCCGGCGCGGCTTGCTTGAGGGCCGCCACGCCATCGCCGCGCTGCACCCGCATGGCGGTGGCCTGCAGGCGCTGCTGCAGGGTGTGCAGCTGGGCCACCAGGGCGGCATCGCTTTCCACCAGTTGCACGCTGGCGGCGCCGCGCGAGGCGGCCTCAAACCCCAGCGCGCCGGTGCCTGCAAAGGCGTCCAGGCAGCGCCAGCCGCTCAGGTCCTGGCCCAGCCAGTTGAAGAGGGTTTCGCGCACGCGGTCGGGCGTGGGGCGCAGGCCGGGGCGCTGGGCCACGGGCAGACGGGTGCGCTTCCAGGCGCCACCGATGATGCGCACCTCGCCCGCGCCTTTGGGGGCCGCAGCGGCAGGCTTGTCTTTGGCGGCACCCTTTTTGCCTGCCGGGGCGGCAGGCGCTGCGGCAGCGGCCTGGGCCTTGCGGATTTCGGCGTTGATGGCGGTGGTTTTCAGGGTCGAGCGGCTCATGGCTTGCCCCCCACCACCACAGTCACCATGCGTTCAGGCTGCAGCTTTTTGGCCATGGCCGTGCGCACATCGGCCACGGTGAGGGCTTCCACCTTTTGCGTCCAGTGGTCCAGATAGTCAAGCGGCAGGCCATTCCAGGCGATGTTGGCCACGTTGCCCAACAGCTTTTTGTTGCTGTCGATGCGCAGCGCAAAGCCGCCGATCAGGTTGTCCTTGGCGGCGCGCAGCTCGGCCTCGGTGGGGCCTTCGGCCACAAAGCGCTGCACCACGTCACGCGCCACCTTCACGGCCTGGGCTGCCTGGTCGGGCCGGGTTTGCAGGCCGATGGTGAAGGCGCCAGCGTGAAGGCCGCCCGCAAAGTAGCTGTAGACGCTGTAGCTCAGGCCGCGCTTTTCGCGCACTTCTTCGGTCAGGCGCGAGACAAAGCCACCGCCGCCCAGGATGTGGTTGCCCACCAGCAGGGCCAGGAAGTCCGGATCGCGGCGCGGAAAGCCGGGCTGGCCAATGAGCACGTGGGCCTGGGCAGAGGCGAAGGGGATGGCCTGCTCGGCCGCCGCCTTCAGGGGCTCGACCTCAGGCACCGCAGGCAGGGGCGCGCATTCGGCACCCGTGGCAGGCAGGCGGGCGAGCAGCTTGGTCACCAGCTCTTGCGCCTGGCTGCGGCTGACGGCGCCCACGATGCTGACACGGGCGCGGCAGGCCGCCACGGTTTGCGCGTGGAAGGCCTGCAGGTCTTGCACGCTGATGCGGGCCAACGTTTCAGGCGTGGTGCGCAGGCCGTAGGGGTGGCTGCCGTACACGGCGGTGGCAAAGGCCTCGGCCGCCACATTGGCGGGGCGGGTGGCGGCCTCGCGCAGGCTGGCGGACCAGCGGGCGCGGTCGCGGGCCCAGATGTCAGCGGGCCAGCTGGGCTCGGCCAGTTGGCGGGCAGCCAGACGCGCGGCACGGTCGAGCAGCGGCGCGTCCGTCAAAGAGCGCAGCGAGTAGCGCAGGGCGTCGTTGTCGGCCCCGGCTTCAAAGCCCGCGCCCAGGTCGGCCCAGGCCTCGCCCAGCGCGTTTTCGTCCAGCGTGTTTTCGGCGCCCTGGCCTTTGACACCTTTGGATGCCATCAGCGCCACGGCGCTGGCCAGGCCGGACTTTTCCGCCGGGTCGCGGCGGCTGCCTGCGTCAAAGTCGATTTGCACGTCCACCATGGGGATGACGGGGCTTTCGACCAGCCAGACCTTGGCGCCGCTGGGCTCTGTCCAGTGCTGGATGGGCAGCAGTGCCCAGGCGGGTGCAGCATAAAAAACCACACTAGCGCACACCAGACAAGCGCTGGAAGCTACTTTTTTGATAGCAATCATGTAAATATCCAAAGCTGATGTCAGTGCAGGATCGCCCCGGCGGGCAAGGCGGGATGTGGGCGGGCGCCTTCCAGGGGCTGGGGCAGCAGGGTGGCCACCGTGAGCTGGTCGTCGCCAAAATACTTGGCGGCCACGGCTTTGACCTCCTCGGGGGTGATGGTGCGCAGCAGTGTGAGCAGCCGCTCTTCCGCATCGAGCGGGAAGCCCTGCACCCAGTTGCCGCCCAGCTCCTGCGCCTGGTTTTGCACCGAGTCGCGCTCGTACACCGTGGAGGCGATCCATTGCGTTTTGACGCGTGCCAGCTCGGCCTCGCTCACGCCGTCCCGGGCCACGCGGGCCACTTCGGCGCGCAGGGCTTCTTCGACCTGCTGGGCGGTTTTGCCCGCAGCGGGCACGCCGGTGAGCATGAACAGCGACGGCCCACGGCCCGTGACCATGGCCGAGCTGCCTGCGTTGTCGGCCACGGGCTGCTCGCCCTGGCTCAGGGCGCGCTCCAGCCGCGCGCCGTCGTAGCCGCTGAACACGGCCGACAGCACCAGCAGGGCCAGGGCATCGCGGTCAGAGGCCTGCAAGTCCTGCACGCGCGACAGCGAGGGCACCTTGTAGGCCAGTGCCACATAGGCTTGCTCTGCCGGGGCCTTCACGGCCACGCGGCGCAGGCCCTGCTGCACCGGTTCGGTGCGGGGCTTGCGCTCGGGCACGGCGTGCGCGGGCAGGCTGCCGTAGTACTTTTCGGCCAGGGCGCGCACCTTGGCCACGTCCACATCACCGGCCACCACCACCACGGCATTGGCGGGCGTGTACCACTGGCGGTAGAAGGCGCGCGCGTCGTTGGGCGTCATGGCGTCCAGGTCGCTCATCCAGCCCACGATGGGGCGGCGGTAGGGCGATGCGTTGAAGGCGGTGGCAAAGAGCTGCTCGGCCAGCATGGCGCGGGGCTGGTCTTCGGTGCGCAGGCGGCGCTCTTCTTTCACGACTTCCAGCTCTTTCTTGAACTCTTCGTCGGGCCAGTGCATGTTGGCAAAGCGGTCGGACTCCAGCCGCATCACGTCTTCAAGCCGCTGGGCCGGGATTTGCTGGTAGTAGCCGGTGTAGTCACGGCTGGTGAAGGCGTTCTCACGCCCGCCCAAAGCAGCCACGCGGCGCGAAAAGTCGCCCGGCGGCACGGTTTTGGAGCCCTTGAACATCATGTGCTCCAGCACATGGGCCACGCCCGAGGTGCCGTCCACCTCGTCCATCGAGCCCACACGCACCCACACCATGTGCACGGCCGTGGGCGCGCGGTGGTCGGGCTGCACGATGAGCTGCATGCCATTGGCCAGCGTGAACAGCTGGGCACCGGCCGCGTTGGTGGCCTGGGCGACCTTGGCATGTGGGCCAGAGGCCCCTGCCGCTCGCCCCGCAGAGGGCGCAGCCACAGGGGCTGCAGAGGAATCCAAACCCGCAGCCATCACGTGGGTGACGGCTGTGGCACTGAGGCAGGCCAGAAGGCCCAGTAGGGTGAAAGCGCGTTTCATAGAATGCAGTGATTCTAAGAACCCGCCAATGTTCAGTTTTTTCAAGAAAAAGCCCACCCCCTCGCCCGCGACGACTGATGCCCCGGCACCAGCCCCCGCGCCCGTCGCCACGCCTGAAGCTGCGGCCAGCCCCGCGCCTTCGGCGCCCCATGCCCCCGATACGCCCGCGCCAACGGCGCCCGCCCCCGCTGCAACCCCTGGCTTTGGCTGGCTACGCAACCCGTTTGCGGCCAAGCCGCCGGTGCCAACGCCCGGGCCAGCCACCGCAGCGGCGCCAACACCAGCAGCACCAGCCCCTACACCAGCGCCTGCCAGCCCCCCTGTAGCCGTACAGCCACCGGCTGCGGCACCGGAGACTGTTGCACCAGTGACGGCTGCGCCAGTGGCCGCAGCCCCTGATGCCGCCCCCGCTGTGCCTGTGGCGGCCTATGCCCCGGCAGCGCCTGTACAAACCGCCCCGCCAGCATCCCCTGCCCCGGCGCTGAAGGCACAACCCCCCGTAACGCATGCAACACACGCAGCGCCCGTGGCAGCGCCGCTTGCGCCCGCGGCAAAAGCCCCGCAGGCCCCCGCGGTGCAAAGCCCACCCGCTGCTGCGCCAGCCGTAGCCCCCGCTCCCGCGCCTGCCCCCGCCGTGGCAGAACGCAAGGGCTGGCTCGATCGCCTCAAGGCCGGCCTGCGCAAAACGGGCTCCAGCATCGCCACCGTGTTCACCGGCACGCAAATCGACGATGCCCTGTACGAAGAGCTGGAAGAGGCCCTGCTGATGGCCGACACCGGCGTCAAGGCCACCCAGCACTTGCTGGACGACCTCAAGCGCCGCGTGAAGGAGACCAAGACCACCGACCCCGCCGCCGTCAAAGGTCTGCTGGCCGATGCCCTGGCGGAGCTGCTGCGCCCTCTGGAAAAGGCCTTGGTGATTGGCGAGCACACCCCCACCGTCATCATGGTGGCGGGCGTCAATGGCGCGGGCAAAACCACCTCCATCGGCAAGCTGACCAAGCACTTGGCCAATGAAGGCGCCAGCGTGCTGCTGGCCGCCGCCGACACCTTCCGCGCTGCGGCGCGCGAACAACTGGGTGTGTGGGCCGACCGGAACACTGTGGAAATCGTGAGCCAAGAAGGCGGCGACCCCGCTGCCGTGAGCTTTGACGCCGTGACCGCTGGCAAGGCCCGGGGCAAAGACGTGGTGCTGGTGGACACCGCAGGCCGCCTGCCCACGCAGCTGCACCTGATGGAAGAGCTCAAAAAGATCAAACGCGTAGTGACCAAGGCCGACGGCACCGCACCGCACGAGGTGCTGCTGGTCATCGACGGCAACACGGGCCAGAACGCGCTGGCGCAGGTGCGCTCGTTTGACGATGCGCTGCAACTGACCGGCCTGATCGTGACCAAACTGGACGGAACCGCCAAGGGTGGCGTGCTGGCCGCCATTGCGCAAGAGCGCCCCATCCCCGTGTATTTCATTGGCGTGGGCGAGAAGCTGGAAGACCTAGAAACCTTCAACGCGCGCGAATTTGCGCAAGCACTGCTGTCCTGACCTTTTACCGCCCCATTCAGGGCGCCCACGGGGTGCCCTGAAGTGCCCGCCGCCACATCGCTATGGTGCGGGGACAAATTCCGTTTACAAAATGCTGCAACCCCCGGATGATGGGCTTACCCCTCACCCAGGCGGAGGCCCATGTTCCTTGAACTGCTCAAAGGCGTTGCACTGCTGCTGGCGCTGTGCTTTTTGCATGGTGTCAACATCCGTGTCTGGCGGCAAAAGCCCCTGATCGGGCAGATCGTCTCGGGCGCCCTGTTTGGCGGCATTTGCGTGGTGGGCATGCTGCTGCCCGTGGTGCTGATGCCCGGCGTGATCTTTGATGCGCGCTCCGTCGTGCTGTGCATGGCGGGCCTGTTTGGCGGGCCTGTGGTCGCCATCATTGCGGGCACCCTGACCATGGGCTGGCGCCTTTGGATTGGCGGTGCGGGCATGGGCGTGGGCCTGCTGGTGGTGGTGATTTGTGTGGCGCTGGGCCTGCTGTACCGGCAGGCCCGCCAGCGCGGCAAGCTGGATGTAGAGCCGCGCACCTTGCTGCTTTTTGGGCTGCTGGTGCACCTGGCTGTGGTGGGGGCATTTCAGCTGCTGCCAGAGCCAGCGGTGCAGCGCATCAACCAGACCGTGGCACTGCCCTTCGTGCTGATCTTCACCGTGGCCACCTTGCTGCTGGGCATGCTGCTGAAAGACGTGGAAGAGCGCTTGAACACCGAAAGGGCCTTGAGCGAAAGCTCCGCCCGGCTGCGCGCCATCACGCAGGCCATCCCCGACGTGCTGCTGGTGCTGGACCGCAACGGGCGCTACCTGGAGGTGCTGTCCAACGACAAAACGGCCCTGGTCGCCAGCGCCAAGGACTTGCTTGGCAAGCAACTGAGCGATGTGCTGCCGCCCGACCAGACGCAGTTGTATCTGCGGCTGATCCACGAAACCCTGCGCACGGGCCGCACCCAAACGCTCGAATACGAAATTCGCACCCTCGACGGCCTTCGCCAATTCGAGGGGCGCACCCAACCCCTGGGGGTGCCCGTGCAGGGGGACAAGGCGGTGGTGCTGCTGGCGCGCGACATCACTGCCCGCAAGCAGGCGGAGGCTGCCCTGCGGGAGTCCGAGCTGCGGTTTCGCTCCTTACTGCTCAATATTCCATCCATTTCTGTGCAGGGCTATCTGGCAGATGGCACCACCACTTACTGGAACAAGGCTTCAGAGCGGCTGTACGGCTACACCGCCGAAGAGGCCATGGGCAGCAGCCTGTTCGATCTGATCATCCCGCCCGTGATGCGCGACACGGTGCGCAGCAACGTAGAACATATGTTTGCCACGGGCGAGGTCATCCCGGCGGGAGAGTTGCAACTGCAACGCAAAGACGGCACCTTGGTCGATGTGTTCTCCAGCCACGCCTACATCCAAGTGCCCGGCCAGCCGCCCGAGATGTTCTGCATCGACATCGACATCTCTGGCCGCAAGGCTGCCGAAGACGAGGCCCGTTATCTGGCCTTTTACGACGCCCTGACGGAGCTGCCCAATCGGCGACTGCTGGTGGACCGGCTGCAGCAAGTGTTGGCAGGCAGCACCCGCAGCGGCATGGCCACGGCCGTGCTGTTTGTGGACCTGGACAACTTTAAAACGCTGAACGACACCCGCGGGCATGAGGTGGGCGACATGCTGCTGACCGAAGTGGCACGCCGCCTGCAAAGCCATGTGCGCGAACTGGACACCGTGGCACGCCTGGGCGGCGATGAATTTGTGGTGGTGCTTCAAAACCTGGGCACGGACCCCACCGAGGCTGCAGACCAAGCCCGTATGCTGGGCGAAATGCTGCGCGCCCGCCTGGCACAGCCTTACGACCTGGCCGGGCACGAGTACCACTGCGCTGCCAGCATCGGCATCACGCTGCTGCACGGCCAGCGCACCACAGTGGATGAAATCCTCAAACAGGCCGACATGGCGATGTACCGAGCCAAAGACGCGGGGCGCAACACGCTGCGCTTTTTTGACCCGGACATGCAGCAGGCCGTCAACCGCCGCGCCATGCTGGAAGCCGAACTGCACAACGGCCTCAAACAAGGGCAGTTTTTGCTGCTGTACCAACCCCAGGTCGATGAAACCGGCCGCATCCAGGGCGCCGAAGCCCTGGTGCGCTGGCAGCACCCCGAGCACGGCATGGTGCCGCCCAGTGAGTTCATTGCCCTGGCAGAAGACACAGGCCTCATCGTGCCCTTGGGCCTGTGGGTGATGGAAACCGCCCTGCGCCAGCAAGCCCAATGGCGCAACGTCCCGGCCCTTGCACACCTGACCCTGGCCATCAACGTCAGCGCGCGCCAGTTCCACCAGGACGACTTTGTGACCCAGGTGCTGAACCTGCTGCACACCACAGGCGCAGACCCCACCCACATCAAGCTGGAGCTGACCGAGAGCCTGCTGCTCAAAAACGTGGACAGCGTCATCACCACCATGCGTGCTTTACGGGCCTACGGCCTGGGCTTCTCGCTGGACGACTTCGGCACCGGGTATTCATCGCTCAGCTACCTCAAGCGCCTGCCGCTGGATCAGATCAAAATCGATCAGGGCTTTGTACGAGATGCCCTGGTGGATCCCAACGACGCAGCCATTGCCCGCTCCATCATCGCGCTGGCGGGTAGCTTGGGCCTGTCGGTCATTGCAGAAGGGGTTGAGACCCAGGCACACCACGAGTTTTTGCTAGGCCACGGGTGTAAGGCGTTCCAAGGCTATTTCTTCGGTCGCCCGTTGCCGCATTCTGAATTTGAACAGCTGGTGCGCAGCGGTGGGGCTGGAACGTGACCCGTCACCAACGTGGTTTGCTTCGCTTCAATGAGCAGGCGCACTGCGATGTCTTTAGCGACTGCAGCAGTCCGTGGCACGGGTGACTGCCACACGCTGCACCCGATGAACGGATCTTGGGGACAGGTTGTGCCGCCTGAGCCCCTCGCCCATCGGACTACGAAGTGCACCATGAAATCTGCGCCGATGGGCGCCCAGGGAGGCATATGGCGAAGCAGGTATGGCTGCAGCGTAGCTTTGAGAGGAAAGTCCTCGGTGGATTTCTGGCCGCCGCCCTCGTGGTGGTGGCGCTCGCAGCTACGACATGGAAGCTGGCCGCCGATGCCAGAGAAGCCGCTCGCCTCGTCTCGCACACCTACCAAGTGGTGCAAACAATCACCGAAGCCAGGGCTGACACCCTTCAAATCGAGTTCAGCACACAAAGCTACCGAATCTCAGGCGACGCCGCTGCCTTGAAAGAACGCAATGACCGGCTTGCGGCCAGAGAAGCCTCGCTGGCACGATTGCAGTCATTGATCAGCGACAGTTCAGCGCAGATGCAGCGGTGGACGAAGCTGCGTGCGGTCATTAACGAGCGCATTGCGATTGCCAAGCAGGTCGAGATTCTGCGAAAAAATCAGGGACAAGAAGCAGCCACCGCCTTTGTTTCAGGTGCGCCTTTGAGGGAGACGCGAGAACGCACCTATGCGCTCTTCCACGCGATGGATACGGAAGCTCGCGAAGTCCTGGAATACCGCACGGCAGGTCAACTGACGAGTCAACGCGTTCTGGCAGCCAGTGGCGCAGCGGTTGCGACTTTGCTGGTCGCCATGCTGGCTGCAACCTACGTTCTGATCAGGCGCCAGTTAGCGGAAAGCGAGGCCACCCACCACGCGTTGATCCGGAGCGAAGAAAATCTCTCAACGACCTTGAGGTCACTGGGCGACGCTGTACTTGAGTCTGACTCCCAGGGGCGAATCACGCACATGAACCCGGCGGCAGAACGCCTCACCGGGTGGGCCTCAGGCGAGGCACAAGGCCAGCGGGTAGACAGCGTTTTCCGGCTCGTCGGACAAGACGGACAGCCCCTGGATCGCTCGCTGGTTACCACCGTGCTGGCAACGAATCAGGTTCTCGAAGAAATCGATGGCATATCGCTGGTGACACGCACCGGCGCCCATTGCCCGATAGGAGCCAACGCGGCGCCCATACGTGACGAATCTGGCATCCCTCAGGGGGTGGTCCTTGTCTTTCGAGACATCACCGCGGAACGCCAGGCAAAGCAGTTCATTCAAGAGCAAAACGCACTGCTGGAACAACGGGTCTTCGAACGGACAGCGCAATTGCGCGAAGCGCAGGAACACCTGCACAGCGTGATGAGCAGCGTCCCTGTGATGGTCGCGTATGTGAATGCAGAACGCAGGTATGTCTATGCCAACGAGCAGTACCGGCTGCGTTTTGCCCCGGACCACAACGACATTACTGGAAGCACCGTGCAAGAGGTACTGGGTGATGATCGCTATGCAATCGCTTCGCCGGCCATTGACAAGGCACTGGCGGGCGAAGCTCAAAGCTACGATTGGCAACCTTTTCCGGACGTCTGGCTTGCAATCAGTTTGGCCCCCAAGCGCAGCGCACAAGGCGTGGTCCTTGGGTACTACGTCCTTGGGGCCGATGTTTCGCAGCGCAAACAGGCCGAGCACCGAATCCAGACACTCAACGCTGAGCTTGGTCAGCGCGTGACAGATTTGGAGCGAGCGACCCGCGCCTGGAAAACCCTCAGCGCGGGCAACAGCGCGATGCTTCGGGCAACACAGGAGCAGTCATTGCTCGACGCCATGTGCAAGGCCATTGTGGACGCCGGCGGCTACCCCGCCGCCATGGTTTGGTATGCCTTGAAGGACCCCGAGAAATCTGTACGCCCCATGGCTGAGAGTGGGTACGGCCTCGGCATGGACGTTCTGCGCTCACTGAAGGTGACATGGGCAGACAGTGAGCTGGGCCAAGGCGCCATAGCGACGGCCATCCGGGAAAAGGCCACCCAGGTCATTGGTGACATGCAAAATGATCCGAGCTACCGCCCTTGGCGCTCGTTTTTACAGGGCAACGCGTCATGCTTCGCTTGCCCTCTGTGGGTTGGAGGAAACGTCATCGGCGCACTGACTATTTTTGCGCGCGAACCGAACACTTTTGGGCCCGACGAAGTGCGGCTTTTGACGGAATCGGCAGACGACCTCGCGTTCGGCATTTCCAGCCTGCGGGCCAAGGCCGAACGTATCGCAGCAGAAGCAGAAATGCACCGCCTGACCCGGATGGATGCGCTGACCGGTCAACCCAACGAAGTTCACTTCATCGAAGTGGTGACAAGGGCCATGGAGGCAACCCGGGGGACAGAGGGTGCCCAGCCCTTGGCGCTGCTGCAGGTGAACATTGTCCGGCTGCGCGAGATCAATGAAGCACTGGGGCTAACCCATGGAGACCAGCTGCTGCGGCAGTTCGGTGCCCGACTCCGTTCAGCGGTGCCCGATGCCCACTTGATCGCCCGCTTGCGCGGCGATGAATTCGCCTTGCTGCTTTCGCCAGGCAGCGAGACGGATGCTATCGCGATGGTGAGCCGACTGCAGTCGATGCTGCAGCAGCCGTTTGAGATCGCAGACCTCTCTTTGGACGTCGGGGTCCGCATCGGTATTGCGCTTTTTCCTGACCACGGAGGCACAGCGGACGAGTTGCTGCAGCACGCCGACTTTGCGGTGAATCAGGCAAAAAGGAGAGAGCTCGGATTCAAGGTGTATGACCCCACCAATGACGAAGCGCACCCAGAGCGCCTGGCTATGGCGGCCGAGCTGCATCGAGCCATCGACCATGGCGACATGGTGCTCTACCTCCAGCCCAAAGTGGAAATGGCGAGTGGTGCCATATTGGGTGCAGAGGCCCTGGTGCGATGGCAGCACGTTGATCGCGGGTTGATCGGCCCAACCCAGTTCATCGCCCTTGCGGAGCACACCGGTCTCATCAAGAACCTCACCGACTGGGTCATCGAATCAGCCATGCGCATATGCCATGAAGCCCAAAGCCGCGGCGATGCATTTCCTATCGCGGTGAACCTGTCGGCTCGCAATCTCAGAGATGAAACACTGCTGCGAAAAGTGCGCTTGCTACACGACAACTGGAACGTGGCGAGGGGCCTGCTGGAGTTTGAAATCACCGAAAGTACGGTGATGGAAGACCCAGAATTTGCGTTACGAGTCTTGCATGACCTGCGGCAAGAGGGAGTCTCTCTGTACATTGACGATTTTGGAACCGGGTATTCATCGCTCAGCTACCTGCTCAAGCTGCCCGTGGAATACGTCAAGATCGACCAATCGTTTGTGCGCGACATGTCCACAAGCATTGACTCCGCCATCATCGTCAAATCAACCATTGATTTGGCCCACGCATTGGGCCGCAAGGTCGTTGCAGAGGGTGTAGAGACCCAACAAGATTGGGATATGTTGATCGAATTGGGCTGTGATATTGCCCAGGGATATTTCATTGCGAAACCGATGCCATCAGGAGACTTTCATGCATGGACACACCAATTTCGAGAGAAGCAATGGCCCGAAATTGCCACGGCGTCTAAGAACCTGTTCAAAGTCTCCTCGAGGGTGTGAAAAGCGCGGAGAGTAAGAAAGAGCTACTTGCGTAGGGTGTTTCGCAAAAGGCCCGTGCGGCGGGCGATTTCCCGGATGGACAGCTGCTCTCAGAGCCCAATGCCTGGTGGCACTCAGTGTTGCCACTCCTGCTCTCCTTTGGCTTTAAAAGCAGCAGATTAGGGTTGGGACATGGGGCAGATTTAGAGGGGGCCAGCAAGTTAAGTAGGTCACTTCTGCATGGAAATCAAAAACTCTCCTCGAATTTTTAGCGCTAGGTCAAGGAATCCTGCGAATTTGAATCATATGTATCATTTATATTGAATTTGCAACTAATCATAGGTATAGTTCTGGCATTGCTTGTCGCCATGGGGCGATGCGAGTGGCCATTGGGCCCACGCATCAATCAGGAGTGGCCACAGGGTATCCCCTTGATTTGAAAACGTGAGTCCATGAACAATCTGAAGATTTCCACGCGCCTGTCGGGCGCGTTTGCTTTGCTGGTATTGATGTTGCTGGGTTTGGCTGTGGCCGCCATGGCGCAGCTGTCGGCCATGCGTGCAGCCACCGCTGAGTGGACTTCACCCGGTTTCGTAGACATATTTCAACTTCCGTTTCGAAGTTGTTCGAATGCCAGCGGACTCAGTTGGTCTAGGTGACTGTGCCGACGGATTCGATTGTAAAAACCTTCGATGTAGTCAAACACATCTGACTTGGCGTCTTGCCTGGTGGCATAGATATGGCGTTTGATTCTCTCCTTCTTCAAGCTGCTGAAGAAGGACTCTGCTACCGCGTTGTCCCAACAGTTTCCACGTCGGCTCATGCTTGGCACCAATTGGTTGTCCTTGCACCAGCGGGCGAAGTCGTCACTGCCAAACTGACTTCCTTGGTCGGAATGGATCATCACTGGACCCGTTGGGCGCCTGCGCCACACTGCCATCGTGAGCGCATCCAACACCAACTCTGTAGCCATGCTGGAGTTCATCGCCCAGCCGACCACCATGCGCGAGTACAGGTCAATTACGGCCGTTAGGTACAACCAGCCCTCATGGGTTCGGATATAGGTAATGTCGGTGACCCACACTTGGTTCGGTAGCGTGACCGTGAACTCACGTTGCAACCGGTTCGGTGCGGCAGTCGCAGGAAGACCGACTCGGTAGCGTGGCCGCTTGTAACCACGCACTGAGCGCAGTTGGGCCTGGCGCATCAGGCGTGCTACACGTTTTTGACCGCACGCCATACCGTCCTCTCGCAAGTCCCGCAGGATGCGTGGGCTTCCATAAATCCCGTGGCTGTCGTCAAAGGATTGCCGAATGCTTGCCAGCAAGACATCGTCGGCTAAGGCGCGTTTGGACTTTGGATTGGCCTTCCAAGCGTAATAGCCACTGCGCTGTACGCGCAGAACGCGGCACATGCTGCTGAGCCGGAACTGGCCTTTATGTTCGGCCATGAATGCGTACTTCACCCGGACAGCTTGGCAAAGTACGTTGCGGCCTTTTTTAGGATGTCGCGCTCCTCATTGGCCCTTTTGAGCTCCGCTTTGAGCCGGGATACCTCGGCCTTGAGCTGGCTTGTCTCTGCCCCCCCTGCGCTCGATTGCTCTTTGGCAAGCCGCACCCACAGGTACAGGCTTTTGTCCGACATGCCCAATCGCTTGGCTACATCCACTACCCCATGACCACGCTCGGTCACCTGTTTGACGGCTTCTGCCTTGAACTCAGCCGGGTATCGCACTCTCTTCATTTCTCACTCTCCAGTTCAATTTCGACCTTGATAGGTGTCTATTGAACCGGGTGAAGTCCAGCGAGACTTCGGCGGCAGCTTTGGTGCCAAAAGCAGACGTCTAGTAGAGGCCGAAAATCAACCACCCTGAGAGATACCGATGTCCAAGAGCTTCACGACTTCAGAAGCAAAAAAGCGCTGCCGGCCTGCACCGCCGCCACCGCCATCGGTGCGATGGCGGCGCTTTTTTTCTGTGCCATCAGATGGTGGCGCCGGCCATCAGCGGGATTGCGGGGCGCCCGTTGACAGCAGCTCTGTTGCCATCTCTATCGCCTGCTCACGCGAAGAAGCCAGAAGAAGAGGATAGCCCCAGAACTTGGCGAAGACGACCGCAAAAGCCTTGAGCCCCAGACGCTTTGCCGAGTTGGGTTCGATCAGGATCATTGCTCGGACAAGTCTGCGCAATTCAACTTTGTGCTTTTTCATCCAGAGCGCGGTGCGCTTCTTTTCTTCAGGCGTGTGCTCATGGTCATCGTCGTCAGGTGCGGTATCGCTCAGGATCACGAAGGGCTCGCCGCGCCGTAGATTGGCCTCGAATTCATCGAAGTCCCTCTGATGGTCATGTCCAGGTTTTTGCGAAAGATTCATCCAGACCAAGGGAAAGTTAGAACTATTCATCGACATGACCCACTCCTTTGGTTTTGATGTGACGCCAGGTGGCCGCAATGGCGAACACCCCGGGCAGCGTTATGAAGAACACTGCCGAGAAGGCCACATGCCAGCCGTCGCGCAGCCCGTCCAAAACTCCACCGAGCGTATTGAGGACAACAAGCAAACTGCCAAAGACCAGCGCAGTCCACTGGGCCTTGCGGGTTCCGATCAATGCGATAAGCACCGTGACGATCCAGCAACCATAGAAGGCGGAAAACATCCACAGTACGCCAGGCTCGAACGTAATCGCCGGCGTCGCTCCGTGTGCTCTCGCGAGGTCATTGACGTAGAAGAACAATTGAAAGGTGACAAATAGCACCGCGCCAGCGCCGGTGGTCAACCAGAACAGAGCGACCTTGTTTGGGTTGTGTATGGCCAGATGCCGGCCGCGAGTTGAAGAAGACTGAAAGGTCATGGGAGCTTTCTCGATAATCGATGATTGAGTGTTTGCGGGAAAATCAGTACCTGTAGTCCAGCGTCACCATCACGTTGCGTGGTGCGCCATAGCTGACGGTGTCGAAATCACCCTTTTGCAGCGCGTATTTCTTGTCGAATACGTTATTGAGGTTGATGGTCACGTTGGTCTTTTTGGTGATGGCATAGCGAGCCATCAACGACACGAGCGCATATGGGCTTTGCTCGCCACCCAGGGAACTGGTGCCGGTATTGGGGGCCTGGTAGAAGCGGCTTTGCCATTTGGCGCCAGCACCCAGGGTCAACTGGCTCCACTCACCCGGCAACTGGTAGGTCGTGAAAAACTGGGCGGTGGTGCGCGGTATTTGCGAATTCAAGCGGACGCCAGCGCCGTCTTTTGCCGTGAAGTGGGCGACTCCAGCGTAGATGTTCCAGCCAAGCGCCAGTTCGCCCTGCAGATCGAACTCGATCCCGCGCGACCTGGTCCCATCGGCGCCGCGATAGGCTTGGGCGCCGCTGGGCGTACGGGTTCCTGCGACGGTCTGCGCCGCGTTGTCCAGCTCGGTCTCGAACAGGGCTACCGACGCATTCAAGCGCCTATCGAGGTATTCGCCTTTCACACCGACTTCCTTGGTTTTACCCTTGGACGGCGTGAGTACGTTGCCCAGGCTGTCCCGATAGTCAGTTTGCGGATTGAAGATGCCCGTGTAGCTGGCGTAGGCCGAATAGGTCTTGTTGATGGAGTAGACCAAACCGGCGTACGGGGTGAACTCGCTGCTCTTTTTGTAATGCAAAGACGCACCACCGGCGGTATCGTCAATTTCATAGCTGCTGAAACGTCCGCCGACTATCAGCCTCAGTGGGTCGGACAGCGAAATCCGCGCCGCGCTGTAGACACCGCTCTGCTTGATTCGAGTGCGGGTCGGTATCCGAGCCATGGCATCGAGGTTGGGCCGGGAAAATGCTGGACTCAGGGTGTAGACGTTGACCGGCGCAATGGCCGCGAAGAACGGCGGCAGATCGTCCTGGCCAGCCGTGCGACGAGAATTTGTCGCGCCTGCTACCAGGTCGTGTTGGCGGCCCAGCAGTTCGAACGGACCGCTGGCCATCACGTCAAAGGTGTTCTGGCGACTGCTCCCCTCAGACGCCAGTGCTACCGGGAGGGCGCCGTTGGGGAAGGCTCCCCGTCCAGTTGCGCGATCGGGGCGGCCGACGAGGCCGAGCAGTTCGGTATCGTGTTCGGTACGGTACTGGTTGGCAGTGGCACGCAAATTCCAGCCGTTGTTGAAGCGGTGCTCGATTGCGGCAAATCCTGTTTTGAGGTTATTGTCCCAGCGGCTCCAGTCCTGAGCGTAGCTTCTGGAGCGTGAATAGTCCGCCTGCGTGCCGTCGCTGAACCACAGCGGCAGACCGCCCCAGGTGGCGCCTTTCGGCGTGATGTCCTGGTGGTCGTATCCCAGGCTCACGGTCGTGTCCGGGGTCAGGTCTGCCTCGACGACGCCATAGAACGACTTCCTCTGCGGTTTGTAGCCGTCGATGTACGAACGGCCGTCTTGGTACGTGCCCACCACGCGTGCTCGGATGCGACCGTCCTTGGTCAGCGGTGTCGAGACGTCGGCCAATCCCCGGTAGGTATCCCAACTCCCTGCACCGAGGGATGCGGACGCCGCGAATTCACGGGTTGGGCGTTTGCGCACCAGGTTGATGGCCGCCGATGGATTGCCGGTGCCGGTTAGCAGGCCCGAGGCACCGCGCACGACCTCGACACGGTCATAGAACGCCGTATCGAGAGAACCAATACCGCTCCCATTGATTGGGCTGCCGACCACCGTCGGGATGCCGTCGTACTGGACGTTGTTGATCAGCAAGCCGCGCGAATAGAAGCTCGTGCGTTCGCTGTCGGATTGATATGACGCGATGCCCGTAGTGTTCTCCAGCACGCTCTGCACCGAATTCAACTGCTGGTCGTCCATGCGCTGACGCGTGATGACCGTGACGGACTGCGGAGTTTCCCGCAACGACAGCGGCAGGCGCGTGGCTGCCGCCGTCTCGTCGGTGGTGTACGAACCTGTACCTTCAGTCGCCACAGCATTCATTTGGTCCGATACGGTGACTGCCGGCAACGTGGGTTCCCCTTGAGTCGTTTTTCCCCCGACCTCGTCTCGCGGCTGCAATGGCTCGGCGGCGCATGCGCTTTGCGCACTGAAGAAAATTGCCCCAGCTACCGCAGCACCCAACACGCTGCGGGGAGAAATCCTGCGGCCGTGACATGGCACATCAAGTCCGGGAGGGACGGCACGCATGGTGCTCATCTCGATTTGCCAGCGGAGTCTTCCGGCATCCTTGAAATTGCGCATCAAATAATACTCATTAGCGTTTGAATGCGTAATTTGACAGCAGAGTGAAGTTGGCTCGATAGCGAAATCAGGCCACTTTATTTTTCATTTAGGCCAATCTGCGGATTGCCACAAACTTTGGCGGAACTGAAAAAAATTGATTGCGCGAGAATGATGGAGATCGTCCTGGGTAGGCTCGACGACATCATGTTTCGCCGCGCCCGGGCACAGCGTGCTGGTGCAGTTGCTCGTGTCGGAGCAGGCTTCGCTCTCAACGCGATGACGGTCACACCATCACCACGATCTTCGCGAAATGTCGGCCACTACGTGGTGATGTGACGGAGGTTTGCCGACCTTAGTCAGGGCGAAAGTTCATCGGCAAGCATGATGCCGGGCACGGAAGCAGGCTCAGCGCCGCTATTGCGGTCCGACAGGTAGCGTGCCGGAGGCTTGCCCACCGCCTTGCGGAACATCGTGATGAATCCGCTGGCGTTTTCGTACCCCAGTTCCAGTGCCACTGTCTGCACGCTTTCACCCTTGGTCAAACGTTGAAGCGCAAGGATCACGTGCAGTTGCCTGCGCCAGCGCCCAAAGCTCATTCCAATTTCGTGCAGCAGCAACCGGGTCATGTTTCGCTCGCTCATGCCGATGCGCGTAGCCCAATCGGCTTTCGAGGTTTTGTCCGTGGGGTCGGCCAGCATCATTTCTGCGAGGCGGCGTAATCGAGGATCGCGCGGCATGGGCAGGTGTAGGTCCTCCACCGGCGCATCAACCAACTCATCGAGCAACGCCGCAATCAGCCGGTCTTCCCGTCCTCCCTGAGCGTACAACTCAGGAAAGCTGGCCACCTTCAATAGCAACTCGCGCAGCAATGGCGATACCGAAATCGTGCAACAGGTTGTCGGAAGATTCGGTGCCGCGTCAGGCTCGATGAAGAGGCAATAAATTTCTGTTTCGCCCGATCCTCTTGCCGAGTGGGGCAAGTCTCCAGGTATCCATAACGCGCACTGTGGCGGCACGATCCAGACGCCGTCTTCGATTTCGCAGTTGAGGATGCCGCGAACCGAGTAAATCAGCTGAGCTTTGTGATGCTGGTGCCTCCCGTTTTCCCAGTCACTCGCTACCGAGGTGGCACTCATGGCAACGACAGGTCGAGGGACATCGTCGAAGTCTCTGCGAGGATTTACACCGTGGATGGCAAACTTGGACATCGGCACTGGAACTGTATTCGGAACAAATCGTTGACTTGAGAAATACTAAGGGGAAACTTCGCAACGATTCTTTCGCAAATGATGAGATTCGGTTGCTTGTCGTCATATCCGAGCGACTGCAGGACGCAGTCGTGTTACGGCCTACACGCCGATTGAAAACGCCCCCACTCTGCCTGCGATAAGCGGAATCCGGTGGGTACCTGGTCCACGACGCCTAGCCCGTGCTCAGGCGTGAGCCCATCGATTTCCTGCAGATCGACTATGCCAACGCTGGCTGACGCTCACGCGTGATCTCTGCGGTTGTCCTCGTCGTTGAGTGAATACACCGACTGGGCCTGCCGGAGGGGCGGGCCGGATCGTACGAGTGCGAAAGATCACCTTCGTTCTCCGACATGTGGAGCGTCAAGTTTGGGCGCACAGAAGCCGCTTGAACGTTTCCCGGTGAGTGTCAGCAATCAGCCTGTTGGGGTCATCAGAGGGCGGTCGGGAAAGGTGCCAAAGGCGTTCGATCCGACCATTTGCATGGGTTCTGCCCGTGAGGCCACCATGCGGTGCTTCGCCTTTGCTGAGGCTCAATGCATGGAGTCTCTCACTCGTCTCTTCGCCTGTTGAGGAATGGCGCCAGAGCCAGCTTTAGCGCCCCCACTGCCGCCAGCACCCACAGACCTGACAGGTAACTGTGGGTAAGGTCGTTCAGCAGCCCGAGGGTCAGCGGGCCAAGCGCACCCACGCCATAGCCTATGGCTAAAACGAAGGAAGTCCACGAGTTGGCTTCGGTCGCGTCGGCCGCGTTGTCCAGCGGCAGCGTCATCCCGAGCGAGAAAGACCCGCCCACGCCCACGGCCAGCAGCACGATGGGCAGCCAGCCCGGGGCATGCGGCGCGGCGATCAACATGCCGATGCCCGCCAGGAAGGCGCCGGCAAAGCCTGCGATTGGCCAGCGCCGGTCATGGCCCCGACTCACCAAGGCCGGCATGGGGTTGGCCAACATGAACACCGTGGTGAAGCCAGCCAGCATCAGCCCAGCCTGCGCTGCAGTTGCGCCAAAGGCCTGGTTCATGGGTACCAGCCAAGCCAGCAGGCCAAAGAACAAGAAGTTGTTGGCTGAGAAGTAGAGCGCAGCCAGCCAGGCCGTCCGAGAGCGGGCCGGATGCGGGTGCGCAGCCTTGACTGCCGTGCGATCGGGTGCGGTATGGGTGCCCTCGGCGCTTGACACCTGCAGCCAGGCCCCAATGGCCACCAGGCCCGGAACAGCCCAAATGGCGGTGGCCATGCGCCAGCCACCGGTGAGTGCTGCCACTGGCCCGGTCAACGCAGCGGCCAGGGTGCTGCCCAGGCCCAGCGAGGCCGCATACAGGCCCATCAACAGCGACCCGCGCCCCGGATGGTGGGCCTTGACAAAGCCGGACATGAGTGCGCCCGCCACAGCGATGCCCGCACCAACGCCTGCTGTACTGATGAAGAGCAGAACGGTGGACGTGGTGAACGCACGCAACAGCGTGGCCACGGCCAACAGCACCAACGCCGCGAGAACCGCGCGATGGCGCCCGAAACGCCGCGCCAGCCAGGGTGTGGGGATGGCCAGCAGCCCCATGAGCAAGGTCGGGATGGCCGTCAGCAGGGCGGCCTGCGCGTTGTTGATATGGAACTCGCTGCGCAAGGAGCCCAGCACAGGGGCAACAGACACGATGCCCGGGCGAAGGTTGGTGGCCACCAGCACCATGACTGCGATGGTCATGGGGAGGCTGAGCCCGGTGGGCTCGGCGGGGCGTATGGCCGCTGCAAGGCGCGGCTTTCCAGCCAGCTTGAGTATTCGGCTCTGTTCGATAGGGCTGGACAAGGCGTCGGCAGTGCAGGTGTGCATCGTCATCTCCAATGTGGTGCGGGCATGAAGCGTTCAATCAGGGCTGTGACCTGTGGACCACGCATCGGCGGCGCCGGTCTCCAGTGCAGCCATCGCGGCCATGGCCACGGCCACATCCTGCTCAACGGTGCCGGCGCTGACGCCGATGGCGCCCATCACGTTGCCGTTGGACAGCACCGGGACGCCACCACCAAAGATCACGGCGCGCCCATTGAGGCTGTGCTGGATGCCGAACAGCGGTGCACCGGGTTGCGCCAGCAGCGCCAGGTCGGCGGTGGATTGCCCGAAGGCCACGGCGGTGTAGGCCTTGTTGATCGCCAGGTCGGCGCAGCCCACCGCGCCACCGTCGCCCCGGGTGAAGTGCAGCAGGTGCCCGCCGCTGTCCACGATGGCTACCGAAAACGGCAGGCCGAACTGAAGCGCAAAGGCTTCTGCCGCTTGGGACATGGCCTTGGCATCGGTCAGGGAGAGTGTCTTGTAAGGGTTGCTCATGTTAATAGTAGACTGGTCTATTCTTGATCGGGCAAAAAAAAGCACTTCCCGCGAAGTGCCCGATGGGAGGGGTCAGCCCGGCAATTGCAACAGGCGGCGCGTGGCGCCCAGAGCCACGTCAAAGGGCTGCGCATTGCGGGCGATCTTGGCCATCACGCTGGCGCCCATCCACAGCTGGTAGAGGCTTTCGGCCAGCTCGGCCGGGTCGGTCTGCACGCCAAGCGAATGGTCGGCCTGCCCCGCCGCGATGGCCTGCGCCAGGCGCAACACGATGCCCGTGGTGCCCAGCTTCATGGCCGCGCGCATGGCCTCGGACAGATCGGCCACCTCGGCGCCCAGCTTCACGGCCAGGCATTTGCCCTGGCAGTCTTGCAGCGACTGGCCCTCGCGCCAGGCCTGGAAGTAGGCCAGCAGGCGGTCTGCGTGCGAGCCTTTGCTGCGGCCCAGGGTGGCGTCCATCTCGGCGTGATACTGCGCAAAGTAGGCCGTGAGCATGGCCTCGCCAAAGGCGTCCTTCGAGCCGAAGTAGTGATAGAACGAGCCCTTGGGCACGCTGGCGGCCGTCAGGATTTCGTTGATGCCGACCGCAGAGAAGCCTTTGCTGGCCATGATGCGCTGGCCGACGGCGATGATGCCGTCGCGGACGTCAGAGGATTCGGAGGTGTGGGCGGAAACCATGTTCACATCCTATCTCAGATTAGACCGGTCGTCTATTAATCTCAAAACAGACGACCGGCCCGGCGCCCGGTTCACTGGCGGATGAAGGCCAGCAGGTCGGCATTCAAACGGTCCTTGTGCGTGTCGGTCAGACCGTGCGGCGCACCGGGGTAAACCAGCAACTGCGCACCCTTGACCAGCCTGGCTGTGGCGCGGCCGGAAATGTCGATGGGCACAATCTGGTCGTCATCGCCATGCACCACCAGGGTGGGCCGGTCGATCTTTTTCAGGTCTTCCGTCATGTCGGATTCGGAGAAGGCCTTGATCGAATCGAAGGTGTTCTTGTGGCCCGCCTGCATGCCCTGCAACCACCAGTTGTCGATCAGGCCTTGCGACACCTTCACGCCCGGGCGGTTGAAGCCGAAGAAGGGACCGGCGGCGATGTCCTTGTACAACTGGGCGCGGTTGGCCAGTTGGCCGGCGCGGATGCCGTCAAACACCTCGATGGGCACGCCGTTCGGGTTCTTCGCTGACTTGATCATCACCGGTGTGACGGCCGACACCAGCGCCACCTTGGCCACCCGAGCCGTGCCATGGCGGCCGATGTAGCGCGCCACCTCGCCGCCGCCGGTGGAAAAGCCCACCAGCACCGCGTTCTTCAGCTTCAGCATGTCGATCACCGTGCCCAGGTCATCGGCGTAGTGGTCCATGTCATTGCCCTCCCAGGGCTGGCTGGAGCGGCCATGCCCGCGGCGGTCGTGCGCGATGACGCGGTAGCCGTGATCGGCCAGGTAGATCATCTGACTCTCCCAGCTGTCCGAGCTCAAGGGCCAGCCGTGGCTGAAGACCACGGGCTGGCCATCACGCGGGCCCCAGTCCTTGTAGTAGAGCTGCACGCCGTCACGGGTGGTGATGTAGCTGCCAGAGGGCTGGGCGCTGCCGGTTTGCGGCAGCGCAGGCCGGACGCCAGCGGCCAGGGCGGGCGCGGTGGGCGTCAGCGCCGCACCGGCGAAGGCCGCAACCAAAGTGGACAAGGTCAGCAGGTGCTGGGCGGAGCGGGCGAAGATGCGTCGGGCGGTCATGGGGATCCTTTGAAACGGGATGGAAGATGGCGGGTGAGCGTGAGGCGCGGGCTCAGGCGGTGGCGGCGAACTGGCTCAGCAGCACCGTGGCCGCTTCGGCCGACGAGGCCGGGTTCTGGCCGGTGATCAGCAGGCCGTCGGTCACCACGTAGGAGCCCCAATCGGCGCCCTTGCTGTAGCGGCCGCCCTTGGCGATCAGCATGTCTTCCACCAGGAAGGGCACCACATCGGTCAGGCCCACGCCGTCTTCTTCTGTGTTGGCGAAGCCGGTGACCTGCTTGCCTTCCACCAGAGGGCGGCCATTGGGGGCCTTGACGTCGCGCAGCACGCCGGGGGCATGGCACACCAGGGCGACCGGCTTGTGGGCGGCGATGAAGGCCTCGATCAGCGCGACGGAATGCGGGTCTTCGACCAGGTCCCACAGCGGGCCGTGGCCACCGGGGTAGAACACGGTGTCGAAGTCAGCCTGGTCGATGGTGTCCAGGCGGACGGTGTTGGCGAGTTGGGCGTTGGCATCGGAATCGGCCTCGAAGCGGTGCGTCAGCTCGGTCTGGAACATCGGCTCGTTGCTCTTGGGGTCCAGCGGGGGTTGACCACCCAGCGGCGAGGCCAGCACGATCTCGACGCCGGCGTCCTTGAACGCGTAGTAGGGGGCGGCCAGCTCTTCCAGCCAGAAGCCGGTCTTGCGGCCCGTGTTGCCAAGTTGGTCGTGGGAAGTGAGGACCATCAGAACTTTCATTGCATTCACCTTGATGTCAAAAAATTAGACCGGTCTACTATTTAACCGAATCAAAAAATACACTTCAACGGAAGTGCGGCGATGTGGGCTGCGTGGAGCGGCTTTGCGGGCCGCGCTGTGCAGAACATGGGTCAATGATAGATTGAATTAGACCGGTCGTCTAGTGGTGGTGCGAAATTTGTTTGCGAACGCGGTGAGCCACTGCTGTGCCCCACGACATGGGCAGCGCCAGGTGCGGGCCTTCACTGATTCACTGAACGAGTGCGGCCTGAAGCGTGTCGGCCACGCGGGCCCGCAGCCAACGGTGCGCAGCGTCGCTGTCGAACCGGCGGTGCCAGGACAGCACGACCGGTGCAGGCGCCACCGGCATGGGCAGTGGTCGCTGCACGATGTCGAGCGCCTCGCACAGCCCGGCGCACAGCCTCTGGGCCACCACCGTGACGGCATCCGAGCGCGCGACCACCTCCAGCGCCGCCGCCGAGGTGGGCAGCGACGCCACCACACGCCGCGAAAGGCCCAGGTCGGCCAAGGCCTCGTCCACGCGATCACGCAGCCGCCCACGACGCGACACGACCACGTACGGCAGGGCAGCCAGCTTCGCAGGCGACAGCCGGGCCCGGGCCAGGGGGTGTTGGCGTCGCAGCGCCAGGACGAGATGGTCCTCACCCAGCACCTGGTGCGTGATCTCCGGCTGGGTCGGCACCGACGCGCCCAGCTCCAGGTCCACCTCTGTTCGCAGCCCTTCCTGGCGCCCTGACGCGTCTTCGCCCAGGAAGCGGATGCGCAAGGCAGGTGCCGCCTCGCCCACGCTGGCGATCAGCGTTGGCGCCAGTGCGGCCAGCAGCGCATCGTGCCCGCGCAGCGTGAACACCCGGTCAAGCGTGGTGAAGTCGAGCGCACCGGCGGGCTTCAACAAGGTCGAAGCCTCCTGCACCAGGGCATGCACCTGCGCGCGGATGGCCTGGGCGTACGGCGTCGGCACCATGGTGCGACCAGCACGCACCAGGATGTCGTCGCCCGTCACATGGCGGATGCGCGACAGGGTGCGGCTCACCGCAGGCGGCGTCAGGTGCAGACGCTCCGCAGCCATGGCCACGCTGTTGTGCTCGAGCAGGGCATCGAGGGCGGTGAGCAGGTTCATATCCATTGCATCAGGGTAACGTATTCATTGCCGATATTGCACTGGACGTCATGTGATCACTTGCCTATCGTGGCGGCATGGGCACATCGAGATGCCTCCGACCACCCGCAAGACACACCACATGACCCAAGCCCTCTACCCCCTCGCCGAGCCCACCGCCGATGCCTTGCTCGCTGGCATGACCGCCGCCGCCGAACGCGCCGGGCAGCAGTTGCTGGCCCACTTCTCGCCCGATGCCCGACCGCATGACCGCAACGCCCTGATGGCGGCACTGGCCCACAACGAGGCACTGGTGGCCAAGGGCTTGCGCGATGCGCTCAGCGCACTGCGCCCCGGTGCCAACTGGCTGGACGGCGAACTCGAAGCCATGCCCCTGCCCGATGGCGAGTGGTGGGTGGTGGATGCCGTGGAGGGCAACGTCAACCACGTCCATGGCCTGGGCGACTGGGGCGTGAGCATCACACTGGTACGCGATCGCCAACCTGTGCTCGCCGTGTTCCACCACCCGCTAGAGGGCATGATGTGGACTGCAGTGAGCGGCAAGGGCGCGCACCGCAACGGCCAGGCCGTGCGTGTCAGCGCGAAGACGCAACTGGCAGACGCCATCGTCAGCACAGGCCAGGCCGAGGCGGGACAAACCGCCACCTACGGGCCGATCGGTGGGTCGGTCACCGCCATGCTCGGCCACGCCTTGCTGGTGCGCACGTCGGTGCCATCGACCTTCCCGATGCTGCATGTCGCCAGCGGCCAGAACGACGTCTTCTGGCAGTACGCCTGCGTGCTGCCGGGCGTGGCGGCGGGCGTGCTGTTTGTCCAGGAGGCGGGCGGCACGGTGAGCCGCATCGATGGCTCGCCTTGGCAGCCCGGCGCAACCGACATCCTGATGGCTGCGCCAGCGCTGCACGCGGCAGCCACTGCCGTGCTGCGCTCCATCCCGAGCCAGGAGGCTGCATGAAGCTCGCCATCCTGGGTGCCAGCGGCGGCACGGGCCGAGAACTTGTGCAACAGGCGTTGGCGCGTGGCCATGAGGTCAGCGCGCTGGTGCGCGACCCCGCCCGCAGCGGGTTCGATCCGCACCCCCGATTGCGGCTTGTGCGCGTCGATGTCTACGACCCATCGTCGCTACGCCAGGCGCTGGGCGCCGATGTCACCTTGCTGTCCGCATTGGGCATCGGCAAGGGCGGGCGGCCTGGCGTGCTCACCGCAGGGGCACGCGCGGTGGTGGCCGCCAGACCGGCCCGCGTTATCTGGCTGGGTGCGTTCGGCACCGGGCAGACGGCAAGCCAAGGTGGCTGGGCCGTCCGCATGCTGCTGGCCCTGGTGTTGGGCAAAGAAGTGCCGGACAAGGTCGAGGCCGACACGACGGTGCTGCGCGCGGGCGGCACCGTCTTCCATGCGGGGCCGCTTGGTGAGGGGTCAGTGGCCACCTCACGGCGCACCGTGGCACCCGATGTTGCGCCCCGCCGACTCTTCCCTGCCGGAGTCAGCAGGGCCACTGTCGCCGCAGCCATGCTCGACGAAGCCGAATCGCCGCGCTTCGCGGGTGCCCTTGCGGTGCCCTTGGCACGTTGAGGAATGCCGCGAGCCCGGCGGTCCTATTTCGGGACTGGATCGAAGCGAGGATGTCGTTGCGGGTGTCGTTGGAGAGGGTTGCGGTTGCGGAGGCCATGGGGCAACCATGACGCTGATCGGATTGGTAGCCTACAAGGCGTCGATTTTTTGAAGGGCGTTCCGCCACACGACTGCCTCGGTACTACAGCGCGTCATGCCGCGCCGGGGCTCTGACGATTGCTGCGCCCGATTCAGATATGTGCGCTTCAAGCAGCCGGCAAGCACGACCGACGTCCCTCTCCCCGACGGCCGCCAGCAGCTGGCGGCGTTCGTGCTGGGGCGCAGGGTCATAGTCGACGCGAGCGGCGGTCGTGTGCATGTAACTCATGCGCGATTCGTGGAGTATGTCGATGCTGGCGACAACACCATCGGACAGATCACCGGCATCGACTGCGCAGCCACGGCCTCGGACGGGCACAACGCCCTGGCCAAGCTGATGCTGCCTGAGGGCGAGACCCACTGCGCCATGCTCAATCGCCTGGACAAAGCAATCCGGCGGTACTAAGACACCGACGAGATAAACCCGCCATAGGGCGGGCTGGCGGGGTGGCCGTCAGGCTGGGATGGACAGACGCTCACAGAGTGGGCGCAATGATGCCTCGGGCGGAAAGTTGATCTGGGGGCGTGCCACGCTCTCCCGGTTGCTTCTCGGCATGACATTCGAACTCACCAGCGACAGCTCAGGGTTGGGAGCGGAAAGCCATTAATGCCAAGACCGGTCGCTCACGCTGACTCTGCCCTGGTTGCATGGCTCGAACGACCGGTGTCGAAGGTTAAGCAGTCAATCAAGCAAGCGCCCTCCGTATGACTGCTTGCAGCAATCGTTGCCGGTCAGATCGCAAACAACAATGACAGGTGACAGCCTGAAGCAGCCATCAACACATCCAAAAGCCAGTACCCAATTACAAAATGCTGTGGCGATATCGCTCAGGCACGCCACAAGCGGAGGTGCGCATTTTCAGCGCCCTTGAGAAGCGGGAAAAACGCGCTCATGGGAAGCCGTTTGGATGCCTTGAACCAAGGGGTTTGACATGCATGTCATTTCAGGCGGGGCATACGAGGATTGCTGAAAAATTGCCCAAAATTTAAGCAAATTCGCTAGCAACAACGCCCTAGAAATCCATAAAAAATATACAAATCAATAACTTACGAGATTTTTTGCAAACCAAAAAATACAAAACTCAGTGAGAAAAATACAAAACTCCCCGAGAATCGACACTCGCCAATGCAGCCACCGCCTTCGCCGCAATCCCATATGCCAACTGCGGGTGGGAACTTTGGCCTTAGCACTCTATCTATGAGAGTGCTAACATGATGCTATTGAGGAAAGGATTCCCGGCATGACACTTTCATCTGGAACCGCAATCACTGCTGTGACACCCACCAGCCCCTGGGCGCTAGTCCCGGCCCTGGGCAACTTGGACGCCTACATTTCGGCGGTCAACCGCCTGCCCCTGCTGACGCAGGAAGAAGAGCAGACTTACGCCCGCCAACTCAAAGAAAACAACGATGTGGACGCTGCGGGCCGCTTGGTGATGTCGCACCTGCGCTTGGTGGTTTCCATTTCACGCCAGTACCTGGGGTACGGGTTGCCCCATGGCGATCTGATCCAGGAAGGCAATGTCGGCCTGATGAAGGCCGTCAAGCGTTTTGACCCTGACCAGGGCGTTCGGCTGGTGAGCTACGCCATGCACTGGATCAAGGCCGAGATCCATGAATACATTCTGAAAAACTGGCGCATGGTCAAGGTGGCGACCACCAAGGCCCAGCGCAAGCTGTTTTTCAATCTGCGCTCGATGAAACAGGGCTTCAAGGCCGATGCCAGCGCAGCTGATGCTGCCACGCACCGCGACACGCTGTCTGACCACGAAATCGATGTAGTGGCAGCACAGCTGAACGTGAAGCGCGAAGAGGTCATTGAGATGGAAACGCGCATGTCGGGTGGCGATGTGCTGCTGGACCCCACCCCTTCGGACGACAGCGAGCAAGCCTTTGGCCCGATTGCTTACTTGGCCGATGCATCGCACGAGCCCACGGCCATGATTGAGTCGCGCCAACGCGATGTGCTGGCGTCTGACGGTATTGCCAATGCGCTGGCCAGCCTGGACGAGCGCAGCCGCCGTATTGTGGAAGAGCGCTGGCTGAAGGTGAACGACGATGGCTCTGGCGGCATGACGCTGCACGAGCTGGCGGCGGTTTACGGCGTGAGTGCTGAACGCATCCGGCAAATTGAAGTGGCTGCGATGAAGAAAATGAAGAAGGCTTTGACGGAACCCGCCTAAGCCATTGAAGCAAGGTGCGAGTGGGGTACAGCGGGCATGCAGCGGCACTACCATTTGGGAGCCTTGCCGATAGACCCCACACAGGGCCCGCCAGGAACCTGTTGATGCTGATTGCGATGCCCCTGCGTGGTGGCTTCGCAAGCTAGTCAACAGATTTGGCGGGCTTTTCTTTGTGCGGTGCAAAGGCGCTTTGCCGTGTGCCGCACATTCATACACCTTGGAAGGAGCCCCATGCATCCCGTGTTCTCTCGCCGCAGTGCCGTTGTCCTGGCGTTGACGGCATTGGCTTCGTCTTGTGCTCTGGCCCAAAAAGCCCCAGCCGTTGCAGCCCAGGCCCCCTGGCCTACCAAACCGCTGAAAATTGTGGTTGGCTTCCCACCGGGCTCTTCGCCCGACCTGACGGCTCGCACTTTTTCTGAGCCTTTGTCCAAGGCATTGGGGCAGCCGGTGCTGGTGGAAAACAAGGTGGGCGCAGGCGGCAACATTGGGGCCGATGCGGTGGCCAAGGCACGGGATGACCATACGATTGGCTTGATGATCAACGGCAACATGACGATTGCCAAGCTGATCAATGCCGCTGTGCCCTATGACCCGCAAAAGGACTTGGCACCGCTGACGCTGGTGGGCACATCGCCCCTGGTGCTGACGGCCCCGCTGAGCCAGCCCGGGGTGTCGGCCACCGCCGACGCCCGCGAGTTCATGGCCGCTGCACGCAGCGCAGGCGACAAATGGAGCTACGGCACGCCGGGCGTGGGCACAGTGGGCCACATTGGCACAGAGCTGCTGAAAGCGCGCAGCGGCATCAACCCGGTGCATGTGCCCTATGCAGGCTACCCACAGGTGGCCACCGCCATGCTGGGCGGGCAACTGCAGATGGCGCTGCTGCCCCCGGCGCTGGCGCAGGCGCAAGTCAAGGCAGGCAAGCTGCGGGCGATTGGGGTGACATCGGCAGGCCGCAGCGCGCTAGCGCCCGATGTACCCAGCCTGAGTGAGGCGGGCATCCAGGGCTTTGAGCTGGAAATTTGGAATGCTTTTGCCACCCCTGCCACCATGCCCAAGCACCTGCAGGTGCGGCTGGCCACCGTACTGGCAGAGATTGCACGCACCCCGGATGTGCGGGCCAAGCTGTTCCAGCAAGGCTGGCAAGTGGCTGGCACGTCCCCTGAGGGCCTGGCCAATCGCATCAAGGCGGATACGGCCACCCTGGGGCAGATCATTGCCCAGCGGGGCATCAAGGCAGATTGAGCCCGGTAGTCCGGTGGGCCATGCCGATAGGCAGACCCCGCTACCAACGCTGTGCCAACCTGCTTTCGCCCTACTTTGACTCTTTGAGCAAGGTGGCCACATCCGCCGCCAGGGCCGCGGCGCCGCTGCCGTAGCGGTGGTACACGCGCAGGCGGCCTGCAGTGTCGTACACGTAGCTGCCGGCCGAGTGGTCCATGGTGTAGCTGGTGGGCGTCTTGCCATCCACCTTCTTGTAGTAGATCTTGAAGTCCTTGGCCACAGCGGCCAGCTCTTGCGCATTGCCGCGCAGCGCCAGGAAGGTGGGGTCAAAGTTGGCCATGTAGGCCTTGAGCACTTCGGCGGTGTCACGCTCGGGGTCTACGGTCACGAAGATGCCTTGCAGGCGCTCACCATCCGCACCCAGCGTGCGCTTGACCTCGGCCAGCTCCTGCATGGAAGTGGGGCAAACGTCCGGGCACTGGGTGAACCCGAAAAACACCACCACCACCTTGCCAGCAAAGTCTTTGAGGTGGCGCGGCTGGCCGTTGTGGTCGGTCAGGGGCAGGTCACGGGCGTACTCGGCGCCGGTGATATCTACCCCCTTGAACTCGGCCTTCTTCTCAGCACAAGCAGAAAAAAGTGCCGTAGCGCTTACCAATAAAGCGCTAGCAGCTATTATTTTTATAGCATTTCGTTTTTGCATGGGGTCACATCACGTAATGGTCTACCAGCAGCGCGGCAAACAGCACGCTCAGGTGAATCAGGGAGAAGCGGAAGGTCTTGCGGGCCAAGGCATCTGAGTAGTTGCGCCACAGCGCAAAGCCGTAGCCACAGAACCCGGCACTCAGCACCACGGCAAAGGCCAGGTAAATCCACGAGCTCATGCCGTACACAAACGGCATGAGGCAGCCTGCAAACAGGATCAGCGTGTACAGAAACACCTGCAGCCGCGTGAACTCATTGCCATGGGTGACGGGCAGCATGGGCAGGCCAGACTTGCGATAGTCCTCCACCCGGTACAAGGCCAGCGCCCAGAAGTGCGGGGGCGTCCACAAGAAGATGATGAGGAACAGGATCAAGGCCTCGGGCCCCACATCCCCTGTGAGAGACGACCAGCCCAGCACCGGCGGCATGGCGCCCGATGCGCCTCCAATCACGATGTTTTGGGGCGTCAGCGGCTTGAGGATGACGGTGTAGATCACGGCATAGCCCACAAAGGTGGCAAAGGTGAGCCACATGGTCAGCGGGTTGATCCACACATACAGCAGCACCGAGCCAGCAGCGCACAACACCGCAGAGAACAGCAGGGTTTGCTGGTTGGACAGCTCGCCCTTGGCGGTGGGGCGCCAGGCGGTGCGCTTCATCTTGGCATCAATGCCCTGCTCCACGATGCAATTGAACGCTGCAGCGGCCCCGGCCACCAGCCAGATGCCCACACAGGCCAGCGCCATGGTGCCCAATTGCGCTGCACTGGGCAGGCCGGGCACCGCCAGCACCATGCCGATCAGGGCGCAAAACACAATCAACTGCACCACGCGCGGCTTGGTCAGCGCGTAAAACTGCGCGAATCGCGAAGGGGGGGAAACGGCAGCAACACTCATGCAATCACTCTCGGCGCGCGCAATGGCGCAGACATCTCAGGCTGGCCCACTGCAGCACGGCTGGCGGCAAGGGCCCAGGTCAAAACCACCACCAGCGCCGCAGCGCCGCCAGTGTGCAACACGGCAGCCACCAGCGGCCACCCCAGCACCACGTTAGACAGGCCCGTGGCAAGCTGCAGCCCAGCCAGCCCAGCCAGCCACTGCGCCTGTGCACGCAGCGCAGCAACGCGGCGCAGCCGCCAGGCCAGCCACACCAAAGCTGCCAGCACCAGGTAGGCCATCAGGCGGTGCACGTAGTGGATGGCCGTGAGCCCCGCAAAACTGATGTGGGAGCCGTCTTTGAGCAGGCCCAACTCGCGCCACACCTCAAAGCCCTGTGCAAAATCCATGGCTGGCCACCAACTGCCCTGGCAGGTGGGGAAGGTGGTGCAGGCCAGCACAGCGTAGTTGGTGCTGACCCAGCCGCCCAACACCACCTGTGCAGACACCAGTGCGGCCGTGGCCCACAACGCAGCGCGCAGCGGCCCCGGCAAGCCCACGCGCGCCACGCCCTGCGCCGCACGCGTGTGCTGCACGGCCTGCACGCACAGCAAGGCCAACAGCACCAAGCCACCGATGAGGTGCAAGGTGACGATGGCCGGAAACAGCTTCATGGTGACGGTGAGCGCACCAAAAGCCCCTTGCAGGCACACCCACAGCAAAGTGAAGGTAGGCCACCATGGGCTGCCCCCCGGCGCGGGCCCCGCATGGGCCGTGGATGCCTTGGCGCGTTGCCAAGCGCGGTGCTGCACCCAGGCAGAAGCCGTCATGGCAATGATCAGCACGCCCACCCCGGTGGCCAGGTAGCGGTGGATCATCTCGACCCAGGCCTTGCGGTGGGTGACTGGGCCAGTGGGCATGGCATCTTGGGCTGCGGTGATTTCTGCTTGGGCCCCCACCGGGCTGGCGCTGCCGTAGCAGCCAGGCCAGTCGGGGCAACCCAGGCCCGAATCGGTGAGGCGGGTGAAGGCACCAAACAGCACCAGGTCAAAGGTCAAGAACAGGGTGAGCACCGTCAAAGCTTGCAGGCGGCGCATGGGCGATGCCCCACGGTTACGCCAGCGCACCCAGGCCAGGGGCCCCAGGGCAATCAACAAGCCCAGCAGCATGAGCCTTGTCAGCGGAGCCAGGTCGTACAGCGGTTGGGCATCCATGTCAGGGCTTTCCGGGGCGGCCGGGCTCGTCCCAGGAGGCCGATGCACGCAGCAAGCGCTCCAGGTCTTTTTTGGCCTTGGCGGCGCCTGCGACATCCATGGGGGCCGGGAAACGCATCATCCAATGACCCTGAGGGTCCACCACGTAGATGTGGTCGGGCAGTGCATGCCCGGGCGCGGGCGCCAGCCACTGGGCGAGCGCAGCGCCGTCCACACGGCGCACCTGCGCCTGCTGGAGGGCCGGGGCCAGCGCTGCGGGTGGTGTCTGCCCATCAGTGACCAGCCACACCCAGTCCACCCGGTCCTTTTCGCGGCCCACGCTCTCCCGCAACTGGCGCTGCAGGTACAGGTGCTTTTGGCAGTCTGCATCGCATTGGCTGCCCGCCACACTCACCAGCAGCCACTGGCCCTTGAGGTCTGGCAGCGTGCCTGGACTGCCATCCAGCGCCGTCGTGGGCAATGCGGGCATGGGGCGCTGAGGTTCGATCAGCTCGCCATAGTTCTTGCGCCCCTCGGGCCGGATGACGTAGTAGGTGAAGTAAGACGCAATGACCGGAGCCGCGCAAATGAGCATGACCGCCAGCATCTTCCAGCGCCCATGGCGGGTGCGCTGCGCAGCATCCATGGCCCCGCCCGCTTCGGGCAGCGTGTGTATGGTCAGACCCAAAGGGTGCTCAGCCGCCACCGCTGGGGGCACGCTGGCGGCGTGGGCGAAAGAAGCGTCGGACGATTTGGAACCAGACATAAAGGAGTGCAATCAGGCTGCAAAGCCCAAACCATTGAAATGCGTAACCATAGTGTTTATCGACGCCCGACGAGACCACAGGCCAGTCGCGCAACAGGCCTTCACTGGGATCCCCCAACTGAACCACCGAGAGCGTGAGAATGGGCCGCTGCATCTCTGCACCCATGGCCGCCAAGTCGAGATTTTGCCGGATGCGGGAAGACCCCTGTGCGCTATCCCCCGCAACGAATTCGTACAAGCGCGAAGGCAAGGCCGCCACACGGCCCTGCACTTGCACCGGCCCTGTTGGGGTGTCTACCCTGGGCACCTGGGTGCGGTCTTGGAAATTGCGAGCCCCCCAGCCACGCTGCACCAGCACCACGGTTTTTTCATCGGGCAACAACAACGGCGTCACCACATAAAAGCCTGGGCGGCCTTGCATCTGGCGGTTGTCCAGGTACACCGTGTGCTCAGGCAGCCACCGGCCTTGCAGCGTCACCGCGCGGTGCAGCAATGCCTCTGCGTCTGCAGCCATCGCCCCGCCCTCCCCAGCTTGTCACGCAAGGCCTGGCCGTCCAGCGCGGGCATGGCGGCACGGGCCTCCAAGGTGGCCTGGTAGGCGACCTTCTCGGCCGCCCGCCCCAACTGCCAGCGCCCTAGCGACGCAGTGACCCCCATGCCCACCAAGGCGGCCAGGGTAATGAGAACAAAAAGCACACGCTGTGCACGCGGACGGGGTGTCACGGGATAATGGGCTCCATGAAATATCTTGTCGTGTTGGCGTTTATCGGCATTGTGGCCAGCCTGGGCTCGGCGCTGTTCTTCATGATGCGCAATGGCCAAAGCGATGCCGCCAAAGGCAAGCGCATGGCCCGCGCACTGGCGGTGCGAGTGGGTCTGTCCATTGTGCTGTTTGTCTGCATTTTGGTGGCCTGGCAATTGGGCTACATCCAACCCACTGGGTTGCCAGCCACCCGTTAAGTGCCCCTCGGGCCGCCCCGAGGCAACACCGCACTGCCCAATGAAAAAAGCGCCTTGCGGCGCTTTTTTCATTGGGCCAGCCAGATTTACATCCAGTACACCAGCACGTACAGGCCCAGCCAGACCACGTCCACAAAGTGCCAGTACCAAGCAGCACCTTCAAAGCCGAAGTGCTTCTCGGCCGTGAAGTGGCCTTTTTGCAGGCGCAGGGTAATGAACAGCAGCATCAACATACCCACAAACACGTGAAAACCGTGAAAGCCCGTCAGCATGAAGAAGGTGGAGCCAAACACGCCAGACGAGAGTTTGAGGTTCAGGTCAGTGTAGAGGTGGTAATACTCGTAGCCCTGCACGATCAGGAAGACGATGCCCAGCAGCACGGTGGCCCACATGAAGGCAATGGTTTTGCCACGCTGGTTCTCACGCAGTGCGTGGTGGGCAATGGTCAGCGTGACGCCCGAGGTCAACAGCAACGCGGTGTTGATGGTGGGCAGCCAGAATGGGCCGACGGTCTGGAAGGGCTCGACAATGCCAGCGGGCGACGCGGTCACCCCTGCCGCTAGGCTGGGCCACACCGCCTTGAAGTCGGGCCAGAGCAGTGCGTTGTCGAGACTGCCCAACGCGGGCACCGAGTGCGAACGCGCCCACCACAGCGCCGTGAAGAAGGCGCCAAAGAACATCACTTCAGAGAAGATGAACCAGCTCATGCTCCAGCGGTAAGACAGGTCGATCTTGTGACCGTAGAGACCGCCTTCGCTTTCGCGGGCTGCATCGCGGAACCACTGGTACAAGACAAAAAGCCACCACACCATGCCCAGCGCCAGGGAGTACTTGCCCCAGTCATGGCCATTGATCCATTGGCCTGCGCCCAAGATCACAAAAAACAGCCCAGCAGCGGCCATCACAGGGTGACGAGACTCTGCAGGCACGTAGTAGTACGGTGTTGTGCCGTGTGTTGATGCACTCATTTCAGCTCCTGACTCTCTAAATCGTTGTTATCTGTCTCGGGGGGCGAGCCCACTGCGTCACACAATCCAGTTCACCAGCGCAATGAGCGCCAGCACCAGCGAAAAAACGGCCACCAATCCCACCACGATGATGTGGATGGGGTTGAGCTTCTCTACATCCTGCGCGTACTCAGAACCTTTGCGCAGACCGATCAAAGACCAAGCCACGGCACGCACCGTGCGCAAGAACGATCCTTTGCGCTGTACCGGCGTTACCTTGGGGGAAGAAGGCTTGGCTGCGCTCATGAGCCAGCCCCTTCCTGCCCGGCCACGGCTGCAGCTGCAGACTGGGGTGCCGCAGGTGTCTTACCGCCCACCTCAAAAAAGGTGTAGGACAGCGTGATGGTGGACACATCTTTGGACAGGCGTGGGTCAATCACAAACGCCACCGGCCATTCCTTCTTTTCGCCGGGCTCCAGGGTGTACTGGTTGAAGCAAAAGCACTCCAGCTTGGTGAAGTGCGCTGCAGCCTGGCGAGGGGCATAGCTGGGGATGGCCTGCGCGGCCATGCGCCGGTTCTGCACGTTCTGAAACTCGTACATCACCGTGGTCAATTCACCGGGATGCACTTTCACTGAGCGCTGCGCGGGCTTGAAGTCCCAAGGCCCGCGTGCGTTGGCATCGAACTCGACCGTGATGGTGCGGCTCTTGTCCACCTGGGTATTGGCGGGCAGTTTGGCATCTTTGCCCGCAGATCCGTTGCCGGGCACCTGCCGCTCTGACAGCGACAGAATGTTGATGCCCGTCATCTCGCAAATGTGCTTGTAGATGGGTATCAGCGCGTAGCCAAAGGCAAACATGCCCGCTGCAATCACCAGCAGCTTGCCGACCATCTTGGCGTTTTCGCGGTGCAGGCTCATGGCAATCGGCTCAGCGTGACAGCAGCACGACTTTGACCATGAAGCCCACAAAGAAAGTGGCTGCTACAGACGCCAGGACCAGCGCCATCCGCAAGTTGCTTTTCTTTTGCTCGGGGGTCATGACGACGCTCCTCAGCCAATGACGCGCGTTGCCGTCGCATCCAGCTTGGGAGGAGTTTCATAGGTATGGAACGGCGCTGGCGACGGCACTTCCCACTCCAGGCCCTCAGCCCCCTCCCAAGGCTTTTGCGGAGCCTTGGCACCCTTGCCGCGCATGGCAGGCACAACCACAAACAGGAAGAAGTACACCTGCATCAGACCAAAGCCCAACGCGCCGACCGATGCGATCGCGTTGAAGTCGGCAAACTGCATGGGGTAGTCAGCGTAGCGACGGGGCATGCCTGCCAAGCCCAGGAAGTGCATGGGGAAGAAGGTGACGTTGAAGGTGATGAGCGAACCCCAGAAGTGAATCTGTCCACGGGTTTCGCTGTACATCACGCCCGTCCATTTGGGGGCCCAGTAGTAGTACGCCGCAAACATGGAGAACAACGACCCGGCCACCAGCACATAGTGGAAGTGGGCCACCACGTAGTACGTGTCTTGCAGCTGGATGTCGATCGGCGCCATGGCCAAAATCAGGCCGGTGAAGCCACCCATGGTGAACACAAAGATGAAGCCCACAGCAAACAGCATCGGGGTTTCGAACGTCATGGAGCCGCGCCACATGGTTGCGATCCAGTTGAAGATCTTCACGGCCGTGGGCACGGAGATCAGCATCGTGGCGTACATGAAGAACAGCTGGCCCGTCACAGGCATGCCGGTCGTGAACATGTGGTGGGCCCACACAATGAACGACAGGATGGCGATGGACGAGGTGGCATACACCATGGAGGCATAGCCGAACAGCTTCTTGCGTGCAAAGGCAGGCACGATCTGGCTGATGATGCCGAAAGCCGGCAAGATCATGATGTACACCTCGGGGTGACCGAAGAACCAGAAGATGTGCTGGTACATCACCGGGTCACCACCACCGGCGGGGTTGAAGAAGCTGGTGCCAAAGTGGCGGTCGGTCAGCGTCATGGTGATGGCACCGGCCAGAACGGGCATCACGGCGATCAGCAGGTAAGCGGTGATGAGCCAAGTCCACGCAAACATGGGCATCTTCATCAGCGTCATGCCAGGGGCGCGCATGTTCAGGATGGTCACGATGATGTTGATCGAGCCCATGATGGACGAGGCGCCCAGGATATGCATCGCGAAGATGCCAGCGTCCATGGAGGGGCCCATCTGCAAAGTGAGCGGTGCATACAGCGTCCAGCCCGCAGCAGGTGCGCCGCCGGGCATGAAGAACGAGCTCACCAGCATCAGCGCGGCAGGGATCATCAGCCAGAAGCTGAAGTTATTCATGCGGGCGAACGCCATGTCGGAGGCGCCGATCTGCAGCGGAATCATCCAGTTCGCAAAGCCCACGAAGGCCGGCATGATGGCGCCGAACACCATGATCAGGCCGTGCATGGTGGTGAGCTGGTTGAACAGCTCGGGGTTCACCAGCTGCAGGCCGGGTTGGAACAGCTCAGCGCGAATCAGCAGTGCCAGGATGCCCCCCACCATCAACATGGTGAAAGAGAACAGCAGGTACAGCGTGCCAATGTCTTTGTGGTTGGTGGCGAACACCCAGCGGCGCCAGCCTGAGGGTGAATGGTGGTCATGGCCATCGTGTGCGTGATCGCCAGCACGCCCATGGTTGTCGAGAACTGCGCTCATAGTGAATTCCTCAATGCAATAGGGCGATGATTACTTGCCACGCTGGGCCACGATTTCTGCAGGCTGCACCAGCTGGCCGGTTTTGTTGGACCAGTTGTTCTTGGTGTAGCTCACCACTGCCGCAATGTCGGTATCGCTCAATTGCTTCCACGAGGGCATGGCACCGTTGGCTGCGCCGTTGAGCAGCACCTGAATCTGCTTGGCATGGTCGGCATCCAGCACGATGGCCGAGCCGTCCAGCGGCTTGATAGGGCCAGCGCCCTTGCCATTGGCCTGGTGGCAAGCAGCGCAGTTGGCGGCATACACCTTTTCGCCCCGCTTGAGAATGTCTGCCAGCGCCCACACCTTGGTGGGATCGTCCAGCTTGGCGGCAGCCTTTTTCTTTTGCTCCGCCACCCAGCCCGAATAATCTTCCGCAGACAGCACCTTCACATGGATGGGCATGTAGGCGTGCTCCTTGCCGCACAACTCAGCACACTGTCCGTAGTAGTCGCCCACTTTCTCTGCCCGAAACCATGTGTCGCGGACAAAGCCGGGGATGGCGTCTTGCTTGATACCGAAGGCGGGCACCATGAAGGCATGGATCACATCGTTGGCGGTGGTGATGATGCGGACCTTCTTGCCCACGGGCACCACCATCGGGTTGTCCACTTTGAGCAGGTAGTCCGCAGGTGCCTGAGACACGTTGCCACTGTCGGACATGACACGGTGGCTGCTGTCGAGCGTGGAGATAAAGGCCAAGCCTTCACCTTCGCCCGTGATGTAGTCATAGCCCCACTTCCACTGGTAGCCAGTGGCCTTGATCGTCAGGTCGGCATTGGTGGTGTCCTTTTGCGCGACCAGCACCTTGGTGGCGGGCAAAGCCATCAGGATCACGATGATGAACGGAACAATCGTCCACACAATTTCCACCGTCACCGACTCATGGAAATTGGCAGACTTGGCGCCTTTGGACTTGCGATGCTTCCAGATGGAATAGAACATCACGGAGAAAACGGCGATGAAGATCACCGTGCAGATGATGAGCATCATCCAGTGCAAGAAATGCTGCTCTTCGGCAATTTTGGTGACTGGCGGGGCCAGGTTCAACTGATTGACGGCGGGCCCACCGGGCAGGTCTTGAACGGCGTGGGCGGCGCTGCCCACCCATGCACCGGCCATCAGCAGCAGAGAAGCCAGCTTGTTGGGAATGCTCTTCATAGTTCTCATTTACTTCTATGCCTCAAATTAACCAATCCCCGCAGCGCCTGCGTGGGGTCAGGCGGCCCGCAAGGCCATGCGGATCTCAGACGCCAGAGCGGCACGAAGCTCCGGGCGCACAAAACGCCCCACCTCGACCGACCTGCCTCGTGCAGACAAGGTGATGAGCGATCTGTCACCGGTCTTGGGCTCTACTCGAACCCAGCGTCGGTCAAATTCAGCCCGCTCACGCCTGCCCGCTGTCTCCCTCTCCACCACAAGGCGAGACCCTTGCAGTGAAATCTTTTCGCCATCCGTCGCGTGACGAACGTACATGGCAAATGCAATTCCGACAACAGCAATTTCCAGGGATATGAAGGTCGACATCGGGTAAGCACCGAGGAACCAGAAGCCCGCGGCGACACCGAGCAACACACAACACAGTGACAAAGGCACCCAACCGAGCGACACCGGGCTGACCGAGCCATGCCGGACGAGACACCAGGCGATGTCCTGATCGGACACCGTGGCAAAACGCAGAACCAAGCCAGCCACCGGAAATACTCACAAAAATTGCCTGCGACTTCTGCTCGCTCCTGCAGAGCACGCCAGACAAAGTTGCGCGGGAAAATGCCCGAAATTTCACATCCCAACTGGCAAGAATTGTAGCTTGCCTTGTTCTAAATCATTGACACGGCGTTACGAGTTACTCATTAACTGGGCCGTTACGCAACATGGCACGCATGTCACTCAAAGAGACCGAGCTGCTGGGGCTCACACGCACGCGCGGCGCGGGTTTGAAGGCATGGCCGTAGATGATTTCAAAGGTCAGCGAGAGCGGCTTGCCCGCTCCATCACCGGCATCACCCAATCGATCTGACAAGGCCTGGAGCAATTGCTGACGCCAGCGCTTGCCGCGCAGCGCTCCAAAACGCTCTGGGTGTAAATTGCAGCCCAGTTCACGCAACTCTTGCAGCAGGCGCTCGGGGGTCGCAAAGGTCAGGGTGATTCGCTCCATGTCCATCACGGGCTCGGCAAAGCCCGCCTGCACCAGCATGTCACCCCAGTCGTGCATATCAGTAAACGCGTGGCCCGCCGGGGGCCAGCCCAGATCAGCATACACAGCGCGCAACTCCTGCGCCGTGTCCGGCCCCAGGCAAGAGAACATCAAATAGCCATCCACAGTCAAAGCGCGGTGCCATTGGGCGATGAGCGCCTGGGGATCAGCCGCCATGTGCAGTGCCATGTTGGCCCAAAGCATCTGCACGCTACCGTCGCCTGGCATCTCCACACGCGTGCCGCCGCCCGTCCAGCGGGTGGGGCTCCACCAAGGCTTGTCCAGGGCTTGGATTGCTGCCCCCTGGCTTGTCAACGAGGTCTCTGCCACCACGCAGTCGGCCTTGGGATAGCGCGCGCTGACGAGCGCATGCCCCTGCAGCCCCCCACGCACGGCGTCCCAGTGGCACCACGCCTGCGGCGCCTGCCGAATCCACTGCAAGCGGTCTTCCATGCGCCGGGCCACCTCTTCATGCAGCCAGGGCGACTGGGCGGGCGCACTGGCGTGCCAACGCGCTGCCGCAACGGGGTCTATGGTGGGAGGGCGCTCTGTGGGCATGGGGCTCAGTACCTGGGTCAAACGGCAGGCGAGTATATTGATTCCATGCTTTTCAGGCGCTTGTCAGGCCTCTTGAGGCCCATCACCCAACTGGCACAGCGCGTGCCCAGCCAATGCGCCGTGTGCCATGCCTGGCCCGCACAGCGGGTGTGCAACGCGTGCGTGGCGCGGTTTGCACAGCCCAGCCACCGCTGCACACGCTGCGCCTTGGTGGTGCCCGGTGGAGTGCCAATTTGCGGGGCCTGCCTGAAAGAGCCACCCGCCATCGACACCTGCCTTGCGGCTGTGCCTTACGCATACCCTTGGGCGCAGGCCATCAAAGCCTTCAAGTTCCACAACGATCCTGGCTGGGCCAAGCCACTGGCCACGCTGTTGCGCAGCACGCCGTGGATAGAACCTGCGCTGGAAGCCGCAGACTGGGTCATCCCCATCCCGTTGTCTGACCATCGGTTGAAAGAGCGTGGCTTCAACCAGGCTGCACTGATAGCCCAGAAGCTGACCCCCACCAAAACAAACACCCAGGCCATGCTGCGCCTGCACGACACCCCCGCCCAAAGCGGACTGACGCGGGCACAGCGGCTGCGCAATCTGCGCAACGCCTTCATGGTGGAACCCCGCTGCGCAGCCGCGTTGCAGGGCCGCCATGTGATCTTGCTGGACGATGTGATGACCACCGGCGCCACATTGGATGCCGCCGCCAGCGCGCTGAGAGCCTGTGGCGTAGCGCACATCACCGGAGTGGTCGTGGCGCGCACAGAGCGCGAGTAAGGGCAAGCAAGCCACCCCGGTCAGGCCGCGCTCTAGGTACCTTTGCGCCAACGCGCTTGCAGGGCAATGATCTCGCCCATGATGCCCCGGCGGAACGCCAGCACGCACACCACAAAAATAAGCCCTGTGACCATGGTGACCGACTCACCCAGGGTCTTGAACCATTCCACACTTGTGAGTGCCGCCAGCAAATTGCCCAGCTCGCCAATCTTGTTTTCGAGCAACACCACCACCGCCGAACCGACCAGCGGACCAGACAGAGTGCCCAGCCCCCCCACTAGGTTCATCAAGATGACCTGGCCAGAGGCCGTCCAGTGCACGTCTGACAAGGTCGCAAAACCCAGCACCAGCGTTTTCAGCGACCCCGCCAAACCGGCCAGGGCCGCAGACAGCACAAATGCCAGCAGCTTGTAGCGGTGGGTGTCATAGCCCAGCGATATGGCCCGAGGCTCGTTTTCCTTGATGCCCTTGAGCACCTGCCCAAACGGCGAATGGACGGTGCGCACGATAAGGCAAAACGCGGCCACCACGATGACCAGCGTGACGTAGTACATGGCCAGATCGCTTTGCAGGTCAATCAACCCCAGCAGCTTGCCACGGGGCACGCCCTGCAAGCCGTCCTCGCCGCCAGTGAATGGCGCCTGCAGGCAAGCAAAGAACAGCATCTGCGCCAGGGCCAGCGTGATCATCGAAAAATAGATGCCCTGGCGGCGAATGGCGAGCCAGCCAAACAGCAACCCCAGCAAACCACCACTGGCGGTGCCAAACAGCAAGCCCACCTCAGGTGTCATGCCCCAGGCTTTGACGGCATGCCCAGCCACGTAGGCAGCGCCGCCAAAAAAGGCCGCATGCCCAAACGACAGCAACCCGGTGTAGCCCAGCAACAAATTGAAGGCGCAGGCGAACAGAGCGAAGCACATGAGCTTCATCACAAACACAGGGTAAGCGCCTGCAAACGGCGCCGCCAACAAAGCCAGCAACAGCAGACCGTACCCCAATTTGGCGATTCTTTTCGAGTTCATGGACCGGCCCCTTATTTCTCTTTGCCGAACAAACCGGCAGGGCGGATCAGCAAAACAATCACCATGATGACAAACACCACCGTGGATGACGCCTCGGGGTAGAACACTTTGGTAAAGCCCTCAATCACACCCAAGCCCAGCCCCGTCAGGATCGAGCCCATGATCGATCCCATGCCGCCGATCACCACCACGGCAAACACCACGATGATGAGGTTTTGCCCCATGAGCGGGGTGACCTGGTAAACCGGCGCAGCCAGCACACCGGCAAACGCGGCCAGGGCTGCACCAAACGCATAGGTCAGGGTGATCATGACCGGCACATTCACGCCAAAGGCCTCGACCAGACGCGGGTTCTCGGTGCCTGCCCGCAGGTAGGCTCCCAGCTTGGTCTTTTCAATCACATACCAGGTTGCAAGGCACACCACGATCGACGCCACCACCACCCAGGCTCGGTAGTTGGGCATGATCATGAAGCCCAGGTTGGTGGCCCCCTCCAGCAGCTCCGGCGTGTCGTAACCCAGGCCAGACACACCGTAGATCGAGCGGAACACCCCCTCAATCAACAGCGTGAGGCCCAGGGTCAACAGCAGCCCATACAGGTGGTCCAACTTGTAGATCCAGCGCAGCAACAGCCGCTCAATCACCACACCAAACACCCCCACCACCAACGGCGCCAACACCAGCATCCACCAATAGCCGATGCCCAGGTAGTTCATGGCCATCCAGGTCGCCAAGGCCCCCATCATGAACAGCGCACCATGCGCAAAGTTGATGACGTTGAGCAACCCGAAGATGACCGCCAGGCCCAGACTCAAGATGGCATAGAACGACCCGTTGACCAGCCCCAGAAGGAGCTGGCTGAGCAGGCCTGGCAAGGAGACACCGAAAATTTCCATGGGAGGCAGCGCCGGTGAAAGAGGGTGGGATTCAGTGCGTGAAACAGCGGGGCATCCAGACGGACGCCATCACTTCCACAAAGCGCACTTGCTCTCGGCCTTGGTGGTGAACACGGCATCACCCGGCAGCTTTTTGATGAGCTTGTAGTAATCCCAAGGCTTGGTCGACTCAGATGGCTTCTTCACCTCCATCAGGTACATGTCGTGCACATAGCGGCCATCGGCACGCAATTGGCCAGAGCCAAAGAAGTCGTTCATCTTCATGCCCCGCCAGGTGGTCATCACCTTGTCGGCATCCGCACTCTTGGCGGCTTCCACGGCCTTGAGGTAATTCATGGTGGCCGAGTAATCGGCCGCCTGGATTTCAGTGGGCATGCGCTTGGTTTTCTCAAAAAAGCGGGCCGAGAACTTGCGTGTTTCCTCGTTCAAATCCCAGTACCAGCTGGTGGTGAACTGCAGGCCCTCGGTGTTGCGCAAACCCAGGCTGTGCACGTCGCTGATGAAGATCAGCAAGCCCGCCAGCTTCATGGTCTTGCCAATGCCAAACTCCTTGGCCGCCTTGATGGAATTGATGGTGTCGCCCCCGGCGTTGGCCAGGCCCAGAATCTGCGCCTTGGAGTTTTGCGCCTGCAGCAGGAACGAAGAGAAATCAGACGCATTGAGAGGGTGGCGCACAGCCCCCACCACCGAGCCGCCCTTGGCCTTCACCACAGTGCTGGTGTCTGCCTCCAGTGCATGACCAAAGGCGTAGTCGGCCGTCAAGAAGTACCAGCTCTTGCCACCACCATCCACAATGGCAGAGCCCGTGCCTTTGGCCAGGGCCACAGTGTCATACGCATAGTGCACGGTATAGGGCGTGCACTGGTCGTTGGTCAATGCCGAGCTGGCGGCGCCGTTGTTGATGTACACGCGCTTTTTCTCTGCGGCCACCTTGGCAATCGCCAAAGCCGTGCCCGAGTTGGTGCCTCCAAACACCATCGTGAGCCCCTGGGTGTCAATCCACTCGCGGGCCTTGGATGCAGCAATGTCGGCCTTGTTCTGGTGGTCGGCACTCATCAGCTCAATGGGCATGCCCAGCACCTTGCCACCAAAATCATCGATAGCCATCTGAATGGCCAGCGCTCCGTTCTTGCCTTCTACGTCGGCATACAGGCTGGACATGTCGGTGATGAAGCCGATCTTCACCGTCTCCTGCGCCTGTGCCGCTGGGGCAGCCAGCCCTGCAGCGCCCAATACCAAAGCCAGTGCGGTAGCCAGTTTGCTCTTCTTCATGGTTTGTCTCCTGTGGGTATAGAGGGGTACGGTGTCACGAGATCGTTGACTCTGCAAAAAGCGGCGGCAGGGGGATTCAAACCCCAAGCAACTCGTTGAGCACGGGCATCTTGGCCTGCAGCTGGTCGGCCCCGAACTGCTCCACGATGCGCCCATGCTCCATGACATAAAAGCGGTCTGCCAGCGGTGCTGCAAAGCGGAAGTTCTGTTCCACCATCACCACCGTGTAGCCCTTTTGGCGCAGCGTGGTGATCATGCGGGCCAGGGCCTGCACGATGACAGGGGCCAGGCCCTCCGAGATTTCATCGAGCAACAGCAAATTGGCGCCCGTGCGCAGAATGCGGGCCACGGCCAGCATCTGCTGCTCGCCACCCGACAGGCGCGTGCCCTGGCTGTTGCGCCGCTCTGCCAGGTTGGGGAACATGGCGTAAATCTCGGGCACCGACATGCCCGGTGTGCCGGTCTTCAAAGCGGGCGGCAGCAGCAGGTTTTCCTCGCACGACAGGCTGGAGAAAATGCCCCGCTCTTCCGGGCAATAGCCCACGCCCAGGTGGGCAATGCGGTGGGTGGGCATGCCCACGGTCTCCACCCCATTGATCTTGACCGAGCCCTTGCGGGCCCCCGTGAGACCCATGATGGCGCGCATGGTGGTGGTGCGCCCTGCGCCATTGCGGCCCAGCAGCGTGACCACTTCGCCAGGCTGCACGACGATGTCCACGCCGTGGAGCACATGCGACTCACCGTACCAAGCTTCGAGGTTCTTGATTTCCAGCGCAGGCACGCCGTTGTTGTTTGAAGGATTAGCCATCTCAGTGGTCCATTGCGTTCCACGCTGCCTGTAGAAACCGGCGCGCACAAAGCCAGTGCCCCCGTGCAAGGGCCGCCCCGCCGCACTGGGGGCGTTCCCCTCCCGACTCGCGCAGCGGGTCGAGAGAGGGGGAAGGCGCGAAGCGACTCAGGGGGAGCTTCTTCATTCAATGCGCCCCTTGGAGTTGGCCATCTGTCGTGCCCATATAGGCCTCCATCACCTGCGGGTTGCTGGAGACCTCGGCATACGGCCCCTCTGCCAACACAGCGCCACGCTGCAACACCGTGATGCAGTCGGCAATGGTGGAGACCACCTTCATGTTGTGTTCCACCATCAAGATGGTGCGCCCGGCCGAGACCTTTTTGATGAGCTGCGTCACCCGGTCCACATCCTCGTGCCCCATGCCTTGTGTGGGCTCGTCCAGCAGCATGAGCTCGGGCTCCATCGACAGCGTGGTGGCGATCTCCAAAGCGCGCTTGCGGCCATAGGGCAGGTTCACGGTCACCTCGTCGGCCAGGTCATCCAGGCCTACCTCGGTCAGCAGTTGCATGGCGCGCTCGTCCAGCTGCTGCAGGCTGCGCTCGCTGCGCCAAAAGTGGAACGACGTGCCCAGCTTGCGCTGCAGGCCCAGGCGCACGTTCTCCAGCAGCGTGAGGTGAGGGAAAACCGCCGAAATCTGAAAGGAGCGAATCACCCCTCGGCGCGCAATTTGCGCAGGGGCCTCTGCCGTGATGTCGCGCCCGTTGAAGCGGATCACCCCGGAGGTGGGCACCAGAAACTTGGTGAGCAAATTGAAGCAAGTCGTCTTGCCCGCCCCGTTGGGACCGATGAGCGCATGGATAGAGCCCCGGCGCACCGCAAGGTTGACATTGCTGACGGCGGTAAAGCCTTTGAACTCTTTGGTCAGGCTCTGGGTTTCAAGGATCACATCGCTCATTGCGCCTGGGTCACTCCATGGTGCGGGATGAAAACTGACTTGCGCAAAGGCTGGCGTGAAGCCGCTTTGCTGTGGTGCATCGTATGCCCCGACCGTGGTTGGCAGATACTGGTACTAATGCCTATGTATTAATGCCTAGACACAGACCCTATGCCCTCACCCTCGCGCCCAGCGCACCCCGATCCACAGCGATGGGCAATGACACGCAGCGATACATAGCGACATGAATTGACATCTACCGATATCTGGCGACACCCGCGCAACACCTGATCGCCCTACCATGCGCCATCACGCGGGGCACACAGCCCCGCCCTTCACAGCCCCTCTGTCCATCCCATACCCCATGGCCACACCCACTGCCCCCGCTGGCAACGCACGCGGTGCACCGCGCTCGCTCACCGGGCTTGTGCCCTTTCTCAAGCCCTACCGTGCGCGCATTGCGTGGTCGCTGCTGTGCCTGGTGCTGGCCGCGCTGGCCACACTGGCATTTCCGCTGGCGTTGCGCGATTTGATCGACACAGGTCTGGTCGCGGGCGACCGCGCCAGCCAGGCCATGGAACTGCGCGGACACTTTGGTGCGCTGTTCTTGGTGGCCGTAGGGCTGGGTGTTTTTTCTGCCGCCCGGTTTTATGCCGTGAGCTGGCTGGGCGAGCGGGTGACGGCCGACCTGCGCCAGGCGGTGTACAGCCACGTGCTGCGCCAAAGCCCCCAGTTCTTTGAAAGCACCCAGACCGGCGAGGTGCTGTCGCGCCTCACGGCCGACACCACGCTGGTGCAAACCGTGGTGGGCTCGTCGCTGTCGATGGGACTGCGCAATGCCGTGATGGGCATTGGCGCGCTGGGCATGCTGGTGTGGACCAACCCCTATGTGATGTCGGTGGTGCTGCTGGCCGTGCTGCTGGTGGTGCTGCCCGCCATGTGGATTGGGCGGCGCGTGCGCAAGCTCTCGCGCGACAGCCAGGACCGCGTGGCCGACTCCAGCGCCATTGCGGCTGAGGTGCTCAACGCCATCCCGGTGGTGCAAAGCTACACCGCAGAGCAGCGCGAGTCCGCCCGCTTTGCGGGGGCGGCCGAAAGCGCTTTCTCCACCGCCGTGCAGCGCACCCGCGCACGCGCCGTGCTGGTGGCCTTCATCATCATTGCCAACGCAGCCCTGCTGCTGTGGGGCTTGTACCGTGGCACACAGGCGGTGCTGGCGGGCCAGATGACCGCCGGGCACCTGGGGCAAACCGTGGTGTACGTGATGCTGCTGGCAGGCGCCGTGGCCGTGCTGGGCGAGGTGTATGGCGACCTGCTGCGCGCCGCTGGAGCCACCGAGCGGCTGATGGAGCTGCTGGCCACCCAATCGCCTGTGGCAGAGCCCGCATCGCCCCTGCCGCTGCCGCACACCGGCCGGGGCCTGGCGGTGGACTTTGCCTCGGTGCAGTTTCGCTACCCGTCGCGCCCCGACCAGCCTGCGCTGGCCGATTTTTCACTCACCCTGGCACCCGGAGAAACGGTGGCCCTGGTAGGCGCCAGCGGCGCGGGCAAGACCACGGTGTTTCAGTTGCTGCAGCGTTTCTACGACGCGCAAGCTCCGCACGATGACGCGGCGCCGTCGGGCATTTTCCTCAACGGAGTGAACATCCGCGACCTGGCACTCACCACGCTGCGCAGCCACATTGCCACTGTGCCGCAAGACGCCGTGATCTTCGGCGCATCGGCGCTGGAGAACATCCGCTACGGCAAGCCAGATGCCACCCCAGAAGAAGTGAAGGCCGCCGCCCAGGCCGCTTTTGCCGACGACTTCATCATGGCCCTGCCCCAGGGCTACGACACCTTTTTGGGTGAGCGCGGCGTGCGCCTGTCGGGTGGGCAAAAGCAGCGCATTGCCATTGCCCGTGCCATTTTGAAGAACCCGCCCCTGCTGCTGCTGGACGAAGCCACCAGCGCACTCGATGCCGAGAGCGAGCGCATGGTGCAAGCCGCGCTGGACACCGCCATGCAGCGCCACACGGGGCAGCGCACCACCCTGGTCATTGCGCACCGGCTGGCCACGGTGCAAAACGCCGACCGCATCGTGGTGCTGGAGCACGGCCGCATCGTTGAGCAAGGCACCCACGCCAGCCTGTTGGCCGCCCAGGGCGTGTATGCCCAGCTGGCCAAGCTGCAGTTCACGGCCTGAAGGGTCAATGAGCTACGCGCCTGCAGTGAGGCAACGACAATAGCGGCATGTTTCACATTGTTCTTGTCGAGCCCGAAATCCCCCCCAACACCGGCAACGTGATCCGGTTGGCGGCCAACACCGGGTGCACGCTGCACCTGGTGGAGCCGCTGGGCTTTTCCATGGAAGACCGCCTCATGCGCCGCGCGGGGCTGGACTATCACGAGTACGCCCAGGTGCTCAAGCACCGCGACTGGGCCACGTTTTTGAGCGATGCCAAGCCCGATCCGGCCCGCATGTTCGCACTCACCACGCGGGGCACGCAGGGCGTGCACGACACGGCCTTTCAGCCCGGAGACTGGCTGGTGTTTGGCTCGGAAACCCGTGGCCTCGCGCCCGAACTGCGCGAGACCTTTGCCCCCAGCCAGCGCCTGCGCCTGACCATGGTGGCCGGGCAGCGCAGCCTCAACCTCTCCAACGCAGTGGCGGTGACGGTGTTTGAGGCCTGGAGGCAAAACCAGTTTGCGATGCCCCAGCCCCCCGCACCAGAGGTGGCCGCCGGAAGTTAAGCCGCCTCGCCAGCGGGCAGCCCGGGGTAGCTCTCGATCTGCTTGCGCATTGCCATGGACTTGCGCACCTGCTCGCTCAAAAAATCCAAAAACACCTTGGTGCGCGCAGGCAGCATGCGGCCAGAAGGCAGTGCGGCATACACGGTGTAGCGTGCGTAGATCCATCCCGGCAGCAACTGCACCAGTTCGCCCTGGGCCAGGTACTCGTGTGCCAGCAGGCGCGGCGCCACGGCCACACCCATGCCGTCCACCGCGGCGCGCATCAGCACCTCGGTGCTGATCGACTGCAGCACCACCGACGGCACGTCCAGCTCTTGCGGGGGCTGCAGCCCATCCACATGCGACAGCCGCAGTTTGCGGCCCAACCCTGGATGGGCCCGCGCTGCCATGCCCGAATCGCGCAAGTAGTCGTGCTGCAACAGGTCTTGGGGCTGCCCAGGCAACGGCAAGCCCTTGCGCGCCAGGTAGCCTGGGGCTGCCACCACGATGGATTCGCCCTTCATCAAGGGGCGGGCGACGATGTTGGCATCGAAGTTCTCGGCCGCCACCATGAAGGTCACATCAAACTCGTCCACCCGGCTGGAGGCATAGGCGTCGATGTCAATGTCCAGCATCAGCCGGGGGTGCAGCGCATGCCACTCGCTGAGCAGTGGTGCCAGGAAGTTGGTGGCCAGCACCGGCGACGCCACGATGCGGATGGTGCCGCGCAGGTCGCGCGTGCTGGCGGCCGCTGCCGCTTCGGCGTCTTCAATCTCATGCAGGATGCTGCGCACCCGTGCCAGGTAAGCGTCGCCCGCCTCGGTCAGGGCCAGCTTGCGCGTGGTGCGCTGCAGCAGCCGCGTGCCCAGGTGCTGCTCCAGGTCAGCCACCAGCCGCGTCACCACCGGGGGCGACAGTTCAAGCCACCGTGCGGCAGCGGCAAAGCCGCCTTCGTCCACAACGGCCTGGAAAACACGCATGGTCAGAAGCCTATCCATTTGGGAAATTATGTTTTAGCCAAAGGTTGGATTATTTCTGTTTTGCGAATTATTCATTGCCAAGGATGCTATTTTTCAAAGGGATAACCCTAGATAAAGTTCACCCCATCGATGAGCGACACCGCTACGGACACTCACCGAGGCAGGCCCCGCCGGCGCACTGTGCACCGGGGTGGGTCTGGAGAAAAGCCCAACTTTTGAAGGAATCCTCATGAACACGTACCGCACCCTCGCCGCCGTCACCCTCGCCCTGAGCGCCTTTGCAGCACAAGCCGACTCGGCCCTGCCCAGCGATGGCAACTGGAACAACTACCCCCTGAGCGCCCAAGCCAGCAGCACCCTGACCCGCGAAGCCGTGGTGGCCGAGCTGGTGGCCGCCCGCGCCGCAGGCACCCTGCCCCAAGACTCCGAGTGGTACAACGTGCCTGCGCCGCTGAACGTCAACGGCTCTGCATTGGCCCGCACCGATGCACGCAACGACGCCATGGCCGCAGCCAAGGCGGGCCGTACCTCCAGCGCTGAATAAGCGCCCAACGCACAACGCCAACGCCAACGCAGTCGAGGACCGGCGCAGCATTTGCCCACAAACGGTCCACACCACTGCACCAGCGTCAAAAAGGCCTGCCCGGGTTGCCTGGCAGGCCTTTTTACTGTGTGAGCGAGCGCTGCGGCCTTGGCCCGCAGGCCAACGCTCAACGGATTAACTGCTCAGCGGCCCAGTCGCCAAGACTAATGGCCTCAAGGCGCCGCGCCGTAGTTGCGCGCCAGCGATTCGGCCACGCACACAGGCTTGTCGCTGCCCTCGCGCTCCACCGTCACCAGCCAAGTCATCTGCATGCCATCCGGCTCTATGCGCTCGGCGGCCTGCAGCACCAAGCGGGCCCGCAAGCGGCTGCCCACCGGCACGGGCGCCGTAAAGCGCACGCGGTTGAGCCCGTAGTTCACGCCCATGCGGGCGCCTTCGATGGTGAGGCCCTGCTCAAAAAATTTCGGAATCAACGACAGCGTGAGAAAGCCGTGGGCAATGGGGGCACCAAACGGCCCGGCCTTGGCTCGCTCGGGGTCCACATGGATCCACTGGTGGTCGCCCGTGGCCTGGGCAAACAGGTTGACCTGCTCTTGCGTGATGGTGATCCAGTCGGTCACGGCCACTTCCTGGCCCACGCAAGCGCTGACTTCGGTGTAAGAGCGAAAGATTTTCATCGCCCCAATGTAGCGCTGGCCTTCTACGGCCCTTGTCTGCCACGCGACAGGAACGCAGAGCGGGCCTGCCCCCGTTCAGCGCTCCAAACTCTATCAGGCGTCCAGCCAGTTGCAAATGCCCTGCCACTGCTCCAGGTCGCGCGCCACGCGGGTGGTGCTGCCCACGTCAAACACCGTCAGCCCCTGGGCAGCCAGGTGCACATAGTTTTGGGTGTCGCGCACATAGCCCAACACCGGCAGGCCCAGGCCTTCCACAAAATGGTGCAGTTGCTCGGCCGAGCGGGTGCGCTCGTCAATGCGCATGCCCACAATGCCCACCTGCACACCCGCTGCATGGCGGTGCTCGCGCAGCTTGTCCAGAAACGCCTGGGTGGCGTAGATGTCAAAAATGCTGGGCTGCAGCGGCACGATGACCTTGTCAGCGATCTTCAGCACGTCTTTGAGGGCGCTGCCGTGCAGGCCGGCTGGCGTATCGAGCACCGCATGGGTGGTGCCCTTGGGCGGCTTGGCCAGCGCGTCGGCATCGGTATCCCAGCGGCCAATGGCGGCCACGTTGGCGGGGCGCAGGCTCAGCCACAGGTGGCCAGATTTTTGCGGGTCAATGTCCCCCAGCACGACCGGGTGCCCCCGGCTGGCGTAGTAACCCGCCACGTTGGTCGAGAGGGTGGACTTGCCCACACCGCCCTTGGGATTGGCAACAACAACCACTGGCATATCGATCTCCTTGTGACGGGATGCGAAAAATAAGAAAAAAATTCGATGCTAGCGCTTTATGGATAAGCGCTAGAAGCCACCAAATCAATAGCAAAAAGTACACCCAAGCCACTGATGGCAGGGGCCTCCCAGGCCTCAGGCGTGCTGCCCGCCGCGCTTGACGAAGAACAGCCCTGCGCCCACGGCCATCAGCAGGCCGCCAAACACCCGATTTTGCACACGCACAGCGCGGGCGCTGCGCATGAGGCGGCGCAACGCGCTGGCCCCGGCAGCGTAGCCATGCATCACCACCACGTCCACGGCCATGGTGGTCACGGCCATCACCAACAGCTGCGTCCACAGCGGGCGCGTGTCGGTCATGAACTGGGGCAACACCGCCACCATGAAGATGATGCCCTTGGGGTTGGTGGCGTTCGTCAAAAAGCCGGTCAGGCAGCGCTTGGTCCAAGGGCCTGCGGGTGCCGCCTCGTCGCCGTGGATGGGCGAGCGGTCGCCCGCACGCCACTGGCTCAGCCCCACCCAGATCAGGTAGCAGGCGCCGCCCACCTTCACCACGCTGAAGGCCACCTCAGACGCCAGCAGCAGCGAGCCCACCCCCGCCCCTGCGATCAGCAAAATCAGCAGCAAGCCCAGCTGCAGGCCCAAAATGGTGGCACTGGTCTTGCGCACCCCGAACGACAGGCCATGGCTCATCGACAACACCGCGCCAGAGCCCGGCGACACCGCAATCAGACAAGACGCCGCAAAAAAAGCCAGCCAGGTTTGCAAATCCATGGGGTGCACCGCAATGAGGGGGATGAAGGGGCTGCATCATAGCGCCAGTTGGTGCATCCAGACCAGGATCAAAATCCGCCTTGCAGCAAGCCAGCAAAGCGCGAAACGCTACTGAATAAATAGCAGAAAATCACCACACTGCGCAGATGCCAAAATTCTGCAGCACCCGCCCCTTCCACCCACACCACCGCCCCACCACCACGCCCCATGGAACACGCACCCACCTGGCTCACCTACGGCTTTCTGTACCTGAGCGCCGCCGTCCTTGCCGTGCCCCTGGCCAAGGCGCTGGGCCTGGGCTCCATCATTGGCTACCTGGCCGCAGGCATTGCCATCGGCCCCTGGGGGCTGGGGCTGGTGAGCAATGTGCAAGACATCCTGCACTTTGCCGAGTTTGGCGTGGTGCTCATGCTCTTTCTGGTGGGGCTGGAGCTGCAACCGAGTCGCCTGTGGGCGCTGCGCCGCCCCATTTTTGGCACCGGCACCGCCCAGGTGCTGGGCTGCGCGGCGGCGCTGTTTGCACTAGGCTGGCTGGCGGGGCTGCCCTGGCGCATCAGCCTGGTGGGCGCGCTGGGGCTGGCCCTGTCGTCCACCGCCATTGCGCTGCAGGTGCTGGCAGAGCGCAACCTCATGCGCACCAGCAGCGGGCAAGCGGGGTTTTCCATCCTGCTGTTCCAGGATGTGGCGGCCATCCCCATCCTGGCGATGCTGCCCATCCTGGGCGCAGCGGCGGGCGAAGGTGCAGGCCACACGCCCACCGATGTGGCGCTGGAGGCCCTCAAGATCGTCGGCGTGATCGGCGCCATCATCCTGGGCGGGCGCCTGCTGCTGCGCCCCCTGCTGCGCTGGATCGCCAAGAGCAAAACCCCTGAAATCTTCACCGCCGCCGCGCTGCTGCTGGTGGTGGGCATTGCCTACCTGATGGTGCTGGTGGGCCTGTCGATGGCGCTGGGCGCCTTCCTCGCCGGTGTGCTGCTGGCCGACAGCGAATACCGCCGCGAACTGGAGGCCGACATCGAGCCCTTCAAAGGCCTGCTGCTCGGGCTGTTCTTCATCGCCGTGGGCATGAGCATCGACTTTGGCGTCATCCTGCGCTCTCCAGCCCTCATGGCGGCCATCCTGGTCGGCTTCCTCGCGGCCAAGGCCGTCGTCATCTACACGCTGGCCAAGCTGGTCAACATCCCCTACCAAGAGCGCCCCGTGTTCACCCTGCTGCTGGCCCAGGGCGGCGAGTTTGCGTTTGTGGTGTTCCAAGCCGCCGCCGGTGCCAACGTGTTTCCGGCAGAAACCGCCTCGCTGCTCATCGGCGCCGTGGCGTTGTCCATGCTGATCAGCCCGCTGCTGCTGGTGCTGCTGGACCGCGTGCTGCTGCGCCGCTACGCCCGCCTCAAGATCACGCCCCAGGCCGAAGAAATCTCCGAGCCGCAAGAGGCGCCCATCATCATCGCGGGCTTCGGCCGCTACGGGCAGATCGTCTCGCGCGTGCTGCTGGCCGAGGGCATCCACACCACCGTGCTCGACCACAGCGTGGACATGCTGGAGGTGGCCCGCACCTTTGGCTACCGCGTGTTCTATGGCGACGCCACGCGGCTCGATCTGCTGCGCATCGCAGGCGCCGAGCGCGCCCGCATCCTGGTTGTGGCGGTGGACGACCCCGAGCAGTCCCTCAAAATCGCCAAGCTGGCGCGCGAACACTTCCCCCACCTGCAGATCGTGGCCCGCGCGCGCGACATCAGCCACTGGAACAAGCTGCGCGACCTGGGCGTGACGCTGGTGCAGCGTGAGCTGTTCGAGGCCAGCCTCAAAAGCGCCCATACCGTGCTGGAGCTGATGGGCCTCTCCGCCGCCGAGGCCACCACCTTCACCGACCGCTTTCGCAAACACAACATTGCCCTGGCCGACCGCATGTACCCGCACCACAAAGACCAGGCCAAATACATCGCCGTGGCCCGCGAAGGCCGCAGCCAACTGGCCGAGCAGATGGCCAAAGAGCGGCAGGAGAGCGCGGCGCTGCATGCATCAGGCGCGGCGTACCCGGGGTATGGCGGGGTGGAAGAGGCGGGGGAAAGCGGTGAGCCTGCCCATGCCAATCATTCAGACAAAAATAGGCTCTAGGGCGCATCTAAAAAGCGCTAGCAGCTATATTTTCAATAGCAAATCAACACCGCCTGGCTTGCCAAGCCGCAGCTGCTTCGCCTACCCACCAGCACCCCATGCTCTTTGCCGTGATCTTCACCGACAAGCCCGGCTGCAGCGATATCCGCGCCGCCCAACTCCCAGCGCACATTGCGTGGCTTGAGGCGCACAAAGACATCATCCCCGTGGGCGGCTCCTTGCGCGCCGAGCCCGGGGCGGTTCCGAAGGGCGGACTGTGGCTCGCAGAGGCCGAATCCAAAGTCCAGATCGAGGCTTTGCTCCAGACTGACCCATTTTTTACTGCAGGCCTGCGCCAACACTACGAGATCCTCCATTGGTCCAAAGCCAACGACGCGCGCAAGGTGCTGATCTGAGCGGGCCCGTGCAGAGGCGTTTCAACCCTTGTCATCGCATTGCGCCAACGCATCTTGGAACCGCGTTGGCTGCGCCTACGAGGCCTTCGGAGGTAGTCTTGGTCTCTGCGAGCCGCGGGGCAGGATTCGACCAGCAGCAGTCGATCGCGATAGAGGAAAGCGGACGTTAAAGTCGGAGTTGACAGGTGACCGGCAGGGAGATCCGGAGCGAAGCGAACGCTCCCCGACGGGCGTCCGTGTTGAAAGACCTGCTAGACCGAAGCCTCACGGAAGACCCTTCGCCCTAACGGGCACCTCAGCAGCCCGAGGCCCGAGCGGTACGTCTCTTCCCGCGCCAACACGCTGGCGGCGCAAGACCTCACCTCTGTGGAGAGACAGCAGCTCCAAAAACAGATCACGGAGAAGCGCCTCAGGTCGCAAAAGGCTACCTAGCGTTACATCGGGAGCACCCTTCAACGCGCGGTGAAGCCAGCGCGGAGCAACTTGGCCGGTTGTCCCCCACTCGTCGCACAACCAGCGCGCAACTTGCTGCTTTCCTGGAGAAAGCAGGTGCAAATTTTGGGACAGAAGTTGCAGCATGGAGTCACGTCTTGGCATTGCGGTCCAACCTGGCACATTTTGCGGAACCTACGAGTTAGGCAAACCCTTGCGGAGCATTTTGAACTGGACTTCACCCGGTTCAATAGACACCTATCAAGGTCGAAATTGAACTGGAGAGTGAGAAATGAAGAGAGTGCGATACCCGGCTGAGTTCAAGGCAGAAGCCGTCAAACAGGTGACCGAGCGTGGTCATGGGGTAGTGGATGTAGCCAAGCGATTGGGCATGTCGGACAAAAGCCTGTACCTGTGGGTGCGGCTTGCCAAAGAGCAATCGAGCGCAGGGGGGCAGAGACAAGCCAGCTCAAGGCCGAGGTATCCCGGCTCAAAGCGGAGCTCAAAAGGGCCAATGAGGAGCGCGACATCCTAAAAAAGGCCGCAACGTACTTTGCCAAGCTGTCCGGGTGAAGTACGCATTCATGGCCGAACATAAAGGCCAGTTCCGGCTCAGCAGCATGTGCCGCGTTCTGCGCGTACAGCGCAGTGGCTATTACGCTTGGAAGGCCAATCCAAAGTCCAAACGCGCCTTAGCCGACGATGTCTTGCTGGCAAGCATTCGGCAATCCTTTGACGACAGCCACGGGATTTATGGAAGCCCACGCATCCTGCGGGACTTGCGAGAGGACGGTATGGCGTGCGGTCAAAAACGTGTAGCACGCCTGATGCGCCAGGCCCAACTGCGCTCAGTGCGTGGTTACAAGCGGCCACGCTACCGAGTCGGTCTTCCTGCGACTGCCGCACCGAACCGGTTGCAACGTGAGTTCACGGTCACGCTACCGAACCAAGTGTGGGTCACCGACATTACCTATATCCGAACCCATGAGGGCTGGTTGTACCTAACGGCCGTAATTGACCTGTACTCGCGCATGGTGGTCGGCTGGGCGATGAACTCCAGCATGGCTACAGAGTTGGTGTTGGATGCGCTCACGATGGCAGTGTGGCGCAGGCGCCCAACGGGTCCAGTGATGATCCATTCCGACCAAGGAAGTCAGTTTGGCAGTGACGACTTCGCCCGCTGGTGCAAGGACAACCAATTGGTGCCAAGCATGAGCCGACGTGGAAACTGTTGGGACAACGCGGTAGCAGAGTCCTTCTTCAGCAGCTTGAAGAAGGAGAGAATCAAACGCCATATCTATGCCACCAGGCAAGACGCCAAGTCAGATGTGTTTGACTACATCGAAGGTTTTTACAATCGAATCCGTCGGCACAGTCACCTAGACCAACTGAGTCCGCTGGCATTCGAACAACTTCGAAACGGAAGTTGAAATATGTCTACGAAACCGGGTGAAGTCCAAACCTTATATCTTGCTCGGGTGGTTCTCGGATTTGGCTCGTGTTTTGCACCAGAAGCCAACGGGTAGTAAATCACCGGCAGCTTTGGAGTAGTTTTGTGCATTGGCGGCTTAGGACACCGCCCCCAAGGTTCAGCAAAGCCCCATTGCCCGCATAAAAGGGAGAAGTTGCACATGTATCGTATTCGCGGAGTTCAGCATTCCACTGCGCGAATAGATAGTGCGGCCGGATTCAGCATCTAGCACCTCAGCGTGATAGTCGCCCGCCTCCCAGCAAGTCACGCGGCCGCAGACGTTGAGTGAGTCCACATCAACGCGGGCTGAAGGATTGTCAGAAGGCACGGCCACCGTGACTTTTGCGCCAGGGATTGACTTCGCCCACACGAGAAATTGCTGCAGCACCTCACCATCTCCCCTGTCGAATTCTGTCCTCGATCGCTCTACACGCTGGGCCTCTCATCATCTGCGGCGGAGTCAAAGGGTTGCCACTTGCTCTTCCCAACCCAACTGCGTACCTAGCAGATGGACTTCGCCATCATGGTTGATGAAGATTGGACCGTTGCCTGCGAGTGCTGTGGAAGGCAACTGCGTAACGATGAATTCTTCCGAGTTGTAGAAGAAAACCCATCCATTTGCCGTGTCTGCAGTGAGTTCCGGCCGCATGGATAGAGTACAGCCTGCATCCCTCTGCAGCCGTTCAATCTGCTCACGCGCCAACGCTGTCGCTGCATCACGGGTGATAGTCACTTCGGAACCCCTTTTCTGTCCGAATTCTGCCTCAGCGCAGTCCACCTCCCAGCCATTCCAAAGACCAACAACAAGAACCATTCTCAATTAAAGATAGAATCGCGCACTCCCTTTAGCGCAGGGTTTTCACCCTTCGCGCTCCGTCCCGCCAGCCAGCGTTCCGACCACGCAAGCCCGCGCTCTTGCTCTTGCCTCGGAACCGCTCATGTCCCTGCCTCCTCTGGCCCTTCGGCCTTCCCGCATCGCGCGCCGCTTTGCGCTGACGCCCATCGCTTTGTGCCTGGCACAAGCCGCCGCCGCGCAGACTCCGTCCACCGACGCCGCCCCTCAACTCCAAGAAGTCCGCATCAACGCCAGCACCGAACAAGACATGGGCTTTGCCCCGGTGGAGGCGCAGACGGCCAGCAAAGCGCCCATGCGGCGGCTGGAGACGCCGCAGTCGGTCAGCGTGGTCACGCGCGAGCAGATGGAGTCGCGGCAGATCACCAACGTGCAGCAGGCGCTGCAGACGGTGGCGGGCGTGAGCCCGGTCAACTTTGGGCGCCGGGGGTTTGATGACTTGAACATCCGGGGCTTTCGCTCCACCGAATCCATCCTGGTCGATGGCCTGGTGCAAAGCCCCGGCATGTGGGCCAAGCTGCAGCCTTATGGCTACGAGCGGTTTGAGGTGCTCAAGGGCTCGGCCTCGGTGCTCTACGGCCAGGTGCAGCCGGGCGGCATCGTCAACGCGGTGAGCAAGCGGCCCAAGAAAGAGGCGCTGAGCGAAGTGGGCATGGAGGTGGGCAGCTTTGGCCAGCGCACGCTGCAGGCAGACATCAACCGGCCACTGTCTGAATCGGGCAAGACAGCGCTGCGCATCAACGCGCAGGTCTCCAACGCCGACGACCCTACGCAGTTCGTGTACCGCAAGGACCGGTGGTTTGCGCCGTCGCTCTCCATCGACCTGGGCGCGCAGACCGACCTGGTGCTGTTTGCCACTTACAGCCAAAGCCAGTGGATGCGCCAGCAGGGCATCACGCCCTACGGCACGCTGCTGCCCAACCGCAACGGCACGCTGCCCGTCACCCTGTTCACGGGCGACCCGAGCTTTGGGGGGTATGACGTGGAGAGCACCACCGTGGGCTATGCGCTGGAGCACAAGCTGTCGGACACCATGACCTTCCGCCAGAACGTGCGCTACGAGAGCGAGAAGGGCACGGGCAACTTTGTCTCCAACCAGGCACTGCAGGCCAACCAGCGGCTGCAGAACCGCCAGGCGACGCGCCAGTACATGGACTACGACCTGCTGGCCACCGACACCTCGCTGCTGTCGCGCTTTGAGGCGCTGGGCGTGAAACACCAGCTGGTGACAGGGCTGGACGTGCGCAGCGGTCACTCTTACCAGGCGCAGCGCCGCTGCACCATTGGCGCGCTCGATCTGTTCAACCCGGTCTATGGCGTGGCCGCCACCTGCCCCATCAACCTGACCAGCGATGCGCCCGAAAAGCTCAACGTGATGGGCCTGTATGCGCAAGACCAGATCAAGTTCGGCCAGGGCTGGACGGCCCTGGTGGGCCTGCGCCGCGATTGGTCGACCAACGACATCGATGACCGGGTGGCCGCCAAACAAACCCGCCAAAAGGACAGCGCCACGACGCTGTCTGCGGGCCTGGTGTATGAGTTCAAGCCCGGCTGGTCGGCGTATGGCAGCTATGGCGAATCGTTCCTGCCGGTGTCGGGCCTCACGTTTGGTGGCACGCCGTTTGTGCCAGAGACAGGCAAGCAGTGGGAGGCCGGGGTAAAGTACGAGGCGCCCGGTGGCCAGCTCACCGGCGCACTCGCCGTGTTTGACCTAGTGCGCAACAACGTGACCACGGCCGACCTGGTGAACACCGGCTTCAGCGTGGCCACGGGCCAGCAGCGCGCACGCGGCCTGGAGGCCGAACTGGGCGCCGACCTGAAGAATGGCTGGAAGCTCACCAGCGCCTACACCTACACGCAGACCAAGGTCACGCGCGACAACAACGCCGCCATCGTGGGCCTGCCGCTGAACCTCACGCCGCGCCACACGCTCACCGCCTGGGCAACCTACAAGCTGCCGCAGGCCCCGCGTGTGACGCTGGGCATGGGCGGGCGGTATGTGAGCGAGCAGATCGGCTCCTACCCCTTCACGCTGCCGTCGTACTTTGTGGCCGACCTGTCCGTCAGCTACGTGGGCGAAAACTATCGCATCACAGCCGGTGTGAAGAACCTGTTCGACAAGGCGTACTACGACGGCGCCATCAACGCCAACGTGGTCTCGCCCTCGCTGCCGCGCAACTTCAGCGTGGGGCTGACGTACTTCTTCTGACCCTGCCGCGACCGACCCTGCCCGCAAGCCGCCCATGACCAGCCAGCGCACCCTGAACCGCCTTTTTGTCCTGCACTCCTGGGCGGGCATCGTCACGGGGTTGCTGATGTTCATCGTGTGCTTCTCGGGCGCGGTGGTGGTGTTCAAGAACGAGATCGACCTGTGGGCCAACCCATCGCTGGCCCAGCTGCCGCGTTCTGACAAGCCCGCCCCGCTGGACGCGGTGCTGGCGCAGCTGCAGGCCCGCTACCCCGGCGCCATGGTGGAGACCATCGCGCTGCCCGATGCCATCAACCCCCACTATTTCGCCTTTGTGCGCGAGCCTGGGGCACCGGCCACCACCCGCACCAAGGTCGCGCTGCGCGCTGACACCGGCGCGGTGGTGGGCCCGGTGGACAGCCAGCTCGGCCAGTACCTGCGCATGCTGCATGTGTTCCTGTTCTTCGGGCCCCGGTGGATCGTGGGTTTTCTGGGGGCGGCCATGCTGGTGCTGATTGCCACCGGCATCGTCATCCACCGCAAGATCCTGGCAGAGCTGTTCACACAGCGCTGGGGCCGCAGCCTGCGCGTGGTGATGTCGGACCTGCACAAATGCGTGGGCATCTGGGGCCTGGGCTTTCACATCCTGATTGCGGGCACAGGCGCCTGGATGGGGCTGGCGCCACTGTTTGAGCAGAGCTTCAAGTACCTGACCGCACCCGCATCCACACCGCTGGCAACGGCCGACGGCGCAGCGGCCTCTCGCAAAGCCGCAGCGGCAGCCCCGGCGCCCATGCTGTCGCTGGATGCGCTGTACGCCGCCGCGCAGCAAGCGGCCCCGGGTTTGCAAGCGCGCTATGCATCGCTGCAGCGCTGGGGCACTGCCAGCGCCAGTGTGGCCTTCACCGGCAGCCTGCAAGGGCATTTGCTGAGCACGGCCAGGGTAGAGGCAAACGCTGCCTCCGGCGCCATCACCCGCGTGCACGACCCGCGCACCCAGGGGTTCTGGTCGCAATTCAATGGCCTGATGGAGCCGCTGCACTTTGGTGACTTTGGCGGGCTCACGCTGAAGTGGCTCTACTTTGTGCTGGGCATGACGCCCGCGTTTTTGTCCATCTCTGGCACCCTGATCTGGCTGGATTCACGCCAGCAGCGCCGCCGCACTGCCGTGCCTGCGCACACGGCGCGGCCCGCTGGGCGTGCCACTGCGGACGCTGCCGCGCCCTGACCATCCATCGCCTGACACATCGCCCCTGCACACGGCCCCATGAACCGACCCACCCGCTTTTATCTGGCACTGCACGCCACCCTGGCCGCCGCGTTGGTGGGGGCCATGGCGCTGCACCTGGGGCCCATCCCGGCGCACTGGCCCGCACTTGCGCAGCGCCCCGTCTGGACGGTGTGGGTTTTGATAGGCCTGTGGCTGGCACTGTCTGCCGCCGGGGTGGCACTGCGCCCACTGGGCCTGTGGCGCGTGGCTATGGGGGTTGCCACCGCCGCTTTGCTGGCCCTGGGGTTGGGCGGATGGGCGCTGGGTACTTCGCTGGCGGGATCGTTGCTGGCGGGCTTGGCCGCCTGTGCGCTGGCCTGCGCGGGGCTGGCGGCGGTGATGGCCCCCGCGCGCATTCAGGCGCCTCGGGCTGCAGGCAAAGCGGTGCGCGCAGTAGCGGGCGCAGTGACAGCCACACCCATGCGCGCCCCCTGGTGGCAGCGCATGGCAGGCTGGCCCCACTGGCCTTTTGTGTTGGTGGCGGCCGTGGCGCTGGAATCCTTCCGGCTGGGGCATATCGTGGCCGCCGGGGCGGCGCGGCCTTCAGGCATGGCAGGCTTGCTCATTGCCTTTTTCCTCGCACTGCCAGCGGCCACGCTGCGGCACTGGTGGCCCCGTTGGGCCGCCGCGCTGTGGTTGTTGGCTGGTACAGCCTTTGCGGGCCTGGCCTTCAAATCGGGCCTGCCGCAATGGGCTGTGGCCACCGCACTGTGCCTGTGGCAGCCACTGTGGACGGTGGGAAAAACCATGGCTGTGCGCACGCGCCTGGGCGCGGCACGGCACCTGGGAGACGCGTCTCGCTCCAGCCCCGGCACCGAAAGCGCCGCATGACCCTGGCCGACTTTGCACACCTGAGCGCCGTGCTGGCATCACTGCTGGGGCTGTCAGCCTGGGCCCGCGCCACACCGACCCGGGCGTGGGGCGAGCCTGCCGGTGCCCCACGCGGCAACCGCCACCTTCACCGCGCCGTGGTGCTGGCCACCCTGCTGCTCCAAGGCTGCACCGCCCTGGCCACGGGGCAGTGGGTGGATGCCCTCGCCCTGGTCGCAGCCGCCTGGATGGTGCTGGGCGGCGCCCTGGTGCTGACCATGAACCAGTGGCCCGCAGCCACCCGCCTGTGGGCCCCACGGCTAGGCTGGCTGGGGGTGGCGGGCTGCGTGGTAGCACTGGGCGCCGCGCTGCTACCTATTGGCTTGAAAGCCTTGTAAAACAAGCGCAAACAGCTATTTATTTCATAGCAACCCAAAACCCCAGACCGCGCTGTCGTGCCCTGGCCAATGCATGTACAGAGAAAGTAGGCTCCTAAGAACCTGTTCCAAATCTTTTTGGAGGATCGCATTGGAGTGCAATCGGGATGAGTGGATGCCTCGGATGTGCCGCATGGGCTCGTGCCCATGCAAGCAGCCGGGACATTCAATCGCCCGATTTCACTCCAACCCTTCGGGCAAGTGCCTTGCCGGGCGGTCTGCGTTGTTGCACCGCTTGCCAATAGCACGGGCTATTGGCGGCGCGCTGCGCCTAGCAGCCCATCCCGGCAAAGCACTTGTGCGACCCCAAAAAGATCTTGAACAGGTTCTAAAGTGGCGCGCAAACTCCTTTCGCGCCACTTTATTTGGCGCGATTCCGATTCGCGCCACCAGGAGCCCCGACTTTGAGGAAGATCACTTCCCGCACGTTTGCATCACTCGGATACTTCTCCAACGTTCGGCCCGTTCCGCCTCTGACAGCGAGATGCTGGATGCAGCCGTGATAGCGTTGTTGATATCGTGTTGCGAGGGACAAGGGCCGCTTGCGCGCGCGGGGGCCGACCCTGTAGGCGCCCCCGGCCGGTGCTGCACCGACTCCACGACGCCGTTGCGCGTGTACACCAGCCAAGTCTCGTTTGAGCGCTCGTAAATCACCTGGTCCGCTTGCGTGCCGCCATAGTTGTTGGCATTGACCTTGGTAGGCTGGCCCATGGCCTCCTGGAGTTGCGCACTCGTCATCCCTACCATCGGCCGCTTTGTGCGGATCGCCTCGGCCATCTCGTTGTCGAGCTTGAGCTTTGCGCGCTTGGCTTGGGCTTCAGCTTGCTGAGATGGATCTGGCGTACCAATGGAGGGGCGGATGTCCATTTTTGCGCCCTGGCCTGCACAGGGCGCGTCTTGATAGACCTGCCGCCCATCCGCTCCAGTGCATTTGTTGACTGCCCATGTCTGGCTACAGAGCAACACCGCCGCAGCTATCAGTGTCTGTTTGAGCATGCGCGTCAGCCCCGATGAACGATGGCTTGGTTCAGGGCGGCAATCACCTGGTTGAAGTATTCCTTGTCCACGGTGGAAAGCGCTTTGGTTTCGCCCCCTGCGGTGTTCAAAAAGATGTGGAAATAGGTCTTTTGGTTGTAGAGCAGAAACGCGGCGACAGCGACCACAGCAATGCCGAACCAGAGGTAATTCAAAGCAATCATGAGACCGACAATCAAAACGACAATCAGCATCAGTCGGCTAGGTGCCTCTGTTGCAGGCTTGATGGACGTGACATTGCTCATGGCAAAAGTTTGCGCGTCCACAACAAAGCGGGCGTTGGTGACTTTGACGCCGTCGTGCTGAAAAAAGACCTTCTCATCCATTTGCTGTTCCTCTCTAGATTGGTTTGACAGTTGTCCTGGCTCCTATCGGGGGGCATCCGGCTATAGCCAAGGAGCAAATGCCACCGCCCCGGGCTTCAACTCCACCGAGCCAACGGGCCCTACAAATGGTAACAGTTCGTTTACATATCGCAGCTACCGAAACTGGTAGGCCCAGCGACTTCAGTCCGCTCTGTTCCCACATGCCCGCCGACCTGGCAGAGGTAAATCCGAGGCGGGCCAAACGGCTGGGCGGACTGGCTAGGTGTGGTGGGCTGCGTGGTGGCGCTGGGCGCCACTCTGCTACCAGTGGGGAGCGGAGCAAACATCAAACCAAATCAGCCCCTAGCGCTTATCCAAAAAGCGCAAGCAGCTATAAATTAAATAGCAAAACCACACACACACCCGCAAGGCAGGCCCAAGCTGCGCAGCGACGCACGACAATCGCGGGCATGAAATGGACCGATGCCCCCTGGATTGAACTGTTGCGCCTGGCGCTGGAAGTGGCTGCCACCGTGGCCTTTGCACTGTCGGGCGTGATGATGGCGGCGCGCAAGCGCTTTGACGCGGTGGGGGTGTGCGTGGTGGCATTTGTGTCGGCCTTTGGCGGGGGCACGCTGCGCGACCTGCTGCTGGACCAGCGCCCCTTTTTCTGGGTGCGCCACACCGAGTTTGTGTGGGGCATTCTGGGGCTGAGCATGGCGGCCATGCTGTTCATGCGCCAGCGCCACTTTGAGCCCACCGAGCGCGCCATGCTGCTGCCCGACGCCATCGGCCTGGGCCTGTTTGCTGCCGTGGGGGTGGACATTGCCGCCGCCGTGGGTATGCCCCCGCTGATTGCCGTGATGATGGGCGTGACCACCGGCGTGTTTGGCGGCGTGCTGCGCGATGTGCTGTGCAACGAGGTGCCCCAGGCCTTCAGCGACCACCGCCCCTATGCCCTGTGCGCCTTTGCCGGGGGCTGGGCCGACATGGCGCTGCGCCAGGCCGATGGCGCCGTGGTGAGCCCGCTGCTGGCCTGTGTGCTGGTGACGGCCGGGCTGCGCGGCCTGGCCTTGTGGCGCAATTGGCAGTTGCCCGCGTGGCGGGTGTAGAGCGGCGCACAAAGCCCCTGCGTGCCGCGAAACAACGCCCCCGCCAGGGCCAACGCCGTAAAATCGCCACCCCAGCCCCTGGATGAACACCACGAATTGCTGACACGCCCCATGACCACATCCCCAGCACCCTGCACCACCCTGCCACCACCGACCTTCCAAAGGCTGGCACCCCGCACCTGTGGCGCCCCTTGCTTGCCGCAGTCGCCCTCACCGGCCTGCTGGGCGCCTTGGCGCTTGAGCCCGTGCAGGCCCAGGTGGTCAACCCGCTGGGCAACGTGCGCAACTTCCCTGAAGCCGCCCTGCGCGGCACACTCACCATCGTGAGCGTGCAAGAGGCCAAGCTCAACAGCAAAGACATCCGCATGGCCCCTGGCATGCGCCTGTTCAGCCCCCAAAACTCGCTGGTGCAGCGCCACACCGTGATCGGCCAGACCTACAAGGTGAACTACGTGATCGAAGCCAGCAGCGGCATGCTGCACTCGGCCTGGATCTTGAGCGAGGCCGAAGCCGCCAAGCCCTTCAAGGGCAGCGACACGGTCATCACCAACATCAACTCGGGCAGTGGCAACGTGTCCACAGGCAACGTCCTGAAATAACGCCCCTGGCGCTGCCACAGCGGCAGCGCTTTTGGCTCTGGGAGCCGCCCTCCAGAGCCCCTCCCCATCCCAGTCACCGCGCCCCAGGGCGGCGGTGTTTGCTTGCTATTTGCGAAATTGCCATGGCCAAAAAAGTCTTTATCAAAACCTTCGGCTGCCAGATGAACGAGTACGACTCGGACAAGATGGCCGACGTGCTCAATGCCGCCCAAGGCTACGAGCCCACGCAAAACGTGGACGAGGCCGACCTCATCCTCTTCAACACCTGCTCGGTGCGCGAAAAAGCGCAGGAGAAAGTCTTCAGCGACCTGGGGCGCATCAAGCACCTGAAGGCACGCGGCGTGAAGATTGGCGTGGGCGGCTGCGTGGCCAGCCAGGAAGGCGCCGAGATCATCAAGCGCGCCCCCTATGTGGACGTGGTGTTTGGCCCGCAGACCCTGCACCGCCTGCCCGAAATGCTGAACCAGCGCGAGCAGCTCAACCGCCCCCAGGTGGACATCAGCTTTCCCGAGATCGAGAAGTTCGACCACCTGCCGCCCGCGCGCGTCGAAGGTGCCTCGGCCTTTGTGTCGATCATGGAAGGCTGCAGCAAATACTGCAGCTACTGCGTGGTGCCCTACACCCGTGGCGAGGAAGTGAGCCGCCCGTTTGACGACGTGCTGGTGGAAGTGGCGGGCCTGGCCGACCAGGGCGTGAAAGAAATCACCCTGCTGGGCCAGAACGTGAACGCCTACCTGGGCAAGATGGGCGGCACGGCCGAGATTGCCGACTTTGCGCTGCTGCTCGAATACGTGTCGGACATCCCAGGCATTGAACGCATCCGCTACACCACCAGCCACCCCAACGAATTCACGCCCCGCCTGATCGAGGCCTACGCCAAGCTGCCCAAGCTGGCCAGCCACTTGCATCTGCCCGTGCAGCACGGCAGCGACCGCATCCTGATGGCCATGAAGCGCGGCTACACCGCCATGGAATACAAGAGCACGGTGCGCAAGCTGCGCGCCATCCGCCCCGACCTGGCCATGAGCAGCGACTTCATCGTGGGCTTTCCGGGCGAGACGGAAGACGACTTCAACAAGATGATGAAGCTCATCGACGACATCCACTTCGACAACAGCTTCAGCTTCATCTTCAGCCCCCGCCCCGGCACGCCCGCAGCAGGCCTGCACGACGACACGCCGCACGACGTGAAGCTGCGCCGCCTGCAGCACCTGCAGGGCGTCATCAACGCCAACATCAAGTCCATCAGCGAAAGCCGTGTGGGCACGGTGCAGCGCATTCTGGTGGAAGGCGCCTCCAAGCGCGACGCCACCGAGCTGATGGGCCGCACCGAGTGCAACCGCGTGGTCAACTTTGTGGGCCAGCCCCGCCTGGTGGGGCAAATGGTGGATGTGACCATCACCGAGGCCAAGGCCTACACCTTGCGGGGCGAAGTGCTGGTGCGCGAGGGCGCCGCCCTCACCGCCTGACCCCCACCCCAGCGCATGGCCCCACACCCCACGAGCACCCCGCAGGCTCGCCCGCACGGCCCATCGTTTCAGCAACTGCTGCTGCTCGCCTTCTTGCTGATTGCGGGGGTGCTGGGCGCCAGCGCCCTGCGGGCGGTGTTCACGCTGGAAGCACTGATGGGCCAAAGCCAGGCCAGCGCTGCCCAGGCGGCCGCGCTGAACGTGGCGGCCCAGGCGCTGAACCAGCGCGGCCAGGCCATGGAACGCTCGGCCCGGCAATCGCTGGTGCTGAACGACCCCCTGCTGCGCCAAAGCTTTGACGATATGGCGGCCGATGCCCAGGGCATCGTGCGCCAGCTGAGCGACGCGGGCCTGCCGCCCGCCCAGGCCCAGCAGTGGCAGGCCAGCATGCAAACCGTGCGCAATTTGCTGCGCGCACCGCCCTGGCAATCGCTGGAGAACGAACGCAGCGTGGCCGAAGAGTTTGTGGCGCTCGACACCTTGCACGCGGCCATCACGCAATCGGTGCAGGAACTCAATACCCGCCAGGCCAGCGAGCTGCAAGCGCGGGTAGACGCCAGCCGCCGCACCGTGATGCACCAACTGGTGGGCGCGATTGTGCTGGCACTGGTGCTGGCACTGTGGCTGGGCATCTGGCTGGCGCGCCCCTTCAAGCGGCTGGAGCGCGCCATTCGCCGCCTGGGCGAGAACCAGCTGGAGCAGCCCGTGGCCATCACCGGCCCCGCCGACGTGCGCCGCGTGGGCCAGCAGCTGGAGTGGCTGCGCCTGCGGCTGCTGGAGCTGGACGCCGACAAGGCGCGCTTTTTGCGCCATGTCTCGCACGAACTCAAAACCCCGCTGGCCGCGCTGCGCGAAGGCGTGGCCCTGCTGCAGGACGGCGTGACCGGAGAACTGAGCGAAGGCCAGAAAGAAGTGACGCAGATCCTGCACCAGAACACCCTGGTGCTGCAAAGCGAGATCGAGGCGCTGCTGCGCTTTAACGCCGCCGCCTTTGAAGCCCGCCAGTTGCAGCGGCGCGAAACCGATCTGATCGCCCTGCTGGAAGACCTGGTGGAGGCACAGCGCCTGCAATGGCAGGCCCGCAGCCTGCGGGTGGAGGTGAGCGGCGAGCGCACCGTGCTGCTGCTGGATGCGGAGAAAATCACCTCGGCCATGGGCAACCTGCTGTCCAACGCCATCCGCTTCTCGCCCGAGCAAGGCACCGTGCGCCTGGCTGTGTCGCGCGCGCCCGGCCAGGTGCTGGTGGATGTGACCGACGACGGCCCCGGCGTGGCCCCTGCCGACCGGGCCCATGTGTTTGAACCCTTTTACCGGGGCGAGCGCCAGCCTGAGAACGCGGTGCGTGGCACCGGCATTGGGCTGTCCATCGTGCAGGAATACATCCACGCCCACGGTGGGCGGGTGCAGGTGCTGCAGATGCCGGGCGATGCCCCCCGCTCATTTTTCCGAATCGAATTGCCCGATGCTTCCTGAACCGCAAGCCCTGCCGACCCTCCGCCCTGCGCACTGGGCTGCCCGCTGGGGCCTTGCCGCCTCATGCCTGTGCGCGGCCTGGCTGGCTGGCTGCGCCACAGCCCCCACCCCGCCCAATGCGCCCCCCGTGACCGCGGCCCACGCGGTAGAGGCCGCCGCAGAGCCCGCCGCTGCCCTGCCCGAGCCACTGGCCGCTGAAAGCGACGAGCCCACCACGGCGCCCAAAGACCTGCTGCGCGACACCCTGGCCTATGCCGACCGCACCCTGGGCGCCAGCACCACCGACCTGGCGCGTGAGACGGCCCGGCTGTCGGACGTGGACGAGAGCAAGCCCTCGCGCGCGCTGCGCCTGGCACTGGTGCTGGCCCAAACCCGCCAGCCCGTGGACACCGCCCGCGCCCTGGGCCTGGTGCAGCGCACCCTGGCCAACCCTGCCGCCCAAGCGCTGCACCCGCTGGCCCGCCTGCTGGAGGCGCGCCTGACCCAGCAGCGCCGCCTGGAGGATCAACTGGACCGCCAGGCCCAGCAACTGCGCGAAGCCCAGCGCCGCAACGACCAACTGAGCGAGCGCCTGGAGGCCGTGCGCGCCATTGAACGCAGCCTGACCACGCGCCCCGCCCCAGCCGCCACAGCACCGACCACAAGCCCCCCCGGCGCTGCCGCCAGTGGCGTGGGCAGCAGCAACGGCAATGGCACGGCCAAACCCTGAGGCACCACGCCATGACAGCATCCACGCGCCCCGCAACCGCCCATATCGCCGCCCACAGCACCGCCCACCGCATCCTGGTGGTGGACGACGATGCCGACATGCTGCGCCTGCTGTCCCTGCGCCTCAAAGCCGCCGGGCACGAAGTGGTGGCCGTGGGCTCGGCTGAGGCCGCGCTGGCGCAGCTGGACGTGGCCCGCCCCCAGCTGGTACTGAGCGATGTGCGCCTGCCCGGCAAGGATGGCCTGGCGCTGTTTGACGAGGTGCACGCACGCCACCCCTCGCTGCCGGTGATTCTGCTCACGGCGCACGGCACCATCCCCGACGCGGTCGAGGCCACATCGCGTGGCGTCTTCACCTACCTGACCAAGCCCTACGACGGCAAAGAGCTGCTGGAGAAAGTCGCCCAGGCCCTGGCCCTGAGCGCCCCCGCCGTGCACCAGGCCCACGCCAACGAGGCCTGGCGGGCCGACATCGTGAGCCGCTCGGCCCGCATGACCGACCTGCTCGCCGAGGCCTACCTGGTGGCCCAGTCGGACGCCAGCGTGCTGCTGCTGGGCGACAGCGGCGCGGGCAAAGAGCTGCTGGCCCAGGCCATCCACCGCGCCAGCCCCCGTGCGGGCAAGCCCTTTGTGGCGGTGAACTGCGGCGCCATCCCCGAGGCGCTGCTCGAATCCGAGCTGTTCGGCCACGTCAAAGGCGCGTTCACCGACGCCGTGAGCAACCACAAGGGGCTGTTCCAGGCGGCCGAGGGCGGCACGCTGCTGCTGGACGAGATTGGCGACATGCCGCCCGCCCTGCAGGTCAAGCTGCTGCGCGTGCTGCAAGAACGCGCCGTGCGGCCCGTGGGAGCGAGCCAGTCCATACAGATCAACGTGCGCATCGTCTCGGCCACACACCGCAACCTGGAGGTGGCCATGGCTGCAGGCCAGTTCCGCGAAGACCTGTACTACCGCCTGAACGTGGTGACGCTGCAGCTGCCCACGCTGGGCGAGCGGCGTGAAGACATTGCGCTGCTGGCCAACCACTTTCTGGACAAGCTGGCCCGCAAGTACGACAAGCGCCTGTCGGGCTTTGCGCCCGAAGCGCTCAAGGCGCTCACGGCCGCCGCCTGGCCTGGCAATGTGCGCCAGCTCTACAACGTGGTCGAGCAGGTGTGCGCCCTGTCCACCACCCCCCTGGTGCCGCTGTCGATGGTGCAACGGGCCCTGCGCATTCCGTCGGCCCAGGTGCTGAGCTTTGCCGAGGCCCGCCAGCGCTTTGAGCGCGAGTATCTGGTGGGCCTGCTGAAGATGACCGATGGCAACGTGGCCGACGCCGCGCGCCTGGCGCAGCGCAACCGCACCGAGTTTTACCGGCTGCTGCAAAAGCACGCGCTGACGCCGGGCCAGTTCAAGGCCGACGGGGTGGCGGGCGACGATGTCGCTGAAGAGCGACACGAGTAATGCGTTGATTTGCTTGGATTTTTCTCCCGCACGTTCCACCGCTGTCGCCACACGGCGACAAAAACACAGCCATTTCACCCGCTGGGCGCCCATTGGGCCTCTCTGCACAATTGCTTACGTGCAGACCCACTCCTAAGCCTCTGATTTAAAAGCATTTTTCCAAGCTGGCACAGGGTTTGCCCTAGTGCTGGTATGCAAGCCGCTTTTTATCCATCCGTGCGCCCCTCGCCCCGGGCGGCACGGCCCGTGCTGGCGCTGTGCGCAGCACTGCTGGCCACGGCCGCGTCGGCCCAGGCGATGGACCTGGACGCCATCACCCAACTGGCCAAGCAGCGCGCCGCCCAACCCTACAGCGCCATGAACGTGCGCCTGCCCCCGAGCTGGAGGCCATGGACTACGACCAAGTGCGCGACATCCGCTGGCGGCCTGAGCGCGCCCTGTGGCGCACCCGTACCGAGCCGTCACAGTTGCCGTTTGAGGCCATGTTCTTCCACCTGGGCCTGTACCAGCGCGAGCCGGTGCTCATCAACGAGGTGTCGCCACAAGGCACCCGCCACATCCCTTACCGGGCCGCCGACTTTGACTACGGCAAGAACGCCGTCAAGCCCCAGACCTGGGGCGACCTGGGGTTTGCGGGCTTTCGCCTGCACTACCACTTGAACTCACCCGACTACAAGGACGAGCTGGCCGTCTTCCAGGGCGCCAGCTACTTCCGTGCGCTGGGCGCGGGCCAGCAATATGGGCTGTCGGCCCGGGGCCTGGCCATCGACACGGTGGGCGGCCAGGGCGAGGAGTTTCCGCGCTTTACCGAGTTCTGGCTGGTGCGGCCACAGCCTGGTGACACCCAGGCCACGGTGTATGCGCTGCTGGATTCGCCCCGCGCCACTGGCGCCTACCGCTTTGACATCCGCCCCGGCGCGCAAACCACCACCACGGTGACGGCCCGCATCTTTGTGCGCGGCAGCGCGGGCCCCATCAAGACGCTGGGCATTGCCCCACTGACCAGCATGTTCCTGTTTGGCGAGAACCAGCCGCGCAAGGACGACTTCCGCCCCGAGGTGCACGACTCCGACGGCCTGATGGTGGCCACGGGCGAGGGCGAATGGCTCTGGCGCCCGCTGCAAAACCCCAAGCAGCCCCTCGTCACCTCGTTTGCCACCACCAACCCCCAAGGCTTTGGCCTGATGCAGCGCGACCGGCAGTGGAGCAGCTACGAAGACGTGGAAGCCCGCTACGAGCGCCGCCCCAGCGCCTGGGTGCGCCCCCTGCACCCCTGGGGCCCCGGCCGCGTGGAGCTGGTGCAGCTGCCCACCCCCGACGAGACCCACGACAACGTCGTTGCCTACTGGGTGCCCCAGCAACTGCCGCCCCCCGGCACCCCGCTGGAGGTGCGCTACGAGCTGGCCTGGCAAGGCGACCAGGGCGCCGGGCAACAACGCCCCCCAGCGCCTGGGCTACCCAGTCACGCAAGGGCGTGGGCTACACAAAGCAAAGCCCTGAAGCCCTGCAAAAGCAGGTGCAGTACGTGATCGACTTTGCAGGCCCCGCGCTGCAAGACCTGCCCGCCGATGCGCCCGTGAAGGCCGTGGTGAGCAGCGATGCCAACGCCCGCGTGCTCGAAAGCGGCGTGTACCGCAACCCGGCCACAGGCCAATGGCGCATGACGCTGCGCATCGAGCGCCTGCAGGGCAACCAGCCCATTGAGCTGCGCGCCTTTCTTCAACACCTTCAACACGCTGTGAGCGAAACATGGACCCACGTCATTCTTCCCGAGTAGGCCGGCCCGCAACACGTTTGCAGGCCCATTCGACCACCATGCTGCACGCGGCCACTGAGGGGCTGGCACGCAAGGGCGCGTCTTACCCACGCAGTGCGGTGCCCGCGCAGAGCACGCCGGTTGCCAGCCGCCGCAGCCCGCTGCGCGCCACACGCCACCCCAACAGCGTGACGGCGCCGCCCGTGCACCGGGGCTCTATGCCTGCCGTGCCCTGGCAAGGCTTCTGGAAAAGCATCGGCCGTGCGCTGACAGGCCGCACCGCCGCCGCCTACACACCGCAACCCGAGCCGGCCCCCCAACCCTGGCAAGCCGCGGCACAGCGCCGCCGCTGGACCTTTGCGCTGCTGGTGCTGGCCAGCACCATCCTGGCCAGCCTGCTGTTTGCCCAGGTACAGCCGCACTACGACAACGCCTGGCTGGGCTACGGCCAGATTGCGCTGTTTGCACTGCTGTCGGCCTGGGTGGTGTCGGGCTTTGTCACCGGCATGATGGGCTTTTGGGTCATGCTGCGGGGCGATCGGCATGCGCTGTCGGCGCAAAGCGTGGCGGACCACGCGCTGGCGCCCGAGGCCCGCACCGCCATCATCATGCCCATCTGCAACGAAGACGTGGCCACAGTGTTTGCCGGGCTGCGCGCCACTTGCGAATCGGTGGCAGCCACAGGCCATGGGCAAACATTTGATGTGTTTGTGCTGTCCGACAGCTACGACAGCGACATCGCCCGTGCCGAGCGTGCTGCCTGGGAAGACCTGCGCACCGCACTGGCCGCCAACGGCCAGCAACCCCAGGTGCAGGTGTACTACCGCCTGCGCAAGCGCCGCACCCACCGCAAGGCGGGCAACGTGGCCGACTTCTGCCGCCGCTGGGGCAAGGACTACAAGTACATGGTGGTGCTGGATGCCGACAGCGTGATGAGCGGCAGCTGCATCGTCTCCATGGCCAAGCTGATGGAAGCCCACCCGCAGGCCGGCATCATCCAGACGGCCACACAGGCCATTGGCCATGTCACGCTGCATGCGCGTGCGCAGCAGTTCGCATCGCGCGTCACCGGGCGGCTGTTCACGCTGGGCATGCAGTTCTGGCAGCTGGGCGAGTCGCACTACTGGGGGCACAACGCCATCATCCGTGTGGCGCCCTTCATGCAGCACTGCGCGCTGGCACCCATTGCGGGCAAGGGCGGGTTGTCGGGCGGCATCATGAGCCACGACTTTGTCGAAGCCGCCCTGATGCGCCGCGCCGGTTACCACGTGTGGCTGGTGGCCGACCTGGTGGGCAGCTACGAGCAGCAACCGCCCGACCTGCTGGCCGAGCTGCAGCGCGACCGCCGCTGGTGCCAGGGCAACCTGCAAAACGCACGCCTCATGGCCGAGCCAGGGCTGCACGCCGTGCACCGCTCTATGTTTGTGACCGGCGCCATGGCTTACCTGTCGGCCCCACTGTGGCTGGCCTTCATGACGCTGGGCACGGCCCTGTGGGTGTCTGGCGCACCCGTGCTGGCCGACTGGCACATCCTGCCCGCCGAGCTGCTGGCGCTGTGGGCCTGGACGCTGAGCATGCTGTTCCTGCCCCGCGTGCTGGGCGTGCTGGCGGTCTTCATGCGCAGCGAACAGGCGCAGTACGGCGGCGCTTTCAGCCTGCTCAAAAGCGCGGCACTGGAAAGCACCCTGGCCATCCTGCAAGCGCCCGTGCGCATGCTGGCGCACTCGCTGTTCGTGCTGGTGGCCCTCACGGGCATCGCGCTGGAATGGAAGTCGCCCCCGCGCGAGGCCCAGGCCGTGCCCTGGCGCCACGCCATGGCCCAGCTGGCGCCCATGACCGCCGTGATCGCCCTGCTGGCCGCAGGCATTGGCGCCATCGACAGCGGCGCACTGCTGTGGCTGGCCCCCGTGGGCGTGCCGCTGGCCCTGGCCATCCCCATGGCGGTGGTCACCAGCCAGATCGCCCTGGGCCGCACGATGCGCGCCCAGCGCTTTTTGCTGATCCCCGAAGAGGCTTGGTCGCCCCCGGTGCTGCGCCGGGCGTGGCGGCATGCCCAGCGGCTGGCACAACCGGGCTTGCCCCTGGCACCCGCAGCGGCCATGGCCTGACAAAGGCCATGAAGGGGGGCTAAGAACCTGTTCACAGAGCCCCCGCGTCTCTCCCATCTGTGGTTTTTGTGACAAATGCCACACATCCTTGAAGCCGGCGCATGCGCCGGCTTTTGTGTTACATCGCTATCGTTTTCATAGCTGGTAGCGCTGAATGCGTCTGCCCTAGGCCGCAAAAAACCTGTAACAAGTACCCGGTTACAGGGCGCAAGGTCCTTTTTACCGTCACTTACGATACGGCGCTGGCCGCTACCGGGGCCCCGCCACCGGACACACCGCAGCCAGCCACGCGGGGCTCAGTGCCACGCCGGACGCCAGGCCCTGCCCGGCCAAACAAACCCATGGCCGCAGCGCCTGCAGCCTGCAGGCCACGCATCCATTCACCACTTTTCGCCAAACAACGACCATGCCCTCCACTGCATTCGCCTCCTCCCGCCGGGGTCTTCTGTCTGCCACGGCCCTCTATGCCACCTTGGGTGCCGCCCTGCTCGCCACGGGCTGCGCTACCGCCCCCGAGCCGGTGCCAGAGCCCGTGGCACCACCCCCGCCCCCAGCAGCCGAGGCACCCGCCCCCGTGCCACCACCCCGGCTGATCTTTGCGGGCTTTGCCATGCATTCGCAGGCCAAGGCCTTCCGCAACGACGTGCTGGCCGCCGAAAAGCTGGCCAAACAAATCGACCCCAACGCGCTCATCCTGAAGCTGGCCAACCCCGCGCGCGACCAAGCCAGTGACTGGCCCCAAGCCACGCTGGAGAACTTTGAACTGGTGATGACCAAGATGGCCGAAGTGGCCCGGCCGCAAGACCGGGTGATGCTGCTGATCTCCACCCACGCCAACCCCGGCACGCTGAACATCAACATCGCAGGCAAAAACGCCGCCCCGTTGACCGCCCGCACCCTGAGCGATGCGCTGGCCCCCTTGGCCAAGACGCCCACGCTGGTGGTGCTGTCTGCCTGCTACAGCGGCGCCTTTCTGGAGCCCCTGCGCGCGCCCAACCGCGTGGTGCTGACGGCCACCGACTTGCACAAGACATCCTTCAAATGCCAGTACCCCGGCGAGCACACCTTCTTTGCCGACGCGCTGTTCAACCAGGCGGGCGCCGAGCAACTGTCGATCACGGACTGGATGGGCGTGGCCCAGAAGTCCATCCAGGCCCAGGAAAAGCGCAAGCGCCTGGCGGCATCGGCGCCCAAGATGTTTGTGGGGGAAGAAGCCAAGGCCTGGGCCAGCCAGCCGCTCAAGAACTGGCTGGACGCCCGCTGAGCAAGGGCTAGACCAGGGCAAAGTCGGGGGATTTTGAGTCCCCTGACGTGGCCTGACTGGGCCCATCAACCGCCTGTCACGGGTGGGAAAAAAGCCACCTCGGCGCCATCGGCCAGCACGGCGGCCTCGTCGCTGAGGTTCTGGTTCAGCGCCATGCGCACCGCCCGGCCACGGGCCAGGCTGGTGGCGTGGGCGCCGCCCCGGGCGATGAGTTCATCGCGCAAGGTGCCCAGGGTGGCGGCCGTGGTTTGAACCGACTCGCTGCCTTGCCCAATGGCCTCGCGGATGGAGGCGAAGTAGCGGACTGTGATGGTTTTCATCGTCGGAACATTTCAAGGTGGAAAGCGTGCGGGCGCGCTGTCATGACAGCAGCTCCGAGAACGCGATGTACTGCACCGTGTCGCCCGCCGCAATGGTCTGGCCCGCAGGGTTGTCCACCACGCCATCGCCCCAGGCGGCCGAGGTGAGCACGCCCGAGCTTTGGTTGTTGAACAGCTCCAGCCCACCTTCTGCATGGTGGCGCACGCGCAAAAATTCACGGCGTTTATCGGCCCTGGGCCAATCGAAACGAGCGGTAGCAGCTATTCTTTTAGGAGCAACATCACTCACCCCCTGCAGGCGCAGCACAAAGGGCCGCACCAGCAGCCCGAAGGTGACGAAGCTGGACACCGGGTTGCCCGGCAGCCCCATGAAGTGGGCCTGGCCCACGGTGCCATACGCAAAGGGCTTGCCCGGTTTCATGGCGATCTGCCACAGGTCCAGGCGGCCCAGGGATTCCACAGCGGGCTTGATGTGGTCTTCCTCGCCCACGCTCACGCCGCCGCTGGTCAGGATCAGGTCGTGCGCGGCGCTGGCCTCGCGCAGCGCCGCAATGGTGGCGTCGCGCCGGTCGGGCACGATGCCGAAGTCGGTCACCTCGCAGCCCAGGCGCAGCAGCATGGCGCGCAAGAAAAAGCGGTTGCTGTTGTAGATGGCGCCCGGGGGCATTTGCTCGGGCGGCACATCGCCCGGCATGACCAGCTCATCGCCCGTAGAGAACAACGCCACACGTGGGCGGCGCGCCACCTGCAACTGGTGCAGGCCAATGCTGGCCGCCAGGCCCAGCTCGGCCGGCGACAGGCGCGTGCCTGCGGCCAGCACCACGGTGCCACGGGCAATGTCTTCCCCCGCGCGGCGAATCCACTGGCCGGGCTGGGGCACGGCGTTGATGCGCACAGCCACGCCCCCTTCGGCGGTAGCGATCGCTTCGCAGTCCTCCTGCATCAAGACCGCATCGGCCCCGGCAGGCACGGGCGCGCCGGTGAAGATGCGGGCCGCCGTGCCGGGGGCCAAGGGCTCGCCCGCGCTGCCTGCGGCGATGCGCTGAGACACAGGCAACACCACGCCTGCGGTGGCCACGTCAGCGCAGCGCACGGCGTAGCCGTCCATGGAACTGTTGTCCAGCGGCGGCACATGCAGGGCCGAGGTGCAGTTCTGCGCCAGCACGCGGCCGTCCGCATCAAAGGTGGCGACGGTCTCTGTCTCGGCCAAGGGCTGCGCCTGGGCCAGCAGGTCGGCCAGGGCGTCGTCCAGCGGCTTGAGGGGTGGGCGGGGCTTTTGCAAGGTGTTCATCACAACACGTCTCCGTGCAGTTCCCAGTCGTAGTCAAAACGGTCGGCGTATTGCAGCAGCCAGTCGGCCACCTGCGCGGGGGCGTTCAGGTCCAGCAGGGGCAGTTGCGTGGGCTCGGGCAACTGGGCGGGGGCGTCGGTGGCCACGGCCACCACAAAGTCGTCCTCGGGGTAGCGCACGGGCTTGGCCGTTTGGCCGGGCTCGGGGGCACGCCAGACTTCAATCTTGAGCAGGTCGCTTTCCTTGAAGCCTTCCACCAGCACCCAGTCCACGCCCTGGTACAGCTCGGCCAGCAGGTGGTGCACGCTCAGCTCGGCGGGTTGTTCAAACTCGCGCACCAGCATCAGGCGCTTGTCAGAGGCAGCCACCACTTCAAAGGCCCCGGCCTCGCGGTGGCGGTAGGTGTCTTTGCCGGGGTGGTCGATGTCGAAGCTGTGGTGGGCGTGCTTGACCACCGACACCCGCAGGCCACGCATGCGCAGCTCGGGGATGAGTTGCTCGACCAGGGTGGTTTTGCCGCTGCCGGAGAACCCGGCAAAGCCTACAACCTTCATCCAATGCTCCTTGATTAGCTATGCTATTTATAGCTGCTAGCGCTTATCCAGCAAGCGCTAGGGGCATTTTTTATTCAAAATCTGGGCCCATCACCGCACCCGCTCGCCCACACAGGCGCAGCGGGGCGGCGCGGGCACATTGCCATCAGCCCAGCACAGCGGGCGCACAGTGGCGCTCGATATAGGCTTTGACCAGGTCCACATCGGCGGGCATGACCTGCACGCGCTTGGGCAGGTTTTCGATGCCGTCGAACTTGGCGGGCCGCTCGGGCGCGTGGCCCAGGGCTTCCTGGATGGTCTCGGCAAACTTGATGGGCAAGGCCGTCTCCAGCACGATCATGGGCACCTTGGGGTCCTTGTGGTGCTCGCGGGCCACCTTCACGCCGTCGGCAGTGTGGGTGTCGATGGTGACGCCGTGGCGCTCGTAGTTGTCCTTGATGGTGGCCAGGCGGTCCGCATGGGTGCTCTTGCCACTTTCAAAGCCGTATTTCTTGGCGGCATCAGCAAACAGCGGTTCGGCGCTCAGGTCAAAACGGCCGTAAGCGGGCAGCGCTTTGGCAAACAACGCGTTCGTGCGCTGGCCGTTACGGCCCAGCAGGTCAAAAATGAAACGCTCGAAATTGCTGGCCTTGCTGATGTCCATCGAGGGGCTCGATGTTTCGTGCGTGTCGGCGCTGCTGCGCACGCGGTACACGCCAGTGCGGAAGAACTCGTCGAGCACATCGTTCTCGTTCGTCGCCACCACCAGCTTGGCAATCGGCAGGCCCATGCAGCGCGCCACATGGCCTGCGCACACGTTGCCAAAGTTGCCGGAGGGCACCGTGAAGCTGACCTTCTGGTCGTTGGTCTCGGTGGCCTGGATGTAGCCCGCAAAGTAGTACACCACCTGCGCCAACAGGCGCGCCCAGTTGATGGAGTTGACGGTGCCGATCTTGTACTTGGCCTTGAAGGCGTGGTCGTTGGAGACGGCCTTGACGATGTCCTGGCAGTCGTCAAACACGCCTTCGATGGCGATGTTGTGGATGTTCGCGTCCTGCAGGCTGAACATCTGTGCCTGCTGGAAAGCGCTCATGCGGCCGTGCGGGCTGGTCATGAACACACGGACGCCTTCTTTGCCGCGCATGGCGTATTCGGCCGCGCTGCCGGTGTCGCCGCTGGTGGCACCCAGGATGTTGAGCTGCTCGCCACGGCGGCCCAGTTCATATTCGAACAGGTTGCCCAGCAGTTGCATGGCCATGTCCTTGAAGGCCAGCGTAGGGCCGTTGGACAGGGCTTCGAGCCACAGGCCGTCTTCGAGGTGGCGCAGGGGCACGATCTCGCCGGTGCCAAACACTTCAGCGGTGTACGTCTTGGCGCAGATGGCCTTGAGATCCGCAGCGGGGATGTCGTCGATGTACAGCGACAGGATCTGGAACGCCAGCTCGGCGTAGCCTTGCTCGTGGTAGGCCTTGCGCAGCTTGTTCAATGCGGCGCCTGTGATCTTGGGATAAGTCTCGGGCAGATACAGGCCGCCATCGGGTGCCAGGCCTTCGAGCAGGATGTCGCAAAACTGTTTGCGGTCTGCGTGGCCGCGGGTGGAGATGTACAGCATCAGTTCAGTTCCTCTTTGCGGATGCGTGTGATGGGCGCCAGCACCGTGGGCAGCGCTTGCATCTGGGCGATCACGGCATCCATCGTGCCTTCACGGGTGTCGTGGGTCAGGATGATGAGGTCGGTCTGGGTCGATCCTTCACCACCCACTTCGTCGGCTTCGCGCTGCAGCACCGCGTCAATGCTCACGCCAGCGCCTGCCAGCAGGCCTGTGACGGTTGCCAGCACACCGGCCTGGTCGGCCACGCGCAGGCGCAGGTAGTAGCTGGTGACCACCTCGCTCATGGGCAGCACAGGCAGGGCGCCCATGGCGTCGGCCAGGGTGTTGGCCTGGAAGGCCAGGTGCGGCACACGGTGCTCGGGGTCAGCCGTGTGCAGGCGGGCAATGTCCACCAGGTCGGCAATCACGGCGCTGGCGGTGGGCTCGCTGCCCGCGCCCTTGCCGTAGTACAGCGTGGTGCCCACGGCATCGCCCTGCACCACCACGGCGTTCATGGCGCCTTCCACATTGGCAATCAGGCGCTTGGTGGGCACCAGGCTGGGGTGCACGCGCAACTCAATGCCCTTCTCAGCGCGCTTGGTGATGCCCAGCAGCTTGATGCGGTAGCCCAGTTGCTCGGCGTACTTGATATCGGCCGCGCCGAGTTTGGTAATGCCCTCGACATAGGCCTTGTCGAACTGCACCGGGATGCCGAAAGCAATCGCGCTCATCAACGTGGCCTTGTGTGCAGCGTCCACGCCTTCGATGTCGAAGGTCGGGTCGGCCTCGGCGTAGCCCAGGCGTTGCGCTTCCTTGAGCACCACGTCAAAGTCCAGGCCCTTGTCGCGCATCTCGCTCAGGATGAAGTTGGTGGTGCCATTGATGATGCCGGCGATCCACTGGATGCGGTTGGCCGTGAGGCCTTCGCGCAGCGCCTTGATGATGGGGATACCCCCAGCCACGGCAGCCTCGAAGGCCACCATCACGCCTTTGGCGGACGCAGCGGCAAAAATCTCGGTGCCGTGCACGGCCAGCAGCGCCTTGTTGGCGGTGACGACATGCTTGCCTGCGGCAATCGCTTCGAGCACCAGTGCCTTGGCGACGCCGTAGCCGCCGATCAGCTCAATGACGATGTCGATGTCGGGGTTGGCGATGATGGCGCGGGCGTCGTTGACGACCTGCACACTGGGGCCGACCACGCTCTTGGCGCGCTCGACGTCCAGATCGGCCACCATGGCGATCTCAATGCCACGGCCAGCGCGGCGGCTGATTTCGTCTTGGTTGCGTTGCAACACGTTGAACACGCCGCTGCCGACGGTGCCGATGCCTAGCAGGCCTACTTGGATGGGTTTCATGCGGTTTTACCTGCGGATGAAGGGTTGAAATCAGTGTGTATTGCGAAAAATGGGGCTGTGCGCCAAAGGCTGGCCGAGCTTTGCAGGCCGGGGCTTCTGGGCCGCAGCCAAGGTAACTTTGCGCCCAAGGGTGCGGCAGTGGCCCATCAGCCGGTCGACCCAGGCTTGCTCCACCAGGTAGCTGCTGCCTGCAATGTCGGCCAAGGTGGGGACCACGTCGGTTGCCAAACGGAGCGATTTTGCCAGTGCCAGCATGCGGCCCTCTTCCCGGGGGGTGAGTTCATTGCCTACCCTGGGGCGGGATGCGGCGTCGCCCAAGGATTGAATCCGGCCATCTTCGTACCAGACCATCCACACCAGAGGTACCGCGCCGGGGCGGTCGCTGGCCGATTGCTGCACAAAGCAGAAATGGCTGGCACGCGCTGCGTAGTGCGACGCATGGACCTCATCCACCGTTTGCACATAGGCGTGCAACACGGCGCGGGGCAGCACATCGGAGCGCAAAGGCGTGGAGTAGACATATTCAGGCTGGGCCGGTATTTCACCAGCACCCGCCAAGGCAGGCAGACCACAACAGGCCAGCAACAGGCCCAGCCCCCGCACAAGCCAGGGCAGCATCCGGTGCAACTGACGCGTCATTGGGTCACGTACGCCGGAAGCTGCCAGGCACCGCCCGGGAAGCCTCGGCACATGCCATCGCCATGCTCACCGCTGAGCACGAAGCCCTTGCCATCAAAGCGCCACTCGCGCACCCACCAGCAGTCGCCAATGCCCCGCCCTTTCATGGACGAATGCACCGTGCCGGTCTCTGCGTCAAATTCGCCATCCACGTCGTCCAGCGGCTTGGGCTGGTACGGCGGGCGGTCATTGGCCATGAAAAGCAGGCTGCTGAAGTTGTAGGCGCCCATGCCGCAAGGCACCTCCAGCAGCACCCGGCGGTCGGTCAGGCGATGCACCTTCATCACGTCGGCCTCGGGCGTGCCGCCGGTGCACTGGTCCTGCAAGGCTGCGGGCCCCAATGCTGCGAGCAGGGGCTTGAGCAGAGCTGCGTCGCCCTTGCGTGCGGGCACCGGCTTGACGGTCTTGAGCACCGGCGCGGGCACGGGGGGCAAGACGGACGACTCAGGCTTGCTGCCTTTGCGCACCAGCGCCCCCGGGGTGCCGATGCGGCCCTGCACTTCGTCCATCTTGAGCAGCACCGCTGCCGCCCCAGCCAGTGAGAGCACCCACTTGTCTTTGCCTGCGGTCACGGTGGCCTCTTCGGCACGCACCAGCTCTTGCAGCAAGCGGGGCACCTGGGCTGCGGGTACAGAGGGGCTGTTGCCATCCAGGGCGGGCAACGACCATTTGCCCACTTTGAAGTGCAGCGCGGCCGGACTGGCTTTTTCGGTATAGACCTGCAGTTGCACCTCTACCGCCGCATCGGGGCCCGCCTTGCGGGTCAAGAGCAAAGAGACAGGGTCCGAATCTCCCGCCTCAGACTGGTAGCCCGCAGCCCGGCAGGTGCGGGTGTTGTCGCATTGCAAGCCCCAGTCCTTGTACGAAAAACCCACCGTGCCCGGGCTGGCCGGCTGGGCCCCGGCCGTCAGCGAGCCCAAGGCCAGGGCGCCCAGCACATGCGGCAGGCGGGGTCGAGTCACAACACGCGAGACCATGCGATGCGGCTCCACAGAGAGTCCAGGGGGCGATGCGCCCAATTAGGCCGCCACCACCTGCTGGCGCTTGCGGTACTGCTCCAGGAACTTCGCCACGCGGCCAATGGCTTCGCGCAGGTCGTCTTCGTGGGGCAGGAACACGATGCGGAAGTGGTCTGGCGCCCCCCAGTTGAAGCCCGTGCCCTGCACCAGCATGACCTTGGTTTCTTGCAGCAACTCCAGGAAGAACTGCTGGTCGTCCTGGATGGGGTACACGGCGGGGTCCAGGCGCGGGAACATGTACAGGGCAGCGCGCGGCTTCACACACGTGACCCCCGGGATGGCGGTGATCAGCTCATACGCCAGGTCACGCTGCTTGCGCAAGCGCCCGCCTTCGCACACCAAGTCGTTGATGCTCTGGTAGCCACCCAGCGCAGTCTGGATGGCCCATTGCCCGGGCACGTTGGCACACAGGCGCATGTTCGAGAGCATGTTCAGCCCGTCGATGTAATCTTTGGCGGGCTTCTTGTCGCCCGACACCACCAGCCAGCCCGCGCGGTAGCCACACGAGCGGTAGCTTTTGGACAAGGAGTTGAAGGTGAGGGTGAGCACATCCTCGCTGAGCGAACCCAAAGCGGTGTGCTTTGCGCCGTCGTACAGCACCTTGTCGTACACCTCGTCGGCAAACACCACCAGCCCATGCTCGCGGGCAATGGCCAGAATGCCCAGGAGCAATTCCTCGGAGTACAAGGCCCCCGTAGGGTTGTTGGGGTTGATGACCACAATGCCTTTGGTCCGCGGCGTGACCTTGGCGCGGATGTCGTCCAAATTGGGCATCCAGCCATTGGCCTCGTCGCACAGGTAGTGCACGGGTGTGCCGCCTGACAGGCTGGCCGCAGCCGTCCACAGCGGGTAGTCTGGCGAGGGCAGTAACAGCTCATCACCATCGTCCAGCAATGCGTTGGTGGCCATCACGATCAGCTCGCTGGCGCCATTGCCCAAGTAGATATCGTCGAGCGTGACGCCCTTGATGCCCTGCTTTTGCGTCTCGTGCATCACCGCCTTGCGGGCGGCAAAAATGCCTTTGCTGTCCGAGTAACCTGCCGAATTGGGCAGGTTGCGAATCATGTCTTGCTGGATTTCTTCCGGGGCATCAAAACCAAAAACGGCGAGGTTGCCAATGTTGAGCTTGATGATCTTGTGACCATCCTCCTCCATCTGCTTGGCCGCATCCATGATGGGCCCCCGGATGTCGTAGCACACGTTGGCGAGCTTGGCTGATTTCTTGACGGTTTTCATGGCGGGCGGAAATGGCGTGGGGACAAAGGCCGACCCAGGCACGGCGTGCCTTGGCGAAACCTATAATTTGACCACAGTTCAGCCCACCCACCCTGGCCTGAAGCGACGGCCCACCAAGGCCCGGCCCCTCACACAGCGCCCTCAGCACACCATGAAATTCCAACCCGACAAATCCAGTGCCCAGACGATTCACGGCTATGGCCCCGGATGGATTGGCGTGGATGGCACCAAACACACCCAAAGCCTGATCGTGGGCTCCAACGGCCTGCTGCAAGCCTGGGACTGCGCGCATTTTAAAGCCCTGACCCCGGCACACTTTGAGTACCTGGCGTCACTGGAAACCGAGCTGGTCATCTTTGGCAGCGGCGCGCGCAATCGTTTTCCCAACCCCGCTTGGCTGCAACCCCTGATGGCCAAGAGACTGGGCCTGGAAACCATGGACACGGCCGCCGCCTGCCGCACCTACAACATTCTGGCGGGCGAAGGGCGCAACGTCGTGGCAGCCCTCATCCTTGAAACCGCATAACGGCCCGCAACCTGAGCGTGCAAATTTCATACATGCTTATGCAGCCATGTACATACATACAGGCCAAGCATTTGGCCTAGTATCATTTTCGGGGTAAAATCGCGGGTTGCGGTCGGGGGCACCACCAAAAGCAATAACACACCCGCTCCCCCGGCTTATCAACGACTACATCCTGAGAGATTGAAGTGATATGGCGATCGTTGTCAACAAACCCCTCCCTGAATTTGAAGCCAACGCCACCGGCGGGATCAAGGTGTCCAACACCTCCCACACGGGCCAGATTCTGATTCTGTACTTCTATCCCAAGGACAACACCCCGGGCTGCACCACCGAGGCCATGCAGTTCCGCGACAAGTACAAAGACTTTGCCAAGGCCGGCGCAGCCGTGTTTGGCGTGTCGCGTGACAACATGAAGTCGCACGACGACTTCAAGGAAAAGCTGGAACTCCCCTTCGAGTTGATCGCTGACACCGAAGAAAAAATGTGCCACATGTTCGGCGTGGTCAAAAACAAGATCATGTACGGCAAGAAGGTCAAGGGCATTGAGCGCAGCACCTTCCTGATCGGCCCCGATGGCCTGCTGGTGCAAGAATGGCGTGGCCTGAAAGTGCCGGGCCATGTGGACGAAGTCCTGAAGGCCGTGAAGTCCATCAAAGCACTCAAGAAGGCCGCCTGATCACGGCACCTGTTTGCAACAGCCCCACACCGAGCCGGCGCCTTGATCGCGCCGTCACACGGAATGGGCATAATGGGTCAATGCCCTTGCACCTTGCAACGACTTCCACCCCATTCAAAAGCCGCCTTGGCCTCCAGGCGGCTTTTTGCTTTTTGAACCCCCTTGTCTGAGGCCTTTGCACACCATGCCCTTGCCACCTGCCCCCAGCCGACGCGCCGCCCTGCTCTCACCAGAGGCCTATGACAACAAAGCCACACCCTCTCGCACCAATACCCGCGCTGCGTCAAGCGAACCAGACGCCGATGAAGCAAACACCGCAGCTGTAGCCCCCGCTGCGAGCACCGCGCGCGCAAGCACGGCCCGCAGCAAAGCCAGCGCAAGCGCGCCGGTCGCAACAACAACCGCAGCAACACCCGCCAAGTCCGCGCCCGCCACCCGCCGCAGCGCCCCCACCAAGGCGGCCACGCCCAGTGCGGCGCCGGCTCCCGCGTCAACCGAGGCAGCGCCTCGCAGCAAAAAAGCCCGCACCCAAGGCCCCGCCAAGCTGTTCGTGCTGGACACCAACGTGCTGCTGCACGACCCGACCAGCCTGTTCCGCTTCGAAGAACACGACATCTTCCTGCCGATGATCGTGCTGGAAGAGCTCGATGGCCACAAGAAGGGCATGACCGAAGTGGCCCGCAATGGCCGCCAAGCCAGCCGCACGCTCGATGCGCTGGCGGCAGCCCAGGGCGCCGACATGGCCAAAGGCCTCAAGCTGGACTCCACAGGCCAACGGGCTGCAGGCGGCCACCTGTTCTTCCAGACCGTGCCACTGGACTACAGCCTGCCCACCAGCCTGCCCCAAGGCAAGGCAGACAACCAGATCCTGGGCGTGGTGGAAGCTCTGCGCAAGCTGCATGCACCGCGCGAGGTGGTACTGGTCTCCAAAGACATCAACATGCGCGTCAAAGCCCGCGCACTGGGCCTGACCGCCGAGGACTACCAGAACGACAAGACGCTGGAAGACGGCGACCTGCTGTACGCCGGCGTGCTGGCCCTGCCGCCCGATTTCTGGGCCAAGAGCGGCAAGAATGTGGAAAGCTGGCAAAGCGGTGCCCACACTTACTACCGCATTGGTGGGCCCATCGTGCCGCAGCTGATGATCAATCAGTTCGTGTACTTCGAAGCCCCCGGCGAGCCCAGTCTGTTTGCGCGTGTGAGTGAAATCCGGGAGAAAACAGCGGTATTGCAGACCCTGAAGGACTACGGTTCTGCCAAGAATGCCGTATGGGGCGTGAGCACGCGCAACCGCGAGCAGAACTACGCCATGAACCTGCTCATGGACCCCGAGATCGACTTCGTGACGCTGACCGGCACCGCTGGCACCGGCAAGACCCTGCTGGCCCTGGCAGCAGGCCTGACCCAGGTGCTGGACGACCGCCGCTACACCGAGATCATCATGACCCGCGCCACCGTGAGCGTGGGCGAGGACATCGGCTTCCTGCCGGGCACGGAAGAAGAGAAGATGGGCCCCTGGATGGGCGCCCTGGATGACAACCTGGAGTTTTTGGCCAAGGGCGATGGCGGCAATGCGGGCGAATGGGGCCGCGCGGCCACCAACGAGCTGATCCGCAGCCGCATAAAGATCAAGAGCATGAACTTCATGCGCGGACGCACCTTCCTGAACAAGTACGTGATCATCGACGAGGCGCAGAACCTGACGCCCAAGCAGATGAAGACACTGATCACCCGCGCAGGCCCCGGCACCAAGATCATCTGCATGGGCAACCTGGCGCAGATCGACACGCCGTACCTCACCGAAGGCTCCTCCGGCCTGACGTATGCGGTGGACCGCTTCAAGGGCTGGCCACACAGCGGGCACATCACGCTGGCGCGTGGCGAACGTTCACGCCTGGCAGACTTTGCCAGCGAGGTGCTCTGACCATGGTGGGCTGGGTCACCGCGCTCAAGCTGGTGCCCTGGGGCGATGTCATTGAGGCAACGCCCCAGATCCTGCAAGCCGCCAAAAAGCTGCTGGGCGCCACCCGCAAGGGCAAAGCGGATGCTACGGCCACAGGCTCCATTGCAGACGCTGGCACCGAGCCCACCTTGCCCACCGATGTGCAATTGCGGCATTTGCGGGAACGCGTGCTCCAGTTGGAGCAGGAGCAATTGGACGGGGCCGCGCTGATCCAGTCCCTCGCTCAGCAAAATGCCCAGGTGATACAGGCGGTAGAGGACTTGCGCCAACGCAACCGCCGCTTGACCTTGGTTGTCACCGTGCTGGCATGCACCTGCATCGGGCTGCTGGTGTGGGCGCTCAAGCAGTAGCAACCACTGGGCAGCACACAGCGAGCCTCACCGCCCAGTTGCTATAGATTCAATAGCCCCTAGCGCTTATTGCATAAGCGCTAGGGGCTATTTTTATTAGTAATCGTCACCCGAACCCATGGCCAGATTTTCGAAGCGGGTCTGGTTCTTCTGGAAGAACAGCTTCACGGTCCCCGTGGGGCCGTTACGCTGCTTGCCAATGATGACCTCGGCCACGTTCGGCTCCTTGCTGTCCTTGTTGTAGTAGTCGTCGCGGTAGATGAACATGATGATGTCCGCATCCTGCTCAATAGCGCCCGATTCACGCAAGTCAGACATCATGGGGCGCTTGTCGGTGCGCTGCTCCACCGAACGGTTGAGCTGCGACAGCGCAATCACCGGACACTGCAACTCCTTGGCCAGCATCTTCAGACCCCGGGAGATTTCACCCAGCTCCGTGGCCCGGTTGTCGGCACTGCCCGCACCCGAGCCGCTCATGAGCTGCAGGTAGTCGACCACGATCAAGCCCAGCTTGCCGCACTGGCGCGCCAGCCGGCGCGCGTTGGCACGCAGCTCGCCAGGCGTGAGACCGGGAGTTTCATCAATGTGCAGTGACACCGTGCGCAGTTTTTCAATCGCCTCGGTCAGGCGCGGCCATTCGTCGTCTGTGAGTTTGCCGGTGCGCAAATTGCCCTGGTTCACCCGGCCAATCGAGCCCACGATACGTACCGCCAATTGGGCAGCACCCATTTCCATCGAGAAGATAGCGACAGGCAGGCCTTCGTTGAGCGCCACGTGCTCGGCAATGTTCACCGCAAACGAGGTCTTGCCCATGGATGGGCGCGCTGCCAGCACCACCATGTCACCCGCCTGCAGGCCCGATGTCATGCGGTCCAGGTCGGCAAAACCCGTAGGCACACCGGTCACGTCCACCGGGTTATCTGCCATTTCCTGCACTCGGTCGAGCAGGTCGATCACCAGGGTGTCGAGCGACTGGAACCCCTGTTTGGTACGCGAGCCTTCTTCGCCAATGGCGAAAATCTTGGCTTCCGCCTCGTCCAGGATGCGCTCGACCGTTTTGCCCTGCGGATTGAAGGCATTGGTCGAAATTTCGTCGCTGGCCGTGACCAGCTTGCGCAAGATGGCACGCTCGCGCACGATCTCCGCATAGCGGCGGATATTGCTGGCACTGGGCACATACTGCGCCAGGTTGTTCAGGTAAGCCAGCCCACCCACCTCGTCGGCCTTGCCCAAGCTTTGCAAGTGCTCAAACACCGTGATCACATCAGCAGGCTTGCTGCCATTGATCAGACTGCTGATGGCCGTGAAAATCAACTGGTGCTCATGGCGGTAAAAATTGCTCTCCGCCAGCAAGTCCCCCACACGGTCCCACGCGTTGTTGTCCAGCAGCAAGCCCCCCAGCACACTAGATTCAGCCTCCACCGAATGCGGCGGAATGCGCAGGCGTGCCACCTCGCCGTCCTGGGCACTGGGGGCGGCAAAGCCTTGGTCATCTAGCGGGGGAAAGACAGCGGACATGGGAAAGTTCTCCGAACGAGGCCTGAATGCTACCCCCCGCGCCTTTGAACCAGGCCAGCAGGGATAAGCCTGTGGGTAATCCGTGGATGACCTGTGGGCCATCCTGTACAACTATTGCAGACCCAATGACAAAAGCCGCCCGAGGGCGGCTTTTTGACGGGTCACCTGAGGTGAATCAGGCAGTTTCGCCGTAGACCGAAACAGTCACTTCCACCACCACATCGGTGTGCAGAGCAACGTTCACGGTGCTTTCGCTCACGACCTTGATAGGGCCGTTGGGCAGGCGGATCTGGGCCTTAGCGACCTTGTAGCCTTGCTTGTTCAGCTCTTCAGCGATGTCGTGGTTGGTCACGGAACCAAACAGACGGCCGTCCACGCCAGCCTTTTGTGTCAGCTTGACGGTGGTGCCAGCCAGCTTTTCGCCTTGGGCTTGGGCTTCTGCCAGCTTGGCAGCAGCGGCCTTTTCGAGTTCAGCGCGCTTGGCTTCGAACTCAGCCTTAGCGGCTTCCGTGGCGCGGCGGGCGCGGCCAGCGGGGATCAGGAAGTTACGGGCGTAGCCGTCTTTCACCTTGACGATTTCGCCGAGGTTGCCGAGGTTCACAACCTTGTCGAGCAGAATGATTTGCATGGGTTGTGCTCCTTAGATCTTGTGCTGGTCGCTGTAAGGCACCAGGGCCAGGAAGCGAGCGCGCTTGATGGCGGTGTTCAGCTGGCGCTGGAAAATGGCGCGCGTGCCGGTCAGGCGTGCGGGGATGATCTTGCCGTTTTCGGCGATGAAATCGCGCAGCGTGTCGACATCCTTGTAGTCGATTTCTTCAACGCCCGTCACCGTGAAGCGGCAAAAGCGCTTGCGCTTGAACAGCAGGGACTGGGTGTTGCGCTTTGGGCGCTTGTCTTTGTTGAACTTCTTGAACGTGGCCATTGCGGACCCCTTGAAAATTAATTTTGTTGAATATCCTGGATATGCAGCACCGCGTTTTTGCCATTGCGTGGGGTGGCGAGAAATCCAGAGAAAGTCCAGAGACTTCCGATGTTCTGCCGTGCCAGACGCTCTGCCATTGCACCAAAGGCAACAGCTTTCATGGCCGCCTTGACTTCGCGTGGATGGCCTGCTTCGGTTTGCTGTGACTCGTGTTCGAGCCGCAGGGTGATGGCAGGCAATCCGGCGGGCGTGTAGCGCAGGGACTCAGCCTCTGCGATACAAGCGGTCAAGACAACGCGGTTCTCCACTCCAACGAGGATGGATCAGCGCTCGCCGCGTTCGCCACCAGCAGCTGCGTATTCAGCTTGGCTGGCTTTGCGGGCTTCTTCGCGCTCAACGGTCTTCATCATGGAAGATGGACCCGTGTCGGCCTTCTTCTTCTGAACCGTCAGGTGGCGCAGCACGGCGTCGTTGAACTTGAACGCGTGTTCCAGTTCAGCCATCACAGCCTGGTCGGCTTCGATGTTCACGCACAGGTAGTGGGCCTTGGCCAGCTTGTTGATCAGGTACGCCAGTTGACGGCGGCCCCAGTCTTCCACGCGGTGCACCTTGCCACCGCCAGCGGTGATCATGCCCTTGTAGCGCTCCAGCATGGCTGGAACTTGTTCGCTTTGATCCGGATGGATCAACAAAATGATTTCGTAATGACGCATGCAGACTCCTTTTGGATGACACCACCCGCTGCGTCTAGAAGCGGTGTGGCAAGGCAAAGCCGTAAATTATAACTCGCACTTTGGCGCTTGTACACTTGGCAGGGTTTTCAAGGGCTTCGGCACCCTGCACTGCGCGTCCAAAATCACGCATTTGCAGCCAAAACGTGGTTTCATCCATGTACCCGACTTGAAATGTGCGAAAGCCGCCCAACCTTCCGCGCGTACTGCTTTTATTCACAAAGACTTCGACATGTCCGACAACAGCCAGCACCACACCACACAAGCCGCCCCATCCCCCGAAGAAGTGGAAGCAGCCATGGCGGCCAACACCTCTGACGAAATGGCGCGCCTGCAAGGCGAGCTGGCCGAGCTCAAGGCCAAGAGTGCCGAGCTGGCCGACCAATTTCTGCGCGCCAAGGCCGAGGCAGAAAATGCCCGCCGCCGTGCCGATGACGAAGTGGCCAAGGCCCGCAAGTTCGGCATTGAAAGCTTTGCCGAAAGCCTGCTGCCGGTAGCCGACAGCCTGGACGCCGCCCTGGCCATCAAGGAGGCCACGCCTCAGCAGCTGCGCGAAGGCGCCGACGCCACCCTGCGCCAGTTGACCTCGGCCCTGGAGCGCAACAAGGTGCTGGCCATCAACCCCGCTGCGGGCACCAAGTTCGACCCCCATCAACACCAGGCCATCAGCGTGGTGCCTGCCGACCAGGAAGCCAACACGGTGGTGGCTGTGCTGCAAAAGGGCTATGTGATTGCCGAGCGCGTGTTGCGCCCCGCCCTGGTCACGGTCACGGCGCCCAAGTAAATTTTTCTAGATAAATCGAGAGGGACGACTTGAAGCAACGCAAGTTATCCACAAGTTACTAGCCATCCAAATCATTCCAACATTGCGGAGAAGAACATGGGAAAAATCATCGGTATTGACCTGGGCACGACGAACAGCTGCGTTTCCATCATGGAAGGCAACACCACGCGCGTGATCGAGAACAGCGAAGGTGCACGCACCACGCCTTCCATCGTGGCATACCAGGAAGACGGCGAGATCCTCGTCGGCGCCTCGGCCAAGCGCCAGGCCGTGACCAACCCGCGCAACACGCTGTACGCCGTCAAGCGCCTGATTGGCCGCAAGTTCACCGAAAAAGAAGTGCAAAAGGACATCGACCTGATGCCCTACAAGATCGTGGCCGCCGACAACGGCGACGCCTGGATCGAAGTGCGCGGCAACAAGCTGTCGGCCCAACAAGTGTCTGCCGACATTCTGCGCAAGATGAAGAAGACCGCCGAGGACTACCTGGGCGAAGCCGTGACGGAAGCCGTCATCACCGTGCCCGCGTACTTCAACGACGCACAGCGCCAAGCCACCAAGGACGCCGGCCGCATCGCAGGCCTGGACGTCAAGCGCATCATCAACGAGCCCACCGCCGCTGCCCTGGCCTTTGGCCTGGACAAGAGCGAAAAGGGTGACCGCAAGATCGCCGTGTATGACCTGGGCGGCGGCACATTCGACGTGTCCATCATCGAAATCGCGGACGTGGACGGCGAAAAGCAGTTCGAAGTGCTGTCGACCAACGGCGACACCTTCCTGGGCGGAGAAGACTTCGACCAGCGCATCATCGACTTCATCATCAGCGAGTTCAAGAAAGAGCAAGGCGTGGACCTGTCCAAGGACGTCCTGGCCCTGCAACGCCTGAAGGAAGCCGCTGAAAAGGCCAAGATCGAGCTGTCGAACTCGGCCTCCACCGACATCAACCTGCCCTACATCACGGCAGACGCATCGGGTCCCAAGCACTTGAACATCAAGCTCACCCGCGCCAAGCTGGAACAGCTGGTGGAAGAGCTGATCGAGCGCACCATCGCCCCTTGCCGCGTGGCCATCAAGGACGCTGGCGTGTCGGTGTCCGACATCCACGACGTGATCCTGGTCGGCGGCATGACCCGCATGCCCAAGGTGCAAGAGAAGGTCAAGGAATTCTTCGGCAAGGACCCCCGCAAGGACGTGAACCCTGACGAAGCCGTGGCCGTGGGCGCTGCGATCCAGGGCCAGGTGCTGTCGGGCGACCGCAAGGACGTGCTGCTGCTGGACGTGACCCCCCTGTCCCTGGGCATCGAAACCCTGGGCGGCGTCATGACCAAGATGATCACCAAGAACACGACCATTCCGACGAAGTTCGCACAGACCTTCTCGACGGCCGATGACAACCAGCCTGCCGTGACCATCAAGGTGTTCCAGGGCGAGCGCGAAATGGCCTCGGGCAACAAGCTGCTGGGTGAGTTCAACCTCGAAGGCATCCCACCTGCAGCCCGTGGCACGCCACAGATCGAAGTGTCGTTCGACATCGACGCCAACGGCATCTTGCACGTGGGCGCCAAGGACAAGGGCACCGGCAAGGAAAACAAGATCACCATCAAGGCCAACTCCGGTCTGTCGGAAGAAGAAATCCAGCAAATGGTGAAAGATGCCGAGCTGAACGCCGCCGACGACAAGAAGAAGCTGGAACTGGTGCAAGCCAAGAACCAGGGCGAGGCCGCCGTGCACAGCGTGAACAAGAGCCTGGCCGAGCATGGCGACAAGCTCGATGCCGCCGAAAAAGAGGCCATCACCACCGCCGTGAAGGCGCTGGAAGAGGTCTTGAAGGGCGAAGACAAGGCCTCGATCGACGAGAAGACCACGGCGCTGATGGCCGCCAGCCAGAAGCTGGGCGAGAAGATGTACGCCGAATCGCAGGCAGCGCAGGCAGCCCAGGCCGCAGGCGGTGCTGAGGGTGCAGGTGCATCTGCCTCGGCGTCTTCGGCCAAGCCTGCAGACGACGACAACGTGGTCGATGCCGAGGTGAAGGAAGTCAAGAAGGGCTGAACGCCTCCCCGCTGACCCCAGCCGCCGCGCGGGGCCCGAAGAGCCTGACAAACAGGTTCTAAGGCTTGCGCGGCGTTCCTGTTCCAACCGGGCCAAGAGCACCATGTCGAAAAGAGACTTTTACGAAATCCTGGGCGTTGCCAAAAACGCCTCGGACGAAGAAATCAAGAAGGCTTATCGCAAGCTGGCGATGAAGCACCACCCCGACCGCAACCAGGGTGATGCCGCCAAGCCTGCCGAAGAGAAATTCAAGGAGGCCAAAGAGGCCTACGAGATGCTCTCTGACCCGCAAAAGCGCGCCGCTTACGACCAGTACGGCCACGCAGGGGTGGACCCCAACATGCGCGGCCCCGGCGGTGCGGGCGCTGAGGGATTTGGCGGCTTTGCCGAGGCCTTTGGTGACATCTTTGGCGACATGTTCGGCCAGCAAGGCGGACGTGGGCGCGGGGCCGGTGGGCGCCAGGTGTACCGTGGCGGCGACCTCAGCTACGCCATGGAGATCACGCTGGAAGAAGCCGCACGCGGCAAGGATGCGCAGATCCGCATTCCCTCCTGGGACTCTTGCGACACCTGCCACGGCAGTGGCGCCAAGCCCGGCACCAGCGCCAAGACCTGCGGTACCTGCCAGGGCTCCGGCACCGTGCAGATGCGCCAGGGCTTTTTCAGCGTGCAGCAAACCTGCCCGCACTGCCGCGGCACGGGCAAGATCATTCCTGAGCCTTGCACGGCCTGCCACGGCCAGGGCAAGATCAAGAAGCAAAAGACGCTGGAAGTGAAGATTCCTGCGGGCATCGACGACGGCATGCGCATCCGCAGCACCGGCAACGGCGAGCCAGGCACCAACGGCGGCCCACCGGGCGACCTGTACATCGAAATCCGCATCAAGAAGCACGACATCTTCGAGCGCGACGGCGACGACCTGCACTGCCAGGTGCCGGTGAGCTTCATCACCGCTGCGCTGGGCGGCGAGATCGAAGTGCCCACCCTGCAAGGCAAGGCTGCCATCGACATCCCCGAAGGCACGCAAGCGGGCAAGCAGTTCCGCCTGCGCGGCAAGGGCGTCAAGGGCGTGCGCTCTAGCTACCCCGGCGACCTGTATTGCCACATTGCCGTCGAGACACCGGTGAAGCTGACCGAGCACCAACGCAAGCTGCTGCGCGAGCTGGAAGATTCGCTGAAAAAGGGCGGTGGCCGCCACTCCCCCAGCGGCGAGAGCTGGACGGACCGGTTGAAGAATTTCTTCAGCTGACCCCCGCACCGGCATGCCCTTGGGCGTGCCCCACCCTGAAGCGACCGCGCCCTGTGCCCGGTCGCTTTTTTCATGCACGGCGCTGTCTTCTTGATGCGCATCAAGCAAGCCCATGCACGACAGGCTGGCAGCCCACGACAGGCCTACCATGGGGGCTCTGCAGCAATGGGGGACACACATGGGCGTGAACATCACCTTCCTGGGCGGCTCGGGCACCGTCACCGGCTCCAAATACCTGGTGCGCCACAACGGCAAAAGCCTGCTGATCGATTGCGGGCTGTTCCAGGGCTACAAGCAGCTGCGGCTGCGCAACTGGCAGCCCTTGCCGCTGGAGCCGGGGCAGATCGACGCCGTGGTGCTCACCCACGCCCACCTGGACCACAGCGGCTACCTGCCGCTGCTCACACGCGATGGCTTTCGCGGCAACGTGCACGCCACCCCAGGCACCCGCGACCTGTGCGCCATCCTGCTGCCCGACAGCGGGCACCTGCAGGAGGAAGACGCCGCCTTTTTGAACCGCCACAACCTCAGCAGCCACGCGCCCGCCTTGCCGCTGTACACGCGGCTCGATGCATTGCACAGCCTCAAGCAGTTCAAGCCGCACCCGCTGCACCACCGCTTTGAGCCCCTGCCGGGCTGGCACGCCACCTTCTCCAACGCCGGGCACATCCTGGGCGCGGCCAGTGTGCTGCTGGAGGTGGGCGGGCGGCGCATTCTGTTCTCGGGCGACCTGGGCCGGCCCGACGACATGCTGATGAACCCGCCCGATGCCCCGCCCGCTGCCGATACAGTGCTGATCGAATCCACCTACGGCGACCGCGAGCACCCTGCCGAAGACCTGCTCAGCGAGCTGGGCCCTGCGTTGGCGCGCCTGGCCGCACGCGGGGGCGTGGCGGTGGTGCCGGTGTTTGCCGTGGGCCGGGCGCAGGTGGTGCTGCATGCCATTGGCTTGCTCAAGGCACAGGGCGTCATCCCCCCCTCGCTCAAGGTGTTTTTGGACAGCCCCATGGCCGTGAGCACCACGGGCCTATACCAACACCACCTGGGCGAGCACCGCCTCAATGCCCGCGAGGTGAATGCGCTGGAGCATGGCGCGACCATGGTGCAAACACCCGAGCAATCCAAAGGCCTGGCGCGGCTGCACGGCCCCAGGGTCATCCTGGCGGCCAGCGGCATGGCCACGGGCGGGCGCGTGCTGCACCACCTGGCCCTGCACGCGGGCGACCACCGCAACATGGTCATCCTGACCGGGCACCAGGCCCCCGGCACGCGCGGTGCACGGCTGGCAGATGGAGAAAAGTCCGTCCGCATCCACGGCCAGGACGTGGCGGTGCGCGCCGAGGTGGTCAAGCTCAGCTCGGCATCGGCGCACGCCGATGGCAACCAGCTCATCGCCTGGCTGCGCAGCATGGAGCACGCCCCCGAGCAGGTGTTTGTGGTGCACGGCGAAATGGGCGCGGCCGACCACCTGCGCCAGCGCATTGCGCACGAACTGCGCTGGTCCGCCCAGGTGCCGGAACATGGCAGCAGCGTGAGCCTGTGAACACGCGGTGCACGCTGCGCACAGCGGCACATCAAAAAGATGAGCGGCTAGCGCTTTACCCATAATGGTTTAGAAGGCATTTCATATTGAAACCCAATGAATACAAGCGCTAGCCGCTATTGTTTTTGAAAGCCGTGCCTCCGAGAGACGCTTCAAGCGATGCGATTCATCGCATTCAACGATGGCGTGGTTTGAAAAATGGGTAGAAAATGCAGAGTCTTCGCAAAACAAGAAGACTTAAAGCCTTCTAAGCCCCCACAAGATGAAAAGCTCCGAGCGCAGCTTTGCGCGCCGCATTGACCTCACATCGCTGCAATTGTTTGTGGCGGTGTGTGAGCTGGGCAGCATCGGCCGCGCGGCCGAGCGCGAATTCATCGCCGCATCGGCCGTGAGCAAGCGCCTGTCCGACCTGGAGGCCGCCGTGGACACCGCCCTGCTCTACCGCCACAGCCGTGGCGTGACCCTGACCCCCGCGGGCGAAAGCCTGCTGCACCACGCCCGCACCGTGCTGTTTGGGCTGGAGCGCATGCAGGGCGAGCTGAGCGAATACGCCGAAGGCGTGCGCGGCCATGTGCGCATGCACGCCAACATCTCGGCCATCTTCCAGTTTCTGCCCGAAGACCTGGGCGCCTTTGCCCGCGAGCACAGCCAGATCAAGATCGACCTGCAAGAGCACCTGAGCAGCGACGTGCTGCACGCGGTGCAAGAAGGCGCCGCCGACCTGGGCATCTGCAACGTGGGCCAGGGCAGCGGTGGCGCGCAAGAGCTGCCCAGCCGCCCCTACCGCTGCGACCGTTTGGTGCTGGTTGTGCCCACAGGGCATGAATTGGCTGCGCTAGGCGCTATTGATTTTGAAGCAGTCCTGGACTGGGACATTGTGGGCCTGCACGCCAACAGCAGCATCAGCCTGGCCATGCGCGCCGCCGCCGCTGCCGCCGCGCGCCCGCTGCGCCAGCGCATCCAGGTCACGGGGCTCGATGCCATGTGCCGCATGATCGACAACGGCCTGGGCGTGGGCCTGCTGCCCGACCGAGCCTTTGCGCTGATGCGCGGCGTGGGCCGCCTGCAAGCCATTCCGCTGACCGACGACTGGGCCCACCGCGAACTGCGCGTGGTGGCCCGCGACTTTGACGCGCTGCCCGTCACGGCCCGCCTGCTGGTCGAGCACCTCACGGCCCCGCACCAAGCCCAACACCAAGCCCCGATACACACCACGACACCAGCCCCGGCGCAGCCCGCCGAGGCCTCGCCCGAATCGGCACCGCAGCACTGACATGACTGACGCAAAACAGGACCCCGGCAGGAGGCGCGCCCACAGCAAAGGCCGTTGCCACATCCCAAGTTGCGCAAGTCCTCACTAAAATCATTGACCCACCTGAAAGAAGACCAAGCCATGGGACGCACCCTCTACGACAAGATCTGGGACGAACACGTTGTCCACACCGAGGAAGACGGCACGTCCATCCTCTACATCGACCGCCATCTGGTGCACGAAGTCACCAGCCCCCAGGCCTTTGAAGGCCTGCGCGAAGCCGGCCGCAAGGTGTGGCGCACCAGCTCCATCGTGGCCACGGCCGACCACAACACGCCCACCACCGGCTGGGAGCAAGGCTACGACGGCATCACCGATCCGATCAGCAAAGAGCAGATCACCACGCTGAACGACAACATGGCGCAGATCACGCCCGCTGCGTTCTTCCCCTTCATGCACAAGCGCCAAGGCATCGTGCACGTGATTGGCCCTGAAAACGGCGCCACCCTGCCCGGCATGACCGTGGTGTGCGGCGACAGCCACACCAGCACGCACGGCGCATTTGGCGCATTGGCCCACGGCATCGGCACCTCCGAGGTCGAGCACGTGATGGCCACGCAAACCCTGCTGGCCAAAAAGGCCAAGAACATGCTGGTGCAGGTCGATGGCACGCTGGCCAAAGGCGTGACGCCCAAGGACGTGGTGCTGGCCATCATCGGCAAGATCGGCACTGCGGGCGGCACGGGCTACACCATTGAATTTGCAGGCTCCGTCTTCCGCGCCATGAGCATGGAAGGCCGCATGACCGTGTGCAACATGGCCATCGAAGGCGGCGCACGCGCAGGCCTGGTGGCCGTGGACGACAAGACCATTGAATACGTCAAGGGCCGCCCCCTGTCGCCCACCGGCGTGGAATGGGACCAGGCCGTGGCGTACTGGAAGACGCTGCACTCCGACTCCGACGCGAAGTTCGACACCGTGGTCAAGCTCGACGCGGCCGACATCCAGCCGCAAGTGACCTGGGGCACCTCGCCCGAAATGGTGCTGGGCATTGACGCCCGCGTGCCCGACCCGGACAAGGAAAAGGACGCCAACAAGCGCGGCGCCATCGAGCGCGCCCTGACCTACATGGGCCTGCAGCCCGGCAAGGCGATCAACGACATCACCATCGACAAGGTGTTCATCGGCAGCTGCACCAACAGCCGCATCGAAGACATGCGCGAAGCCGCCGCCGTGGTGAAAAGCCTGGGCCGCAAGGTGGCCAGCAATGTGAAGCTGGCCATGGTGGTACCCGGCTCGGGCCTCGTCAAAGAGCAGGCCGAGCGCGAAGGCCTGGACCAGATCTTCAAGGCCGCAGGCTTTGAATGGCGCGAACCCGGCTGCAGCATGTGCCTGGCCATGAATGCCGACCGCCTGGAGCCCGGCGAGCGCTGCGCCTCTACCTCCAACCGCAACTTCGAAGGCCGCCAGGGCGCTGGTGGCCGGACCCATCTCGTCAGCCCCGCCATGGCAGCAGCCGCCGCCGTGCACGGTCATTTTGTGGACATTCGCCAATTCGCCTGAAGGAGCTCGCCATGAAGAAAATTGCCGCAACCCTCATCGCACTGTCTGCCGCCTTGCTGCTGGTCGGGTGCAACACCGTCAAGGGCGTAGGCCAGGACGTTCAACGGGCAGGGGGCGCACTCGAACGCGCCGCCAACAAATAAACAAGGCACCCATGCAGAAATTCACCTTGCTCAAGGGCCTTGTGGCCCCCATGGACCGCGAGAACGTCGATACCGACGCCATCATTCCCAAGCAGTTCCTCAAGTCGATCAAGAAGACCGGCTTTGGCGTGAACCTGTTTGACGAGTGGCGCTACCTGGACCACGGCGAGCCCGGCCAAGACCCCGCCAGCCGCAAGCCCAACCCCGACTTTGTGCTGAACCAGCCGCGCTACGCAGGCGCTTCGGTGCTGCTGGCACGCAAGAACTTTGGCTGCGGCTCCAGCCGCGAGCACGCGCCGTGGGCGCTGGACCAGTACGGCTTTCGTGCCGTCATTGCGCCCAGCTTTGCCGACATTTTCTTCAACAACTGCTTCAAGAACGGCCTGCTGCCCATCGTGCTGCCCGAGGCCACGGTGGCCCAGTTGTTTGACGAAGTGCACGCATTCCCCGGCTACCAGCTCACCATCGACCTGGAGCGCCAGGTCATCGTGCGCCCTCAGGGCGAAGAGATCCCGTTCGAAGTGCAGGCCTTCCGCAAGTACTGCCTGCTCAACGGTTTTGACGACATCGGCCTGACCCTGCGCCAGTCCGACAAGATCAAAGCCTTTGAAGCCCAACGCCTGGCCACCAAGCCCTGGCTTGCGCACTCGATGGTCTCCTGATTCAGATTTCAAGCAATCAAGCAAAAATGGCCTCTAGCGCTTATCCCATAAGCGCTGGCAGCTATCAAAAGTAAAGCACCAGACAATGAAAATCGCAGTTCTGCCGGGTGACGGCATCGGTACCGAAATCGTGGCCGAGGCCGTCAAGGTTCTCAAGGCACTCGACCTGAAGTTCGAAATGGAATCCGCCCTGGTCGGCGGCGCCGCCTTCGAGGCCCATGGCCACCCGCTGCCCGAGTCCACCCTCAAGCTCGCCAAGGAAGCCAACGCCATCCTGTTCGGCGCCGTGGGCGACTGGAAGTACGACAAGCTAGACCGCCCCCTGCGCCCCGAACAAGCCATCCTGGGCTTGCGCAAAAACCTGGGCCTGTTTGCCAACTTCCGCCCGGCCATCTGCTACGAGCAACTGGTGGGCGCATCGAGCCTCAAGCCTGAACTGATCGCGGGCCTGGACATCCTCATCATCCGCGAGCTGACCGGCGACATCTACTTCGGCCAGCCACGCGGCCGCCGCGTGGCCACCGACGGCCACTTCCCCGGTGCCGAAGAAGCCTTCGACACCATGCGCTACAGCCGCCCCGAGATCGAGCGCATCGCCCACGTCGCCTTCCAGGCCGCGCGCAAGCGCAACAAGAAGGTCACCAGCGTGGACAAGGCCAACGTGCTGGAAACCTTCCAGTTCTGGAAGGACGTGGTCACCGACGTGCACAAGGAATACCCCGACGTCGAGCTGCAGCACATGTACGTGGACAACGCAGCCATGCAACTGGTCAAGGCGCCCAAGGCGTTTGACGTGGTGGTGACCGGCAACATGTTCGGCGACATCTTGAGCGACGAAGCATCCATGCTGACGGGCTCCATCGGCATGCTGCCCTCGGCCAGCCTGAACAGCAGCAACCAGGGCCTGTACGAGCCCAGCCACGGCAGCGCCCCCGACATCGCTGGCAAGGGCGTGGCCAACCCGCTGGCCACTATCCTCTCGGCCGCGATGATGCTGCGCTTCAGCCTGAACCAGGAAGCCGCCGCCCAGCGCATCGAAGCCGCCGTGCAAAAGGTGCTGGCCCAGGGCCTGCGCACGCCCGACATCTACAGCGAAGGCACCACCAAGGTGGGCACGGCGCAAATGGGGGATGCGGTAGTGAAGGCGCTGGGCTGAACGACGCCAGCACGACCCACTTCAAGGGCGGCCATGGCCGCCCTTTTTTCTGCCAGGCACCTCTGTACGCAATCTCCCCATTGGCCAGCTGGCACATTCAGCTAGAATCCACACCCATGTTTGCCGCCCGCCCGTTCGTCCTGAACACCGCTACTGCCGCCCTGGCAGGCGTGGCTGTGCGCGCAATCACCACCAAAACCACGACCATTATTAAGGGCTGATCTAGCTCCGGTACCGTCGTGCGCCCTCCCTGGCCAGACGAGCCGGGGCAAACAGTCTGGTCTGGCACTGTTTCTTAATCTGAAAGGGCGTTGAAATGAGCAAGTTGGTAGGTTTGGTCGGCTGGCGCGGCATGGTCGGCTCGGTGTTGATGGACCGCATGATCGAAGAAAAAGACTTCGATCTGATCGAGCCATTGTTCTTCTCCACGTCCAACGCAGGCGGCAAAGCCCCCGCGCAGGCCAAGAACGAGACCACCCTGCAAGACGCGTTCAACATCGACGCCTTGAAGCGCTGCGACATCATCATCACCGCGCAAGGTGGCGACTACACCACGGAAGTCTTCCCCAAGCTGCGCGCTGCGGGCTGGAACGGCCATTGGATCGATGCTGCTTCGACCCTGCGCATGGAAAAAGACGCGGTCATCATCCTGGACCCCGTCAACATGCCCGTCATCAAAGATGCGCTGGCCAACGGCGGCAAGAACTGGGTGGGCGGCAACTGCACCGTGAGCTGCATGCTGATGGGCGTGGGCGCGCTGTACAAGGCCGGGCTGGTCGAGTGGATGAGCACCCAGACCTACCAGGCGGCATCGGGCGGCGGCGCGCAGCACATGCGCGAATTGCTCACCCAATACGGCACGCTGAATGCCGAAGTGAAATCCCTGCTCGACGACCCCAAGAGCGCCATCCTGGAAATCGACCGCAAGGTCATCGCCAAGCAGCGCGCACTGACCGGCGCCGAAACCGCCAACTTTGGCGTGCCTCTGGGCGGCTCGCTGATCCCCTGGATCGACAAGGACCTGGGCAATGGCCAATCCAAGGAAGAGTGGAAGGGCATGGCCGAAACCAACAAGATCCTTGGACTGGGCGAGGGCTTCAGCTCTGCAGCCATTCCCGTGGACGGCTTCTGCGTGCGCGTGGGCGCCATGCGCTGCCACAGCCAGGCCCTGACCTTCAAGCTCAAGAAGGACGTGCCCGTGGCCGACCTCGAAGCCATGATCGCCGCCGACAACGAGTGGGTGAAGGTGGTGCCTAACACCCGCGAAGCCACTATCAAGGACCTGACCCCCGTGGCCGTGACGGGCACCATGACCATCCCGGTAGGCCGCATCCGCAAGCTGGCGATGGGCCCTGAATATGTGGGCGCCTTCACCATTGGCGACCAATTGCTGTGGGGCGCTGCCGAGCCACTGCGCCGCATGCTGCGCATTTTGCTGGCCGCCTGATCCGGCTGCCGCACCGCAGGCGCGCAAAACTTCGGTTTTGCGCGCTTTTTTCATAAACAGGCGGGAAACAACCAGTTACGCCACGTTGCCGTTTGGCAACATGTTTTTGCACCAATTTGGGGCGCAATGCGGCGGACCAAAGCTTCGGCACCACCTCAGCTTGTCAGTGCAAAACATTGCTGCTATGGTGCTTTTTACATATTTTCACGCGCCGGGGCGGGAACCAGATCATGAGAAAAACAGCACCGCTCGACCGAGCCGCAAAACCTAATCAGTTGATGGCAAACATGCATCGTTGGAAATTTTCAGCTTTAGCGGCCGCGGCCGTGGTCTCTGCCGGTTTTTACACCAGCGAAGCATCTGCTCTGGCTTTGGGCCGCATCACAGTCCAATCTGCGCTGGGCGAGCCACTGCGTGCAGAAATTGACGTGCCGCAAATCACCCCAGCCGAAGCCGAAACCCTGCGCACTTCCACGGCATCGCCTGAAGTGTTTCGCTCACAGGGCATGGAGTTCACCCCCCTGATGAACGCCTTGCAGGTGCAGCTGCAACGCCGCGCCGATGGCAGCGCCGTGCTGCGCGTCACCAGCGATCGCCCCGTCAACGAGCCCTTTGTCGATTTGGTGCTGGACACCACCTGGGGCACAGGCAAGATCGTTCGCAGCTACACCATGCTGTTTGACCCGCCAGCACTGCGCCGCGCTGCGCCCACCGTGACGGCATCGCCCCAAGTGGCTGCACAGGCCGCAAGCACTGCACCAGCCTCTCGCGCTACATCTTCTGCTGCGGCTGCGCCTGCCACACCCCGTGCGGCACCGGCACCCCGCCCTGCAGCGGCGCCCGCCTCTGGCGATGGCGTCACCGTCAAGGCCGGCGACACCGCTGGCCGCATCGCCAACGCCCACCGCCCCGCAGATGTGTCGCTCGACCAGATGCTGGTGGCCATGATGCGCACCAACCCCGATGCATTCATCCAAGGCAACGTGAACCGCGTGCGCGCCGGTGCCGTGCTGCAAATGCCTGATGAAGCCACCGTCAAGTCGGTGCCCACCAGCGAAGCACGCCAAATTCTGTCGGCCCAAAGCCGCGACTTCAACACCTTCCGCCGCAAGCTGGCAGACTCCGCACCGAGCACCACCGTGGCCTCGGCAGAACGCTCTGCCAGCGGCAAGGTGCAGGCACAGGTCGAAGACCGCAAGCCCGCCACCGCCGCCCCAGACAAGCTGACCATCTCCAAGGGCTCGCTCAAAGGCCAGAAGGCCGCAGAAGACCAATTGGCCAAGGACAAGCAAGCCAGCGAGGCTAACGCCCGCATGGCCGAGCTGTCGAAGAACATCAGCGACCTGAACAAGGTCAGTGCAGCGTCGGCGGCCGGAGCAGCCCCCGCAGCGGCTGCGCCCGCCAGTGCCCCCGCCGCCATCAAGGTCGAGGCGCCCAGCGTTCCAGCCACGCCCACCGCACCCGAAGCCCCTGCATCGGCGCCCGCAGTGCCTGCAGAAGCCGCCAGCGTGCCTGCTGAAGCAGCTTCTGCAGCGTCGGATGCCGCATCGGCACCAGTTGCGGAAGCGTCGGCCCCCGTGGCCCCCAAGCCCGCACCGGTTCCACCACCACCCGTTGAAGCACCCAGCTTCTTCTCGGGCCTGTTCGACGACCCCATGATCCCATTGGCCGGTGGCGGCCTGCTGGCCTTGCTGGCTGGCTTTGGGGTATACCGGGTCGTGCAGCGCCGCCGCAATGCCGACGGGGTGGACAGCTCCTTCCTCGAAAGCCGCATCCAGCCCGATTCGTTCTTCGGTGCCAGCGGTGGCCAGCGCATTGACACGGCCAACAGCGAGATGACCACGGGTGGCTCGTCCATGGCCTACTCGCCCAGCCAGCTGGATGCGGGTGGCGATGTCGACCCCGTGGCCGAAGCCGACGTCTACCTGGCTTATGGCCGCGACCTGCAGGCCGAAGAAATCCTGAAAGAAGCCGTTCGCCACAACCCCGCCCGCGTCTCGGTGCACGTGAAGCTGGGCGAAATCTACGCCAAGCGCCAAGACCGCAAGGCCCTGGAAGCTGTGGCGGGTGATGTGTTCAAACTCACCCAAGGCGAAGGCCCTGACTGGGCACGCATTGCCGACCTGGGCCGCACGCTGGACCCTGAAAACCCGTTGTACCAACCCGGCGGCCGCCCAGGCGGTAGCGCAGACCAGGCTCCTGCGGGCGTCTTTGCCTCGACCATGCCTGGTGCCGTGGGCGCAGCGGGTGCTGCCTTGCCTTCTGACCTGGACTTGGACCTGGACCTGGACCTGCCCGATGACGCGCTGACCGATGCGCCTGCAGCCGGAGGCTTTGCGGCTGCCGCGGCAGCCTCGGGCCTGGCGCCTGATTTGGCCCTGCCCAACTTGGACGACGAACCCGAGACCGCCCGTGCCCCCATGGCCGAAGCGGCCCACACGTTGAACTCGGTGGACGACTTGACCATGCTGCCGTCGGCGCTGACCCCGCTGTCCGCCAGTGCACCTGATGCCAACGCTCTGGAGTTCGATCTGGGTGATCTGTCTCTGGACCTCACGGCCCCAGCACGGCCCGCCGCTCCTGTGGTCAGCGAAGAAATCATCACTGCGTCGGCCCCTATGGACGACGACGATGATGGCGAAGCCGCTGCCCACGACGATCCGCTGGCCACCAAACTGGCCTTGGCAGAAGAGTTCAACGCCATCGGCGACACCGACGGTGCCCGCACATTGATTGAGGAAGTCGTGGCGGAAGCCACGGGCGCGCTCAAAACCCGTGCCCAGCGTTTGCTCGCTGAATTGGGCTGATGCAGGCAGACGCCCCGCCCGAGCACCTGAGCCACCCAGCACAGCCCCCCAACCCCACTGTGAGGGTGGCGTTGGGGGTCAGTTACAACGGCCATGCCTACAACGGCTGGCAAAGCCAGTTGTCTGGCAACACCATTCAAGACAAGCTAGAAGCGGCCCTGGGCCGCTTTGCTACGCATGCGGTAGGCACTTTGTGTGCTGGCCGCACAGACAGCGGCGTGCACGGGCTGATGCAGGTGGTGCACTTTGACACCCCTCTGCGCCGCCCCGATGCCTCGTGGGTGCGCGGCACCAACACTTTTTTGCCACCAGACATCGCGGTGCAGTGGGCCCGGCATGTGCCGCCGGGCTTTCATGCGCGCGGCAGCGCTACGGCGCGGCGCTATGCTTACGTGCTGCTTCAATCGCCAGTGCGCCCCAGCGTGGATGCGGGCCGCGTGGGCTGGGTGTACCACCCACTCGATGGCGATGCCATGCGCCAAGCCGCCAGTGCGCTGCTGGGCGAGCACGATTTCACATCGTTCAGGGCATCGGCCTGCCAGGCCAAGTCACCGGTCAAAACGCTGCAGCGCATCGACATCTCCTGCAACCGGCCATCTGCACCGCACCCGGAGCTGGGCTGGGGCAGTTGCTACTGGCGGTTTGAATTCGAAGCCAATGCGTTCCTGCACCACATGATCCGCAACATCATGGGATGCCTGGTGGCCATTGGCATGGGCAAGCAGCCTGCAGACTGGATGCAGCAGGTGCTGCAGGCCCGCTCGCGCAATGCAGCGGCCCCCACCTTTTCGCCAGACGGGCTGTACTTTCTCGGGCCCGTCTACGATGCCAGCTGGAATCTGCCCGACCGCACCCCTCCTTTTGATTGGTTGCCATGACGAACCACGCCCTGGTGCAAGACACGCCCCCCCTCCTTCGCAGCCCGCAGCCCGCACGCGCATCAAGATCTGTGGTCTGACTCGAGAGCAAGACGTGGATGCCGCCGTGGCGGCCGGTGCCGACGCGGTGGGTTTTGTGCTGTACGCCCCCAGCCCACGGGCGGTGTCGGCCGAGCGGGCGGCACAACTGGCCCGGCGTTTGCCCCCGTTCGTGACACCCGTGCTGCTTTTCGTCAACGAGACCGCTACAAAAATAGAAGCTGCCAGCACAATGGTGACGGGCGCTATCGTGCAGTTTCATGGTGATGAGACCCCGGCCGATTGTCTGCAGGCCACCGGCCACGGCCTGCGTCCGTTTTTGCGCGCCGCGCGCATACCCCTAGGCGATGAGGCTGAACGCTTTGACCTCGTAAAATACGCCCAGGATTTTTCACACGCCCAAGCCATCCTGCTCGACGCCCATGTCGACGGCTATGGCGGCGGCGGCAAGGCATTCAATTGGTCACTCCTTCCACCAAGCGTCAGCTCTCACCTCGTTTTGTCTGGTGGACTCACGCCTGCAAACGTGACCGATGGCATTTTGCAAGTCCGCCCGCGAGGCCTCTCGCTGGCGGTTGATGTCAGCTCCGGCGTCGAAGCCGATGGCCCCGATGGCAAGCCCATCAAAGGCCTCAAGGACGCCGAAAAAATCCACCGCTTCGTTGCCGCCGTGCGTGCGGCCGATGCCCAACTTGCAAAGAACCCCCATGAGCTCCTATCAGCAACCTGATGCTTCCGGCCACTTTGGCCCCTACGGCGGCAGTTTTGTCAGTGAAACCCTGACCCACGCCATCCAGGAACTGCGCGGCGCCTACGCCCGCTACCAGCACGACCCTGAGTTTCTGGCCGAGTTCGAATACGAACTCAAGCACTTCGTGGGCCGCCCCTCGCCGGTCTACCACGCAGCACGCACCAGCCGCGAAATGGGCGGCGCGCAGATTTACCTCAAGCGCGAAGACCTCAACCACACGGGCGCGCACAAAATCAACAACGTGATCGGCCAGGCCATGCTGGCCAAGCGCATGGGCAAACCCCGCGTGATTGCCGAGACAGGCGCCGGCCAGCACGGCGTGGCCACCGCCACCATCTGCGCGCGCTATGGGCTCGAATGCGTGGTCTACATGGGCAGCGAAGACGTCAAGCGCCAAAGCCCCAATGTGTTCCGCATGAAGCTGCTGGGCGCCACCGTGGTGCCGGTCGAATCGGGCAGCAAGACGCTGAAAGATGCGCTCAACGAGGCCATGCGCGACTGGGTCGCCAACGTGGACAACACCTTCTACATCATCGGCACGGTGGCAGGCCCCCACCCCTACCCGATGATGGTGCGCGACTTCCAGAGCGTGATCGGCAAGGAATCCATCGAGCAGATGCCCCCCATGCTGGCCGAGCAAAAGCTGCCCGCCCAGCAACCCGACGCGGTGATTGCCTGCGTGGGCGGCGGCAGCAACGCCATGGGTATCTTCCACCCCTACATTCCGTTTGAGAAAACCCGCCTGATTGGCGTGGAGGCGGCTGGCGAAGGGCTGGAGTCAGGCAAGCACTCGGCCTCGCTGCAAAAAGGCAGCGCCGGGGTGCTGCATGGCAACCGCACCTTCATCCTGCAGGATGACAACGGCCAGATCACCGAAACCCACAGCATCAGCGCAGGGCTGGACTACCCAGGCGTGGGGCCAGAACACGCCTGGTTGCAGGAAATCGGCCGGGCCGAATATGTCGGCATCACCGACAAGGAAGCACTGGAAGCGTTTCACTACCTGTGCCGCACCGAGGGCATCATCCCTGCACTCGAATCCAGCCACGCAGTGGCCTATGCCCTGAAGCTGGCCAAAACCATGCGCCCTGACCAGTCCATCCTCGTGAACCTGTCGGGCCGGGGGACAAAGACATCGGCACGGTGGCCGACTTGTCCGGCGAAGATTTTTACGACCGCCCCTCCATGCGCGGCCTGTCCGTCAAGGGCGCTGTGGGAGAAGCCAAGCCATGAGCCGCATCCAGACCACTTTCAACCAACTGCAAGCCCAGGGCCGCAAGGCGCTGATCCCCTACGTCACGGCCGGGTTCCCGTTTGCGGACATCACCCCCTCGCTCATGCACGGCATGGTCGAGGCCGGTGCCGACGTGATCGAACTGGGCGTGCCCTTTTCAGATCCCATGGCCGATGGCCCGGTCATCCAGAAAGCAGGCGAAAAGGCCCTGAGCATGGGCATCGGCATGGTGCAGGTGCTCGATCACGTGCGCGAATTCCGCAAGCGCAACACCACCACCCCCGTCGTGTTGATGGGCTACGCCAACCCGGTGGAGCGCTACGACCAAAAGCACGGCAAGGCAGGCACTGGTAGTGCCACAGGTAGTGCGTTCGTGCGCGATGCCGCCGAGGCCGGGGTGGACGGCGTGCTCATCGTGGACTATCCGCCCGAAGAGTGCGAGGCCTTTGCGGCCGATCTGCGTGCCCACGGCATGGACCTGATCTTCCTGCTGGCCCCCACCAGCACCGATGAGCGCATGGCCCAGGTGGCCCGCGTGGCCAGTGGTTACGTGTACTACGTGTCGCTCAAGGGCGTGACGGGCTCGGGCGCGCTGGACACGGCAGCAGTGGAGCAAATGCTGCCCCGCATCCGCCAGCACGTGCAGATTCCCGTCGGCGTGGGTTTTGGCATCCGCGATGCGGCCACGGCCCAGGCGATTGGCAAGGTGGCCGACGCCGTGGTCATCGGCAGCCGCATCATCCAGCTCATTGAAGACCAGGAGCACGCCAAGGTGGTCCCCATCACGGTGGACTTCCTTCGCGGGGTGCGTAAGGCACTCGACGCATAAAATAGAGGGCATCCCCCTGAGCGGCTTTGCCGCTTCCCCCTTCTCTTGTGCTGCGCACATTAAGGGGGACGCTCCCAGCGCGGCGGGGCGGCCCTTGCGCGGGAGCACTGATCTTTGGACCCGTGCTAGCGTCAAGGCCGTGCCGCTGCCCCATTCTTACAGAGGAAAACACCATGTCCTGGCTCGAAAAACTTCTGCCTTCCAAGATCCAGCAAACCGACCCCACCGAGCGCCGCCAGGTGCCCGAAGGGCTGTGGATCAAGTGCCCGAGCTGCGAAACGGTGCTCTACAAGGCCGATCTGGAACAGAACCAGAACGTCTGCCCCCATTGCAGCCACCACCACCGCATCGGCGCCCGCGCGCGGCTGGATGCGTTTTTGGACGCCGAAGGCCGCTATGAAATCGGCCAGGAAGTGCTGCCCGTGGACGCCCTCAAGTTCAAGGACAGCCGCAAGTACCCTGAGCGCCTGAAGGAAGCCCTGGAGAACACAGGCGAGACCGATGCGCTCATCGTCATGGGCGGCGCGGTCAAGAGCATCAATGTGGTCGCCGCGTGCTTCGAGTTCGACTTTATGGGTGGTTCCATGGGCTCCGTGGTGGGCGAGCGCTTTGTGCGTGGCGTGGAAACCGCCATTGAACAGAAGGTGCCCTTCATCTGCTTCACCGCCACAGGCGGCGCCCGCATGCAAGAAGGCCTGCTGTCGCTCATGCAAATGGCCAAGACCAATGCGGCGCTGACCCGCCTGGCCAAGAAGGGTCTGCCCTACATCAGCGTGCTGACCGACCCCACCATGGGCGGCGTGAGCGCTGGCTTTGCCTTTGTGGGCGACATCGTGATTGCCGAACCCAAGGCCCTGATCGGTTTTGCCGGCCCTCGCGTGATCGAATCCACCGTGCGCGTGACGTTGCCCGAAGGCTTCCAGCGGGCCGAATTCCTGCAGACCAAGGGCGCCGTGGACTTCATCTGCGACCGCCGCGAACTGCGCAACACCGTGGCCAGCAGCCTGGCCATGCTGCAGCGCCTGCCAGCCGACGCGGTGATGTGAATCTGCTGCCCCTTGCCAAAGGGGCATGCGATAAAATTGCTATTAACTCAATAGCTGCCAGCACTTAATCCATAAGCGCTGGCAGCTATTTTTATTTAAACCCCCAGGTTTGCAGAGGTTGGTTACGCCGGCCGAAGCCGCGCTGCGTCCTCAAAACCGCAAGACCCCTGTCAACGCCGCCGCCTGCAAATGCCCCAGCACGATCATCGCGATCTGCAGCAGCACCAGCAGCACCAGGGGTGACAGATCGAGCCCGCCGATCAGCGGAATCACCCGCTGCACGGGCCGCAGCAAGGGGGCGCACAGGCGGCCAATCACATCGGCCATGGGCGAACGGGTCTGCACCCACGACAAGATGGCATGCACGATCAACAGGCCAATCAGGCCAGAAATGGCCACACGCATCAGGCCAAATGCCGCCATGAGTGGCACCACCGTGCCGGAGATCGCACCACCCGCAATCAGCCACAGCAGACCGTATTGCACTTGCTGCACCAGCAGCGCCCCCACCAAGCTCGACACATCCCAGCGCCCAGTGGGCGGAATCAGCCGCCGCAGCGGCAGGATGAACCAGTCCGTCAACGCAAACACCAGGGCTCCCACGGGGTTGGAGAACGGCACACGCTGCCACTGCATGTAAAGACGCAGCAGGCAGGCCCCGGTCAGCAGGCCTCCAATGACATCAAGCAACAACGTAGCGATCTGGTAGAGCATGGGCGTGAGGGAATGAAAAGGCGCACCCAGCGAAAGTGGGCAGCGCCGTGGGATGATAGCGACCTGAGAAACTGTTCCTCGCCGTCTGGGGGATTGCGGCAGCCGCCCGGGCATCACGCCACTCCACAGGGGGTGCGATGCACGCCCAGCCCCGGCCTGAGGGGCGCACCCGCTGGCCAGGATGCAACCCCTGCCCGCCTGGTGTGCGCGCCCGATGCCGCCACCCAACGCAGACCACTTTGAGCAGCTTCCAAGGCCCTGCCCATGACCCAAACGCTGACCCTCTCTTCCCTGCCCCTTTTCCCGCTGGCTTCGGTGCTGTTCCCCGACGGCCTGCTGGCCTTGCGCGTGTTTGAAGTGCGCTACCTCGACATGGTGCGCAAATGCCACCAGACCGGCGCCCCCTTCGGTGTGGTGTCACTCACCCAAGGCAACGAGGTGCGCCAGGCCGGCGCCCCCGATGAGCAGTTTCACGACGTGGGCACCCTCGCCATCATTGACCAGCTGGACATGCCCCAGCCCGGGCTGATCACCCTGCTGTGCCGGGGCACGGAGCGGTTTCGCATCACCCAGCGCAACCACCTGGTGCACGGCCTGTGGATTGCCAACGTGGGCCAGCTGGACCGGGACCTGAGCATCCCCATCCCCGACGACCTGAAGAAAACCGCCACGGCCCTGATGCAGGTGCTGCACACCCTGCACGCGCGCGATGCCCTCAACCCCACCGCCATATTGCCCACCCCGCAGCAGCTGGACGACTGCGGCTGGGTGGCCAACCGCTGGTGCGAGCTGCTGCCCGTGCCCATGGAGCTCAAGCAGCGCCTGATGGAGCTGGACAACCCGCTGGTGCGGCTGGAGCTGGTCGGCGACGTACTGGAACGCACGGGCATTGCGCAGTGAGCATGCAGGGCCTGGACGACCGCGCGGTGCTGCAGCACATCCTCTCTTGGCCCCGCAGCACCAAGCGCCTGTTTGTGGCCGCGCTGGACGCAGGCATGGGCCTGTTTGCCATGTGGGTGGCCTTCACCCTGCGGCTGGACACTCTGCACTGGCCTGAGGGCAAGCAGTGGATTGCCTACGCCCTGGCCCCAGCACTGGCGTTTCCTATCCTGATGAACCTGGGGCTGTACCGCGCCATCTTCCGCTACACCGGCATTCAGGCCTTGCTCACCACAGGCAAGGCCGTGGCCATCTACGGCGCGGTGCTGCTGCTCACGCTGCTCATTGGCAAGTGGGAGGGGATTCCGCGCAGCGTGGGCATTTTGCAGCCGGTGATTTTTCTGCTGCTGGTGGGCGCCAGCCGCTCGCTGGGCTGGCTGTGGCTGGCGGGGCGCACCGCGGCAGCCCCCCACCGGTTGCTGATTTACGGCGCGGGCACAGCCGGGGCGCAAACCGCTGCGGGGCTGGTCAGCGCGCGCAGCTACCACCTGCTGGCCTTTGCCGACGACGACACCAGCAAAGCGGGCCGCAGCATCAACGGTGTGCGCGTGTATGCGCCCGAGGCCCTGCCCGCCACGGTGCAGCGCCTGGGCATCACCGACGTGCTGCTGGCGCTGCCCAGCGTGCCCCGCCAGCGGCGCCAGCAAATTATCGAAAGCCTGCGCCCGCTGCCGGTGCGCATCCGCACCCTGCCTGGCCTGACCGACCTGGCCAGCGGCAAGGTGACGGTGACCGACTTCCAGGACCTGGACATTGAAGACCTGCTGGGGCGTGCGCCCGTGGCCCCCGACCTGCCCCTGATGCAGCAACACATCGCAGGCCAGGTGGTGCTGGTCACCGGCGCGGGCGGCAGCATTGGCAGCGAGCTGTGCCGCCAACTGGCGCAGCTGGGCGCTACGCAGTTGCTGCTGGTCGATCACAGTGAATTTGCGCTCTACAGCATCCACCAGGAGCTGCAGGCCCTCGCACACCAAGGCGTGGTCCAGACCCAGCTCACGCCCCTGCTGGCCAGCGTGAACAACCCGCAGCGCATGGCCGAGCTGTGCCGCCTGCACCGCCCCGTCTGCATCTACCACGCCGCCGCCTACAAGCATGTGCCCATGGTCGAGGCCAACGCGGCCGAAGGCATCCAGAACAACGTGTTTGGCACCCTGAACATGGTGCGTGTGGCGCTGGAGCAAGGCGTGGGGCACTTTGTACTCGTCTCCACCGACAAGGCCGTGCGCCCCACCAACGTGATGGGCGCCAGCAAGCGCGTGGCCGAGCTGGTGCTGCAAGCCATGGCCCACGCTACGCTGCCCCCCTTTTCAGCCCCACCTGCAGGCCCACAAGCCAGCGCCACCAACACGCCCTGGCGCAGCCCCACCCGTTTTTCCATGGTGCGCTTTGGCAACGTGCTGGGCTCCAGCGGCAGCGTGATCCCGCTGTTTCGCCAGCAAATCGCGCACGGCGGCCCCATCACCGTGACGCACCCCGAGGTCACCCGCTATTTCATGACCATCCCCGAAGCCGCCCAGCTGGTGCTGCAGGCAGGCGCCATGGCCGAAGGGGGCGATGTGTTTGTGCTCGACATGGGCGAGCCCATCCGCATCCGCGAACTGGCCGAGCGCATGGTGACCCTGGCGGGCCTGACGGTGCGTGATGCACAGCACCCCAGCGGCGACATCGCCATCACCTTCACTGGTCTGCGCCCGGGCGAAAAGCTCTACGAAGAGCTGCTGATTGGCGACAACCCCCTGCCCACGGCGCACCCGCGCATCTTGCGGGCGCAAGAGGAGCGCTTTGACTGGGCCACGCTGAGCGCCCTGCTGACCCGCCTGCAGGCGGCTGCGCTGGCCAACGACCCCGACGGCATGCGGGCGCTGCTGCACACCCTGGTTCCGGGCTACCAGCCCGATCAGCCCGACCCACCCGAAGTGGCTGCGCAGGCGGCATGACTGAACAGGTGGCATGACCCAAGGGCTATTCAAAGCCACCGCCACGCTGCTCACCGGCAGCGTGGCCGCCCACGCCCTGCCCTTGCTGCTGGGGCCCGCGCTCACCCGCACCTACTCGCCCGAGGCCTTCGGCCAGTTCGCCCTGCTGTGGGCCCTGGCCACCAATGTGGCCGTGGTGGCCTGTGCACGCTATGAATACGCCCTGCCGCTGGAGCGCGCCGAGCCCGAGGCCGCGCAGCTGATGGCGTTGTGCGGCCATGTGCTGGCTGCCGTGGGCCTGGCCACGCTGTGCGCTGCTGGCGTGCTGGCCTGGCGCAGCGGCATGGCCACCTACTGGCTGCTGCCACTGGCGGTGCTGGCCTTGGGGGCCACCCAGTGGCTCACGATGTGGGCCACGCGCTCAGAGCGCTTTGGCCTGCTGTCCAGCGCCCGGCTGGTGCAGTACGGTGGGGGCGCTGTGCTGCAACTGGCGCTGGGCTGGTGGGCTTTTGGGCCGACGGAGCACACCGCATCAACCGATGGCGCTGGGCTGTGGGGGTTGTGTGCAGGCGCCATCGCCACAGCACTACTGGCCGCCTGGCTGCTGGCGCGGCCGGCCCCGCTGGACGGCTGGGCGGCCTGCCTGCGCGCCCCGTGGCCCGCGTTGCGCGCCATGGCGCTGCGCCACCGCGACTTCCCACTGCTCAACACGCCCCATGCGTTTGTGGGCGCACTGCAAGACACGCTCACCCTGCTGGCCGTCACCGCCTGGTCGGGTGACGCGGCCGCAGGCCTGTGGGCCATGTCGCTGCGCTACCTGAAGGCCCCCGCCAGCCTGCTGGGCGGGGCTTTGTCGCAAGCGCTGTACCCCCGGCTGGTGCAGGCCCCCAACGCCAAGGCGGCGCGCCAGGCCGTGCACCACAGCATGCGGCTGTTGGCCGCCATCGCACTGCCCATGGCCGCCGTGCTGCTGCTGTGGGGGCCGGCCTTGTTCACCGCCTTTTTTGGCAGCCGCTGGGCGGGGGCGGGCGAGCTGGCCCGGGCACTGGCCCCCTACATTGCGCTGCACTTCATTGCATCGCCCCTGGCCGTCACCACGCTGGCCTGGAAGGCCCAGGCCTGGGCACTGCGCCTGGCGCTGGTGGGCCAGGTGGCGTTTTTTGCAGGACTGCTGACAGGCCTGGCGCTGGATGGGCTCACTGGTGCGGCCTGGGGCATTTCGGCCTCCATGCTGCTGTACTTTGGCTACTATTTTTGGGCCCTGGCCACCTGGAAGGACATCCCCCATGAAGGACGCGATGAAAGCCTGGCTTAACCGCTGGCGCCGCCGCCTGTGGCAGGCGCTGTTCTACCGCATGGTGTTTGGCGAGCGCACTGCGCAAGGCACGCCCCTGCCCCACACCCGCATCGCGCCCAGCACCTGCATTGAGGGCGAAGAGGGCCTGCAGCTCGCAGACCATGTGTTCATCGGCCACTTCAACTTTCTGGACGCCGCAGGCGGCCTGCGCATCGACGAGGGCGTGCAGATCACCAACTTTGTGAGCATCGTCACCCACAGCTCGCACCGGGCCGTGCGCCTCATGGGGCGCAGCTATGCGGCGCATGCAGGCGCGGCGGCTGCACGCCCCGGCTACCTGCAGGCACCGGTGCACATTGGCGCCTATGCCTTTGTCGGCCCGCACAGCCTGATCGAAGCGGGCAGCCGCATCGGCAAGGGGGCCGTGGTGTGCGCCTATGCCCAGGTGCGCGGCGAGGTACCAGACTTTGCCATCGTCGCCGGGCAACCAGCCCGCGTGGTGGGCGATGTGCGCACGCGCGATGCCGCCTTGCTGGCGCAATACCCCGAGATGCAGGCGCACTACGCTGCCTGGGCTGACATGCTGCCCACCTCGCCCGTCCCTGCATCCACACCCACGCCACCTTCTGATCGCGCCTGACATGCCCCCCATCCACCTGTGCCTGCTGGGCGATGCCACCAGCCCCCATATCCAGCGCTGGGCGCGCGAGATGCAGGGGCGCTGCTACCGCGTGTCGCTGGTCACTGCGCGGCCCGCGCCCATCGAGGGCGTGGGGCAGCATGTGCTGCGCCCGGTGCGCCGCTCGGCCCAGTGGCTGCTGCGCGCGGGCGAGACACGCCGCGCTGTGCAGGCCCTGGCCCCCGACATCGTGCACGCGCACTACACCACCTCCTACGGCTACCTGGGCGCACGCTGCGGCCGCCACCCGCTGGTGATGACCGCCTGGGGCAGCGACTTGCTGGTAACGCCGCACACCAGCCCGTGGATGCGCTGGCTCACCAGCTGGACGCTGCGCCGCGCTGACCTCATCACAGGCGATTCGCAAAGCCTGGTCGATGCCGCGCACAGCTACCGCCCGCGCGCTGCAGTGCACTGCATCCACTGGGGCGTGGACCTGGCGCGCTTTGCGCCTGCGCCGTGGCAAGCCAAACCTGGCTTTGAGATCGTGAGCCTGCGCTCGTGGGAGCCCAACTACAACATCGCCACCATCATCGACGCCGTGGCGCACCTGCGGGCCAAGCAACCCGCCGTGCCAATGCACCTGCACCTGCTGGGCGGCGGCAGCCTGGAGGCGGCCCTGCGCGAGCAAGTCGCCCGGCTGGGCTTGGGCGAGGCAGTGACCTTTCACGGGCGGCTGGACGACGCAGGCATGGCCCGTGTGCTGGCGCGGTGCAAGGTCTCAGTGTCGGTGCCCACGCAAGATGCCACCTCGGTCTCGGTGCTCGAAAGCATGGCCTGCGGCCTGCCCGTGGTGGCCACCCCATTGCAAGCCAACGCCCATTGGCTGCCAGCCAAATGGCTGGTGCCCGCACACGACAGCAGCGCCCTGGCACACAAGCTAGCCACCCTGGCACAAAACGACGCCGCAGCCCATGCGGCAGGCCAGCGCAATGCCCAGCGCATTCAGCAAGAGGGCGACCGCGCTGTGCAAATGGACCGCATGGATGCGCTGTACCGTGGGCTGCTGCAGCGTCCTGTAACCGGCATCGTCAACACCAAATAACAAGAAAATTGGCCGCTAGGGCAATCAGATAAAGCGCTAGCAGCTACATAAAATATAGCAACCATGTTCACCCAACCCGCCCAGCCCCAGCTGCTCAGCGTCATCGTGCCCTGCCGCAACGAGGCTGCGCACATCGACGCCTTTTGCGACAGCGCCTTGCAGCAGCAGTTGCCCCCCGGCTGGCAGATGGAAGTGCTGGTGGCAGATGGCTGCAGCGACGACGGCACGCGCGAGCGGCTGCAGCAGCGCTGCGCGGCCGACCCGCGCTTGCGCTGGGTGGACAACCCTGGCCGCATCGTCTCCACCGGGCTCAACGCCTGCCTGCGCCTGGCGCGCGGCAGCGTGGTGGCACGGCTGGATGTGCACACCCAGTTTGCGCCCGATTACCTCGCCCAGTGCCTGGCCACGCTGGAGCGCACCGGGGCCGACAACGTGGGCGGCCCCTGGGTGGCCGAGGGGCGCGGCCCCATGGGCAGTGCGATCGCCACGGCCTTCCAGAGCCGCTGGGTGGTGGGCGGGGCCCTGTCGCGCAACAAAGCCTACGAAGGCCCCGTAGACACCGTGTACCTGGGCTGCTGGCCCCGCGCCACGCTAGAGCGGTTTGGTGGCTTTGACGAAACCCTGGTGCGCAACCAGGACGACGAGCACAACCTGCGGCTGCGCCTGGGCGGTGCGCGCATCTGGCAAAGCGGGCGCATCCAATCGAGCTACCGCCCGCGCGATTCGCTGCGCCACCTGTTTGCGCAGCAGCGGCAGTACGGCTACTGGCGCCCCTTTGTCATGCGCAAACACGGCCAGCCGGGCTCCGTGCGGCAACTGGTGCCTGCGGCCTTTGTGGCGGCTTTGGTGGGCCTGCTCGCCATCAGCCCCTGGAGTGCCTGGCCACTGGTGGCCCTGCTTGCAGCGTACGGCGGCTATGTGGGCGCTGCTTCGGTGCTGGCCGCCCGCACTGCAGGCCAGTGGCACACCCTGGCGCGCCTGCCGGTGGTGATTGCAGCCTACCACGTCGCCTACGGCCTGGGCACCTGGCGTGGCCTGTGGGACATGCTGCGCGGCCGCCAGCCTTCGGCCCAGTTTGCGCGCATCACGCGCTGAAGCCCCTGCACGCTTTTGCCATGAGCCCCACAGAACCTCCACACGAACCCGCTGCCGTGCAGGCCCGCTACGCCCGGCGCAATGCGGTGGCCGACGCGCAGCACTACAGCCTGTACGCCAGCGCCTCGGCCCTGCAGGCCCAGCAAGAGCGGCTGCGGGCCATGGTGCAGCTGTGGCGCACGCACGGCTGGCAAAGCCTGGCGGGCCTGCAGATCACCGAAGTGGGCTGTGGCAGCGGCGGCAACCTGCACGACCTGGTGCGCCTGGGCGCCCAGCCTCAGCACCTGCAAGGGCTGGAATTGCTGCACGAACGCGCAGCCCAGGCCCGTGCAACCCTGCCCGACGCGCTGGCCATCCATGCAGGCGATGCCGCAAGCGCCACCATCGCCCCCGGCAGCCAGCAGGCCGTGCTCGCGTTCACCCTGTTCAGTTCACTGCTCGGTGCCGAATTTCGCACTGCGCTTGCGCAGCAGATGTGGCAATGGGTGGCCCCCGGTGGTGGCGTGCTGGTGTACGACTTTGTCGTCAACAACCCGCGCAACCCCGATGTGCAGGGCGTGCCGCTGGCCGAAGTGCGGCGACTATTCCCGCAAGCACAACTGCATTCACAGCGCGTCACGCTGGCACCGCCCGTGGCACGCCGCCTGCCTGGAGGCCTGATTGCGCCCTGCGCCACGCTGCTACCCTTCTTACGCACCCACCGCCTGACCTGGGCGGTGAAACCGGCCCTCAGTGCAGGGCCAGAAGCTTTACCGTCATGAAAATCACCGTCATCGGCACCGGCTATGTGGGCCTGGTCACTGGCGCTTGCCTCGCAGAAATGGGCAACCAGGTGGTCTGCCTGGATCTGGACGCCCAGCGCATCGCCGCGCTGAACCGGGGCGAGATGCCCATCCACGAGCCCGGCCTGGGCGATGTGGTGGCGCGCAATGCCCAAGCCGGGCGCCTGCGCTTCACCACCGACATCGACACCGCCGTGGCGCACGGCCTGCTGCAGTTCATTTCCGTGGGCACACCGCCCAGCGAGGACGGATCGGCCGACCTGCAGCATGTGCTGGCCGCTGCACGGGCCGTGGCCGAACGGATGCAGGGCTACAAGCTCATCATCAACAAGAGCACGGTGCCCGTAGGCACCGCCGATGCCGTAGCGCGTGAGGTGGCTGCGGTGCTCGCCGCACGCGGGCTGTCGCCCGACTTTTCCGTCGTGTCCAACCCCGAGTTCCTCAAAGAAGGCTCTGCAGTGCAGGACTTCATGCGGCCCGACCGGGTGATCGTGGGCAGCGACAACGAGCACGCCACCGCCCTGATGCGCACCCTGTACGCCCCCTTCATGCGCAACCGCGAGCGGTTGATTGAGATGGACGTGCGCAGTGCCGAATTCACCAAGTACGCCGCCAACGCCATGCTGGCCACGCGCATCAGCTTCATGAACGAGCTGGCCCTGCTGGCCGAGAAGCTGGGGGCGGACATTGAGCAGGTGCGCACCGGCATCGGCACCGACCCGCGCATTGGCACGCACTTTTTGTACGCGGGCACCGGCTATGGCGGCTCGTGCTTTCCCAAAGATGTGCGTGCCCTGATCCAGATGGGCGAAAGCTCGGGCCAGCCGCTGCAGATTCTGCAGGCCGTGCAGGCAGTGAACCAGCGGCAAAAGCAGGTGCTCGTCGACAAGATCGTGGCCCGCTTCGGCGCCGACTTGCAGGGCCGCCGCTTTGCGCTGTGGGGCCTGGCCTTCAAGCCCGGCACGGACGACATGCGCGAGGCGCCCAGCCTGACGGTGATAGAGCAACTGCTGGCGCGGGGTGCGGAAGTGGTGGCCTATGACCCCCAGGCCATGCTGCAAGCACAGGCCGTGCTGGGCCCACGGCCCCACCTGTACTACGCACCCCAGGCCGATGCGGCCCTGGCAGGCGCGGATGCGCTGGTCATCGTCACCGAGTGGAAGGAATTCCGCAGCCCCGACTTTGCCCACCTGGCCGCCACGCTGAAGCACCCGGTGGTGTTTGACGGGCGCAACCTGTTTGAGCCCGACACGATGCGCACCGCCGGACTGGAGTACCACCCCATCGGCCGTGCGGCCCCACTCTCTTGATCGCCATGTCTACAGCACCGTCAAACCCCTTCCTTCCCTTCGCCCGCCCCGACATTGGCGATGCCGAAATCGCCGCCGTGACCGAGGCCATGCGCTCTGGCTGGGTCACCACCGGCCCCGTGACGCGCCAGTTTGAGCAGAACTTTGTGGACTACCTGGGTGGCGGGCTGCAGGGCGTGGCCGTGAATTCGGCCACGGCCGGGCTGCACCTGGCGCTGGAGGCCCTGGGCATTGGCCCGGGGGACGAGGTGATTGCCCCCACCCTCACCTTCACTGCCACCGTCGAGGTGGTGCGCTACCTGGGGGCCGACGCGGTGCTGGTGGATGTGGACCCGGTGACGCTGAACATCGACCCGGAAAAGATCCGCGCCGCCATCACGCCGCGCACCAAAGCCATCATGCCCGTGCACTACGGCGGCCTGGCGTGCGACATGGACGCAATCCTGGCGATTGCCAAAGAGCACGGCCTGAAGGTGGTGGAAGACGCAGCCCATGCGCTGCCCACCACCTGGCGCAGCGCACTGGTGGGGCAGTTGCAGTCCGACGTGACGGTGTTCAGCTTCTACGCCAACAAGACCATCACCACCGGCGAAGGCGGCATGGCCGTGACGCGCGATGCCGCACTGGCCCAGCGCATGCGCGTGATGCGCCTGCACGGCATGAACCGCGATGCGTTTGACCGCTTCACCTCCAAGACCCCGGCCTGGTACTACGAGGTGGTGGCCCCCGGCTTCAAATACAACATGACCGATGTGGCCGCCGCCATGGGCGTGCAGCAGCTGGCACGCCTGCCGCAGTTTGTGCAGCGGCGCGAGCAGCTGGCCCAGCGCTACCACGCTGCACTGGCCAGCCTGCCCCTGGTGCTGCCCGCCACAGCCCCATCTGGCGACGTGCATGCCTGGCACCTGTACGTGGTGCGCCTGGCTCCGCAGGCACGCATGGACCGCGATGCACTGATCCAGGGCCTGTCGGACCGGGGCATTGGCACCAGCGTGCACTATGTGCCGCTGCACCGCCACCCCTACTGGCGCGATCGCTACCAGCTCACGCCCGAGCAGTTTCCGCAAGCCGATGCCGCCTACCAGGCCATGGTGAGCCTGCCGCTGTTCACAGCCATGGGCGATGCAGACCAGGAACGCGTGATTGCCGCGCTGCACGAGCTGCTGGGCTGAAGAACTCTGCCCACCAACCTCTGTCAACCATGTGGATCAAGCGCGCTTTTGACATGGCCTTCTCGGCCACCGTGCTGCTGCTGTTGGCACCGCTGCTGGCCGTGATTGCGCTGTGGGTGCGCCGCGACTCGCCCGGCCCGGTCATCTACCAGCAAGAGCGCGTGGGGCGGCATGGGCAGCTGTTTCGCATCTACAAGTTCCGCACCATGCGCGCTGGCGCAGAGGCTGCAGGGCCGCAGATCACCGTCGGGGCCGATGCGCGCATCACCCGCGCGGGCCGATTTTTGCGCCGCACCAAGCTCGACGAGCTGCCCCAGTTTGCCAATGTGCTGTGCGGCGACATGAGCGTGGTGGGCCCGAGGCCTGAGGTGCCCAGGTACGTGGCGCTGTACCCCGCCGAGGTCGCTGCGCAGGTGCTGAGCGTGCGCCCCGGCATCACCGACCTGGCCTCGCTGGCGTACCGCGATGAGAGCGAAGTGCTGGCGCGCAGCAGCGACCCCGAGCGGTCCTATGTGCAAGAAATTTTGCCCGCCAAGCTGCAATACGCCTGCCAATATGTGCAGCAGCGCAGCCTGTGGCTGGACCTGCGCATCATTGCCCGCACCGCTGCCGCCGTGTTCCGTGCGCCAGCGGGCCCACAGAAACCTTAAAATCACCGGTTCGGCTGTGCAAGGACATCCTTCTCAGCCTGCTGATTTCGCCCCCTACAGCGCCGAAGCCACCCCACTGCCACCCCACTGCCGCCCCTTTGCGCGCCGTGGCCCCTTCCAAAAGCCCTGCAGCCACTGCACCCAGCCCCTATGTCTGAACAGAACCACGCACCCGCCCCCCAAGACGAGAACCAGCTCATCGCCGAGCGCCGCGAAAAGCTCCGCGCCCTGCGTGAAGCCCAGGCCCAGGGCGGCGCCGTGGCGTTCCCCAACAACTTCAAGCCCGCCCACAAGGCCGCTGCCCTGCAAGCCGCGCACAGTGGTGCAGACGCAGAGGCGCTGGAAGCCAACCCCGTCACCGTGAGCGTGGGCGGCCGCATGATGCTCAAGCGCGTGATGGGCAAGGCCAGCTTTGCCACCGTGCAAGACGGCTCGCTGGGCGACACCGGTGGCCGCATCCAGCTCTACATCACCCGCGATGCCGTGGGCGAAGAGCTGTACGCCGCCTTCAAGCACTGGGACCTGGGTGACATCGTGGGTGCCGAAGGCACGCTGATGAAGACCAAGACGGGCGAACTGTCGATCAAGGTCACCAGCCTGCGCCTGCTTACCAAGAGCCTGCGCCCACTGCCCGACAAGTTCCACGGCATGAGCGACCAGGAACAAAAGTACCGCCAGCGCTATGTGGACCTGATCACCGACGAGCAGGCCCGCAAGCGCTTTGTGGCCCGCAGCAAGGCCGTGGCAGGGCTGCGCGAATTCATGGTGCAAAACGACTTCCTGGAAGTCGAGACGCCCATGCTGCACCCCATCCCGGGCGGCGCCAATGCCAAGCCGTTTGTGACGCACCACAACGCGCTGGAACAAGAGATGTTCCTGCGCATTGCGCCCGAGCTGTACCTCAAGCGCCTGATCGTGGGCGGTTTTGAGCGCGTGTTTGAAATCAACCGCAGCTACCGCAACGAAGGCATCTCGGTGCGCCACAACCCCGAGTTCACGATGATGGAGTTCTACGCCGCGTACTGGAACTACCAGGACCTGATGGAATTCACCGAAAAGCTGATCCGCGAAGTGGCGCTGAAGGCCACCGGCTCGCTGCAACTGAGCTACGGCGGCCGCGAGGTGGACCTGAGCCAGCCGTTTGCCCGCCTGACGATCCGCGAAGCCATCTTCCAGTACACCGAAGCCGGTGCCCATGTGGACGACGCCGCCTGGCTCATCAGCGCCCTCAAGAAGCTGGGCATGTCGGAAGAGAAGGACAAGCTCTCCACCCGCTCGCTAGCCAGCCTGCAGGTGTTCTACTTTGAAGAAACCGTGGAAGACAAGCTGTGGCAGCCCACCTTCATCATGGAGCACCCCACCGAAATCAGCCCGCTGGCCCGCGCCAACGACACCCGCCCCGAGGTGACCGAGCGCTTTGAGCTGTACATCACCGGCCGCGAATTTGGCAACGGCTTCAGCGAACTGAACGACGCCGAAGACCAGGCCGCGCGCTTCCACGCCCAGGTGGCCGCCAAGGACAGCGGCGACGACGAAGCCATGTTCTACGACCACGACTTTGTGCGCGCTCTGGAATACGGCATGCCCCCCACAGGCGGCTGCGGCATTGGCATTGACCGCCTGATGATGCTGCTGACCGACAGCCCCAGCATCCGCGACGTGATCCTGTTCCCGGCCCTGCGCCGCGAAGGCTGATCCACAGACCGCGTTACCTCGGATATCCATGGCGATTCCCAAACACCGCCTGCCGGAGTGGGTGCAAGACTGGCTGGAGGTGATCGTGCCCGGCGGCCAGATCCTGGGCATCATGCTGGTCGCCTTTTTGCTGCAAGGGCTGCTGCGGCGGCTGGTGCGCAAGGCGGCACGGCATTACCAGTTGCCCGGCGAGCTGGTGGTGCCTATCAACGGGCTCATCCGCTGGACCATCATGGCCAGCGCCGTGCTGCTGGTGCTGGAGCGCCTGGGCGTCTCGGCCACCGTGCTGTGGACGGCCTTCACCGGCTTTGCCACCGTGGGCGCCGTGGCGTTTTTTGCGGCGTGGAGCGTGCTGTCCAACCTGTTCTGCGCACTGCTCATCTTCACCGTGCGGCCATTTCGCATTGGTGACCATGTCGAGGTGCTCGACACCGCCGAAAAGCCCGGTGCCAAGGGCCGTGTGGTGGACGTGAACCTGCTCTACACCACGCTGGAAGAATTCAACACCCCGCCGGGCAGCGCCTGGGTGCAGATACCGAATGCGCTGATCTTCCAGCGCGTGGTGCGGCGCTGGCACGGGGAGCCGCCCTCACCGGCCGCCTTGGCTCCCGCCATGCCTGCCACGGGCGCAGAGCCCCAAGCAGCCAGCCCAACCGCCAGTCCTGTGGCACAGGCCACCGTCCCCGCGCCTTGACCTCAGCAGCACCACCCGTCCCTCGGGTGGCGTTATCGCTGTCGTTTCCTCACATCAACAGGTCCAACGCCTGCATGTACGCAGGCTGCAGCATCAGCTCATCCCAAGGCTGGGGCAGTGTCTCGGGCAGCAGTGCCAGGCGGCGCGATTCGCTGTCCACGCTGGGCTGCCACAGGCCCTGGGCTTGGGCCTTTTCCAGGCCGTCGATCAATTCGTCCACCGCTTGGCCCTCGCCCAGGCTCTGGTTGCACAGCAGCACTAGGTCGCAGCCCGCCTCCAGCGCCGCCACGGCAGCAGCGGTGTAGCTCACCACCTGGCCGTCCAGGCGGCGGGCACCTTCCATGCTCAGGTCGTCGCTGAAGATGGCGCCGTCAAAGCGCATCTGGCGGCGCAAAATCTCTTGCAGCCAGCGCTGCGAGAAGCCTGCGGGGCGGCTGTCCACCTTGGGATAGATGACATGCGCAGGCATCACGCTGGTGAGCGTGGTGCTGAGCCACGGGTACGGCGCGGCGTCGTCGGCCAGGATGGCCTTGAGGCTGCGCTTGTCCACCGGCACTTCGGTGTGCGAATCGGCCTTGACGAATCCGTGGCCAGGAAAGTGCTTGCCGCAGTTGGCCATGCCCGCCTGCAGCAGGCCGTGCATCAGGCTCTTGGCCAGCAGGGCCACCACACGCGGATCGCGGTGGAAGGAACGGTCGCCAATCACGCTGCTCTCGCCCCAATCGAGATCGAGAACCGGGGTGAACGAAAAATCCACACCACAGGCCCGCAACTCTGTGCCCAGCACGTAGCCCGCCGCCGTGGCCGCATTGGTGGCCCGCAGCGCGCCGCTGCCGGGCACAGCCTTGGCGCCCTTGCCGTCATCCATCCACATCTCGCCCAGCGCGCGCATGGGCGGCAAGTGGGTGAAGCCATCGGTGCGAAAACGCTGCACGCGCCCGCCTTCGTGGTCCACGCAGATCAACAGGTCGTCGCGCACCGCCTTGATGCTGCTGGTGAGCTGCAGCAGCTGGGCACGGTCCACCCAGTTGCGGGCGAACAGGATGACGCCGCCCACCAACGGGTGGGCCAGGCGGCGGCGGTCGGTGGCGGTGAGTTCAGTGCCGGCTACGTCAATGATGAGGGGGGCGTGTTCGGTCATGGAAGATCGGATGGGTGATGAATTGCTATCAAATCAAGAGCTGCTTGCGCTTATAGGGAAAGCGCTGGAGGGCTATTCCCCTCAAAACGCTCCACCACGCAGAAGCTGGCGGCGTAATCGGTCTCGTCCGTTACGCTCAGGTGGGCATGCAGGCCGCGTTCTTCAAACCAGGTTTTCAGGGCCCCGTGCAGCACGATGACGGGCTGGCCGCTGGGCAGCTTGGCCACTTCGCAGTGCCGCCAGGTCATGGGCATACGCATGCCCAGCCCCACGGCCTTGCTGAAGGCCTCTTTGGCAGAGAAGCGCGTGGCCAGGTAGCGAAGGCCCCGGTCGGGCCAGCGCTCGGTGCGTTCGCGCCACACAGCCAGCTCGCCCGCCGCCAGTACTTTTTCGGCAAAGCGGTCGCCGTGGCGCTCCAGGCTTTCGCGGATGCGGCGCACATCGCAGATGTCGGTGCCAATGCCGTAGATCATGGTTTTGAGCCCAATATGCAGCTAGCGCTTGATAAATCAGCGCAAGCAGCTATCAAATCAGGAGTGATTGCAATCTTTAAAGCCCGCGTCGATGCATGCCTGGTAGGCCTGCACCGTGGCGGCGTAGCCCAGCTCCAGCGCGTCGGCAATCAGGGCGTGGCCGATGGAGACTTCGAGCACACCGGGCACCTCGCGCACAAAGGCAGCCAGGTTGTCGCGGTTGAGGTCATGCCCGGCGTTCACGCCCAGGCCTGCGTCCAGCGCAGCCTGGGCTGCTGCGGTGTAGCGGGCCAGTTGCTCGGCCTGCTGGGGGGTACCCCAGGCTGCGGCATAGGGTTCGGTGTACAGCTCCACGCGGTCAGCGCCCACGGCACGGGCGGCGGCCATTTGCTCGGGCACTGGGTCCATGAACAGGCTCACGCGCACACCCAGCGCCTTGCATTCGGCGATCAGCGGGGCCAGACGCTCGGCGTCTTGCGGAAAGCTCCAGCCGTGGTCGCTGGTGAACTGGTCTTCGCTGTCGGGCACAAAGGTGGCCTGGTGAGGGCGCACGGTGCGAATGAACTCCATCAGGTTCTGCGATGGGTTGCCTTCAATGTTGTATTCGCGGTCGGGCCAGGCCTTCATCAACTCGGCCAGGGCGTACACATCGTCGCCACGAATGTGGCGTTCATCGGGCCGAGGGTGCACGGTAATGCCCTGCGCCCCAGCCTGCAGGCACAGCGTGGCCGCACGGGTCACGCTGGGAATGCCCAGGTGGCGCGTGTTGCGCACCAGGGCCACCTTGTTGACGTTGACGGACAGTGCGGTGCGGGAATGTGGGTGGGTGGTCATAAGCTTTGCAAATCCATCATGAGCTGGCGGGTGCGCAGCACCGGGCTACCGCAATGGTATTGCAGCACGGCGCGCAGCTGGGGTTTGAGTTCGGCCGCCACAGGGGCGCAGGCGCGCAGCGTGGCGGTGTAGCTGGCGGCTTGGTCCAGCGCCGTTTGCAGCGCACGCCATTGGTTGCCACAGAGGCTGGCGCGGTCGGTGCCAGAAGCCGCCCGCAAGCCGCCTTCGGCCACCAGGGTGTAACGGCCCTCAGGCCGCAGGGTGGCGAACGTAGCGGTCTCAACATCGAGCGTGGGCAGCAGGCCCAACTCACGCAGCAGCAGCAGTTCAAAGCTGCGCAGCACGGGCTCCAGGGCATCGCCATGCTCGCTGGCCAGCACGCGCACCACGCCCGCATACACGTCAAACAGGCCCGCATGCGCATCGGCACGGGCCAGCAGGCGCAGCAGCAATTCGTTGAGGTACAGGCCCGACAGCAGGGCATCGCCCGTGGGCATCACATGCCCGCCCACCCACTCGGCGCCTTTGAGGGTGTGGATGTCGCCCACCCCGTCACCGGCCAGGGTGTAGGTGAGCAACAGTGGCTGCAGCGGCAGCAGCACGGGTCGGAAGTTGGAGGTGGGCTTTTTGGCCCCCTTGGCCACCAGTGCTACGCGCCCCTGGCGGCGGCAAAACACCTCCAGGATCAGACTGGACTCGCTCCAGTCGTAGCTGTGCAGCACGTAGGCGGGTTCGTCGGTGATGCGCTTGGCGGCGGCCACGGGAGGGCGTATTGGTGGGCTTGAGGAAAGGCGATGGTGGCAATGAAGGCATTCGACCCAGCACCACCGCCCAAAGAAAGGACGGCAGGCGCCGATGGAATGCGCTTACTCGTAGCCGAAGGAGCGCACGCGGGCTTCGTCGTCGGCCCAGCCCGAACGCACCTTGACCCACACTTCCAGGAACACCTTGGCTTCGAGCAACTTTTCCAGCTCTTGCCGGGCTTCGGTGCTGATGCGCTTGAGGCGCTCGCCCTTTTCACCAATCACCATGGCTTTGTGGCCATCGCGCTCGACCACGATGGTCGCAGCCACGCGCACAAAGCGCTTGTGCGCCTTGCTGGGTTCCTCATCGAACTTGTCGATGACCACGGTGGAGGTGTAAGGCAGTTCATCGCCAGTGAAGCGAAAGAGCTTTTCGCGGACGGTTTCGCTGACCAGGAATTTCTCGCTGCGGTCGGTCAACTCGTCCTCGGCGTACCACCAGCCTTGCTCTGGCAGGTATTTTTCGCAAATACCAAAGAGCCGCTCCACATCACCCTTGTTCTTGGCCGACATGGGCACAAACTCGGCAAACGGGTGGCGCTCTTGCATGCTCTTGAGCCAGGGGGCCAGCTCTGCACGGCGGTTCACGGTGTCGAGCTTATTGGCCACCAGCAGCGTCGGGATGCCGGGCTTGAACAAGGACAGCACTTTGGCATCGGCCAGGGTGAAGTTGCCTGCTTCGACCACAAACAAGATCAGGTCCACATCACCGATGGCGCCCATCACGGTCTTGTTGAGCGATTTGTTCAGCGCAGTGCTGTGCCGGGTCTGGAAGCCTGGTGTGTCGACAAACACAAACTGCGTGGCCCCCAGCGTGCGGATGCCGGTGATGCGGTGGCGCGTGGTCTGCGCCTTGCGCGAGGTGATGCTGATCTTCTGCCCCACCAGTGCATTGAGCAGCGTGGACTTGCCCACGTTGGGCTTGCCCACGATGGCGATCAGGCCGCAGCGTTGGCCATCGACCGGCGCAGCAGGTACACCCGCCGCCGCCTTGACAGCACCCGCCGCACGGGCTGCGGCCAGCATGGCATTCAAGTCATCCGGGCCTTGTGCGCTCGCAGATTCTGCGCCAGCAGCTACATTTTTAGTAGCATCGTTCATAATTTCTTCGCTTTCAATGTGGCCAGCATGGCGCCAGCGGCGGCTTGTTCCCCCGCCCTGCGGGAGCCGCCGATGCCACGTTCGGTCAGCCCCAGTTCGGTGATGTCGCATTCCACATCGAAGGTCTGGCGGTGGGCCTCACCCACGGTGCCGACCACGCGGTATTGCGGCAGTTTCATTTTGCGGCCCTGCAGCCACTCCTGCAATGCGGTCTTGGGGTCTTTGGCCACGGCCTGCATCTGAGGGTTGATCTCCACCCCCTCGAACAGACGGTGCACCAGTGCCTCGGCACCCGCATAGCCTGCATCCAGATAGACCGCTCCAATCAAGGCCTCCAGGGCATCGGCCAAGATGGAGGGGCGCTGCTGCCCACCGGACTTGGACTCGCCCTCGCCCAAGCGAAGCACCTCGGACACCTTCAAGCGCAAAGCCAACTGGTGCAAGGTGTCTTGCTTGACCAGATTGGCCCGCACACGCGAAAGGTCCCCTTCAGGCAACTGCGCCAGCCGCTGGTACAGCAAGCTGGCCACTGCCAGGTTCAAGACAGAATCCCCCAGGAACTCCAGCCGTTCGTTGTGGTCGGCCGAAAAGCTGCGGTGGGTGACAGCCCGCTGCAATAGCGAGGGATCGGAAAAAACATGCTGCAGACGGGCCTGCAGCGAAGAGAGACTGGGATGCACTAATTATTCGGTCTGGTATTGCAAACGGTAGACAAGGAAGGCTGGGCCAGCCAACGCAATCTCGCGGGAGTACTTGAAGCCGACAACGGTCTTGTCACCGCGCTTGGTGATCTCCAAATCCTTGCCGGCAATGGAGCTGATGTTGTCAATGGCCCCGGCTCGATCAAACGAGGCACGGATGTCCGCCACCGTGGAACCCTCTTTAGAGGCCTTGAGAGTGGCCTTGCGGATCGCCTGGTACTCCAGAAAAATCGGCACCGACTGCCCGCCAATCGCAAAAGTCGCCACGGCCAGCACACCAATGAAAATGACACCGACAAAAGACAGGCCACGTTGACGCGCACGCGCTGTTGTGTAACGCAAATTCATACCAAACACCCTCCTGTTGTATACGGCCACTGGCCTGCTCAGTGAAACGGCCCAATGCGCTTGAAGTCGCCAAAGTTCATCCACACGAAAAACGCCTTGCCCACGATATTGCCTTCAGGCACAAACCCCCAATAGCGGGAGTCCAGGGAGTTATCGCGGTTGTCGCCCATCATGAAATAGTGGCCTTCAGGCACCTTGCAAACCACACCCTCCACACTGTAGCGGCAGTTTTCGCGGTAGGCAAAATTGCTGGCACCTTGCACAAATGCAGGAGCTTCAGGGTTGTTGATAAGTCGATGCGGTTGCGCGCCCAGTTGCTCTTCAAACTGCTTGAAGTAGCGCATGCTTTCTTCTTCCAGAAAGTCAGGCTGGGCAGCGGTCTGCACGGGCTTGCCATTGATGGTCAAGCGCTTGTTCAGATAGGCTACCTCGTCCCCCGGCACGCCCACCACACGCTTGATGTAGTCAAGCGTAGGCTGTGGAGGGTAACGGAACACCAGCACATCACCGCGTGCGGGCTTGTTGCCCTCGGTGATCTTGGTGTGAATGACCGGCAAACGCACGCCGTAGGTGAACTTGTTCACAAGGATCAGGTCGCCCACCCGCAAGGTCGGAATCATGGAGCCCGAAGGAATCTTGAACGGCTCAAACAGAAAGGAGCGCAACACAAACACGGCCACGATGACGGGGAACAGGCCTGCGGTCCAGTCCAGCCACCAGGGCTGCATAAGGATGCGGCCCTTGGCTTCTTCGGCGTCCACATCCACCTTCTGGATGCCCATGCGGTCCAGCTCGGCCCGGCGCTGCACAGCGGCATCTTCGATGGCTTGCGCAGCCTTGCGGCGCTGGGGCAAAAAGTAAAAGCGTTCGCCCAGCCAATAGGCCCCCGTCACAACGGTGGCCAAAAACAGCAGCAAGGCAAAGTTGCCTTCCAGCGCACCAAAATACCAAGCACCGATGTACCCGGCAAAAGCCGCCAAAATCAGCGACGTGAGAGTTTGCATGAACCGCATTAATCTTCCACCTGCAAAATGGCCAGAAACGCCTCTTGGGGCACCTCCACCGAGCCAATCTGTTTCATCCGCTTCTTACCGGCCTTCTGCTTTTCGAGCAGCTTGCGCTTGCGGCTGATGTCGCCACCGTAACATTTGGCCAGCACGTTCTTGCGCAGGGCCTTGATGGTCTCGCGCGCAATGATGTTGGCACCGATGGCCGCCTGAATGGCCACGTCGTACATCTGGCGACTGATGATTTCGCGCATCTTGGCCACCACCGCACGGCCGCGGTATTGCGACTGTGAGCGGTGCACGATGATGGACAAAGCGTCCACCTTCTCGCCATTGAGCAGGATGTCCACCTTCACCACATCCGAGGCGCGGTACTCCTTGAACTCGTAGTCCATGGACGCATAACCGCGCGACACCGATTTGAGCTTGTCGAAGAAGTCGAGCACGATTTCGCCCAAAGGCATTTCGTACGTCAACATCACCTGCCGCCCGTGGTAGGCCATGTTCATTTGCACGCCGCGCTTTTGATTGGCCAGCGTCATCACGGGCCCCACGTAGTCCTGCGGCATGTACAGGTGCACAGTGACGATGGGCTCGCGAATTTCCTCCAGACGCCCCTGGTCAGGCATCTTGGAGGGGTTCTCGACCATGATGACTTCACCATCGGCCTTGACCACTTGGTAGACCACGCTGGGGGCCGTGGTGATCAGGTCCTGATCAAACTCGCGCTCCAGACGCTCCTGCACGATTTCCATATGCAACAGGCCCAGGAAGCCGCATCGGAAGCCAAAACCCAAAGCCTGGCTGACTTCGGGCTCATAGTGCAGCGAGGCATCGTTGAGCTTGAGTTTTTCCAGCGCATCGCGCAAGGAGTCGTACTCGCTCGCTTCGGTGGGATACAGACCAGCAAACACCTGGGGCTGGATTTCCTTGAAACCCGGCAGGGCTTCTGTCGCAGGTCCGGCGTTGTTGGGCAGCTTTTTTTCCAGGGTGATGGTGTCCCCCACCTTTGCGGCCTGCAGTTCTTTGATGCCCGCAATGATGTAACCCACCTGCCCGGCCTCCAGCGCTTCCAAGGCCAGGTTGGCCGGTGTGAATACACCCAGGTTGTCCGCGTTGTACACAGCCCCCGTGGCCATCATCTTGAAGCGTTCACCCTTGGCCAAGCGGCCGTCCACAACACGCACCAGCATCACAACCCCGACATAGGGGTCGAACCAGCTGTCAATGATCATGGCGCGCAAAGGGCCCGTGGGGTTGCCCTTGGGGGCAGGCACCTTGGCGACGATCAGCTCCAGGATTTCTTCAATGCCCAAACCCGTTTTCGCGGAACAAGGGATAGCGTCCGCAGCATCAATGCCGATGACATCCTCGATCTCTGCCTTGGCGTTGTCAGGATCAGCGTTGGGCAGATCCATCTTGTTCAGAACAGGAAGCACCTCTACGCCCAGCTCCAGCGCGGTGTAGCAGTTGGCCACCGTCTGGGCCTCAACCCCCTGCGATGCATCGACCACCAGCAACGCGCCCTCGCACGCAGACAGGGAGCGACTCACTTCGTACGAGAAGTCCACATGCCCGGGCGTGTCGATCAGGTTAAGGTTATAGACCTGTCCATCCTTGGCCTTGTATTGCAGCGCCGCAGTCTGTGCCTTGATCGTGATCCCGCGTTCCTTTTCAATGTCCATGGAGTCCAGGACCTGGGCCTCCATATCGCGCTCAGCAAGCCCGCCGCAACGCTGGATCAAGCGGTCTGCCAGCGTCGACTTACCATGGTCGATGTGCGCAATGATGGAGAAATTTCTGATGTGATTCATCAACGAAAAGCGTCAAATAATGGGATGAGAAAGGCGCGCACAAGAAAAAAGGGCGCGTCGAATGGCGACGCGCCCTGAACCAACAATCATTGGCAACTGCGATGGTTGGAGCTTCATTGTAGGCAAAAAGGCCATACCAAACAGCCCGCTCCACCGCATGCGGGGGTCGTTGCCACGTTGCAACAAAATACTTACACACAGTTTATCCACAACATCGCCGCTTAATTGGTGCACAACATGTGGGCGAGCTGTGGAACAGCTGTGAATGGCTTTCATGCATACCGTATCGTGGAGGAAGACCTCGCCGATATGCATTCAAGCGCTGAGAGCGGGCTCTATTCTATCGAAATCGGTAATTGCACAAATTTTAAGTTGGTGACAACTAACTTTCAGACCATTTTGAGAGCGTGCAATGGCTTGACTTGCCGCGGCATATCCCCGCAGGCGCACAGCCATCATCCAATTCAACGGGCTGGCGCAGGGCGAATCAGCGCGTATTGCGCCCACTCCCCACGGCGGTACAACACACTCAAGGTTTTGCTCTTGTCGACCTTGCCCAAGATGGCATCAAAGTCCTTCACGCCAGACACCTCGGTATTGGCGATTGCCAGGATGATGTCACCCTCACGCAAGCCAGCCCTGGCAGCGCCATCGACAGCGGCCGAAACCAAAACACCGCCCTTGAGCTTGAGTTCCTTCTTTTGAGCGTCCGGCAACTCCGTCACCGTCAACCCCACCTGCTGCCCAGCCGAAGAAGCCTTGGCGCGCTCCTCACGGTCCGTCGTTTTCACTGCCACTTTGTCTGGCTCAATCTCGGCAATGGTGACAGCAAGGTCACGGCTTTGCCCGCGACGAAACACCGTCAAGCTGCTCTTGCTACCCGGTTTGGTGTTACCCACCAAGCGAGGCAGATCGGCCACTTTTTCAATCGCCTTGCCCTCAAAGCGGATGATGATGTCTCCCGCCTCGACACCGGCTTTTTCCGCTGGCGAGCCCGACTCCACCCCCGTCACCAACGCACCTTGCGCCTTGCCCAGGCCCAGAGACTCAGCCACGTCCTTGGTCACGGGGCCAATCTGCACGCCAATACGCCCACGCGTCACGCGGCCGGAGGCACGCAGTTGCTCGCTCACTCGCATCGCCTCATCCATGGGGATAGCAAATGAAATCCCCATAAACCCCCCAGAGCGCGAGTAAATCTGGCTGTTGATGCCCACCACCTCTCCGCGCATGTTGATCAGCGGCCCGCCAGAATTGCCAGGATTGATCGCCACATCGGTCTGAATGAATGGCAGGTAGTCACCCGTATCACGCTGCTTGGCACTCACGATGCCTGCCGTGACCGTGTTCTCCAGACCAAACGGAGAGCCAATCGCCATCACCCACTCGCCGACCTTCAGGCGGCTGACATCACCCACCTTCACCGCAGGCAAACCACTGGCCTCAATTTTGACCACAGCCACGTCCGTGCGCTTGTCGGCGCCCACGATCCTCGCCTTGAACTCCCGTTTGTCTGCGAGGGTCACGATCACTTCATCGGCCCCTTCGACCACATGCGCATTGGTCATCACAACGCCGTCGGCCGTGAGAATGAACCCCGAGCCCACACCGCGTGGCTGCTCATCTTGCTGGGGGCGCTGCTGGCGCGGCGCGTTGGGAATAGGCACACCGAAGCGCTTGAAGAATTCCGCCATCTCTTCGTCCATCGCTCCCGCCCCAGAGCGGGCTGAGGCTTTCTCGGTGGTGCGGATATTGACCACCGAGGGACCCGCCAGCTCTACAAGTTCCGTAAAGTCTGGCAGGCCACGCACCACCGCTGATTGCGCAGCAGCGGAGACAGGCACCAACGCCGTCAGCCCAGACAGACCAGTGAACACACCAGCCAAGGCAACAGAACGCAGCAACTTCCAATCCAGAGTAGACATCATGGGCCTTTCAAATCGAGGTAACAATTACCAATCACGAATGCATCTCTGAAGAGCACCCAAGCGAATAGGTTCCCAAACACGGGCTGATTTGGGAGCCGATTTTTTAAAACAGAAGACCGATACAGGCGGCACACTCGGCAGACGAGTGAATACACCGGCAGACACGTTCACCGAAACGGGTCAGCGCGACCGCTCCCAGTGCTTAGAGAAAAGGTGCAGCGTCTTGCGCGGGACTTCTCCCACGATGGTCAGCCAGGTGTCTTCACCTGCTCTGCGCGCCAGCATCTGGGTTGCCCCCATGCTGACCTCCTGCACCGCCACACCACCGTGCCGCGTAGCGTCCATGGGCTCCATGAACAGCGATACAGACGCTAGGCCGTCAGAGTACAGGCACTGCAAGACACTGCGTGCACCGGCCTCTACAGACAGTGTGCGCCGATAGCATTGGACAGGAACAAAGCCCTCCACCGGCTGGCGCAATACCCACCCCTCTTCCTGGGCAGAGGTCTTGCGTACCTCAGGTGACACGCGCTGGAATCCGTCCACAGCGTCCATCGCGCGTGACAGGTCTTCCGCTTTCACACTGGCATTCCAGTCAATTTCCGAGAACGCAGCCTGCTCCATCACCTTGGCGTTGGGCGACAAGGTTTGCAGCTTCATGACCAGCCCCGTTTCCTGGTCCGCCCAAATGCGGTAGCCCAGCCGCAGATCGTCTTGAGGCTTGAGCCACAGCACGTCCGCACTCCGTCCAGCCACACGCTCCAGTCCCAAACGCTGCACAGCGTAGAACTGTGAGAGCTTGGTGCCCGCCACTACGGAAGGCTGTGGAAACAAGGCTGGAGTGTCACTGCGATCCGTGCGCACGGTGCGCGACGATGCAAAGAAGGTCCTGACCTCACCGTTGCGCCGAAATACGGTGCGCGGCACACCCGACAAGGTTTCCACACGCTCCACTTGCAAACTCCCATCACAAGCGTGGGCAATGCGGGAACTGGACATGGCCCCTGTGGCCGAGATCACAACAAAAGTACCCACATACGAGCGCCGACACGCAGCCCCTCGCATGTGAGCCATCCATTGCGCGACATCAAGGTCCACTGATACGGCTTGCGCCGAAGGCAAGGGAGCAGCAGATGCAGAAGACTCCGCAGCCACTGCCATGGGCACACCCCATCCCAAGGTGAGCGCAAGAACTGCGACACGCCCCCAAAGGCCAGCCATTCGATCCACGGAGGCTTGCGAAACACAGAAGAGAGACCTCCCCTGCACCAGCCAAGGCGAGTTACCGAGAAGGCTCTTCAAAAGTGGCATTGCGCAAAAAGCCCGCAGGCATCTGAAGAGCCGAAGTGCTACCGAATTGTTTGTGGGCTTGCAACAGCTCGTCCAGGCGTGGGTCGCGCAACATCACAGGCTGCCCAGCCCCTTCCGAAACGGCCACCACCGAAGCCGGTGGCGCAACTGGAGCAGAAGCCAATTGCGCGCCGCCGCCCCTCAAGGCTTCAACAGAATTCCAACCGATGGCGGCGACCGCAGCCATCGACGCAATACCGGCCACCATCTTCCAGCGAAACACCGACGCATTGGCTGCGTGCTGCGGCACATGGACAGACACCACCGGCGATTCAGATTGCAATACCAAAGGCACACGTGCAGCGGCAGGCTCCTGGGCCAGTTGCTCCCGCAAGCGCCCGAGCAAAGGGCTCGATGCGTGCGCAGCCAATTCAGGCGAGCGCAACACATCTCCCACCAGATGGTAGAGCTCCCACGTGGCTTGGCTCTCTTCACCGTGGGCCAAGCGCAGGGCCTCAGCCAAGGCCTCGCTTTCGAGCTCACCATCCATTAACGCCGACAACTGCTCGCACTGATTCAAATCTTTGTCCATGATGTCACCTGTCTAACCAGCCCCCACACATACAGATCTGCACACTTCGGTATCGTCTTCTTCCGCACCCGACCAAAGCAACCTCGCCCAGCCGCAATCTCGCGGAAAAAAGGAAAGAGGCGCAGCCATGCCCCAGTCACCACCGCTTGCCAGACTGTTTGTCCAACAGCGGGCGCACTTTCGCAGAAATCGCCTCACGGGCCCGAAAAATCCGGGACCGAACCGTGCCAATAGGGCAATTCATCGCCAGCGAAATTTCTTCGTAGCTCAGCCCCTCAATCTCGCGCAGCGTCACAGCCTGCCGCAAATCCTCAGGCAAAGCCTCCATAGCGGCATTCACCACCCGTGCAATTTCCTGTGCAGCCAAAACGGTTTCTGGCGTTTCTTCGGTGGTTAGTTCATTGTCAACGCGGGAAGTTTCATCCTCATCGTCTCCGCCTCTGAGGGCGTTCTCGGAGATGACCGGATTGCGTTTCATGTCCATCAACGCCTTTTTGGCGGTGTTCACAGCAATGCGGTAGAGCCAAGTGTAAAACTGGGCATCCCCCCGAAACTGGTGCAGCGCCCGATAAGCCCGGATGAAGGTCTCCTGCGCGATGTCCTGCACCAGATCTGTGTCGCGCACCATCCGGCCGATCAGGCGCTCGATGCGCCTTTGGTATTTGATGACCAGCAGCTCGTAGGCTCGCTGGTCACCTGCAACCGTGCGCTCCACCAGTTGGAGATCGCTGTCTGCAGGAAGGGAAGGCGGGGTTACATTCATGGGCACTCAGAAATCACGCCTTAGGGCTCTCGGCTTGGCGCCTCGGTAGATTGGACAGCCGTGGGGGCTGCCTGCATGGCGGGCGAATATACCGCACGGCGCAAATCACCCCAGCGTTCAGGGCGCTGCGAGCGTTCAAGCCACAACCAAAGCGGAGCATGGCCATCCCTGTACACCAGGATCCACAGCGTGTACTGCCAATCCAGAATAACGGCGGGCGCCTGCCGCAAGGCTGCGTCGTCCTCAGACACCCCCACCTGCTCCGAATCGGCAACTTGTAAGGCCCAAACTTGCCCGTTCCAGGCCAACAAGCCATGCGGAGACCGGCGCCAGTACTCCAAAGCACCCAAAGCCGCGATCACCCAGCCCACAATCGCCACCAGGGCAAAGACACCGCGACCCCCTGCAGTCCACACACTCGCTGCATACCAAGCAACCCCACCACCGGAAACCACAGCCAGCCACACGCAAAGCCAGCCCAATGCGGCACTCCTTGCAAAAGGGTAGCGCACAGCTGGAGCCGTATATTTGACAGAGGCCATCATGGCATCCCGGGACGGCTGTTGTTTGGGCGTAAAAAAGGCAGTCGCAGCAGGCCAATGCAGGAGCGGCCACAGGGCAAACCCAACGAACCCAGGCTCAACCACCCCTGCGAAGGCCGCTGAAGCTTTCGCAACTGCACCCCCAAAAGACAAAAGGGCAGACATCCCACATCAAAAACATGGGATATCCACCCTAAGGCCACCAAGCGCTCAGCGCAACGTAGCTTGTATCCGTGCATCAAACCCGCTTGAAAACCAGCGAGCCGTTGGTGCCCCCAAAACCAAAGTTGTTCTTGAGAGCAATGTCGATCTTCATGTCACGCGCCGTATTGGCACAGTAATCCAGATCACACTCAGGATCCTGGTTAAAGATGTTGATCGTCGGTGGCGCCTTTTGATGGTACAGCGCAAGCACCGTGAAAACACTTTCGATGCCACCCGCGCCGCCGAGCAAGTGCCCGGTCATCGACTTGGTCGAGCTGACCACCGTGTGGCGCGCATGGTCACCCAAAGCAGCCTTGATGGCATTCGTTTCGTTCAAATCACCCAGCGGGGTTGAGGTGCCGTGGGCGTTGAGGTAATCCACCTGATCGGCATTGATGCCCGCATTGCGCAACGCATTGAGCATGGCGCGGCGTGGCCCATCCATGCTGGGAGCAGTCATGTGCCCTGCATCAGCACTCATGCCAAAGCCTGTCAACTCCGCGTAGATTTTTGCTCCACGTGCCTTGGCGTGTTCGTACTCTTCCAGCACCATCACACCAGCGCCTTCACCCAACACAAAACCATCGCGGTCTTTGTCCCAGGGGCGCGAGGCCGTCTTAGGGTCATCGTTGCGGGTGGACAAGGCGCGCATGGCAGCAAAGCCGCCAATGCCCAGCGGAGACACCGTGGACTCTGTACCACCGGCCACCACCACATCAGCGTCGCCGTATTCGATCATGCGACCGGCTTCTCCAATGCAGTGCAAGCCCGTCGTACATGCGGTCACCACAGCCAGGTTAGGGCCCTTGAAACCAAAACGCATCGACACATGCCCAGCCACCATATTGATGATGGAGGCAGGCACAAAGAATGGCGTGATACGACGAGGACCCCGGCTGGCGTACTCGACGTGGGTGTTTTCTATCAGCGGCAAACCGCCGATGCCAGAACCAATCACACAGGCAATGCGGGTGGCAAACTCTTCATCGAGCGCCTCGCCCGTAGGCAAACCCGCATCCTGCACAGCCTGCGCTGCTGCTGCGATACCAAAATGAATGAAGGAGTCCATCGCACGCGCATCTTTGGCGCTGATGTAGGACTCCAGGTCCAATCCCTTGACCTCGCCTGCAATCTGGCAGGAAAAATTCGACGCATCGAACTTGGTAATGAGGTCAATGCCGGACTTGCCGGCAAGGATGTTGGCCCAGGCATCGGCCACCGTGTTACCCACGGGGCTGACGCAACCCAGGCCGGTCACGACAACGCGACGACGGCTCATGCGTGAAAACCTTCTACTGATCGCTTGAGTCAGGCGCAGGGCGCCGCTCAGGCCTTCTGGTGATTGTTGGCGTAGTCGATGGCGTTTTGCACCGTGGTGATCTTTTCCGCGTCTTCGTCGGGGATCTCGATGCCGAACTCGTCTTCCAGTGCCATCACCAGTTCCACGGTGTCGAGGGAGTCTGCGCCGAGGTCAGCCACGAAAGACTTTTCGTTGGTGACTTGGGACTCTTCCACTCCGAGTTGTTCGGCAATGATTTTTTTGACGCGTGCTTCGATATCGCTCATGGTTTCCCTCTGGGGGTTGTGAATGAATCCGCGATTCTAGCTGGTAAGGAGATTCCCTCCTCATCAGCCCGCCGTCGGGATAAAGCGGCGTTAACTTGTCTCAATTACATGTACATGCCGCCATTGACGTGCAACTCCTGCCCCGTCACATAGCCAGCTTCATTCGAGGCCAGGTAGGCCACTGCGTGTGCGATGTCTTGCGGCTTGCCCATGTGGCCCAACGGGATCTGGGCATTGAGGGCTTTTTGCTGTTCTTCGGGCAACACGGAGGTCATGTCGGTCTCGATGAAACCGGGTGCCACGCAGTTGACAGTGATGTTGCGGCTGCCCAGTTCACGGGCCAGTGCACGCGTCATGCCAGCCACACCGGCCTTGGCGGCAGCATAGTTGGCCTGCCCTGGATTGCCCGAAGCACCAACCACACTGGTGATGCTGATGATGCGGCCAAAACGCTGCTTCATCATCGGACGAATGGCCGCCCGGCTCACGCGAAAGACTGCCTTCAAATTGGTGTCGAGCACAGCATCCCAGTCCTCGTCCTTCATGCGCATGGCCAGCGTGTCACGGGTAATACCCGCGTTGTTCACCAGTACATGCAAGCCGCCTTGCTGCTTGACGATGCCATCCATGAGCGCCTCGACAGCAGCCACGTCATTGACATTCAAGTTGGCACCACGGCAACCGGGGTAAGCCGCCAGCGCCTGGCCAATACGGGCAGCGCCTTCATCGGTCGTAGCGGTTCCCACCACTTGATAGCCACGCACGGCCAACTCCAGGGCAATGGCAGCGCCAATGCCGCGAGAGGCACCCGTCACCAAGGCCACCTGCACTGCTTTTACCGAATTCGTCATTTCACAATCTCCATCGCTTCAGCCAGGGTGGCTGGGTCATACAGGGGCACGCCCGTCAACTCGGCATCGATGCGCTTGGTCAAACCGGCCAGCACCTTGCCAGGGCCCGCTTCCACCACATGCGTAACGCCGCGCGCTTTCAACGCCTGCACACATTCCACCCAGCGCACAGGACCAAAGGCCTGGCGATAGAGGGCATCACGGATCTGTCCCGCATCAGTGCAGACGGCCACATCAATGTTGTTGACCACGGGAATCTGCGGCTCAGCCAATGCCAAGCCGTCCAAAGCCAGGCGCAGCTTCTGCGCAGCAGGCTTCATCAGGCTGGAATGGAAAGGGGCAGACACCGGCAATGGCAAGGCGCGCTTGGCACCAGCTGCCTTGAGAAGCTCACAGGCCTTGTCCACGCCCACCTTGGTGCCAGCAATCACGGTTTGGGCAGGATCATTGAAATTGACAGCCTCCACCACCTCGCCGCTACCCAACACCACCACAGCCTCAGCGCAGCCTGCAATGACCTTGGAGGCTTCCAGCCCCAAAATGGCCGCCATGCCCCCCACCCCAACAGGCACAGCCTCTTGCATCGCCGCCGCACGCAGCCGCACCAGCGGCGCTGCTTGCGCCAAAGTCAACACACCTGCCGCCACCAAAGCCGAATACTCGCCCAACGAATGGCCCGCCAGCGCCGATGGCTTGGCCCCACCCGCTGCGCACCACACACGCCAAGCGGCCACACCCGCCACGAGCATCACAGGCTGCGTGTTGGTGGTCAATGCCAAGGATTCCTTGGGACCTTCATGAATAAGACGCCCCACATCTTCACCCAAGGCATCGGAGGCCTCGCGCAGCGTTTGCTGCACCGCCGGGTGGTCGCCCCAGGCATCCAGCATGCCCACTGACTGCGAGCCTTGTCCAGGAAAAACAAATGCGAATGATTTCATAGCTCTGCAATATCCAGATAAAAATAGCCTATAGCGCGCATCAATAAAGCGCTAGCAGCTACATTTTCAATAGCACTGCACCCCAGGTAAATCCGCCGCCCACCCCTTCAAGCAGCACCGTCTGCCCGGCGGTCACCTGGCCATTGCGCACCGCATGATCGAGCGCCAAGGGAATAGAAGCGGCCGAGGTGTTGCCATGCTGATCCACCGTCACCACCACCTTGTCCATGGACAGCTTCAGCTTGCGGGCCGTGCCCTGCATGATGCGGATGTTGGCCTGATGGGGAATCAACCAGTCGATGTCGGCTTCTGCCAGACCGGCTTTTTGCAGCACCGCATGGGCCGCCTTCTCCAGCACACCCACCGCCAGCTTGAACACCGCTTGACCATCCATCTTCAAGACAGGGTCACCCAATATGTGTCCGCCAGACACATTGCCAGGAACGCAAAGAATGCCCACATGCTTGCCATCGGCGTGCAAGTCGCTGGCCAGAATGCCAGGCTTGTCAGAAGCCTCCAGCACCACCGCCCCAGCACCATCACCAAACAAGACACAAGTGGTGCGGTCATTGAAGTCGAGAATGCGGCTGAAAACCTCGGCACCCACCACCAGCGCACGGCTGGCTGCGCCCGACTGGATCATCGCGTCAGCCACCGACAGCGCGTACACGAAGCCGCTGCAAACCGCTTGCACATCAAACGCGGGGCAACCATTGGCACCCAACTTGTTCTGCAAGATGCAAGCCGTGGACGGGAACACCATGTCTGGCGTGGAGGTCGCCACAATGATCAAGTCAATGTCTTGGGGCTGCACACCCGCAGCCTCCAAGGCTTGGCGTGCAGCCTCAAGCCCCAGGTCGCTGCTGGCGACGTCCGGCTCAGCAAAGTGCCGCGCTCGGATGCCCGTGCGCTCCACAATCCATTCATCAGAGGTTTCAATACCACGCTGGCCCAATTCAGCCACCAGATCAGCGTTGGTCAATCGGCGTGGAGGCAGGTAGCTGCCTGTGCCGGTGATGCGGGAATAACGTCTCATCAATGTGTCGTCGCCGAAACACCGGCCTTGGCTTGTACATCAGCGGGGGCCAGGAGGGGCGCCGCATGCGCAATCCGGGTCCGGACACGGTCGAGCAGGTTGTTGCGGGCTGCATCATACGCCCGGTTCAAAGCCTGCTCGAAAGCCAGCACGTCCGCCGATCCATGGCTCTTGAACACCAGCCCGCGCAGCCCCAAAAGGGCCGCACCGTTGTAGCGGCGGTAGTCAATGCGCTTCATCAAAGCTTTTAAAACAGGATAAGCAACGATGGCTGCAGCTTTGGTGAAAATATTGCGAGAAAACTCATTTTTGAGCCCACCCACCACCATGGAAGCTACGCCTTCGCTGGCTTTCAACGCAACGTTGCCGACAAAGCCGTCACACACCACGATGTCAACGGTACCCTTGAAGATGTCATTGCCTTCCACGTTGCCGTAGAAGTTCAGATCACCCAAACTGGCCGCAGATCGCAGCAATTCACCTGCTTTTTTGATGACTTCGCTGCCTTTGATGATTTCCTCACCAATATTGAGCAAGCCCACAGTGGGCTCCCCTCCGTCCTGGAGGGCTGACACCAGCGCAGACCCCATGACAGCGAATTGCAACAGATGCTCGGCCGAGCAATCCACATTGGCCCCCAAATCCAGCACCGTGGTGGCACCACCTTGTGCATTGGGCAGCTGGGTCGCAATGGCAGGGCGGTCAATGCCATCCAGGGTTTTCAAGATGTAGCGAGCGATCGCCATCAAGGCACCCGTGTTGCCCGCGGACACAGCCGCAGCGGCCGCTCCATCCTTGACCTGCTGAATGGCCACGCGCATGGAAGAATCTTTCTTCTTGCGCAAAGCCACTTCCACAGGGTCATCCATGGCGACCACTTCAGAGGCCAGCACAACACTGGCCCGCTCGTGCGAGAACGATTGGAGACTCTCCTGCAAGCCGACCAGCAGCAAACGGGCTTGGGGGTGGGAATCTAGAAACTGGCGACACGCCGCGAGCGTGACGCGGGGGCCATGGTCGCCCCCCATGCAGTCAACAGCCAGTGTGATCATGGGCGACTTGTCCAGCCAACGGCTTTGGCTGAAAGAAAAATACGACGATCAAAACAAAGGCCCGCACTACACAAAGTAGTTGCGGGCCTTGATGGGTGCTGAAATTAGGCTTCAGACTTGTTCTTCAGCACTTGGCGGCCACGGTAGAAACCGTTAGGGCTGATGTGGTGACGCAGGTGGGTTTCACCAGTGGTAGGTTCCACAGCAATGCCTGGCACATTCAGTGCATTGTGCGAGCGGTGCATACCGCGCTTGGAAGGGGACTTTTTGTTTTGCTGAACTGCCATGATGGCTCCTGGTCTTGAATAGGGTTGGTAAAAACGCGATCAGCCCAATAAGACACGAGGGGGATTCGCGAGAAGCCCTCGATTATAACCCAAACAATAAATCATGTCCCTTTTTCGTCTTTTCGCAGCGAGGCGAGCGCTGCAAAGGGGTTGGGCTTTTCTGAGTTCGCGGCCTCAAAGTCCTCGTCCGACGATGCCAGAGGGACCGAGCTTGGGCACTCATCATGCTTTGGCACCACAGGCAAGGCCATCAGCAACTCATCTTCAATCAACTCACGCAAGTCAAACTCCCGGCTCAGTGCCAGCAAGTCCTCATCGCAATCGTCATCCAGGGCTTCGGCGGTGGCCTCATCAGCCACAAATCGGAACGAGCGCTCCACATCCAGAGGCACATCCACAGGTGTCATGCACCGCTGGCATTCCATCGGGAAGCTGGCGTGCACCGCCAGATGCAACCAGACTTGGCCCGTACCCCCCAGCTCGGTACGCACTTCACCAGCCACCTTCCAGTCGACGAGCAAATCCGGGTGCAAGCCTTTGGCCTCTTGCGCCAAGCGCTCATATTTCAGAAGCGAGTCGTGACCTGACAGCTGACCTCCCGCCTGCGCGAAAGCCTTGATGTCAAGCCGGTCCGGAGAGAATTCCTTGGTCATGGCGGCAGTGTAAGAGAATCAGCGCATGCATCAATCCCCCACCCTGCCACGCCCTCTGGTATTGGGCTCCACCTCGCCCTACCGGCGCGAGCTGCTCTCGCGCCTGAACATCGCCTTTGACGTGGCCGCCCCCCATGTCGATGAAACCCCGCAAGCCAACGAAGCCCCTCGCGCACTGGCTTTGCGGCTGGCACTGGCCAAAGCGCAGGCCGTAGCACTGCTGCACCCGCAAGCCATCGTCATTGGGTCAGACCAAGTGGCCGATCTGGCGGGAGAACCCCTGGGCAAGCCCGGTACCCATGAAAAAGCCACCCTGCAACTGCAAGCCATGAGCGGCCAGACGGTGGTGTTCCAAACCGCAGTGGCCGTGGTGTGCGCCAGCAGCGGGTTTCAACAAGTAGACCTGGCTGCAGTGGAAGTCAAATTCAGAACCCTCGACCCAGACGAAATCGAGCGTTACCTGCAGGCCGAAAAGCCTTACGACTGCGCTGGCAGCGCCAAAAGCGAAGGCCTGGGCATCAGCCTGTTGGATGCCATCGTGAGCGACGATCCCACCGCCTTGATCGGGCTGCCGCTGATTCGAACCTGCCGCATGCTGCGCGCTGCAGGGTTGGTGCTGCCATGAGCCAGTCGCCAGCACCCGTCGCCAGCACACCATCGACTAACGCCGCGCTGGGTCGGCTTTATCTGGTCCCAGCGCCACTCGACTTTGGCTGCGACGCACAAGCCCCCCTGCAAGAGGTTCTGCCGCAATCCACCATCCTGCAAGCCGCACGGCTCAACCACTGGATTTGCGAGAACGCCAAAAGTACCCGGGCATACCTCAAACGCGTTGATGCGCTGGAACCCCTCGCAGTCCCGGTTCAAGCCCAGCAAATTACAGAGTTACCGCGCGAAGTGCACAAAAAGGGAGACCATGGAGACAAAGGCGCCCCCGTATTTGACGCCCGCCCTCTCCTGTCGGCCGCACTGCAAGGGCACGACATTGGCCTGGTCAGCGAAGCGGGGATGCCTGCTGTGGCAGACCCAGGCTCGTCCATTGTGCGTGCCGCACACGATCTGGGCATTGCCGTGGTGCCACTGGTAGGCCCCGTCTCCTTACTGCTGGCCCTGGCTGCCAGCGGCATGAACGGGCAAAACTTTGCTTTTGTGGGCTACTTGCCCCAAAGCGGGCCGGAGCGCGCGCAGCGCATGAAGGAGCTCGAATCCATCGCGCTGAAAACAGGGCAAACGCAGGTGTTCATTGAAACCCCCTACCGCAATGCCGCCCTGTGGCAAGCCCTGACCCAGACCCTGCAAACCAACACCCGACTGGCCATGGCCGCTGGGCTAACGCTGGAAACATCCCAAATACACAGCCAGCCGGTCAAGCAATGGCGCCAAAAAACAGCGCCCGTGGACAACCGTACGCCCACCGTGTTCTTAATCGGCAGATAAGCGCAGGCCAGCCACCACGCCGCCCCAACCGATACGCCAAAGCAAAACCCCCGGCTACCACACAGGCAACCGGGGGTTCAGATTCGAAAACCACCACTGGCAGCGTCGCTAGCGAGGCGGCAGCGACGCACCCAACTATCGCAGCTGCGGCGCCGCAATGGCAGTGGCTGCCTTGGCTGCGCCATACCCCATCGCCGCGCCAAAGCGCTTCACCAAACGCTCAGCCACATTGTCACGGCGGGTGTAGTCGATGATGTCTTCCGCCTTGACGACTTCACGGGCCACATAGTCGAGGTTGCCCAGCTTGTCCGCCAAGCCCATCTCCACAGCCTGCTGGCCCGTCCAGAACAAGCCACTGAAGGTCTCGGGCGTGGGCTTGAGCCGATCACCGCGCCCCGACTTCACCACGGCGATGAACTGCTGATGGATCTGATTGAGCATGGCCTGTGCGTACGCACGCTGTTGCTCCGTCTGGGGGCTGAAAGGGTCCAAAAAGCCCTTGTTTTCACCCGCCGTGAGCAATCGGCGCTCCACCCCCAGTTTTTCCATCGTGCCGGTGAAACCAAAACCGTCCATCAGCACGCCAATGCTGCCCACGATGCTGGCCTTGTCCACAAAGATTTCGTCCGCTGCCGCAGCAATGTAATACGCCGCCGAGGCACAGGTCTCCTCAACCACTGCATACACAGGCTTGTTGTATTTGGCCTTGAGGCGAAGGATTTCGTCATTGATGATGCCCGCCTGCACCGGGCTGCCACCCGGAGAGTTGATCAACAACACCACGGCCTTGGAGCCCTCGTCCTCGAAGGCGCTGCGCATGGCAGCCACCACGAACTCGGCACTGGCCTCAGCACCTGAAGCGATTTCGCCCTTGATGTCCACCACCGCCGTATGGGGGGCGCTCTTATTGGCACTCGGGGCAGCCTGCATCATCGCGCCGCCAAAAATGGCGAGCACCAGGAGCAACCAGGCAAAGCGAAAGAAAATCTTCCAGCGCCGGGCGGCACGCTGCTCTGTCAACGCGGCCAACGCGAGCTTTTCCAGCACCGCACGCTCCCAGCCAGGCTCGGCAGGCGGCGTGGCACGGGGGGCACCACCGGGGCTTGAGGATGGCGCAGCTGCGGCAGCCTGGGTAGCCCACAGATCAGAAGCGGGCAAAGAATCCTGAGCACTGCCAGGATGATTGGAAGAGGGATTTTGTGGATCAGTCATTCAAAGCCTCCCGCAGACACCCCGGGCCCAGAAACAGGCCCGGCACAGCGCTGCGGACAGAGAAAACAAGCAACAAAACAGGGAAATAGAACAGAACAAGGCACCTGGGAGCAACCCCTAAAACGCCACCGGCTGCAGGTTGTGCGCAGTATGCCAGTGCACCTGGCCACCGGCCTCGGACAAGGCAATTTTCACCAGCCCGCCCCTACAAGGCCCGCCAGCACACTGGCCAGTGCTGGGCAAATAAGCAGCACCGTGCGTGGCACACAACAACCATTGACCTGTGTCATCAAACAAACGGTTGGGCTGGTAGTCCATTTCCATGGGCACATGGGTGCAGCGGTTCAGGTAGGCATGCACCACACCCTGGTACCGAATGGCAAATGCGCGGCAAACCTGGCCCGCATACTGCACATCAAACGGCACGGCCATGCCCCCATCGCACAGCTCTGCGCTGCCACACAACAAAACAGCCTGCTCAGACAAAGGCGGCGCTCCTGGGCAGTGGCGAGAGATAAAAGCAAGACTGCAGCACGCCTCAAGCCTCCTGCTGCAGCCACTCGTGCAACTGCGCCACCGAATGCGCCACATACAGCGGTTGCAGCGCATGGAACGCATCGGGTTCGTGGGCGCCATAGCTGACACCGACGCTGGCGCAGCCTGCGTTCTGGGCCATCTGCAGGTCGTGGGTGGTATCGCCAATCATCAGCAAGTGCTCAGGGGGCACATCAAACTCTGCCATCAACTCCTTCAGCATCAAAGGATGGGGCTTGCCCGCCGTCTGGTCAGCAGTGCGCGAGCCATCAAACACCCCGCGCAAATCCACGGCCTGCAAAACCTCATCAAGGCCACGGCGGCTTTTTCCGGTGGCGACGGCCAGCAGGTGACCACGCTCGCGCAGGGCCGACAACATGGGCAACACGCCATCGAACAAGCTCAAATCGTCCTGGTGCTGCAGGTAGTGAAACCGGTAGCGGTTGCCCAGCTCGGTGTATTTTTCAGGCGGCACATCCGGTGCGGCATGCGCCAAGGCGGGCATCAGGGCCATGCCGATCACATAGGCCGCTTCCTTGTCCGATGGCACCGTGCCGCCCACATCGCGCACAGCCTCCTGGATGGAGCGCACGATGATGGCGGTGGAGTCGTACAAGGTGCCATCCCAATCAAAAGCGATCAGGTCAAAGCGGCGCGAACGGACTTGGGACGGCATGGCGAGGCAATCAAGCAGAGGGGATGAAGTCTGCCAGTTCAGGGGGCAGAGGGGCGTTCAATGTCACACGCTCCGCGCTGGCAGGGTGGCTGAACTGTAACCGCCACGCATGCAAAAACATGCGCTTGAGCCCCAGTCTGTGCAACCGCTTGTTCAGGTCAAAGTCGCCATATTTGTCGTCACCCACTATGGGATGGCCCTGGCTGGCCAAGTGGACCCGGATCTGGTGCGTGCGACCGGTCTTGATGGTGACCTCCAGCAACGTCATTGCAGGCAAGCCTTGCAAGGGCCGCGCAGGCACCGCTTGGCGCACCTTGACCAAAGTAATGGAACGCATCCCGTCGGGGTCATCGACCGTGGTGACACGCACCCGGCGCTCGCCATCGGCCTGCAGGTATTTGTGCAGTGGCAAGTCGATCACCTTGTTGCTGGCCGTCCATGGACCCGTGACCAGCGCCAGGTAGGTTTTGCCAGTCTCCCGCTCCCTGAACTGGTCTTGCAAGTGAGTGAGCGCAGACCTCTTCTTAGCCACCAGCAGGATACCGGAGGTTTCGCGGTCCAGTCGGTGCACCAGCTCCAGCAACTTGGCCTGGGGGCGTGCCTGGCGCAGTTGCTCGATGACGCCAAAGCTCACGCCGCTGCCGCCATGCACCGCCACACCGGCGGGCTTGTCGATAGCGAGCACATGCTCATCTTCCAGAAGAATGGGGAATTCACGCGCGGGCGCGGGCCGCTCGGCCTTCTCGGCCACTTTGTCCGACACCCGCACCGGCGGCAGGCGCACCACATCACCAGACTCCACCCGGGTGTCGGCACTGGCGCGGCCTTTATTGATGCGCACCTCGCCGCTGCGGATGATGCGATAGACGTGGGTTTTCGGTACCCCTTTGAGGTGGCGTATCAAAAAGTTATCAAGCCGCTGCCCCGCCGAATCCTCATCGACTTCGACCATACGGACTGCAGGAGGGTTGGAAGCCGGGGCCCGGTCCAGCGGTGGTTTGCCCCCTATAATGTGTTTCACCTGCGCGTTGTTTTGTAAGTGGTTGATTTGTCTGGAGTTTAGTCCACTCAGCCATGCTACTAGCGCAGGCAGGTCGATGCCAGCGGGTGTCGCACACGCAGATTGCGGGCCAGATGCCTGCAATGGCCTGGGCGGCAGTCGGCGGGCTGACAAATTGAAACACTGATACGGAATCCCCCAAGCCGGCAGATGCACCCTACCAGGGACAGGTCTGCCGGTGGATCGAAGCGAGCATGTGGTTGTTGATGGCATGGATGATGACTTTGTGGCGGCGGCACTTGCCCCTGGCCCTGCACGTCCAATTGCCCGCAGCGCCCCGCCAGCAAGCGCAAGAAGCTATTAAATTTGTAGCAAATCTGCGCCATTCTCACTCGCCCCCATCCAAGCGCCCTTGCCTCCCGTGCTGAGTTCACCCTCGGCAGCCTGAGTCATCCCCGGCAATTCCCTTCGTTTCGATCCGTCAGTCCAGGCATTTACGGCTCCTATAGAGCTTGTCATTGGTTTGGAACTGTGGGTGGCAGCCCGCTACAGCAACTGAGCTGTGCCGCTGCTGTCCGCGAAACAACGAGAAGGAATCGCATCATGAAGCGGATGCTCATCAACGCCACGCAGCCCGAAGAACGCCGCCTGGCCATCGTCGACGGACAAAAGCTCCTCGACTACGAAATCGAAATCGAAGGGCGCGAACAGCGCAAGGGCAACATCTACAAGGCCGTCGTCACGCGCGTCGAGCCTTCGCTGGAAGCCTGTTTTGTGGACTACGGCGAAGACCGCCACGGCTTCCTGCCCTTCAAGGAAATCTCGCGCAGCTACTTCACCCCGGTGTCTCGCCCAGCCAGGCGCGCATCAATGAAGTGATCAAGGAAGGCCAGGAGCTGCTGGTCCAGGTCGAAAAGGAAGAACGCGGCAACAAGGGCGCGGCCCTGACCACTTTCGTCTCGCTGGCCGGCCGCTATGTGGTGCTGATGCCCAACAACCCCCGTGGCGGTGGCGTTTCGCGCCGCATCGAGGGCGAGGACCGCGCCGAGCTCAAGGAGGCGATGGACCAGTTGGAATACCCCAACGGCATGTCCATCATCGCGCGCACCGCTGGCATTGGCCGCACCGCGCCCGAGCTGCAGTGGGACCTGAACTACCTGCTCAAGCTGTGGAACGCCATCGACGGCGCAGCCAAGGGTGGCAAGGGTGCCTTCCTGATCTACCAGGAATCGAGCCTGGTGATCCGCGCGATCCGCGACTACTTCAACAACGACATCGGTGACATCCTCATCGATACCGACGACATCTACGAACAGGCGCAGCAGTTCATGGCGCACGTCATGCCCGAGCATGCCGCCCGCGTGAAGCGCTACCGCGACGACGCCGCCCTGTTCAGCCGCTTCCAGATCGAGCACCAGATCGAATCGGCCTACGCCCGCACCGTGCAACTGCCCTCGGGCGGCGCCATCGTGATCGACCACACCGAAGCGCTTGTCAGCGTGGACGTGAACTCGGCCCGCGCCATCAAGGGCGGCGACATCGAGGAAACCGCCACCCGCACCAACCTGGAAGCAGCCGACGAAGTGGCCCGCCAGATGCGCCTGCGCGACCTGGGCGGCCTGATCGTGATCGACTTCATCGACATGGAAGAGTCGAAGAACCGCCGCGAAGTGGAAAACCGCCTGCGCGACGCACTGCGCCAAGACCGCGCCCGCGTGCAGTTCGGCACCATCAGCAAGTTCGGCCTGATGGAAATGAGCCGCCAGCGCCTCAAGCCTGCCTTGAGCGAAGGCTCCTCCATCCCCTGCCCACGCTGCGGCGGCGCAGGCCACATCCGTGACACCGAATCGTCGGCCCTGCAGATCCTGCGGATCATTCAGGAAGAGTCGATGAAGGACAACACGGCCGCCGTGCACTGCCAGGTGCCAGTGGAAGTGGCCTCGTTCCTGCTCAACGAAAAGCGCACCGAGATCGCCAAGATCGAACTCAAGCAGCGCGTGAGCGTGCTGATGGTGCCCAACAAGACGCTGGAAACCCCCAACTACCGCCTGGAGCGCCTCAAGCACGACGACCCACGCCTGGACCACATCGATGCGAGCTACAAGCTGGCCGAAGACGTGGAAGACCCCACCGCCGTGACACGCCGCTCGCAAGAGCCGACCAACAAGCAAACCCCGGTCATCAAGGGTGTGCTGCCCGATGCGCCCGCGCCAGTGGCCGAGCCCCGCCCCGAAGGCGCTGCGCGCCCTGCCCGCAATGGCAATGGCCACGCCCCCCGCAACGGCACTGCTGCACAAGCCGCGCCAGCACCGGCCCCCGCCGCAGTTGTGCCACAAGAAAAGGGCTTCTTTGCCTGGCTCAAGAGCCTGTTTGGCTTTGGTGCCGCGCCTGCGACCGCCCCGGTGGCCACGCCTGCGCCTGCAGCACCTAGCGACGGCAGCGGACGCGGCGAATCGCGCCGTGATGGCCGCAGCGAAGGCCGGGGCCGCCGTGGTAGCCGTGACGGCGCCCGCGATGGCAACCGTGACGGTGGCCGCGATGCCAACCGCGATACCGCCGGCAATGTGAGCGAAGGCCGTGGACGCCGCAACGACCGCGGCGCCGAAGGCCGTGCCCCGCGCGATGGAGACCGCCGCCCAGAAGGCGAAAACCGCAATGCCGAAGGCCGCAACACCGAGGCACGTGAGGGCCGCAATGGTCGCGATGGCCGTGGCCGCCGCGACGCCGAAGGCCGCAGCACCAACGCCGCCCTGAGCGGTGAGCAAAATGCGGCCCCCGCAGAAGCCCTGGCCAACGTCAACGCCAATGGCGCTGATGCCGGCACAGCACCAGCACGTGGCGAACGCGGCCCACGCCGTGAACGCGGTGACCGTGGTGAGGGCGGCCGCCGCGAGCGCGGTGAACGCGGCCCGCGCAATGCCGAAGGCCAGGAGCGCAGCACGCCAGCGATGGACTTTGTGGACACATCGCCCATGGCATCGCTGCCCGATCTGGACCTGACGGGCAACGAGGTTGCCACCCCACCGGCAGCGCCCGCGACGGAAGAACGGCGTGAGCGCCGCTCCCGCGACCGCTACGGCCGCGACCGCCGCGAACGTGGCGAACGTGCACCCCGTGAAGGCAGTGACAACGCCGCAGAGGCACAGCCACTGAGCGCAGCCCCAGCAGCAGACGCTGCCCCGGCCGTGTCCGAAGATGCACCACGCCGCAGCTACTTCAGCAGCCCGGCGGCAGAGGCACCCGCGGCGACAGAGCCAGCAGTGGCTGCCCCTGCGCAAGTGCCCCCCGCCCCCGTGGCAACGCCTGTAGCGGCAACCCCTGCGGCCAAACCCGCAACAGTGCCCTCGGCAGCACCAGCCCCGGTGGCGCCTGCGGGCATGCCCCGCGTGCAGTCCTACACGCTGCCGATGGATTCGCTGCACCAAGTGGCCACCGCCTCAGGGCTGCAGTGGGTGAACTCGGACAGCGACAAGGTCGCTGCCGTGCAGGCCGCCATTGCGGCAGAACCCAAGCCGGTGCACGTTCCCCGCGCACGCCCACCGGCTGTGGTGTTGGACGAAGGCCCGCTGGTGCTGGTGGAAACCCGCCGCGACCTGGCCGCCATGACCCTGCCATTTGAGCAGCCTCCTGCGGCGTAACACATGGCGCACACAGCCCGCGCCGTCTAGCGCGGCTGTACCCCTCAAAGGCGGCCTTGGCCGCCTTTGTTTTTGGGGGCAGCGCGCCAACACAGGGCATGAAGCGCTGCAGCCCAAAGGAGTACTCACGCCATGCCCACATCCCTCAAAATAAGAGGTTGAGCGCATGGCGCAGGATCACTCAGCGCGGCTAACAAAACTCAGCGAAGCGGTTCTGGCCAGGCGCTGCGTCGCAGACAGTACGAACAGCACGAGCAGTACGACAAGACGCGACAACAACGCCAGAAGAGTTTTGTTAGCCTCTCTAAGAACCTGTTCAAAGCCCTGCACTGCTTCGCTCTGATCCACCCATCAGCCACCCTGCCCCTCCATCACACCATGCTGTTTTTGCTGTCCCCGCCAAATCACTGGATTACGACACCCCCGTCCCAGAGAGCCTGCCGCACACACGCCCACAGTTCGTGCCCCAGTCCACCGCGTTGATTGAAGTGCTGCGCGAAAAGTCTGTGCAAGACATTGCCTCGCTCATGGACCTGAGCGACCCCTTGGCGGCGCTGAATGTGGCCCGCTACCAGGCCTGGAAGCCCCAGTTCACGGCCCACAACTCACGCCAAGCCGTGCTGGCCTTCAACGGTGATGTGTACGAGGGTTTGCAAGCCCGCAGCCTGGGCCATGACGACCTGGAGTGGGCGCAGCGCCACGTCGCGATCCTGAGCGGCCTGTATGGCGTGCTGCGCCCGCTGGACCGCATGCAGCCCTACCGGCTGGAGATGGGCACGCGCCTGGCCACCGAGGCGGGCAACACCCTGTACCAATACTGGGGCCGCCAGATTGCCGAGCACCTGAACACCCAGTTGCGCTCAGACACCACGCCCGTGGTCGTCAACCTCGCCTCGCAGGAATACTTCAAGGCGGTAGACCGCAAGGCCCTCAAGGCCCGCGTGATCGAATGCGTGTTTGAGGACTGGAAAGGCGGCGCCTACAAAATCATCAGCTTTTACGCCAAGCGCGCACGCGGGTTGATGGCACGCTATGCCATCACCCAACGGCTGAGCACACCGCACCAGCTCGAAGGCTTTGACCTGGAGGGCTATGCCTTTGACGCGCTAGCATCCGAGCCTGAGCGCCTGGTGTTCCGGCGCAAGCCCGATTGACCCGCCCCTCTGTTTAGTTTTGTCCACGTTTGAGGTCCCGACCATGGCCCCATCCCCCGCCCAGCACAGCACCGCCACCACCCGCAAGCCCTCGGCCCAGTCCATCACCCCGAGCTGCGCCGCTGGATCATCGAGCAGGCCCAGGCGGGTTTTGCGGCCCCTGTGGTGCTGCAGTCCATGCGCGATGCAGGCTGGGACGAGGACGTGGCCGCAGACGCCATGGAAACCACGCTGCAAGAGCACCTGAACGAGCTGGCCGTGCAACAGGGCCAACCCAGCGCCGTGCCGGTGCCCGAGCCCTTGCTGGGCGACTCCCCTGCCCTGCTGGACGCAGGCGACCGCCAGGTGCAAGTGCTGCTGCAACTGGCCAAACCCCGCGTGGTGGTGTTTGGCAACCTCCTTTCTCCAGAGGAATGCGATGCCCTGATTGCCGCCGCCAGCCCACGCATGGCACGCTCGCTCACTGTGGCCACCAAGACGGGTGGCGAAGAGGTGAACGACGACCGCACCAGCGACGGCATGTTCTTCCAGCGCGGTGAAAGCACCCTGGTGCAGACCATTGAAGAGCGCATTGCCAAGCTGCTGCAATGGCCCATCGAAAACGGTGAAGGCGTGCAGGTGCTGCACTACCGCCCCGGGGCCGAATACAAGCCCCACTACGATTACTTTGACCCCAGCGAGCCCGGCACGCCCACCATCGTCAAACGCGGTGGGCAACGCGTGGGTACGCTGGTGATGTACCTCAACACGCCTGAAAAAGGCGGCGGCACCACCTTCCCCGATGTATTCCTGGAAGTGGCCCCCCAGCGCGGCAATGCTGTGTTCTTCAGCTACGAGCGGCCCCACCCCTCCACCCAAACGCTGCACGGCGGCGCGCCGGTGATTGCGGGTGAGAAGTGGATCGCCACCAAGTGGCTGCGCGAGCGCGAGTTCAAATAAGCATCAAATCATGCTCTAGCGCTTGATTAACAAGCGCAAGAAGCTACTATTTTTATAGCAAATGACCAACACCCCTGAACAATCCCAGTTGGGCAAGGCCTCGGCCTACACCGACCAGTACGACCCGACGCTGCTGTTCCCCATCCCGCGCGCGGGCAAGCGGGCCGAGATCGGCATTGCCGATGCGCCACCGTTTTTCGGGGCCGACCTGTGGACGGCGTTTGAGGTGTCTTGGCTCAACCTGCGCGGCAAGCCCCAGGTGGCGCTGGTGCACTTCACCATCCCGTGCGAGTCGCCCAACATCGTCGAGAGCAAGTCCTTCAAGCTCTACCTCAACAGCTTCAACAACACCCGCTTTGCCGAAGCCAGTGAGGTGCAGGCGCGCCTGCGCGCCGACATCAGCGAGGCCGCGTGGCGCGGCGCACCGCACCCCGCCACCGTGGGGGTCAAGCTGATTGCGCCCGAGCTGTTTGACCAGGAGCCCGTGCACGAGCTGGACGGCCTGAGCCTGGACCGCCTGGACGTGGAATGCACCCACTACCAGCCCGCGCCCGAACTGCTCACAGCCCAGTTTGACGAAGCCCCGGTGACCGAGGTGCTGACCAGCAACCTGCTCAAGAGCAACTGCCTGGTCACCGGCCAACCCGACTGGGGCAGCGTGCAGATCCGCTACACCGGAGCGCAGATCGACCAGGAGGGGCTGCTGCAATACCTCGTGAGCTTTCGCAACCACAACGAGTTCCACGAACAGTGCGTGGAGCGCATCTTCATGGACGTGTGGACGCGCTGCAAACCCATCAAGCTGATGGTGTATGCCCGCTACACGCGCCGGGGCGGGCTGGACATCAACCCCCTGCGCACCAGCCACCCCCAGGCACTGCCGGCCAACGTGCGCACGGCGCGGCAGTAAAACGTTGGGGCACCAGGCCTGCTGCTACCCGCGCCCGCAGCGATGCAAGCGATGCCCGCAGCCAGCCCATCGCACGGCCTGGCCTGTCCTCAAACATCCATGTGAAAGACCTGCACCGCACGCGACAGCGTCTTGGTGCGGTCGCTCAGCACGCCCACAGCGGCGGCCGTCTGGTCCACCATGTTGGCGTTTTGCTGGGTCACGCTGTCGAGCCGGTTCACGGCATCGTTCACCTGGGCAATGCCAATCGACTGCTCCCCTGTGGCGCTGGTGATCTGCGTCATCAGGTGGCTCACCTGCCGCACTGATCGCTCCACGCTGGCAATGGTGGCCTGCGCCTGCGCCGCATAGTCAGCGCCGCTGCTGACCTGCCCGGTCGATTCGCTGATGAGCTGGTGAATCTCGCGTGCGGCCTGCGCGCTGCGCTGGGCCAGCTCGCGCACCTCTGACGCCACCACCGCAAAGCCCCGGCCCTGCTCCCCGGCGCGGGCGGCCTCCACTGCGGCATTGAGGGCCAGGATATTGGTCTGGAAGGCAATGCCTTCGATGATGCCGATGATGTCCTCCATGCGGCGCGACGACGTCTCAATGGCCTGCATCGAGGCATTGGCACTGCTGACGGCTGCGCTGCCCTGCTGGGCGATGTCGCTGCTTTGCTGGCTCTGCACGGCAATCTGGCGGGCCGCATCGGCCGTCTGGCGCACCGTGCTGGCCAGCTGCTCCATGGATGCCGCCGTCTCCTGCAGGCTGCTGGCCTGGTCTTCGGTGCGGGCCGCCAGGTCTTGTGCGCTGGACGAGATGTGCGTCGTGGCCTGCGTGAACACTTGCACCTCGGCACGCACATCGCCAATCACGGCGCGCAGGTTGACTTGCACCTGCCACACCTTGCGGATCAGCGAACCCAGCACATGCGGGTGCGGCTTGATCATGCTGGACTTGAGGTTGCAGGCCGCCAAAGCCCCTGCAAAGTCATCCAGCTCATCGAGCACACTGGCCACACCCCAGTGAAACCACCACAGCAGGCCTGCCGCCGCCGTGCCAGAGAGCCCCCACTGCGCTGCCAGGGCAACCCCCCCGGTCATGCCCAGCGCCGCAGGCAAAGCCCCCACACCCAGCACTGCAGCCACACCCAGCGCCAGCCGCTGCGTGAGGGTGATGCGGTGCAGCGGCCCCAGCAGATCACGCCAGCCCAGGGGCCGCACGCGCCCGGCATGCAGCTTGAAGGTGTGGCGCCCGCTCTCACGCTGCTGCGCCACCTTGGCATACAGCGCCTCGGCCGCCGCCACCTGCTCGCGCGTGGGCCGAAAGCGCACCGACATGTAGCCCACAGGCTTGCCGTGATCGAGGATGGGCGTGACGTTGGCCTCCACCCAGTAATAGTCGCCATTGGCCCGGCGGTTTTTGACGATGCCCGACCACGGGCGCCCTCGCCCCACCGTGGCCCACATGTCCTTGAAGGCCTCCGGCGGCATGTCGGGGTGGCGAATCAGGTTGTGGGGCTGGCCCATGAGTTCGTCGTAGCTGTAGCCGCTGACCTCGGCAAACGCCGTGTTGCAGTGGGTGATGCAGCCCTTGGCGTCGGTGGTGGACACCAGCAGTTGAGACTCAGGGAAGAAATACTCTTTGTGGGAGACAGGGAGGTTGGTACGCATGGTCGGCGAAGGCTGGAGGATCTGTGCATCCGGCAGTTGTTAGTAGATGCAACAGCCCTCCAAGGTGCCAGAGAACGCCCTTTTGCGGGCATGCCAAATGCAGCGCAACCGCCCGCCATTGACCTAAAGCAATCGCTCACATCGCGCCCGTTGTGCCAATCGGACGCTTTTCAACCACAAGGCCTTGTGCTTTGCAGGGCCATGGTTTAGCAAGAAACAATTCGGAAAAGATTCAAGCTCAATTCATCTTAAAAACATCGACTGACAACCCCAGCGCGTGTGCGCTGGACTTGAGGTTTTGGGCAGACGCGGTGGACTCTTCCACCAAAGCGGCGTTTTGCTGCGTCACGGTGTCGAGTTGCGTGACGGCCTCATTCACCTGCGCAATGCCAATGGCCTGCTCCTTGGTGGCAGCAGTGATTTGCTGCACCAGCGTGCTGACGCGCTGCACCGCATCCACCACCCCGCCAATGGTGGCGCCCGCATGGTCCATCTGCTGCGCTCCGCTGGCAATCTGGTTGACAGTGACATGGATGAGGCCGCTGATCTCTTTGGCCGCACCAGCGCTGCGCTGCGCCAGGGCCCGCACCTCGCCCGCCACCACCGCAAAGCCACGGCCCTGCTCACCTGCGCGTGCCGCCTCCACGGCGGCGTTGAGCGCCAGCAAATTGGTCTGAAACGCAATGCCCTCAATCAACCCCACGATCTCATTGATCTTGGCCGACGACTGCTGCATTTGCCGCATGGCCTCCCCCAGCTCGTGCACCGCATGCCCACCGTCTGCGGCAATCTGGCTGCTTTGCGCACTTTCTTGCGAAACCTTGGCCGCCGTGTCGGCTGTTTGGCGCACGGTGCTGGCCAGCTCTTCCATGGACGCTGCAGTCTCTTGCAAACTGCTCGCTTGCGATTCGGTACGTGCCGACAGATCGTGGCTGCCTTGCGCAATCTCTGCCGCAGCTTCGGTGAAGTGGTGTACCTCCGTGCGCACATCGCCCACCACGGCGCGCAAGTTCACCTGGGTTTGCTGCAGGCGGTGCACTAGGCCCTGCAGCGGCTGCGGGTAATCGGCCCGCACGGTGGACGTGAGGTTGCAACCCGAGATGTCCGCCGCAAAACGGCTGGCCTCTTCAAGGCCCTGCACCACGGCCACCTGAAAGCGCCACAAAACAGCACCCGCAGCCAGCAGCAAAATCGCGCCCCGTGCCGCCACCGCCTCCACGCCTTGCCAGCCCAGCGCATCGGGCACCAAGACCAGCAGTGCCATCCACAGCAACATCAGCGCCATGCGCTGGGTAAGGGACAAGCGCCCCAGCCGCTGCGCCACACCACGCACACCCACGCCATGCAACTCTCCGGCCTCCAGGCGAAAGCGCTCCTGGCCCGATGCGGAATCGGCCCGCATTTGCGCATACAAGGCTTCAGCCGCAGCGGCCTCTTGCGCTGTGGGCTTGGTGCGCACCGACATGTAGCCACGGGGACGTCCGGCGTCCATGATGGGCGTGACGTTCGCCCGCACCCAATAGTGGTCGCCATTTTTGCAGCGGTTTTTGACCAAGCCGGTCCAGGGCTCCCCCCGGCCCACGGTGCGCCACAGGTCCTTGTAGGCGGCGGCGGGCATGTCGGGGTGGCGGATGATGTTGTGGGGCTGCCCCATCAGCTCCTCGTAGCGGTAGCCGCTGACCCGCACAAAGGCCGGGTTGCAATGCGTGATCTCGCCCTTGGTGTTGGTGCATGACACCAGCAACTCATCGCCCGAAAAATCGTATGGCTGCTGCGTGACGGGCAAGTTGATGCGCATGCGGTCTCCTTCTCTTGTCTGTACCGCCAACGCCTCCTGGCCCAAGGCACCCGCTCCATGCGCCCTGTGCCGCAACCACTTCATTCACGGCGCCGCAGGTTGATACCCGTCAAGTTTAACCACTTGTTACACGAATTTGACTTTGTGGTGACAATTCAAAAAAGAGGGGCCGTGTGCACATCTCGCTGGCGTGGTTTGGGCGCTGGCACGGTAAGGGCAGCCCCCACTTTGGACTCCGTCACCTCGACATCGGCAGGCTGCAAAGTGCCCACCCGCACCCCCAGCAAGCGCAAGCGTTTGTCCAGCGGCACGCGCTTGAGGCACTGCCCCGCCGTGCGCCGGATCAGGGCCGCATCACTGGTGGCCACGGGCAGCGTATGGTCTCGCGTGGCGGTCTTGAAGTCTTCATAGCGCAGCTTGATGCCAATCGTCTTGCCCACATAGCCCTTGCGCTGCAGGTCCTGCGCCACGCGCTGGCACAGGTCGGTAAAGATGCGCGACAACTCGGCCCGGTCGCGCACGGCATGCAGGTCGCGGTCAAACGTGGTTTCACGGCTCATGCTCACGGGCTCGCTTTCGGTCACCACCGGGCTGTCGTCGCGGCCCCAGGCCACGCGGTGCATCCAGGCCCCGGTGGACTGGCCAAAATGCCCCATCAACCATTGCTCCTCCTGCGCCGCCAGTTGCCCAATGGTCTCTATCCCCAGCCGCGCCAGCTTCTCGCCCGCCTTGGGGCCAATGCCGTTGATCTTGCGCACATTGAGCGGCCAGACCTTGCTTTGCAGGTCTTCCTCGTAAACGATGGAAATGCCGTTGGGCTTGTTGAACTCGCTGGCCATCTTGGCCAGCAGCCGGTTGGGCGCCACGCCGATGGAGCAGGTCAGCCCCGTCTTTTCAAAAATGCTTTTCTGAATGAGCCGCGCCAGCACCCGCCCGCCTTCGCGCTGGCCACCGGGAACATCGGTGAAGTCGATGTACACCTCGTCCACGCCCCAGTCCTGCATCACCGGGGCGATCTCGGTGATGGCGCTCTTGAAGGTGCGCGAATACTTGCGCACCTCTTCAAAATCCACCGGCAACACAATCGCCTGCGGGCACAGCTTGGCCGCCTTCATCATGCCCATGGCCGAGCCCACACCAAACTGCCGCGCCGCGTACGTGGCCGTGGTGATCACGCCCCGGCCCACATAGTCCTTGAGCAGCGGGAAGTCCTCCACAGGAATGAAACATGGCTCCCTGGGCCCCGAGCCATCGGGGTTCTGCAACAGCAAGTCATCCACCTTGCGCCGCCCGCCCCCGATCACCACAGGCAACCCCTTGAGTTGCGGGTAGCGCAACAACTCTACCGAGGCATAGAACGCATCCATGTCCAGGTGCGCAATGCGGCGGCGCCCGACAGGCGCAGGGGCGTCAGTAGGAGCGGTATCGGCGGTGGGCTTTGCGGAGGGTTCAGCGGTCACGCCGTCTATTTTGCGCGGAGGCAAGACAGGCTGCTGACATCCCAACGCATGGGCCTGCAACGGTCAACGCGCTGCGTTGCGCCGCTCTCCCAAGGCCATGGCACCCAGCATCAGTGCCACACCCAGCACCTGCAGCGCACGCAGTGGCTCGTCAAAATACACCGCATCCATGCCAATGGCGACCACAGGGTAGGCAAACTGCAGCACCGCCACACGCGCTGTGGGCAAGCGGGCCATGCCGACATACATCAGCGTATAGGCTAACGCCGTGTGGACCAAACCCAGCCCAGCCAACCACCCCCAGGCCGCCCCCCAGGCGGGCCAGCCCTGCTGCCAGGGCTCTAGCCACAGCACCGCAGTGCCCAGCGCGCATTGCCACCAGGCCAACACCCCCACGGGCAGGGCCTGCAAGCGCTTGGCCACCAAGGTCACGCCTGCGGTGAAAAGCGCCCCCAGCAGGCACAACCCCACACCCAGCCCATAGCTGCCCGGGCTGGCAGCGGCCTTGCCCTGCAGCACGCCCGTGGCCAGCACCAGCCCCACCATGGCGCACAGCACAGAAGCCAAGCGCTGGCGCGATACCGACTCTTTGAGCCACCAGGCCCCCAGCAACAGCAGCCACAAGGGCTGCACATGGAACAGCACCACCGCCATGCCCGTAGGCACATGGTGCATGGCCGTAAAGAACAGCCACCAGCTGGCCAACATGCCGGTACTGAGCAGCAACACCCAGGGCAATGCGCGCCAACCCACCCACAGGTCGCGCCATGCCCCACGCCAAAGCATCCACAGCGTGAGCCCGATCAGGCCGAAGGCACACCGAAACCAGGTGGTGGTGAGTGGCGCAGCCTGCGCCTCGTGCACAAAAACACCAATGCTGCCCAGCAACGCATTGCCCAGCAGGAACCACAAGGTGCCCGACACCACCGAAGGCAACCCAAAGGAGCCAGGGCGGTCAGACACAGCCAAGAGACGAGAGGCCAATGAACGCATGGCGGCAGTGTGGGCCGCCTATCATCGCCAGCAAAGCGCATTATTCAAAACCCATCCGTTCGAATATCGAATACATCCCATGACGTACCGAGACCTGCAATTCGATTGGCTGCAATGCCTGGTGGCGGTGGTGGACGCGGGCTCTTTGTCGGGCGCAGCCGCTGAGGTGCACCGCTCGCAATCCGCCGTCAGCATGCAACTCAAGAAGCTGGAAGACGCCGTAGGCCACCGCCTGCTGGAGCGTGACGCACGCAAACAGCACCTCACGCCACAGGGCGAAACCCTGCTGGGTTACGCGCGCCGCATTCTGGCACTGCACGCCGAAGCACAGGACGCCATGCACGGCGCGCCCCTCACCGGCCGCGTGCGGCTGGGCGTACCCGATGACTACGCTGCCCGCTACCTCACGCCCGTGCTGCAGCGCTTTGCACCGCGCCACAGCGGGGTGGAGATTGAGCTGGACTGCGAGCAGTCCACCGCGCTGATCCCACGCGTGGCCAACGGCGATCTGGACCTGGCCCTCATCTCACGCGACCATGCACGCCGGGGCATGCTGCTGTTCCACGAGCCCATGGTGTGGGTGAGCTCAGCTCAGTTCGATGTGTGGGCGCGCGACCCGCTGCCCATTGCCGTGTACGAATCCGCCAGCCTGGCGCGGCGCGGGGCCATCCAGGCGCTGGCACAGCAAGGGCGGCGTTACAAGGTGGTCTATCACAGCTCCAGCCTGGCCGGGCAGATTGCAGCGGTGGAGAGCGGCCTGGCGGTGGCCGCCCTCACCCACTGCAGCGTGCCGCCGCAGTTGCAGGTGCTGGGCACCGAACATGGCCTGGGGCCACTGGCCCCCATGGAGGTCGCCGTGTACCGCAGCCGCGCCTCGCGCGGAGCCAAAGCCGTAGACCGGCTGCAGGCGTTGCTGGTGCAGACGCTGCGGCCATCGGGCATCTTGCCCGCTTAGCCCACCCAACTTGCACCGGCTCGAACCACCCGGCGCACGCCCCTTGCAAACCACAAACCGCAAACAGGCTCTCAGGCAAAGGCCCGGCGTTGGGCTCGCAGTGCCTCTCGGTCAATGCTGGCATGCAGCAGCTCCATGTCGGTGCGGCCCACGCCTTGCCGTGCAAAGTGGGCTAGCCAACCATCGACCACACGCACCACCTGCCGGATGAGTTCAACAGCCCGCGCGCGCTTGAGGCCGAATTCACTCAGCTCAGTCAACGCATTTTCGAGGCTGGAATCCGCGCCAGCCAAGCCCACAGACATTGCCTGGTAGCCGAGGTTTTGCATCGTGGGCACTACGTCGTAGGCAGGGGTCAGTTCATAGTAGCCATCCAGCCCCAGGCGCAGGCTGTGGTTGCGCTCATGGTCGTCGGTGTTGTCCATGAGGATGTTGAACACCATGCGCTTGAACAGCTCTTCACGCTGCGCCACTTGCGTGTCGGGGTGGGCCAGGCGCAGCAGCACGGTGGCCAGCGCGCTGTAGCTCTCGGGCAGCCGCGCAGCTCGCAGCGCTGTGCGGGCCGACAGGCAATGCAGACGGTAGCCACCCACACGGTCAAAGCGCTCAATGGTCAACGCATGGCGCGCCTTGCCATGCCGGGCTGGGATAGGCAGCACGCCGGTAGCCGCCACGCGGATGCCTGCCTGCGCAGCCAGCGTCATGGTGGCGTGTTCCACCAGCGGCGTGTCCACCGCATCATCCAACTCACTGAACTTGATGACACAAGGCCCTGCATCGGTTTGCAGCAGGGCCTTGGGCCGTGCACCGCCCAGCGTCACACCGGGCTGGATGAGGCGCTGCATCTCAGCCGTGACCGGGGCCTGGGTTTGCAGGTCTTCCATGGCGGCGCTCAGCTGCGCCAAGTCGCGCAGTTGGGGATAGGGGCCCAAGGCGCGAGGCACGTACCGATCTGCAGAGACCGAAACACCCAGCGCGCCAAACCGGTCATCGCCCGCAAACAGCAGCATCTCCAGAATGGACAGGCGCGCGGGCCGGTCCACATGGCGGATGATGCGCTCGCCCCAACGGTCGGGCCGGGCATCGTCAATGGCGCCGGGCGCACTGCTTCGCTCACCTGCGGTGAACGCCTGCCCTGGCACCAAGGGCAAGTCTTCACTCAGCGGAAAATGCCACCAGCCTTCGGCATAGCGAAAAGTGGCGCAGTCGGCCACGAGCTGGGACAAACGCAACTCGCCCACCAGGGTGGGCTGCGCGGGGTTCACCAACGCCCAGAGATAGAGCTGGTCTTGCGGCACATAGCTGCGGGCATTCACCCCCACGCCCGGCTTCATCGCGGGGCCTTGGCAGGGCGAGGTTGCATGAGCGCAGCCAGCCCGACTGCCGCAGCAGGGACGGAGCGAGATGACACAGGCGTGGCCGCTGTGCTGGCGCCGGGGCGCACCGCATCTTTGGCTGTTTTGCGCGGGCCACGGACGCGCGTGACCTCCCGCTCCAGCGCGGCATGGTCGTTCTGCGGCGCAATCACATCGGCCACCGCCACCGCCGGGTTCACCAGCCACACGCACATCACATAGCTGGCCATGGCCACGGACGGATCACCCCGCTCAATGCGTGCCATGGTGGGCTGAGAGACTCCCAGCCGCCGAGCCCATTGGGCCTGCGTCTCGCCCCGCCGCTTGCGGGCGATGGCGATGTGCTGGCCTAGCCGTTCAATCTGCTGCAGGACGGCCTGCGGGTACTCGGCAGGGCTGGTGTTTTGCTTTGGCATTCATAGATGGTAGCCAAATTCACTTTTAAAGCAAATCTATGAATATTTTCAATCAAAAACACCCATCAAGCCAAAATTTGGCATCGGCAAATTATTCATAGAAGTTGATTAATCAGTAATTTTTAAACTTCTATAAATCAATTTATCGCTTGGCCAGCGCCGCGCTGCGAATGCCCTGCAGCGTGCCCGTGGGCGTGATCGCCTCGGGATCGATCAGGCAGTGCAGCACGCTGGGCAGGCCGCTGGCACGGGCGCGCGCCAAAGCGGGGGCAAAGTCTTCCGTCCGCTCCACACGCTCGCCATGGCCGCCGAAGGCCTGGGCGTAGGCCTTGAAGTCGGGGTTCTTCAGTTGCGTGGCGCTCACGCGGCCCGGGTATTCGCGCTCCTGGTGCATGCGGATGGTGCCGTACATGGCGTTGTCCAGCAGCACCACGATGATGGGCAGGCCGTACTGCACGGCGGTTGCAAACTCCTGACCGTGCATCAAAAAGTCGCCATCGCCCGCAAAGATCACTACCTCGCGCTGCGGCCACAAGCGCTTGCCGCCCACACCCGCGGGCAGGCCGTAGCCCATCGACCCGCTGGTGGGCGCGAGCTGGCTCGCGTAGGTGGTGAAGGGCCAGAAGCGGTGAATCCACGTAGCGAAGTTACCCGCGCCGTTGCAGAAGATGGTGTCGGCGGGCAGCACTTCCTTGAGGTGCTGCATCACCTGGCCCATTTGCAGGTTGCCAGGAATGCGGATGGGCGCCGTGTCGCTCCAGGCCAGGTACTCGGCATGGGCCGCTTCAGCGTGCGCCTTCCAGGGCACTGCCGCCGTGGGCCGCACAGAATTCAACGCAGCAGTGAAAGCCTGCGGCGTGGCGTGGATGGCCTGGGTGGGGCGATACAGCTTGCCCACTTCATCCGCATCGGCATGCACATGCACCAGCGGCTGCGCGGGGGTGGGAATGTCGAACAGCTCGTAGCCCTGCGAGGGCACTTCTGACAGCCGCCCACCCACCACCAGCACCAGGTCCGACGCCTTGATGCGCGCCAGCAGCTTGGGGTTGACGCCCAGACCCAGGTCACCGCCGTAGCAGGCATGTGTTGCCGGGAACAGCATCTGGCGGCGGAACGAGCAGTACACCGGAATGGACCACGCTTCGGCAAACGCGGTGAACTCGCGCACCGCCTGCTCAGACCAGCGGCTGCCGCCCAGGATGGCCACGGGATTTTTGGCGGCTTGCAGGCGCTGCGCTAGCTCGGCCATCTGCGCTGCGCCGGGGTGGGTCTCCGTCACCTGGTAGGGCAACGCATCGGCCACGGTAGCGGCCTCGGTCAGCATGTCTTCGGGCAGCGCCACCACCACGGGGCCAGGGCGGCCCGAGGTGGCGACATGGAAGGCGCGCGAGATCAGCTCGGGCACACGCGCCGGGTCGTCAATCTGCACCACCCACTTGGCCATGGTGCCGAACACCGCGCTGTAGTCCAGCTCTTGAAACGCCTCACGCCCCATCGCTCCGCGCGCCACCTGACCTACGAACAGGATCAGGGGCGTCGAGTCCTGGTGCGCAATGTGCACACCGGCCGACGCGTTGGTGGCGCCGGGCCCACGCGTCACAAAACAGATACCGGGCTGGCCGGTGAGCTTGCCCTGCGCCTCGGCCATCATGGCCGCGCCACCTTCCTGGCGGCACACGGTCACGCCGATTTCGGCATCGTGCAGGGCATCGAGCACAGCCAGGTAGCTTTCGCCAGGCACGCAAAACAGTTGCTGTACACCGTGGGTGATGAGCTGCTGCACCAGGATCTGGCCGCCGGTGCGTGGGGTGAGTGAGGTCGTGTTCATATCAACGGTATCGGGTCAGAAATTCAGAATCAGAACAGGGCCTGGCAGGCGCGTTGGATGCGTGCGCAGGCCTCTTGCAAGTCAGCCGTGGACGCAGCGTAAGAGATGCGGAAGTACGGCGCCAGCCCCAGCACCCCGCCGGGCACCACGGCCACATGGTGCTCGCGCAGCAGGTAGGCGCAGAAGTCGGCATCGGTGCGCAGCAGCATGCCGCCCGGTGTGGTACGGCCCAGCACACCTTCGCAGCTGGCAAAGGTGTAGAACGCGCCCTCCGGCACACGGCAGCGCAAGCCTGGCGAAGCATTGAGCGCGGCCACGACCAGGTCACGCCGGTCCTGGAACGCTTGGCAGCGCTCGCGCACCACGTCTTGCGGCCCCGTCAGCGCCGCCACGGCAGCCGCCTGGCTGATGGACGACGGGCAGGACGTGGCCTGGCTCTGCACCACGGCCATGGCTGCAATCAGTGCCTTGGGGCCTGCGCCGTAGCCCAGGCGCCAGCCCGTCATGGCATAGGCCTTGGAGACACCGTTCACCGTCAGCGTGCGCTCGCGCAGCGAGGGCAATACGGCGGCGGGCGTGGCAAACGCGCGGCCGTCGTACAGGATGTGTTCGTAGATGTCGTCCGCCAGCAGCCACACCTGCGGGTGGCGCTCCACCACTTCCAGCACGGGCAGCAGCTGCTCGGCACTGTAGGCGGCCCCGCTGGGGTTGGAGGGCGAGTTGATGAACACCCAGCGCGTGCGCGGCGTGATGGCCGCCTCCAGCTGCTCGGGCGTGATGCGAAAGCCGTTGGCCTCGGTGCAGGGCACCACCACGGGCACACCGCCCGCAATCAGCACCATGTCGGCATACGAGGTCCAGTACGGCGCGGGCAGGATCACCTCGTCGCCAGAGTTCACCGAGGCCATCAGCGCGTTGTAGAGGATCTGCTTGGCACCCGCGCCTGCGGTGATCTCGTTGAGCTGAAAGTCCAGCCCGTTGTCGTGCTTGAACTTGTGCTGGATGGCCGCCTTGAGTTCGGCCGTGCCGTCCAGCACCGTGTAGTGCGTCTCCCCCCGCGCCATGGCCTGCTGCGCGGCCTCCAGGATGTGCGCGGGCGTGTCGAAGTCGGGCTCGCCCAGGCCCAGCACGATCACGGGCTGGCCCTGGCGCTTGAGCTGGTTGGCCTCTTGCGTCAGGCGCACGATTTCCGAGATGCCGATGGCGCCGAGGCGGTCGGCCGCGCGGAAGGCCGTGGCGGGGATGGGAGCGTTCATTGCTGGTAAGTCTCCAGGGGCTTGTCGTTGGGGGTGGCGAACAGCTGGCGCAGCGTGGTACCCAGCGGCAGGTTCAGGCTCATGTTCTTGGGTGGGATGGGGTTTACAAACCACTTGGTGTAGATCTTTTCCATCTCGCCGCTTTGCATGAGACGGGTCAACACCCCATCCACTGCGGCCTTGAACGTGGGGTCATCCTTGCGGAACAGCAGCGCAATCGGCTCGGCACCCAGCGGCTCGCCCACGATGCGGTAGGCCGAGGGGTCCTTGGAGTTGGCAATCATCCCGGCCAGCAGGTTGTCGTCGAGCACAAAAGCGTCGGCGCGGCCGGTTTCAAGCAGCAAGAAGCTCTCATGGTGGTCCTTGCCCAGCACGGTCTTGATGGGCGCGCCACCCAGCGCGCGCTCTTGCTTGCGCAGCAGTTGCACGGCGGTGGTGCCGGTGGATGCCGCAATGGTGCGGCCCGCGAGCTGGCCGATGGACTTCAAGTCCGAATCCTTGCGCACTGCCATGCGCACTTCGCTCACGTAGGTGGTCACCGCAAACGCCACCTGCTGCTGGCGCGCAGTGTTGTTGGTGGTGGGGCCGCAGCCAATGTCCAGCGTGCCGTTCTGCACCAGTGGCAGGGTGTTTTGCGCCGTCACGGCCATGTATTCGAGCTTGGCTTCGGGCGCGATTTCCTTGAGCACGCGCTCGCACAGCTCCACGTGGTAGCCCACGTATTTGTCGTTGGCGCCCAACGCGTAGGCCATGGGCGGCGAAGTCTCGCGCACGCCCAGCACGGCCTTGCCAGATGCCTTGATCTTCTCCAGCGTGGGCTGGGTGACCGTCTGCGCCAGCGCGGGGGCCGTGGCCATGCAGGCCAGGGCCAGGCCTGCAGCGAGCGCTGTGAAGGTCTTGCGGGAAATTGCCATGTCGTTGTCTCCGTATGTTTTGTGGTTGGCAGGTTGAGAAAAGGGTGAGGAAAAACTGGCAGTAACTATGGTGCTCAGATCACATTCTTTTCGAGCAGCGGCGCGTTGAGCGCAATTCGCTCGATGGACAGCGGCGACAGGTCCAGGCTCTGGTAGCCGCCCGTCAACATCCACTCCGACAGGCCACGCCCCACCGCAGGGCACTGCTGCAGGCCGTGGCCCGAAAATCCGTTGGCAAACACCAGGTTGTCGCACGCCGGGTGCAGGCCCACGATGGCGTTGTGGTCGAAGGTGTTCATCTCGTAGTAGCCCGCCCAGGCGCCCTGCATGCGCAGCGCTTCAAAGCCAGGAATGCGCTCGGCCAGCGCGGGCCAGATGTGGTTGTCAAACGCGTCGTACTCGGGCTCTAGCGGGGCAAAGTCGGCGTCGTTGTCGGCGTCGGGCGCAAAGCCGCAGATGAAGCCTTTGCCCTCGGGCCGCAGCCAGATGCCACTGGTGTCGATGAGCAGTGGGCAGCTCGGCAGCTCGGCTGGGCTGGCCAGGTTGAAGACTGTGCGGCGCTTGCCCACCACGGGCAAATCAATTCCCGCCCAGCCCGCGATGGCTGCCGCCCAGGGGCCACCGGCGTTCACGGCGTAGCGGCAAGGCAGCACGGCGCCGCTTTGCAGGCGTACTGCGTTCACATGCAACACGCCGTCGCTGGCCGCAGTGTCCAGCCCCACAGCCTCATCGGCCACATAGCGAACGCCCTGGCTCTGCGCCTTTTTGCGCAGCGCGGTCAACAGCAGGTAGCCGTCAAACCAGCCCTCGCCCGACAGGCCCAGCGAGCCCAGCACCACGTCCTGCAGCGCCAGCCAAGGAAAGCGCTCTGCCAGTTGCTGCGGGCTGAGCAGCGCCACATCGGCACCGTACTGCATTTGCAGTGCATAGTTCTCGCGCAGCGTGGCCTCGCCCGCCTGGGTGGCCAGGTACAGGTAGCCGCCTTCGTGCAGACCGATGTTGGGCACATCGCTGTTGCAGGCCAGCAGCGTGCCCACGTTGCGCAAGAAGCCGATGCCGTAGGCCGATATCTGGATATTGATGTCGGTGGAAAACTGCTGGCGGATTGAGCTGACCGACAGCGCCGACGAAGCGCGCGCATAGGTCGGGTCGCGCTCGACCACCACCACCTCACAGCCCGGCTGCTGCAGCGTGAGAAAGTACGCAATGGCACTGCCGATGACACCACCGCCAATAATGACGATGGGGTGTGAGTCCTTAGCAATCAACATGAACGGAGCTGCCAGCGCGTGGGTTACACGTCAAACGTCACGCCCTGTGCCAGAGGCAGCGCGGTGGAGTAGTTGATGGTGTTCGTCGCGCGGCGCATGTAGGCCTTCCAGCTGTCCGAGCCCGCTTCGCGCCCACCGCCCGTTTCCTTCTCACCGCCAAACGCGCCGCCAATCTCGGCGCCGCTGGGGCCAATGTTCACATTGGTAATGCCGCAGTCCGAGCCTGCTGCCGACATGAACTGTTCGGCCTCGCGCACATTGAGCGTGAAGATGGACGACGACAGGCCCGCGCCCACGGCGTTGTTCATGGCAATGGCTTCGTCAATGGTGCCGTAGCGCACCACGTACAGGATGGGCGCAAAGGTTTCGTGCAGCGCGGGGCCTTCGTGTTTTTGCAGCTCCACCAGTGCGGGGCGCACGTAGTAGGCATCGGCACCGCCGATGCCTTCCACGCGGCCACCACCGTGCACCGTGGCACCCAGCGCACGGCTTTGCTCCAGCGCCTTTTGCATGCCGTCAAAAGCCATGCGGTCGATCAGCGGGCCCACCAGCGTGCCAGCGGTGCGTGGGTCGCCCACCTGCACGTTGGCGTACACCTTGGCCAACTGGGGCACCAGTTGGTCATAAATGCTCTCGTGCACAAACAGGCGGCGCAGCGTGGTGCAGCGCTGGCCCGCCGTGCCCATAGCGGCAAAGGCAATGCCGCGCAGTGCCAGGTCCAAATCAGCCGTGGGAGCCACGATGGCCGCGTTGTTGCCGCCCAGCTCCAAGATACCGCGCGCGAAACGCGCTGCCAGGCGCGGGCCCACAGCGCGGCCCATGGCGGTGGAGCCCGTGGCCGACAGCACGGGCACACGGGCGTCATCCACCAGCACCTCGCCAATGTCGCGCTGGCCCACGATCAGCTCCAGCAGGCCTTCGGGTGCATCGCTGCTAAAACGGGCGATGGCGCGCTGGGCGATGGCATGCGCGGCCAGGGCGGTGAGCGGGGTCTTCTCAGAAGGTTTCCACACCACCGAATCTCCACACACCAGCGCCAATGCGGCGTTCCACGACCACACGGCCACCGGGAAGTTGAAGGCCGAAATGACGCCGCACACGCCCAGCGGGTGCCAGGTTTCCATCATGCGGTGGCCGGGGCGCTCGGTGGCAATCGTCAGGCCGTACAGCTGGCGCGACAGGCCTACGGCAAAGTCGCAGATGTCGATCATCTCCTGCACCTCGCCCAGTCCCTCGGACGGGATCTTGCCCGCCTCGATGGTCACCAGCAGGCCGAGGTCCGCCTTGGCGGCGCGCAGCTCTTCGCCCAGCAGGCGCACCAGCTCGCCCCGGCGCGGTGCGGGCACATTGCGCCATGCCAAAAAGGCCGCATGCGCGCGGCCGATGGCAGCGGTGGCATCAGTCGGGCTTTGCTGTGGCACCTGGGCCAGCACCTCGCCCGTGATGGGCGAGCGCGCCGCCAGCGTGCCGCCGGTGTAGGCGGCGCGGGGCACGCCCAGGCGTTGCAGCAGTTGATCGACTTCGGACACAAGAGGGGTGATGGCAGGGGTGGCAGACATGGCGACTCGCAAAGGTGAAGGGGGTGCAGAAAAACAGATCCGCGCAAGAGAACCTACGCAAAGATTGCGCCAATATCCGCCAATCCCATCGGGCTGGATAGCAAAAAAATGGAACTACTTGATCACAATTCAGAATGAAGTACCTGAAAATTGCAGAGCTGCCAGCGCTTGATACATGAGCGCTGCGACCCAAATCAGTGCACAGGCCGCACACGCCGCTCATTCCCCCTGCGCATGATCCACGCCATCACCCCACATGACCCTACTGCGCCGCACCTTCCTGCCCTCCACCGCTGACCTACTGGCCTTTGAGGCCGCCGCCCGCCACCAGAGCGTGTCGCGCGCGGCCGAGGAACTGCACCTCACGCAAAGCGCCGTGTCGCGCCAGATCCGCCAGTTGGAGGAGCAGATTGGCACCGCACTCTTTCACCGCGTACGCCAGCGCGTGGTGCTGACCGACGCGGGCCGCGTCTACGCGGCCGATGTGCAAAACGTGCTGCAGCAGCTGTCGGCCAGCACACAAAAGGCCATGGCGTTTTCCAGCACCGACGGCCTGCTCAACCTGGCCGTGCTGCCCACCCTGGGCACGCGCTGGCTCATCCCGCGACTGGGCGGCTTCATGGCGCTGCACCCTGAGGCACTGGTCAACTTCTCGGCCCGCACCGAGCCGTTTGACTTTGCGGGCACACCGTTCGACGCTGCCATCCACTTCGGCACCCCGCACTGGGCAGGCGCCGTGTGCGAATACCTGATGCACGAAGAAACCGTGCCCGTGTGCAGCCCCGCTTACCGCGACCGCCACAACATTCACACACCGCAAGACCTCACGCGCGTGGTGCTGCTGCAGCAAAGCACCCGCCCCACCCAATGGGCCGAATGGTTTGAGCTGGTGGGCGCCCCCACAGCCCTGGCCCTGCGCGGCCCCCAGTCTGAACACTTCGCCATGATTGCGCAGGCTGCCGTGTCGCACCTGGGGGCGGCGCTGCTGCCACGCTTTTTGATTGAGCAAGAGCTGGCGGCAGGGAGCCTGGTGGAGCTGTCAGACCAGGTGCTGACGAGCACCGATGCGTACTACCTGGTCTACCCCGAGGCGCGCGCGCAGACGCCGTTGGTGAAGGCGTTCAGGGATTGGGTGGTGAAGGAGTGCCACACATTGCCTGCCGCTGCAAGGTGAGCCGGTAGAGAGAGATACAGCCTGCCACGGCAGACAATTCAGCCCGACCACAGGGTGGGTGCGCCGGGATATGGAACGTCTTCCACACAGGAACCTCAGGGCGCCCACATCTGCGGAGCACGGTGCCATCATTCGCTGTCCGCTCAGGCCTCCACCCGATTGCGGCCTGAGGCCTTCGCCTGGTACAGCATACGGTCCGCCGCCTCAATCAGCTGCCGCTCGCTGCCTTCCCCGTAGGCACCGGCCATGCATGCGGCGCCCACACTGACCGTGATATGCCCGAAGGCGCTGGCGCCGTGGCGGATGGCCAGGGCCTCAATTCGCTCACGCACCACCTCAGCCACGACCTGCGCGCCTGACAGGGCGGTGTTGGGCAGGATGATGGCCAGTTCCTCGCCCCCATAACGCGCCACCAGATCCCCAGGGCGCTTTGCGTACTGCACCAGACATTCCGATACCGCCCGCAGACAGGCATCGCCCTCCACATGCCCGTAGGTGTCGTTGAAGCTTTTGAAGTGATCGACATCGATGAGCAGCAGGGACAGCGAAGTCCCCTCTCGGGCGGCACGGCGGCACTCCACATTCAAGGTTTCATCAAAGCAGCGGCGATTGGCAAGGCCTGTAAGCTGGTCTTGCGCAGCCAGCGCTTCCAGCTTCTGGTTCACAGCCATCAGGTCTTCTCGCGCTGCCACCAGTGAGGCCTCGGCATGGGTGCGGCGGCGAATGTCTATCAGCAGATGCCACCCAATGGCCGTGATGCCCAGCAGCAAGGCCCCCACGACACCTGCGGTGAGCAGCGCCTCGCGGCGCCAGCGGCTCAAGGCTTCCTCCTTGCCCACGGCCACGGTGGTGATCACGGGATAGCGGTCATTCTTGCGGTAGGCATACAGGCGCTGCATTCCGTCGATGCCGGATTTGAACGCGGCAGTGCCGGACACTGCGCCCGAGTAAAAGCGCTGGAAGTTGGGAGACTTGGAGAAGTCGCGGCCCATGTCCTGCTCACGGTAGGGGTAGCGCACCAACATCTGCCCGACGGTGGTTGATAAGCCAATGGCCCCCTGCGTGCCCACGTCGATCTTGCCAAACAGCTCCAGGAAATCCTTGATGCCAAGACTCACGACCACAACACCGGCAAACCGTTTGTCCTTGCCGTCAAAGCGCCGACTGACGGTAATGACCCAGTCGCCTGTGGATCGGCTTTGGATGGCCGGTCCGATGAAAGGCTCAGAGGATGGATTGTCCCGGTGGTGCGCAAAGAAGGCCCGGTCTGCCCCACTCCCATGGGCTGGTGCGGGGCCGATGGAGGACATCACCCTGTTGCCTGCATCGTCGTAGATGGCAATGCCATTGAGCTGGTTGAGCAAGTGTTCTTGCCGGGCAATCAGCCGTTGCAGGCGCTGCAGATGCCTGGGCTCCGTGCCCTCTTCTTCAAGGCGCTCTACGATGCCCAGAAGCAGCATGGCACTTTGGGTAATGACGCCTTCCGTGTAGGTGTTCAGGGCCTGTGCCAGATTGAGGTTCTGGGTATCGATTTCGGCCAGTGAATGCTCTCGGGCCGACCATATTTGCCAGGCGGTGGTGGCAGACACCGACAAATACGCCACCAGCAGCAGCAGCGCAGCCCAGCGAACATCACGCTTCATTGTTCATTACCCTCTCGCACACCAATTCCCGTGCCAGTCCCTACCGAGCGATCAGGGGATCGCACAGGATTCGCCCACGCGGCGTAACTGGCTTCTCCCTGTTAGCCAACAATACTAAGTGATCAATGCCCCCTGCACCGGATAGGTGCGGGCAGATCATCTGCTTTGCCAAGCAAACCATGACCCACGGCAACCCAATGCAGGTCTGGCGTGCGAGCAGGCGCGCTGGCCACCACCGCCGCCTTCAGGATGGAGGCCTTGCATCACGCACCATCAGCCAGTGCGTGCAGCCCAAGACGGGCGCAACACACGCCGTCTCACCGGTAAATCCCTGGCGCTGACAGAACAAAAGACTGAGCAGGTTGAAGGCTTCCAGATCTCAGGCGTCCCCCCACCCAGTCTGCGCGGACCAAGATCCGCAGAACCAGCCGTTGAGCGAGGCTGGCCACAGGCTACCGGACGCACGCCCCACAGCTGATGTGGTGGAGGCGGTGCGGGTGGTGCAGAGATGGAATGCAAGGGCATCAAAAATGCCTGGCCAGCTTGGCTGGCTGGCGGGCAGCCCAGACCGGGAACTCAGACCAGATTCTGCTGGGCATAGACATACACCGCCTCGGCCAAAAGCTCTACCAACTGGGGATGGTATGTCGTGTGAAATGCCTTCATGTCGGCGTTGTCTGCGTAGAACAGCGCAGTGCCCACATAGGCTTCGCGCGACGGCAGGTAAAAACGCGAGACGATGGCAAGGTGTTTTGCCATCAGGGCCTGAATGGTTGCGGACGCAGACGGCATTGGTAAACATGCTCAGGGACGAGGTGGTGGGGCAACGGCAGGGGGTGAGGGGCCAGTGACACCAAGGCGTGCCGTGCGGGTTTGGCGTGGCAAGCACGGGGAGATAGTGAGATATGCAGATAAAAAGTGACTCTAGCGCTTATCAATAAAGCGCTGCTAGCTATAAAAACAGAAGCAATTTTCTCCACCCAAGACTTTGATCCACGGGAAGAGTGTTGAGATAGTCCAGGCTGTTTCGAGACAATTGGGAAGCGGAAAAACTGCCATAACAGCCAAACGGAACGGCATCAAGGCAGCCTGCATAGACCATGGCGGACTCAGAGCGGTTGGGCGTTGGGCACAACATCAGACCAATATGCCGCTATCGGCCAGAGGCAGCCAGTCAGTGCAAGCAAAAGCGGACGTTCACGTTCGAGGTGAGGCGTGGCCGACTGCATTACGCCAATCATTGGTAGTCAAGGCTGCTGCCTCATCGAAAGCGAAATCGAGAAGTTGCGCAAGGCTTGTGAATTCGCTGGTCTCCAGGCCAGCACTCATATTGAGTGAGTCGTATGCCTTGATGGAATCAGCATCAAAGACATAGAGGTAGCTCTCGCCTGCGTGGTCGAGGATCTTCAGCACTGGTCCCAGCGTTTCATCTACGAACTGCCGGATAGCAGCGGTTTCAGTAACGCAGCTGATTGTCTGGTCTTCATTCCCCGAGAGAATGAAGGCGTACGGACCGATGTTTGCGTTCCCGACTGCGATAGCGAACTGCATGAGCTCAACGGGGAGCGTCAGCGATAGCACGCTTTCGATTCGGGTCAGGCTAGCCAGTCCGCGACATCCCCAGCACTGACCTTTGATTCCGGCTTCGTGCAATCTTGCGTCAATGGCTTCCCTACTCAGCACCTTCACTGCCTCCTGAACGAATGAATCTCGCGTGGCCTCACTATGCAATCGCCCTTTGATCACCTTTGGCGTACATCGAACTCTGACTGCACATCAATGTACGTCCAATTCTGAGGCCGTCCGCTCGATGGACGGTTTAGGGTCTCGCTTTCTCATAGATCGCAACATTGCCCGTCTTCTCCGATTTGAGCCGTAACTGTCGTCTGTCCTCAGATGGAACGAGCATCAACGGCAGTGTTTTTCCGTTTGGCAACACAAACGAGATCCTCACCGTTCCGTCTCGGACTACGTACAAGCCGGACACCACTCTGCCTTGAGGAGAGATGTTTGCGACCTGACCGCTCTCCCCGAACTCAAGATGGTCCTTGGGGCTTCCATCAGGGTCGAACTTCAGTTCCCACCGTCCCTTGAGCCACGCTTCCCCCTGAGCTTGAACCACGCTCGTCGATCCAAGTAGTATGGTCAGTACGACTCCACGTCTCCGCATTTGCATCTCTGTCTTCCCAGAAAGAACTCTGCCTGCCCACCTCACGCGGGCTCCAAGCTAATGTATCCCGCAAAACATGCGGGATAAACTGGAACCTTCGGGCTACTCGGGACACTGATTCCTCTTGGAAGTGGCTTGCCGGTTGGGCTTGGGGTCAGTGCTCGGTTCAAAAGCGCGGGTTAGACAGCAGGCTAGCGTCTGGTGATTCAACGGCAGCTTTCGGTAATTTTGTCCAGCGGTAGCTCTGGGCCCACAACCGTCTCCCGTCAACCCGCCGACCCAATCGCCTGACCCAGCGTCGCCCCACCCGACAAACTCTGCGCAGGCCGCCTCAACGTCGCATCAAACGGATTGATCTTCGGCCCAATCGCCGCCGCTTCGCGCTTGAGCAACTCCACCACCGTGGGCAGGCGGTCGTCGTTCAATCGCGCTGAGATGGTGCCCACACTCAGTGCCGCCACCGCGCGGCCTTCGCGGTCGAGGATCGGCACGGCCACACCGGCCATGCCTTCGAGCAAGCCGGTGTTGCGGCCCGCGTAGCCCAGTTGGCGCACGCGCTCGATCTCGGTGCGCAGATAGACCTCGTCAAACACACCGTACTCGCGCACGCGGGACAGGTTGAAGCGGATGACCTCTTCGCGCTCAGCCTCGGGCAAGAAGGCCAGGATGGCCAGCGCACCCTGCCCCACGCCCAGGGCCACGCGGCCACCGATGTCGCCGGTGAACGAGCGGATGGGGAACGGGCCTTCGCTGCGGTCCAGGCACACGGCATCGAACCCGCTGCGCACCAAGAGAAAGATGCTGTCGCCCAGGCTGGCACACAGGCGCAGCAGCGCGGGGCGGCACAGGCTGCGCAGGTCGCCAGGGTTGCCCGCTTTGGCGGCCAATGCGAAGAAGTCCATGCTCAGTCGGTAGAGCTTGCTGCGCTCGTCCTGCTCGACCATGCCCTCTGCCACCAGCGATTGCAGCAAACGGTGCGTGGTGCCCTGCGTCAGGCCCACGGCACGCGCCAATTGGGTGACTCGCCCGCCCTCGGCCTGCAAGGCCGACAGGGCCCGGATGACGGCAAACACCCGGGGTACGCCGCCTGAAGCGATGGGTGCGGTTGATGCGGCTTCCATACCTCGCTCCTGTGGAATTGCTTGTTCAAACTGAAGGCATCATATTTCATTGAACGGAATAAATTCAATAAAACTTCCGTTTAATGGAATACCCGAAGCGTTCTGGTTTGTTTATTGCAATAGATTCAATTGAAACAAGCGGCTGCTTCAATCTTTGTGCAGTGCATGCACCACCCCGGTGCAAACACCCCAAAGGCCCGCAGCCCCTCCATGCAACTCCACAGCAGGTGGCACGCACCGCCCCCAGGCAACCCGTGCGATGCCACCACCGGAAAGGCTTTCGCCATGTCGTTTCTCAAGCTCACGGATGTGACCAAGTTCTATGGCAGCACCTGCGCGGTGCAGGCCATGAACCTCACGGTGCAAAAGGGTGAATTTGTGTCGCTGCTCGGGCCCTCGGGCTGCGGCAAGACGACCACGCTGCAGATGGTGGCGGGGTTTGAGCCCGTGACCAGCGGGCGCATTGAGCTCGATGGCAAGGACATCACCCACGCCAAGGCCAACACGCGCGGGCTGGGCATCGTGTTCCAGAGCTATGCGCTGTTCCCGCACATGACGGTGGCCGCCAACGTGAGCTTTGGGCTGGAGATGCGCAAGGTGCCCAAGGCCGAGCGGGCCGAGCGCGTGGCCCAGGCCCTGGCCCTGGTGCACCTGGAAAAGCACGCCACGCGCTACCCCCGCGAGCTGTCTGGCGGCCAGCGCCAGCGGGTGGCCCTGGCACGTGCGCTGGTGATCGAGCCGCCCGTGCTGCTGCTGGACGAGCCCCTGTCCAACCTCGACGCCAAGCTGCGTGAGGAGATGCAGTTTGAGCTGCGGCAGATTCAGCGCAAGGTGGGCACCACCACCATCATGGTCACGCACGACCAGAGCGAGGCCATGTCCATCAGCGACCGTGTGGTGGTGATGGAGGCCGGCCGCGCCACGCAGATCGACCACCCGCACCGCGTGTACGAATATCCGCGCACCCGCTTTATCTCCACCTTTGTGGGCAAGGCCAACCTGCTGCTAGGCAAGGTGACCCATGCGAGCGGCACCCACACGCAGGTGGCGGTGGGCGCGCTCGTAGTGGAGGTGGACGGCGCCCGCTACCGCCCCGGCGCCGCCGTGTTGCTGAGCGTGCGGCCTGAAAAGGTGCAACTGGTGCCCTCCGTGCAGGGCCGGATGGATGGCCAGGTGTGCGAGCGCTTCTTTTTGGGCAGCCAGTGGCTGTACCGCGTGGGCACGCCCGTGGGCGACCTGATGGTGCTGGCACCCAACGACGGCCGCGCCGCGCTGGCCGAGGGTGAGCGCACGGGCGTGGACTGGCCCGACCACTGCATGCGCCTGCTGCCCGCCGATGAAACCGCCATGGCCGAGCTGGAGGCCGAAGACACCGCCGCCGAGGTGGCGCCATGAGCCTGGCCACCACCTTGTTGCACAAAAAGGCCGCGCCCTGGTGGCTGTCGGGCCCGGCGCTGGTGCTGTTCATCGTGCTGTTGCTGGTGCCGTTGGCACTCACGGCCGTGCTGTCGTTCAACGCGTTCGACCCGGCCACGGGGGTGAAGGCGGGCGAGTTCACGCTGGAGCACTACGCCCATGTGTTCACCGATTCGTATTACCACACCATCTTCTGGCGCACGTTCTGGATCGCGGGGCTGGTCACTCTGATCTGCGTGTTGATTGGCGCACCCGAGGCCTACATCCTGAGCCGCATGGGCAACCCGTGGCGCTCCATCCTGCTGCTGGTGGTGCTCGCGCCCCTGCTGGTGTCGGTGGTGGTGCGGGCTTTTGGCTGGAGCATGCTGCTGGGGCCGGAGGGGCTGGTGAACGGGCTATTCGGGCTGCTGGGATTTGGCCCCGTGAAGATGCTCTACACCGAGATCGCTGTTGTGATTGCCCTGGTGCATGTGATGCTGCCCTTCATGGTGATCCCCGTGTGGACCTCGCTGCAGAAGCTGGACCCGGGTGTGGAAAACGCGGCGCTGTCTCTGCAGGCCTCGCCCTTCACCACGCTGCGGCGCATTGTGTTGCCGCAGGTGCTGCCCGGCATCCTGTCCGGCAGCCTCATCGTGTTCGGCCTGGCGGCCAGCTCGTTTGCCATTCCCGGCCTGTTGGGCGGGCGGCGGCTGAAGATGGTGGCCACGGTGGTGTACGACGAGTACCTGCACGAACTGAACTGGCCCCTGGGCGCCGCGATTGCGCTGACGCTGCTGGTGGCCAACCTCGTGGTCATGCTGAGCTACAACCGCTTGGTTGAAGGCCGCTACAAGAAAGCGTTGGGCTGAAACTATGCAGAAGAACGGACCTTTAGCCCTCGCGTTCAACGCGCTGGTCATCACCTTCATGCTCGCCCCCTTGCTGGTGGTATGCATCGTGGCGTTCACGCCGCACAACACGCTGACGCTGCCCACCACCGAGTTCTCGCTGCGCTGGTTCAAGGCGGTGTTCGAACATTCGGACTTTGTGCAGTCGTTCTGGAACAGTCTGTGGCTGGCGCTGGCATCGGCCACGCTGGCCACAGTGCTAGCCGTGCCTGCGGGCATTGCCATCACGCGCTACGAATTTGCGGGGCGCGGCTTTTTGAATGGCTTGTTCCTCTCGCCACTGATCATTCCGCACCTGGTGCTGGGCGTGGCCCTGCTGCGCCTGTTTGCACTGCTGGGCGGCACAGGCAGCTTTGGCTGGCTGGTGTTTGCGCATGCGCTCATCGTCACGCCTTACACCCTGCGGCTGGTGGTGGCTGCGCTGGTGGGGTTTGACCGCAGTGCCGAGCATGCCGCCCTGTCGCTGGGCGCGAGCCAGGCCACGGTGTTCACGCGCATCACGCTGCCGATGATCCTGCCCGGCGTGACGGGCGGGTGGATGCTGGCCTTCATCAACAGCTTTGACGAAGTGACCATGTCGATCTTTGTCACCTCGCCCAGCACGGTGACGCTGCCGGTGCGCATGTACATGTACGCCACCGAGTCGATCGACCCGCTGATGGCGGCGGTTTCGGCACTGATGGTGGCCCTGACGGCCTGCGCGATGGTGATTCTCGACCGGGTGTACGGCTTGGACCGCGTGCTCGTAGGGCGCAAATAAATGGGCACGACTTCCATGACTATGAACACAGCCCTGCTCCACCGCGTGGCCGAAAAAGACCGCGCGCCCGTGCCCTTCGTGCTCGATGGCGAACCCGCCACTGCGCTCGAAGGCGACACGGTGCTCACGGCCATCCTCACCCACCGCGCCCAATTGCGCCGCAACGAGTTCAGCCATGAGCCGCGCGCAGGCTTTTGCCTGATGGGCGCGTGCCAGGACTGCTGGGTGATGACGGCTACCGGCGAACGCCTACGGTCTTGCGCCACCTTCATCCAGACGGGCATGCAGCTGACTACCGGAGGGGCGGCATGACCGCCCCCACCTTGCAACCCGTGATCGTGGGCGCAGGCCCTGCGGGCATCCGCGCGGCGCAAACCCTGGTGGCGCATGGCGTGCGGCCCATGGTGATCGACGAGGCCGCGCGCGGCGGCGGGCAGATCTACCGCCGCCCGCCCGCCCACTTTGCCCGCAGCCCGCAAACGCTGTACGGCACCGAAGCATCACGCGCCACGGCATTGCACAGCACGCTGGATGGCTTGGCCGCCCACATCGACTACCAACCCAACAGCCTGGTGTGGAACGCTCAGGGCGGCCAGCTCGATGTGCTGCATGGCCCCACACAGACCACGCGCACGGTGCCCTACGGCCAGCTCATCGTGGCCAGCGGCGCCACCGACCGCGTGCTGCCCATGCCAGGCTGGACGCTGCCTGGCGTGTACACGCTGGGGGGCGCGCAGGTGGCGCTCAAGTTCCAGGGCTGCACCATCGGCCGCAACGTGGTGCTGATGGGCACCGGGCCGCTGCTGTATCTGGTGGCGTACCAATATGCCAAGGCGGGAGCCAAGACGGGTGCGAAGGTCGCTGCAGTGCTCGACACCGCCCACTTTGCCGACCAACTGGCCGCCCTGCCCGGCATGCTGACGCAGCCCGCCGTGCTGGCCAAAGGGATGTACTACGTGGGCTGGCTGCGCGCGCATGGCGTGGCGGTGCACACCGGCGTGCGGCCTGTCCGCATGGAGGGCGAAACACGGATCAACGCCGTGGTGTGGAGCGACGGCCAGGCCGAGCACACCGTGCCCTGCGATGCTGTGGGCTTTGGCTACGCACTGCGGTCCGAAACCCAACTGGCAGACCTGCTGGGCTGCCGCTTTGCCTGGGCGCCCATGCACCGCGCCCACCTGCCCGAGCGCGACAGCGCAGGGCGCACCAGCGTGGCAGGCGTGTACCTGGCGGGCGATGGCGCGGGCATCATGGGCGCCGATGCGGCCGAATGGGCGGGTGAGCGCGCTGCGCTGGCGCTGCTGGCCGACCATGGCGTGAAGGTGGACACTGCACGCGCGGCGGAGCTGGAACGCAAGCTCACCGGCTTGATGCCATTCCGCCAAGGGCTGGAGCGCGCCTTCCCCTTCCCCACCAACTGGGCGGCCCACGCGCCCGACGCGCTGGTGGTGTGCCGCTGCGAGAACATCACGGCCGGTGAGCTGCGCGCCTGTGCCCGCGATGCGGGCGCAGACGAGATGAACCGCCTGAAAGCCCTGACCCGCGTGGGCATGGGCCGCTGCCAAGGCCGCATGTGCGGTGTGGCCGCTGCAGAAATCCTGGCCTACGCCACAGGCAAGCCGATTGACACAGTAGGACGGCTGCGCGGACAGGCGCCGATCAAGCCCATTCCCATCCACCTGCAAGCCCAGGCGGAGGCCACCGAATGAGCACGACCACCCGAACCATCGACACCGACGTTGCCATCGTGGGCGGCGGCATCATGGGCGCATCGGCCGCGCTGGCACTGCGCCGCAAAGGTGTGGCCGTGGTGCTGCTGGAGCGCGACCTGTGCGGCTCGCGCTCCAGCGGCGTGAACTATGGCGGCGTGCGCCGCCAGGGCCGCCCTGTGAGTCAGCTGCCGCTGGCGCAGCGCGCACACGAGGTGTGGGCCAACCTGCCCGCGCTGATTGGCACCGATGGCGAATACCAGCGCAGCGGGCACTTCAAGATTGGCCGCAGTGAGGCGGACATGGCCGCGCTGGAAGCCTATGCCAACCTGAGCCGCGACTTCGACCTGGGCATTCAACTGATCTCCGGCGCCACGCTGCGCGAGCGCTGCCCTTGGCTGGGCGGGCGCGCCGTGGGCGGGTCGCTGTGCCCCGACGACGGCCAGGCCAACCCGCGCCTGGTGTCGCCCGCATTCGCACTGGCTGCACAGCGCGCAGGCGCGCAGATTCTGGAGCGCACACCGATGACCTCGGTGGAGCACGACGGGCAACGGTTCACCGTGCGCTCGGGCACCACCGTGGCTGTGCGTGCGCCCGTGCTCATCAACTGCGCTGGTGCCTGGGCCGGTGCGCTGGCCGCGCAGTTTGGCGAGGCCGTGCCCATTCACTCCGGCCACCCCGCCATGGCGGTGACCGAGCCCCTGCCCTTTTTCATGCACTGGAGCCTAGGCGTGGAAGGCGGCGGCATCTACTGCCGACAGGTGGCGCGCGGCAATCTGGTGCTGGGTGGTGGCGCTGGCGTGGCGCTGGATGCGGACCGCGCCCGCTCCGAGCGCAGTGCCATCGCGACCCTGGCGGTGCAGGCCGTAGAGCTGTTGCCCGCCCTCAAGAACGCGCACTTCATCCGTACCTGGAGCGGCACCGAAGGCTACCTGCCTGACCGCCAGCCGGTGCTGGGCAAGAGCCACACCACGCCCGGCCTGATCCATGGCTTTGGCTTTGCGGGTGCGGGCTTTCAGATTGGCCCGGGCGTGGGCGAGGTGCTGGCAGAGCTGGCACGCGATGGCCGCAGCACCACGCCAATTGATGCCTTTGCGATTGAGCGATTTCTCCCAACGACGGTGGCTGACGTGGCCAGCACTGCCGCTGCCCACTGACCCCGTTTGCCACCGACAACCCCCCCCTCCCCACCAGAAAGGAAACCACCATGACCTTCTCCCCCCGCTTTACCAGCCGCACCCGCCGCGCCCTTGTGACGGCCGCTGCACTGACCGCCGTGGCCGCCGCAGGCACCGCCACCGCGCAGACGAAAACGCTGTACATCGGCATGAACGGCGGCACCATGGAGAAGGCGTACACACAGTACGTGTTCCCGGCGTTTGAAAAGCTGCACGGTGCGAAGGTGGTGGTGGTGCCAGGCACCTCGTCCGACATCCTGGCCAAGGCCCAGGCCAACAAGGACAAGCCGCAGATGCACGTGATGTTTCTGGACGACGGCATCATGGTGCGCGCCATGGGCATGGGCCTGTGCGAGAAGCAAAAGCCCAACCCGCACCTGAACGAGATCTACCCCGCCGCCCGCTTCAAGGACGACCTGGCCAGCGGCGTGAGCCTGGGCATGACAGGCATCGCCTACAACACCAAGATGTTTGCCGAAAAGGGCTGGGCCGCGCCTACGTCGTGGATGGACTTTGCCGACCCCAAGTACAAGGGCAAGGTGGTGTTCCAGTCCATGCCGTCGTCGTCGTTCGGGCTGCACGGCTTTTTGATGTTCAACCGCATCCAGGGCGGCAACGACAAGAACGTGGAGCCAGGCTTCAACAACTGGGCCAAGACCATCGGCCCCAATGTGCTGGAGTACATCCCCAGCTCGGCCAAGATTTCGGAGATGGTGCAAACGGGCGAAGCGGCCCTCTTCCCGCTCACCCCCACCGGCGTGGCGGCGCTCAAGATCAAGGGCATTCCGGTGGAGTACGCCCAGCCCAAAGAAGGCTCGGTGGTGCTGCTCACGGCCCAGTGCGTGATCGCCAAAAACAGCGAGCCCGAACTGGCCCAGAAGCTGGCGGAATTTTTGCTGAGCCCCCTGGCCCAGGCCAATGTGCTGCAATTTGGCGCGCAAATTCCCACCAACCCGCAAGCGCCCGTGGTGGGTGATGGCGCCGAACAGGTGGGCAAGATCAACCAGTGGATGAAGAACGCCGTGACGCTGGACTGGGACAGCATCAACGCCAACCGCCCCGCCTGGAACGCGCGCTGGAACAAGACCATCGAGCGCTGACCCGCCGACGGCCGCTAAGCGCCATCGGCATCGCCATCACCGGCCCTGCAAGGGCCACCGGGTGGCGTACGGTGGCGAGCAACCCCCTTCAGTAATGCGCATGCGGCGCCGTGCCGCTGCCACCCGGCACCGCTGCAGCCGGGGATGGCGCGGGGCGGCGTGGGCGCGGCACCACGCTCAGCTGCATCGTTTCAAGCACCGGGGCAGCCTGCACCTGCAGGCCCTTGCGGGGCAAGTCCACCAGCTGCTCGGCATGCCACACACGCAGCTGGGCGGCCCCGTCGGGCACGCTGGCAAAGCGGGCAATGCCGTCGGCATCGGTCTTCAGCGTCCAGGCCGAGTCGGTCACAAACACATGACCACGCATGGAGCCGTGCAGGTGGCAGCCCAGCAAGAACACGCCGGGGCTGCGCAGCGCAACATCGGCTGACTGGGCAGGCTGGCCGTCTTGCTTGCCCGCCAGCCGCAGCTCAAACCCTTCATTGGCCGCAGCCCCGGTGGGCACAGGCCCGGCGGCATTGCCGCGCACATGGTGGTCCCACCGGTCCTGGTTGGTGAAGCGGATGGTGGTGCCCGGCGCCACCACCGTGAGAGCGGGCACAAAGCGCATGCGCTCTTGTTCGATGGTGGGGCTGGCCTGCAACAGGCTGGGCGCGCTGCCGCCCGCTGCGGGGTACAGCACCACCACGGCATCGGGCACGGGCTTGCCATCCCTGTCCAGCACCTGGACTTGAACATTTCCGGCGCTAGCGCTTGACAAACAAGCGCTAGCAGCTACAAAAAACATAGCAAAAGACAATGATTTCATGGTGTCAACGCTGGGTAAGGATGTCACGGTGCATGGGCGCCAGCAGCGCCAACAGGCGGTTTTGCTGAGCGAACGGTATGCCCTGGGCGTGCATGGCGGCTTGCAGCACTTCCACCAAGGCATTGAAGTGGCCCTTGGTGATGTCCATGTCGGCATGGGCTGATTTCATGTCAGCGCCTTCATATTGGCAAGGCCCCCCGCTGATCTGGCAGATCTGGTCTGTGAGGCTCTCTTTGAGGGCTGCGGGCTTGGTGTCCTTGAAATGCGCGCCAATGCGCGGGTCTTGGACGGCACGGTCCACAAAGTCGTCCATCAACCGGGCAATGCCAGGCTTTTCGCCCAGCGCCTGGTACAGCCCGGCGGGGGCAGGCGCAGCGGCGCGTGCCATGGCTGGTGCGGCGGGCGATTGTTGTGCGGTGGCGGGCAAGGCCAGCAGCAGGGCTGCGGCCAAAACCCAGGGGGAATGGTGGGTGTTCATGGTGTGCTCCGAAGGTGGGGTCGCGTGGATGGCAAAGCGAGCGAAAGCGGCTAGAGAAGAGGACTAGAACGCGACCTGGGCCGAGAGGTAGTAACCCGTCTGGCGCCGGTCACGGGTGACGCCGGGCACGATGCGGCCCAGGTCAACGTAGGCCAGCGTGAGCGATACGTTCTTGCTAGGCGCCCAGGCGATGAAGAGGTCCTTCCAGTCGTCCTCGCGCAGCGCAGCACCCAGGCCTGCCGCAGCGCCCAGCGCCTGCAGGTTGTTGGGTTTGAAGCGGTATTCGGCCCCCACGGCCAGGTTGGGCCGCAGCAGGTAGGCGATGGAGAACTCGGGCTGCAGGCTGCGGCGGCTTTTGCCAGGCGCTGCCGAGCCAAAGCCCAGCAGGCCGTTTTGGTTGGCGTTGGTGTAGCGCAGCGTGCCGTTGAGCAACAGGCCCTGGCCCAGCAGCAGCTTGGTGGCGCTCACATACACATCGGTGCCGCTGGTTTGGGTGCCCAAAAAGTCGAGCACCGATTGCAGCGAACCTGGGCGCACTTGTTTGTGCTCCAGACCCACAGCGATCTGCGGCATCCAGGTGTCGGCGTCCAAAATGGCGTCGCCCGCCAGCTTCACCTTCAGGCCCAGCACGTCCATCTGGATGTGCTGGCCCGGCACCACGCCAAAGGGGGCAATGCCGTTCAAGGCAAAGGCGGGCGCGGCGTCAAAGTCTTGCCGTGCCAGCGACAGCTCCACCCGGTCTTTATAGCCCAGCGCCACGCCGTAGCTGGTCAGAGCGTAGTCCTGCGTTCCTGCACGCGTGGCGTAGCTGCTCACGCCCAGCTCCCCCTCTGTGGCGTTGGTGCCAATCACCGCCCAGGGCGTGATGCCGCCGCCAGCACTGCCGGTGATGGAGCTGACGCCCCCGGTGAGCAGCAGCTTGCCCGTGTCGGCCTGGGCGGCGCCCGCGGCCAGTGCACCGGCAGTGAGGAGCAGGGGGAGAAGGTGTTTTTTCATCGAAAAGCTCCTGAAGCAAGGGCAGACAGGTTGAACCAAAGCAGGAAAGAGGCACTGCACATGCGAGTGCCCCGAGTTGGAGATTCGTTTCATAAAGATGCCGAGCATCGCCGCCATGCTGCGTTGCAAATCCTCGCGATCGCTACGGCTATCGCTGTGGTTTGCGCCTTGCCTGACGACGATTTCGGCCTCTTTATTTCATCAACGAACTTCCAACGCAGGACACTAGGCACACCTCTTGAATACGCAAGCCATTGCGGCATGGATTCAACGGGGCGCAAAAAAACGCCAGCGCCTCAGAAAGCCGATAGGTCTTCGGTAGGCAAGGCGCTGTCCAGCAGGGCCAGGGCTTCATCAAATGCCAGGGCATCCAGGTGCTGCTGCAGTGCGGCCTGCCGCTCGGGGCCCAGCACATGGGCCAAGGCGGGGGCCAGGGCTTCCCACTCGTCCAACGCGGCCAGGTCGCGGTGCTGCAAGGCGGCGCGCAGCGGGCCGATGCGCGCCAGCGTGGCGGGGTCGAGGGAAGGCGTGTCGGCGCTCTGGCGGGCAGGCGCATGGGCCGCCTCGGGTTGGGACTGCGCCAAAGCCGCCTCCCAGCCCTGCAATGCGGGCTGCAGCTGCGCAAGCACCTTGACAAGCACCTCGGGCTGCTGCTGGCGCGCGGCGTCTTCGGCTTGCGATGCCAGGGCGTGCAGCGCCTGTGCGCCCACCGAGCCTGCCATGCCCTTGAGATCGTGCAAGGGCAGCTTCAAGGCGTCTATCTCCTGCCGGGTGGGCGCCGCGGACAACGCGGGCAGGCCGCCCACGCAGGCCACGATGCGCCGGACCAGTTGCCACAGCAGCGGCGCATGCCCCTTGAGCCGCGCATGCGACTGTGCAGCCGATACCCCAGGCAGCGTGGGCCAGTCAGGGGGCACGGGCTGCGGGCTGGCAGGCGGATTGGCATCGGCCGCCACGCCCGCGCGCTGCGCCAGCCCGGGCAGACAGCGCCACAGGGTGCGCACCAGCACGGGCGGGTCAAACGGTTTGCCCACCACCGCGTTCATGCCCGCACCGATGGCCTCGGTCTGCTCCGACAAAGACACCCCGGCCGTGAGCCCGATGACGGGCAAGCCCGCCAGGCTCGGGGTGGAGCGAATCTGCCGGGTGGCATCCAGCCCATTGAGCACGGGCATGTGCACATCCATCAGCACGGCATCAAAGCCCTGCGGGCGGGCCAGCAGCAAATCCAGCGCGGCCTGACCATGCCCTGCCACACCCACCTCGGCGCCTTCTGCCTGCAGGATGCGGGCCGCAATTTCCTGGTTGGTTTCGTTGTCGTCCACCACCAGCAAGCGCACGCCCGGCAGCCCCTGCCCCATGGGCAGGGAGGGCGCTGCTTCGCGGTGCAGCAGCAGCCCCATGCTCCGGTGCATGGGCAACGTGACGACAAAGCGGCTTCCCTGGCCTACCTTGCTGTGCACTTCCACCGTGCCATGCATCATCTCGACCAGTTGCTTGACGATGGACAGCCCCAGCCCAGTGCCGCCATAGCGGCGGGTGGTCGACAAATCGGCCTGCACAAAAGGGGCAAACAGGCGCTTGCAAGCGTCTTCGGCAATGCCAATGCCGGTGTCGCTCACGCTCATTTGCACCCGGAAGGTGCCGCTGCCCAACGCTTCGTGGCGCACCGTCAGGCGCACTTCGCCACGCTCGGTGAACTTCATGGCGTTGCTCAGCAGGTTGATCAGGATCTGCTGCAAGCGGGTGCTGTCTCCCTCCAGCGGCTGGGGCACGGGTTCGTTCACGTCCACAACAAAGGCCACGCCCTTTTCGCGGGCCTGCATATCAATCAGGGCGGCCACATCGCGCACGACCTGGTTCACGTCCACAGGCACCCGCTCCAGGGCCATCTCGCCGGCCTCGATTTTGGAGAGGTCCAGGATGTCGTTGATGACCGCCAGCAGGGCCTTGCTGGCCACCTGCACACGCCGAAGCATGCCCTGCTGCTCCTCGTCCAGCGCGGTGCGCGCCAGCAGGTACGACAGGCCCAGCACCGCATTCATGGGGGTGCGGATTTCATGGCTCATGTTGGCCAGGAAACGGCTCTTCGCTTCGTTGGCCGCGTTGGCCTGCTGCATGGCCACGCGCAGCGACTGCTCTTGCTCCAGCCGCAAACGGATGTCTGAGGCAATGCCCAGGTAGCCGGTGAACTGGCCGTTGGCGTCCTGCATGCGCGTCACAGCCAGCGACACAGGCACCCGCACACCATCGGCCCGCCGCATGAACCACTGCGTCTGCGGGTCCTGCGTGGCCTGGTGGAACTGGGCCACACGGCGCAGCGCTCCAAACTCGCCTGCGCCATCCATTTCGTTGCCCATGGGCTGGGCATCTTGCGCAGGGACATCGGCTTCAAAGAAGGCCAGCGCATTCGTTCTCCCGACCACTTTGTCGGCGTGCGTGTCCAGCAAAAGCTCTGCCCCTCGGTTGAGCAGCGACACCACGCCCCGGGGGTCTGTGGCCACAATGGCCACCTGGGTCGAAGCCTCCAGCACCGCGCGCAACAGGGCCAAAGTGCGCTGCAGCTCCAGCTCGGTGCGTTTGCGGTTGGTGATGTCCGTGCGGATGGAGACGTACTTCTCGACCCGCCCGTGCGCATCCATGAACGGCGCCACCACGCTGTCTACCCAGTACAGCGTGCCGTCCTTGGCACGGTTGCAGACCTCTTCGCGCCAGCTTTGGCCGCTGCTGATGGTGCGCCACATGCTGACCCAGAAGGCGCGGTCGTGCTCGCCCGAGTTCACGATGCGGTGGTTCTGCCCCAGAAGCTCTTGCCGCTGGAAGCCCGAGATGTGGCAGAAAGCATCGTTCACTTCGATGATGCGGCCCGTGCGGTCGGCCACCGACACAATCGCGTGCAGGTTCAATGTTTGCAGCAGCGCAACGTTATCGCGCTGGGCGGCTGCCAACTGCATGCGGCTTTCAGTCAGCTCGGTCACGTCATGCACAAAGGCATAAAAACCTTTGACGGCACCGTCCTGCGTGTCAGGCAGGTAGTGCACCAGCATGTGGCGGGCGGGCTCGGTGGCAGTGGCTGGGCGGGTTTGCTCAAAGCTGCGGGCTTCGCCGCTCAAGGCGGCTTCGGCGTGGGGCAGCGAAATGGCAAACATGTCCTGCCCAATCAGCTCGCTCAGGTGCATGCCATGCACCATGGCAGGGTCAATGTGAAACCAGTCGCCGTAAGCGCGGTTGGCCACCTGATTGCGCAGGTCGCGGCCCCAGTACCCGATCTGCGAGGGCATGGCGTCCAGCACCGTTTGCAGGGCATGCCGAGCCGTCTCCAGGTCGCCCGTGCGTTCGCGCACCTGGTCTTCCAGGGTGGCATTGAGTTCGGCCACGCGCCGCGCCGCGGCCCGCGATTCGCGCACATCGCGCAAGGTCTTGGCAAGGCCCACCACGCGGCCATCGGCATCCACAATGGGCCCGGCCGAAATCGAGACCTCGACCAAGCTACCGTCGCGGTGGCTGCGCACGGTTTCGTAGGCTTTGACATGCTCGCCTTGAGCCACCCGTGCCAGCATGGATTCGTCCTCGGCCTTGAGGTGCACAGGCACCAGCAGCTCTTGCGCCGTGTGCCCCAGCACGTCGCCTGCAGCGTAGCCAAACAACCTGCGGGCACCGTCGTTCCAGTCGGTGATCACGCCTTGCAGGGTTTGCACAATGATGGCGTCGTCTGACCCCTCCACAATCGCTGCGCGGCGCGCCTGCTCCAGCCGCTGCACCCGCTTGCGTTGCCCCAGGTACACCATCGAGACCACCAGGGCCGAGGCCAACAGGGCAAACAGGCCAGCCTCCGTTGCCTTGCGCTGTGGCTCTTGCAAATGCAAAGAGTCCACAAACTCCTGGGTGGGCTGCAGGTTGACTTCCCACTCCCGGCCAAACAGCTCCAACAACGCCAGCGGCTGCTTGGGGAAGCCTGCCACGGGTGCCAGCTCTCCGCCGTAAAGCCACGCATCCGATGAGGCCAGGCGATCGCGCAGCGACATGGAATAGAAGGCCTCTTCGGCATCCAGGTTGCGCAGCACTTCATCCATTTGCAAGGGTGCATACACCCAGCCCAGCAAGGCCAGTTCGCGGCCAGCCTCGGTGTTGGTGGGCATGCCATAGCGGTACATCGGCAACACCAGCAACAGCCCCGAAGAGCCCACCTGCGTGTCCTGCATCAGGTTGACAGGCGCGCTGAGGGTGGTCTTACCCGACCGCATGGCCGCCACGGCGGTGGCCCTGCGCACGGGTTCGGAAGCAATGTCCAGGCCCAACACCCGCAGGTTGCGCTCCATGGGCTCGATGTACTGGATGATGTAGCTGTCACCCACATGCGGTTGCAACTGCCGCACCTCAAAGTCAGGCCCCATTTCGTCTCGGGCCCGGCGCATAAAGTGCGCCCGGTCGTCCGCCGTCACCTTGCGGATAAAGCCAAAGCCGCGGGCTCCGGGAAACTCGCTCTCAAAATCACGGCTTGCGCTGTAGCGGGCAAAAGAGGACCAGCTCAGGTCTTCCCCTACCGCAGCCATCATGCCGCGCGTGCCCTGCAGGCCATATTCATACAGCCGCATGCGCAAACCCACCTCCCCCAGCACACGGTTCTTGAGGCGGTCAAACCGTTCACCCACCTCCTGGATGTTTTGCTGTTGCTGGTGGATGTAGGCGAAAGCCGCCACAGCAAGGGTCAGGCACAGCACCATCGTGGACATCAGAATCGTCCGGTCCACAGACCCCATGGGCGTGGCGACGGTGTCGCGCCGGTAGCGGATCATGGTTCAGCCCATGACCTCAGCGGCCCAGCGGTTGCGCCCTTGCGCCTTCGCGGCGTACAAGGCATGGTCGGCCGCGCTATAGAGCGACTGCGGGTCATGCCGGGCCATGTCCTGTCCGGTGCACACCGCCACGCCCACACTGATGGTGACGTGCTCCGCCGTGAGCGAGGCCACATGCGGCAACGCCAAAGCCTGTATCAGTTTGACGGCATGCTCGGCCACCTCCTGCCCTCCGGCCACATCGGTGTCAGGCAACAGCACCACAAACTCCTCGCCCCCCAAACGCCCCACCCGGTCGGCAGGGCGCCGGGCCACCAACGTCAAGGTCTTGGCCACCGCCTGCAGACAGGCATCCCCGCCAGGGTGCCCATAGCTGTCGTTGTAGCGTTTGAAATGGTCGATGTCCGCCATCAACAGCGCAATCGAACTGCCGGTACGGGCACAGCGCTGCCACTCGCGTCGCATCAACTCATCAAAATAGCGCCTGTTGGCCAACCCGGTCAGGCCGTCGGTGGTGGCCATGCTGCGCAATTCGTCGGCCATGGACTTCAGACGCAGTTGCGTGCGCACACGGGCCAGCAGCAGCGCTTCATTCACCGGCTTGGTGATGAAATCCACCGCCCCCGCCTCCAGCCCGCGCACTTCGGCATCGGTCTCGCCATGGCCCGTCACAAAAATGACCGGGATATCGGCCAGCGTGGCATCAGCGCGGATGGCCTCACACACTTCATAGCCGCTCATGCCCGGCATCTCTGCGTCCAGCAACACCAAATCGGGGGCAGACTCACGCATCAATTTCAGCGCCTCATCCCCCGGGTGGCAAAACGCAGGCGGGCAACCCCTTTGAGCATGCGCGCCATCAGCTGGACCATGCCGGTGTTGTCGTCCACGATCAGAATGCTCTGGCTCATGCAGCACACCTCGGCGGCAAGGACAGACGCCGATGGGGCGTGGGTAACAGCCCCCACGCCGCACAAACGTCCCTCTGGCAGGAGAAAGCAGGAGTTACAGGCAGCACCATGTCAGATCGCCCCATTCACTACCGTTTGTAACGGTGTCCACATCATAGTCATACGTCCCTACACACATCCAGTCAGTCGTGCCTGGCCCAGGCTGGGGCCACAGATTTCGCCCCGAAAATGCGTCCCGCTCGGTTCGCCCAAAGCACTTTCAGCGGCTTGCTATGGATCGCTAGCCCAAGGCAAAAAATTTCAAAATTATCATATTGATAACAATGATTGCATTTTAAACCTAATACATCTATCATTTGACATCATTCCACAGATTGCAGTACGGAGCCTCCATGGGAATCACAAAACGACTTGGCTGGATGATTGCGGGGCTTGCCAGCACCGTGATCGCCTTTGGCGGTTTCAGCTACGCCAAGCTCACGGCCGTGGAAGAGACCGCGCAGCACACCAAAGACAGCCGCGTACAGCAACTGCGTGTGGCCGGTGCGATTGAGCTGAACATCACGCGCGCATCCTTGCAGCTACGCCATGCCATGCTGGCGCGCACCCCTGCAGAACAGCAAACAGCCTTGGACGACGTGGCCGCAAAACGGACGATGGTGAACGAGTTGCTGCGCGACTACGAACGCCGCCTGTTCTCAGACAAGGGGCGTGCAGTGTTCAAGGCCATCCCCCAACTGAACGATGCGTTCTGGGCCGTGGGCGAGAAGAATGTGCAGCTCATTACCCAAGGGCAAAAGGACCAGGCGTTTGATTTCCTGGTGAAAGAGACGATTCCGGCGCGCAATGCCTTGCTCAGTGGGCTGGAAAGCGCGGTGGAGTACCAGACTGAAGCACTGACAGAAGACATCCAAAGCATCCGTGATGCGGTCAACCTGACACTGGTACTGCAGTTGTGCGCGCTCAGCGCCATTGTGGTCTTGCTCAGTGGCTTTGCTTGGTGGCTGCGCAAGTTACTTCGCAAGCGCATTGGTGCAGCCAGCACGATTGCACAGCGGGCTGCCAGTGGGGACTTGACCACCCACGCCAGCGATACCGGCAATGACGAATTCACCCCACTGCTGCTCTCCCTGCAAGAAATGGGGCGCTCATTGACGGACGTGGTCTCCAAGGTACGGATGGCGGCGGAAGGGGTTTCCAACGCCAGCCATGAGATTGCTGCCGGCAACCAGGATTTGTCCGTGCGCACGGAACAACAAGCCACCTCCATCCAGCAAACCGTGGGCACCATGGAAGACATCAACACCACGGTGCAACGCAATGCAGAAAGCGCCAACGAAGCCAAGCAGCTGGCTGGCCGGGCATCCGGCGTGGCGCAAGAAGGGGGCGATGTGGTCAAGCGGGTGGTGACCACCATGTCGGACATCGCTAGCGCTTCGGCCAAGATCACCGACATCATTGCGGTCATCGACAGCATTGCCTTCCAGACCAACATCCTGGCGCTGAACGCTGCGGTGGAAGCCGCCCGCGCAGGCGAACAAGGCCGGGGCTTTGCGGTGGTGGCCAGCGAGGTGCGCGCCCTGGCGCAGCGCAGTGCCCAGGCCGCCAAGGAAATTGGTGCGCTGATCCAGGCCAGCTCGGCCCATGTGCAACTGGGCTCGTCCCTGGTCACCCAGGCAGGCAACACCATGACGCACATCGTGGACGCGGTGCAGCGCGTGGACCAGATCATGGCGGAGATCAACGACGCCAGCACCCGCCAGGCCAGTGGCGTGCAGGCCTTGAGCCAGGCGCTGGAGAGCATCGACCACTCCACCCAACAAAACGCAGCCCTGGTGGAAGAGTCGTCTGCCAGCGCCGATGGCCTGCGTCAGCGGGCATCAGACCTGGTGCGGGTGGTGGCGGTGTTCAAGGTGTCGGACATGCCGCCGTCGCTGCCGCTCTTGCGGTAAGAGCGACTCAAAAAAACTCCCCTGGCGTCGTTGTCTCGCCTTGCCGTACTGCTTGTACTGCCTGCGGCGAAACGCCTAGCCACGACCGCTTCGCTGAGTTTTTTAGCCACTCTAAACACCTGCCGGCAGTCTTTGCCGGTTCGGGCAAGTACCTTGCCCTCAGGCCGCGCTACAGCACACGCTGAATGAGCGCGCCCTTGAACAGCACCGGCCCAGTGGGGCCTGTCTCGCTGGGTACGCCTCCTTTGGGCTCCAGGCTGATGGCCAGGGTGGGAACCTGCTGAACGTCCCTCTCTCCCGCCGTGAGGGTGAGCAACTTTTCATGCCCCAGCACACCCAGCGAGCGGGGGCCGCCCGCTGGGGGCAGCGCCCACAGTTGCAAAGATTGGTTCGCTCCTTCCTGAAAGCCCCCCACCCTCTGCAACACCAGCTTGTGGTTTGTCGGGTCGAAGGTCACCAACATGGAGGCATCGGCCTTGTCGTCGGCCAGCACCGCCACGTACTGGATCTGCGGCGTGGCTTGCAGCTGCTGCTGCAAAGCGGCAATCTGTGCGCTGGTGGTGGCCTGCAGGCCGCCATGGGCTTGCAGGCCCACCACCACCGCCGCCAGTGTGGCCACGGCCCCTGCCAAAGCCGCGCCGCGCCACACCCACAGGGTGCGCCACCAGCCCACGGGCTCAGGGCCTGCCGTGCGTTCCATGCGTGCTGCCGCCATGGCGTGCTGGGCTTTGTCGGCCTGCACCAGGTTATGGATGCGCACCCACACGGCCGGGTCTGGCGTGCTGCCCGGCTGCAGCTCGGCCAGGCCGGACCAGTGGGTTTGCCACACCAGCGCTGCAGCGCGCACGCTGGCGTGTTCGCGGGCCAGGGATTCAAAACGGCGGCGCGCGCCGCCGCGCAGCGTGCCCAGGGCGTAGCTGGCAGCCAGGCGCTGCAGCAATTCAGGGTGTTGGGTGATGTTCACAGCAGAGGGCCTCTCACACGTAACGCGCCATGCAGTTGCGCAACTGGTCCAGCCCACGCCGTATCCAGGTCTTGACGGTGCCCAGCGGCAGCTTGAGTTGCTCGGCCAGCTCGCCGTGGCTTTGGTCGCGCAGATACGCCAGGCTGACGACTTCGCGCTGCTTACCATCGAGCTTGGCAAGGCATTGGTGCAGCGCGAAGGCCTGCTCGCTGGCCTCGGTCACGTCCATGGGGTTGGCGCCGTCGCCCTCCAGCGTGTCCGACAACAGGTCGTCCAGTTCATCGGTCACATCGCTGCGGTCGGTTGTGCGCTTGCGCAGGGCATCCAGTGCCCGGCTGCGCACGATGAGCCCCATCCAGGCCATGGGCGGACTGAGCGACGCGCGGTAGCTGCCCGCCCCGCGCCAGATGGCCACGAAGGCGTCCTGCAGCACGTCTTCTGCGGCATCGCGCTGGCGCACGATGCGCAGCGCCAAACCAAACAGTTTGGACGAAGTGCGCTCATACAGGGCCTTGAGGGCCGAGTCGTCTTGCGCTGCCACGCGGTCGATGAGTTCCATGAGTTCGCGATCGGAGTGGAGGGTGCTCATGCGCCCATTGTCTTGGATAAGCGCCCTTGCAGACACCACGGCGGCGTCCATTGCCAAGTTAAGGCGCATAGCTGCATTACCCGAACCGGCCAATGCCTGCACAACGGATACGGGCACAGCACCCCTCTGGATTCAACGCAACGGCCTCACCCACACCGCTTTTCAAAAGAATATTTAAAAAGAGCACTTTTTGAATCCACTCTCCATCGGCCTGCGTATAGCCCTTCGTCACCGGAAAAAATGCTGCAGAGCCCGCCTTGAGCGGATGGTCCACCCTGCCTGCAGTGCGATTTCGGTGCGCTCTACCCAACCCCTCCCAAGGAAGCCACCATGCAAGCACGCACCCCTTTGATCGCCACGACCCTGCTGGCCGCCACCGCCCTGACGGCCTGTGGCTCCATGGCCCCCGCCACCCCGATGCCCGCGTTCAACCAGAGCACCTTGCCCGCTGCAGTGCAAGTGCCGGCAGGCCAACGCATTGCCCTGGAAACCGTGGGCACGGGCAGCATCACCTACGAGTGCCGGGCCAAGAAAGACATGCCCAGCGACTTTGAGTGGGTGTTTGTGGGGCCCGATGCCCAGCTGATGGACCGCGCAGGCAAAGCCATAGGCCGCTACTTTGGCCCACCGGCCACCTGGGAGAGCAACGATGGCTCCAAGGTCACGGCCACGCAGGTGGCAGTGGCCCCCGCAGGTGCGGGCAACATCCCGCTCCAACTGGTCAAGGCCAACCCCGCCATGGGCATGGGCGCCATGCAGGGCGTGACCTACATCCAGCGCGTGGCCACCCAGGGCGGCGTGGCACCCGCCATGGCTTGCGCTGCTGGCAATGCGGGGCAAAAGCAAGTGGTGAAGTACCAGGCCGACTACATCCTCTGGAAGGCCGCGTCTTGATAAGCCCTGTGGGCCGCATCGCCCTGACCGGGGCCTGAAAGCACAAGCCCCGCTTTAGGCGGGGCTGGCAGCAGGGCGGCTTGTCACGGCGCCATCGCCTTTTCAATCAAGTCAAAGGCGAGGAATAGTGCCCGGCAACAGCACGCTACTGTCGACGTTGTTGATGTTGGTGTGGCCACAAAACGCCATGGTGATGTCCAGCTCTTTCTGGATGATCTGCAGCGCGCGCGTCACACCTGCCTCGCCATACGCGCCCAGGCCATACAGAAAGCCGCGGCCGATCAGCGTGCCCTGCGCGCCCAGCGCGCGGGCTTTAAGCACGTCTTGCCCGCTGCGAATGCCGCCGTCCATCCACACCTCGATGTCTTTGCCTGCGGCTTCTGCAATGTGAGGCAGCGCGGCGATGGACGATGGTGCGCCGTCGAGCTGACGGCCACCGTGGTTGCTGACGATGAGCGCATCGGCACCGCTGTTGACAGCCAGGCGCGCGTCTTCGGCATCCATGATGCCCTTCAAGATCAGCTTGCCGCCCCAGCGCTTCTTGATCCACTCCACATCGCCCCAGTTGAGCTGCGGGTCAAACTGCTCGGCCGTCCACGACGACAGCGAAGACAAATCGCCAACACCCTTGGCGTGGCCCACGATGTTGCCGAAGCTGCGGCGCTTGGTACCCAGCATGCCCAGGCACCAGCGCGGCTTGGTGGCCAGGTTGATGAGGTTGGCGAGGGTGGGCCTGGGCGGGGCCGAGAGGCCGTTCTTGATGTCCTTGTGACGCTGGCCCAGGATCTGCAGGTCCAGCGTGAGCTGCAGGGCCGAGCAGTTGGCGGCCTTGGCGCGGTCGATCAGGCGGTTGATGAAATCGCGGTCGCGCATCACATACACCTGGAACCAGAACGGGTGGCGGCCCGTGTGCTCGGCAATGTCCTCGATGGAGCAGATGCTCATGGTGGACAGCGTGAACGGGATGCCGAACGCCTTGGCCGCCTTGGCGCCGAGGATTTCACCATCAGCGTGCTGCATGCCGGTGAGGCCCGTGGGCGCAATGGCCACGGGCATGGCCACATCCTGCCCCACCATGGTGGTGCGGGTGCTGCGGCCTTCCATGTTGACGGCCACGCGCTGGCGCAGCTTGATGCCCTGAAAGTCGGCCTGGTTAGAGCGGTAAGTGCCTTCGGTGTACGAGCCCGAGTCCGCATAGTCGTAGAACATGCGCGGCACACGGCGCTGGGCAACGACCCGCAGGTCTTCGATACAGGTGATTTTGGACAGGTCAGGCACGCTCTCACTCCGTGTAAGGGGACAGCGCAGCATGGTAGACGCAGCCACCGCACCAGGCCATCAAAATTATTTGCGGGGCCTTGCAACAAATTTCCAAAGCCGAGGACGCACCTGCAGACCCGTGCGGCGGGTACGCAGTCACATCAACAAGATCTCAGGCCAAGGCCGCCTGCTGCACCACCAGCCTGGGCGGCTGGCCTGTGCCTTCGTATAAGCGCACCTGGTTGCGGCCAGCCTGTTTGGCCGCGTACATGGCCGCATCAGCGTGGCGGGTCAGCTCGTCCAGGTCGCGCCCATGCTCGGGGTACAGGCTGATCCCGCCGCTCAGGCCCATGGGCACAGCCACACCTTGCAGCATGAACGGTGCCTCGCATTGCGCCATGATTTTGCGGGCCACCACCGTGGCCTGTTGCGCGTTGCCAATGCCGGGCAGCAGCAGCACAAACTCATCGCCCCCCTGGCGGCAGACGGTGTCTGTCTGGCGCACGGCAGCCTGCAGGCGCTGCGCCCACTGCACCAGCAGTTGGTCACCCACATCGTGGCCCATGGCGTCGTTGACCTGTTTGAAGCCGTCCAGGTCCAGGTACAGCACCCCCACATGCTTGCCATCGCGCTGGGCCTGGGCAATGGCTTGCTGGGCACGGTCTTGCAGCAGCACCCGGTTGGGCAAGTCCGTCAGCGCGTCATAGTGCGCCAGCCGCGCCATGCGTGCGGCCATGGCCACGGCCTGCGTCACGTCGCGCAACACGGCAACGGCCCCCGTCACGTGGCCATGGCGGTCGGCAATCGGGCTGGCCGAGAGCTCTACATCAAAGCGCTGTTGGGTGGCGCGGTGCTCGACCACGCCACGGGTGGCCGCCATGGGCCGGTCGTTCTGCATGGCGGTGCGCAGGGGGCTGTCCAGCTCCACCTCCGCATCGGTGGGCAGCAGGCGAATGACATCGTCCACATCACGGCCCGCCGCATCAAAGCCTTGCCAGCCGGTCAACCGCTGTGCCACGGGGTTCAGATAGGTCACGTGGCCTGCGGCGTTGCAGCACACCACGGCATCGCCAATCGACTGCAAGGTCAGGCGCATCAGCTCCTTTTCCTCAAACAGCTGGTCTTCCATGTGCTTGCGGTCGGTGATGTCGGTGAGCTGGATGAACAGGCCAAGCACCTGCTCGCCATCGCGCTCGGGGGTGTAGGAAACGATGACGTGGCGCGCCATGCCCTGCTTGTCGGTCAACGTAGTTTCAAACACCTGGGGTTCACCCTCCAGCGCCTTGCGCAGCAGGGGTTCGGTGTAGCCAAAACGCTTGGAGCCCAGCATCTCGCTCATGTGCATGCCGCGCAGCTTCTCAAGCGGCACGCCAAACCAGATCTCATGCGCCTGGTTGCCAAAGCGGTTGTACAGGTTGGCATCCCACGACCCCACCACCGACGGAATGCTGTGCAAGATGGTGCTCATGTCCCGCTCGGCCCGGTGCAGCCGAGCACTGATCGCCTGGCGGCGCTGCAACTCGCGGCTGAACAGCACGGCCAGCGCCATGCACGACAGCATCAGCAGCAGCGTGAACATGCCCAGACCCCAGGCAGAACGGGTCCATTTGCTCTCGATGGTGGAGCGGGCCTGCGCCACATTCAAAATCAGGGGAAAGCGGCCCACACGGGTGAAGGAGTAAGAGCGCTCCACGCCGTCCAGCTCGGCCAGGCCGACAAACGAGCCCTGGTTTTCTTTTTGGAAGCGCAGCATGTTGGCCGAACCGGCAATGCTCTTGCCCACGTCCAGATCACCATAGGGAAAGCGCGACACGATGATGCCGTCGGCCCGGAACAGGTTGACGCCGCTGTTGTCGCCCAGGTTCACCGAAGCGAAAAGCTCGTTGAAGTAACTCAAGCGCACCGCGCTCAGCACAACGCCAGCGAAGGCACCGTCCGGCGTGTGATAGGCCCGCGCCATGGGCAGCGAGTTCAGCTGCGACACCCTAGAGGGCACCGGCTTGCCAATGAACAGGCCTTCATGCCGCCCGTCCTTGAAGGCGCGAAAGTAGTCGCGGTCTGCAAAATTGGCCTTGCGCGGCTCGCTGAAGCCCGAGTCCAGAATGATGTCACCCTGGGCGTTGAGCACCAGCACATCACCCAGCCCCTGCAGGCGCATCAGGCCTTCAAAACGCACTTGCTGGCGCAACTGCGCGGTCGAAGACAGGTCCTTCACGCGCTCCAGCTCCGAAGCCACACTCAGCAAAGATTGGTCCACAGCGTCCAGCGTCCACTCCAGCGAGCGCGACAGGGTGCCCACCAGGTTGGCATTGGCCTGCAGGGCGTAGTTCCACTCGTCGTTGCGCAGCGTCCAGAGGGTACGCACCGTCAGGGCGCCAATCCCCAGGGAAAGCAACAAGGCCAGCCAGAGCAGGCGGTGAGAGAGGGACTTGCGAGACTGCGGCATGCCTGACTAGCTTGCAGCCGTGCCCCGCAGCACCTGCAGGGTGCTGCACAAAACGCCAGTGCAGCCTTGGCAAGAATGACGCTGATTGAAAGGCATGGGGAGGCGGTGCCGCGCACAGAAGAGATGCCCCATTGTAGTGAGCAGGCCACGCCACATCGGTGCAAATTGGCAGGCAAACACCGGCTTGGCGCACCGGTTCAAGCGCCTGTGCACAAGAGGCACCCCAGAGCCTGCGGACGATCTTCCAGCGGTCGCGCACCGGTCTTTGCGCAATGGCATGCGAGGCCCGGAGTGCCGCCCTCAGCTCAGCCACCGGCAAGCACCGCAGCGCAGCAGATCGCCCGCAAAGACCCGTGCCCGAAGGATTGGAGCGAATTCCCCTGCGAGGCCGTCAGCAGACTCTTTCGGGGGCTTTCGGGCTTTGTCGGCTTTTTGCCCGCCGCGCAAACGGTCAGCGCGCGCGCTGTGCCGCTGCCTGGGTTGCGCCCGGCGCCACGCCAGCGCCCCGCACTTCAAAGCGCACAGTGTCCAGCACCCGCCCCTGCGCGTCGGTCAGCTCCAGCGTGTGGCGGCCCGGCCAGGGCAGCCATTCCAGCAGCGGCCCCCGGCCCAGCGCTTTGCCATCCATGCGCCATGCCACGCGGGCGCCCGCGTCGTCGCTCGCCTTCAGGCGCAGGCGCTGGGCCTGGGGGGGGATGTCCGGGTCCAGCGCAATGATCGTGCCCTGGACCGGCATCGCGATACGGGCAGCCTCGGGCGCCACCTCCGCTGATTTAAGACTATTTTTGCCGCTAGCGCTCATGGAATAAGCGCTAGCAGCTACATAATTTATAGCAAACAGCGCTTGCTGCGTGCCCTGCACAAACCACTCCTGGCGCGCAGCCTCCAGCGGCATGGGGGGCGTGCGGCGGCCTGGCTCTGCAGGGCCCGACGCGCCAAAGCGCACCGCCTGCTGCACCAGCCCCTGGGGGGCCCGGGGTGCACGGCTGGGCTGGCGGGCGTGCAAAAAGCCCATCACCGCCGCCCACACCGGGGCCGCGCCGCTGGTACCGCTCACATCGTGCATGGCCGCGCCACTGGCGTTGCCCACCCACACGCCCACGGTGTAGCGCTCTGACCAGCCCACCGCCCAGTTGTCGCGCATGTCTTTGCTGGTGCCGGTTTTCACCGCCGTCCAAAAGCGGGTGGCCAGCACGCTGTCGGTGCCAAAGGTGCGGGCGCGGGCGTTGCCGTCCGACAAAATGTCGCCCACGATGAAGGCGGCACGCGGATCGAGCGCTGGCGTGAACACCGGGCGGGCGCTGGGCGGCAAAGCCGTGGTGGGGCTGAAGCGCCCCCCGTTGGCCAGTGAGCGAAACACGTTGGTGAGCTGCAGCAGCGGCACCTCCGGGCTGCCCAGCGCCAGGCTGTAGCCAAAGTAGTCGCCGCTTTCGCGCAGCGGCAACCCCAGTGCCCCCAACTGGCGGTGGAACGCATCGGGCGTGACCATGACCAGCGTGCGCACCGCAGGCACATTGAGCGAGGCCGCCAGCGCCGTGCGCGCCGACACCCAGCCCTTGAACTGGCGGTCGTAGTTCTGCGGGATGTACAACCCGCCAGAGGTCGCAATCTGCGCCGATGAATCGTCCACCAGCGACGCCGCCGTGAGCCGCCGCTCTGCAATCGCCTGCGCATACAAAAACGGCTTGAGCGTGGAGCCCGGCTGGCGCAGAGCCAGCACGCCATCGACCTCGCTGGCCTGGCTCAAGGCGCCGGACGAACCCACCCACGCCAGCACCGCGCCACTGGCGTTGTCCAGCACCAGCACGGCGCCGTCTTCCACATTGCGCCCATGCAACTCGCGCAGTTGCTGCTGCAGGCTTTGCACCGCAAACCGCTGCAAGGGCGCGCGCACTGTGGTGCGCAGCGCCTGCTGGGCAGGGGTGCCCATGGCAGCAGTATTCCCGGCACTGGAGGCCTGGGTTGCCTTCGCAGCCTGTTGGCGCAACGCGTAGCGCGCAAAGTGCGGTGCGATGCCCTCGGTCGCATCAAAGGCACGGCGCTGCACGGCAGCGGTGGTGAACAGCTCCAGCGCATCGCAGTCGGTTTGCGCAGCACGCGGCTGGGCTATGGCAGTCTTTGTGGCAGGCTGCATGGCACGCAGCACACCGCAGGCCCTCTGCGCCACCAGGGCGGGCTTGGCATTGGGGGCACGCACCAGGGCCGCAGCCACCGCAGCCTCGCGGTCGTCC